>JZRA01000021.1 GCA_001567485.1 Chloroflexi bacterium OLB13
GTCGGTTTACCCTTCCCTCAGCGCTGCCTCAGTCGGCGGCGGCGGGTTCGTCGGCCTCGTGGCGGAACTGACTCATGTACAGCTCGTAGTACGCGCCGCGCTGTTCGAGCAGGCTGTCGTGCGTGCCGCGCTCGACAATATCTCCGTCTTTGAGCACCAACAGCAGATCAGCGTTGCGTATCGTGCTCAGCCGGTGCGCGATCACGAAGCTGGTGCGCCCTGCGAGCAGCTGTTCGAACGCACGCTGAATGATGCGCTCGGTGCGCGTATCCACGCTTGATGTCGCCTCGTCGAGGATCAGCAGGCGCGGGTTCATCAACGCCACGCGCGCAATCGCGATCAGCTGGCGCTGGCCCTGACTCAACCCGCTGCCACGCTCGCCCAAGACCGTCTGATACCCGTCCGGCAGCTTCTCGATGAATGTGTCGGCGGCGACCAGCTTGGCGGCCGCGATCACCTCGTCGTCGCTGGCATCCACCCGGCCATAGCGGATGTTGTTCATCACCGTGTCGCTGAACAGGAACGTGTCTTGCAGCACGATGCCGATCTGTGAGCGCAGGCTGGCGATAGTGACGTCGCGCACGTCGTGACCGTCGATCGACACCGCGCCGCCGGTCACGTCATAGAAGCGCGGCAGCAGGTTGATGATGGTGGTCTTGCCCGCGCCGGTCGGCCCGACGATGGCAATCATCTGCCCCGGCTCTGCATGAAAGCTGACATCCTTCAACACCGGCACGCCGCGCTCGTATTCGGCGCTGACGTTGTCAAACGTGACCCGGCCCTCGATTGGTGGCAGGTCTTTGGCGTCCGGCTTGTCGGTGATGTCCGCCTTCTCGTCCAGCAGGCCGAAGATGCGCTCTCCGCCGGCGATGGCGTTCTGGATGTTCGTCCACAACAGCGCGATCTGCTGGATCGGCTGAGTCAAGCGCTGGACGTACTGGATATAGGTGATGATGAGGCCGAGCGTCACGACACTGCCGATTCCGAGCAGCGGCGCATTCTGCAGCATCGACAGGCCGCCGGCCACGACGACGATAGTCAGCGCCAGATAGCCGAGGGCTTCGAGCATCGGCGTCATCGCGGTGGTGAAGGTCGCGGCGCGGACGTTAGCGTCGCGGTTGGCGGCGTTCGACTCCTGAAATTCGAGGATCGTCTCGTTCTCGCGGTTAAAGGCCTGCACCTCGCGCGCGCCGGCGATGCTCTCCTGCAAGTCGGCGTTAACGTTGCCGAGCTGCTCACGGGCGCGGCGATACGCCTTGCGCGCCTGTCCGCTGAAGTAGATCGTTGTCCACACCATGACCGGCACGACCAGCAGGCTGATCAGCGCGTAGACGAAGTTCGTTTGCAGCATGCGCAGCGCGATCCACGTCATTAGCAGCGTACTGCTGAACACTTGCAGCAGCGAGTTGCTGAACACCTGCTGAATGGTGTCGGTGTCGTTGGTGATGCGGCTCATCACGTTGCCGGCCTCGTGGCGGACGTAGTAGCCCAGCGACAGCCGGTGAATCTGGCGGAACAGCGCCTTGCGGATGTCGCGCAGCACGTTCTGGCCGCTCCACGCCATGGCGTAGAACGACAAGCCGGTCAGCACCGCGCCGAGCACGTACAACCCGATCAACGTCAGCACGACACTACCCACGCCGGCCAGCTTGGCGGTGTTGATCGCGCCCTGCTTGTCGGCTTCGGCGATGGTCGTGTCGGCGTTGATGCGCGCCGCGATTGCCGCGGCATCGTCGTCCGTCCACCAGCATGTGTCGGCGGTGGCGGCCGCTGCGGCATCCTCGCCCATCACCGCGGCGGCCATTCCGGCTGTCGCCTGTGGCTGATACAGGTAGCAGTCGACGGCTTGGCCGATGAGTTCCGGCGTCGTCACCTGCGCCCATGTCGCTACCATGATGAATATCAGTACCAGCAGCAAACCCGGCCAGTACTTCCGGAAGTATCCCGCGAAGCGCGCCAGCGTCACGCCGACGTTCTGCGGCTTGGTGGTTTCCTGATCGAGCAACCTGCGTTGCATATCGAGCATATCGGTCGTTCCTCCCTAGGGGGCAGGGGACAGTTTTCAGGGATCAGTTTTCAGGGATCAGTTTTCAGGGATCAGTTTTCAGGGGTCAGTTTTCAGGAGTCAGCGCGAGGTACTGCTGACCGTTCTTCACTAACGACTGCCCACTGACAACTGCCTACTGACAACTACCCACTGACAACTGCCCACTGACAACTGCCTACTGCCTACTGCCCACTGTCCACTGACAACTGCCTACTGACAACTGCCTACTGACTACTACCGTTCAGCGACTGCGTCGCCGATGAGCTGCGAATTGTAGATTTCGGCGTAGATCGCGCTGTTCTCAAGCAGGTCGGCGTGCGTGCCGATGGCCGCGATCTTGCCCTTGTCCAACACGATGATCTGGTCGGCATTCAAAACGGTCGTGATGCGCTGGGCGATCACAAAGCTGGTGCGGCCGCGCATCAGGTTGTCGAGCGCGCGCTGGATGTGTGCCTCGGTCTGGAGGTCAACCGCGCTGGTCGAGTCGTCGAGGATCAGCAGGCGCGGGTTGAGCAGCAGCGCGCGTGCGATGGCGATACGCTGTTTCTGTCCGCCGCTCAGCGACGAGCCGCGCTCGCCCACCGGCGTGTCGTACCCTTGCGCAAAGCCTGTGATGAAGTCGTGCGCGGCGGCGGCTTTCGCCGCTTCAATCACGTCCTCCAGCGGCGCGTCGGGCCGGCCGAAAGCGATGTTGTCGCGGATCGTCCCACCGAACAGATTGGTCTCTTGCAGCACGATACCGATCTGACTGCGCAGGCTGTCCAGCGTGACGTCGCGCACGTCATGGCCGTCGATCAACACGGCGCCTTCGCTGGCATCATAGAAGCGCGGGATCAGGTTGATGATCGTGGACTTGCCGCTGCCTGTCGCGCCCAACAGCGCAATCGTCTGGCCGGGCTGGGCCGTGAAGCTGACGCCATCCAGCACCGGCGCACTGCTGCCGAAGTAGCGGAATGTCACGTTGCGAAACTCGACCTGTCCGCTGACCGCCGGCAGATCCACGGCGTCCGGCTTGTTGGAGACATCGCTCTTGGCGTCGAGGATTTCAAACACGCGGTTGGATGACGCGGTCGCCTGCGCCATCAGCGAGATGATGAAGCCGAGCTGGCCGATGGGGAAGAACACGTACAGCAAATACAGCGAGAACTGCTGATATTCGCCGAGCGTCAAGCTGCCGTCGATAATCTGGCCGCTGCCGAAGTACAGGATGAGCGCCTGCCCGAGCTGTGCCATCAGGAACACGACCGGGAACAGGAACGCGAACGTGCGCGTCACTTTCAACGCTTGTGCGAACACGCTGTCGGCCGCGCCGTCGAAATGCCCCTGCTCGTGCGACTCGCGCACGAATGCCTTCACCACACGGATTCCGGCGAGGTTCTCTTGCAAGATCGTATTGAGCCGCGATAGGCGCTTCTGCACTTCGGCGAACAGCGGTTGAGCGACCGCGCCGAAGATCATGAACAGCACCAGCGCGAAGGGCAGGATCGGGATGACCACCAGCGTCAGCCGCCAGTTGGTGAGCAGCAGGATGATGAGCGTCGCTGAAAGCAGCAGAAGCGCTTGCACCGCCAGCACCAAGCCCTGCGCGATGAACAGACGCACCTTTTCGACGTCGTCGGTCGCGCGGATCATCAATTGGCCGGTCTGATTGCGGTCGTAGTAGCTGAACGACAGCCGCTGCAGCTTGGCGAAGATCTCGTTGCGGAAGTCGAACGCCAGCCCTTGCGACGTCACCTCGGCCATGTACGCCGACGTGAAGCTGAAGCCGGCGCGGACGATGGTGAACATCAGGATGATGGCCGCCGCGCCAATCAGCCATGACTCGGCGTTGAGGTTGAACGCTTCGAGGCGCTCCGGCGTCGTGCCCAGCCCCTGCTGAACGGCCAGCGTCGCCAATCCGCGCGTGACTGGATTCTCGATATTGAACACCGTGCGGGCCACCGCGCCCTGCGTCACCGTGTCGATCATGTTCTGCGTCAGCAGCGGCACGGCCAGCTGGGCCAGCGTCGCCACGATCAGCGCGCCGTAAGCGATGATCGCGGTGCGGCGCTGCTTGCCTAAGTAGCGGATGGCGCGCCCTAGCGTATTCGGCCCGGATTTCCGGCGCGCACGCCCACGTCCTCGTTCCATCGGTTGAACAGCTTGCATTCCTGTGTCCCTCTCTCGGTAGGTATGATTGCGACGTTAGTCGTCGGTCTTGGTCGCCTCATGTGCAAGGCGCTCGTGCAGTTCCACCCGTTCGCGAATATCACGCAGCATGGATTCTCCATCAGGTAGGCGTGAGACCAGCTCCGTCAGCAGGCCAAGCAGCGCGCGGGTCTTGTCCTCGCCCATCTCGCGCAGGCCATCCGCTAACGGGTCGTGCTCCAGCGTGAAGGGCACCATCGTAAAGGCGCGCCGGCCGGCTGCCGTGAGTTGAAGCGGCATACGCCGCCGGTCGTTCGGGTCGCGCTCACGTTTCACCAGCCCGCGCTTCACCAGCGCACTGACACTAGGTACGAGAGTCGAGGGGTCGAGGTTGAACTTTCGACTCAAATCGCTCAATGTCAGGGGTTTTGTGCTAAGGGTTCGCAGCAGACCGTACTGTAACGGCGACAGCCCACAGCCATGACTCGCCAGATGCGCGCCCATCGTCTGCATCCATGTTTTATGGACGACGGAGAACAACGTCTGGATTTCACGAACTGACAGCTTCACCGTTTCCTCGGTCATTTGCGCCTCAATCGTTGGTATACCAATTATTGGTATGCCAAACATTACGCCCGAATCCGGGTTGTGTCAAGAAGTCAAATTTGGAAATTTGGAAGTGTAGGGGCGCGTGGTACCGCAGACGGGCTTTCGCGCGGATCAAACCGGAGCTTACGGGTCGACGACCTCGAACGCGCCGATTACGAGGTTAGGCTCGCCCTCGACCTGAAGCGGCGCATCGACCGTCTCATAGTAATAGACGACCGCCAGCACGGAGTACGTCCCCGGCATCAGGTCGGCGGGCAGGTCGATACTGTGCCGGTCGAAGATCATCTCCCTGACCGGCCACTGCGATGTCGGATTTTCGGGCGGCGGGCCAAAGTGTTCGGCGCGGGTGCGGCCCTCGGCGTCCAGCACGAACAGGCCGACGGTGTAATCGCGGTCGGGCAGATCGTCCACCTGCCATACGAGATCGACGTGCAGCGTGCCGCCGACCGCGACCTGTGCCGGAACAACCGCATCCGTCAGCGCGAACAGGCCGCCGAACACACGCGGTTCGGCCGGAGTCCGCGGATGGACGAACAGCGACACCTCAACCTCTGGATACAGCCGATACAGCGGATCGTTGATCCCGACCGGCACGCGCCCGGTGTGAACACGTGTGTATCCGCGCTGTTCGAGCATCCCGGCGAGGCGCGGCGGGACGTTCCAATATACGAGCCACACGCGTTCTTCGCGTGCCAGCGCCGCCTCGAGATCGGCCAGCATCGCGGAATCGTCGGGATAGTCGTACTCGTAGAACGACGGGAAGATGCGCCGGTCGAGATCGGGCAGGACTGTTTCGAGTTCGTAGGCAAAAGCCATGTCGTCGAAGCCGGTCTCAAGCAGCACGAAATCGCCGGGACTCCAGCCCGCCGCGACCGTCTGCGCGACAAGGTCGCTGTTCAGGCGCGGAATGACGTTCTGCGGCGTGAGGATCGCCCACGCGACCAGCGCGCCGACCAGCACGGAGCGCCCGCGCGCAGGCAGCACGCCAGCGCCCACGGCGAAGCTCAGCGCCAGCGCCGGCACGGCGGCAGTGAGCGTGCGTTCGCTGACGATGCCAATGCGCAGGTTGACGAGCAGCATGGCCGTCACCGTGCCGGCCCCCGCCGCCAGCACGACGCGCGCCGCCACCATCTCGAAGGCGGTTCGTCCACGCCACGCGATGCCAACCGCCAGCGCCAGTAAGCCGAGGCCCAGCGCCGGCTGGCCCGCCGTCAGCAGATCGGCGGCCTGCGCAATACCGGCCGGCGTGGTGGCGATGCTGTTGAGGTAACCGGTGATCGCGCCAGCGTTGATCTTGTTCACCATCCCCGGCAGGGCGTAGATGAGCCACGGCGCGAACATCAGCGCCGCCGCCGCGTAGGCCGCGATCAGCCGCGCCTTGAGCCGCAGCGGCGCACGCCAGAGCGCCAGCACCGCCAGCCCTTGCAGCGCCACGGCGATCAGCCCGACGTACAGTGAGTAGGCGAGGAACGCGACCGCGCCGGCATAGGCGGCCCAGCGCCCCCACGCCGGACGTTTAACGCGCGCACAAGCGTCCACAGCGTGAGCGCTTCGCCCAGCAGCAGCCATGTGTAATGGCGAACGCTCTGCCCGTAGTACACCGGCTGTTCGAATACGGCGAACATCAGCGCCGCGGCGATCCCTACCCCGTGGCCGAAGGCGTCCGCGCCGGCGCGGTAAATGATCGCCGTAGTTAGCACGCCAGCCGCGATGCTGAGAAAACGCAGCGCCAGCTTGCCGTCACCGGCGACCACCTGCCAGCCTTGCAGCGCCAGAAAGTACGCAGGTGGATGATGATTCGCGGCGAGGCGTTCGAGCATCAACGCCGCGCCATCACGCGTCACCCAGATGTTCCACGCCTCGTCCGACCAGAACGGCAGATGACCTGCGCCGAGGATGCGCATCGCCGCCGCCAGCAGCACGACCGCGCAGGCCGCGGCGATCAGCCAGAATTTACGGGGCGAAGAACTGGTCATACAGCATATCGCCGATGCGCCGGTTGAACGCCACCGACGCGTGCGAATCGAACGGCGAGACGATGCGCTCCTCCAGCGGCCATGCCGCCGCCTCGTCGGTCAGCTTGAGGATGTCGGTGATCCCGCGCGCCTCGAACACTTGCGCAACGCGATCAACGTACGGCACGCTGCCGACCGGATCGAGCAGGTTGGGGAAGATCAGGACGATCAACCGCGCGCCGCGATCCTCCACCGCGTCGATCAAACGCTCGATCTCCTGCCGGTGGATGTCGAAGATGTAAGCGTTGTCGTACGCCGCGTAGTAGAACTCCCACTCGGTGCGCCCGTCGTGTACGTTGTGGAACAAACGCTCATAGTTGGCGCGCCAGAACAAGAAGCTGGCGAGGTACGACTGATCGGCGATAGGCGGCACAGACGGCGCGGCGAAATCCCACTGCATGCCGTTCGATTTCGCCGCGATGTCGATGTCGTTGATGAAGTACTGCAAGATCACGACGTCGGGCGGCTGATACGGGTACGTTTCGAGGAATTCCAGCTCGTTGATGGTCGATTGGCCGGCGCGCGCCAGCGTGACCACGGCGTAGTCGTCTCCGAGATGGCGCTGGAGCACGGCGGTGTAGCGGTCGGCGGGGTTGTTGATGCCCCAGCCCTCCGTGAACGAATCGCCCAACACAAAGACCGTCGTGCGCGATTCCAACTCCTCGACCGTCCATTCGCGGTCGCGAAAGCCGAGGCTGTTGCGCTCGATGTATTTGTTGGCCCAATTCATGCCGTGCAGGCCGAACTCCATGCGTGAGTCGGCGTAGATGTAGCGCACGTAGAACTCGCCGGCGGCCAGCGCCAACACGATGACGGCGTAGCTGACGAGCAGCCCGCGCGCGACACTCTGCGGCCGACGGTAACGCCGCTGCACCGCCAGAACGACGAGCAGCGCGCCGACACCGATCAGGCCGATCAAGAAACCCGCAAGAGTCATGGCATCTCTTTGTCCTGCTGACGTGAGCCAGTATACGCCGCGCGAGTGTCACCGGCTAGGGGACGCGCAGCGGTGCGGCGCAGACCGCGTGTGACACCTCATTTCGCCCCGCCGCCGCGTACGCTGGTACTAATTCGCCATGCCTGACGAGGGAAGATGTTACAAATCTCTCAGGGTGCATGCATTGACAAAGCATTTACGCACGGTTGACAATCATAAGACCGACAACGAATGAGAACAATCATCGATGGTCGATGTGTTGGAATGGGGCCCGGTACTCAACCTCAAGGTCGCTGAGATCGTCCTGACCGATCAATCGCAGCGCACGCACAGCATCGCCACACTGACCGGCTCGCGCGGCCTGCTGCTGGTATGCCTGAGCGAGTTATGGCAGCCGGTGAACGTGCGGCGCGTGCTCTGGCTTCAGCGCCACGCGGCGAATCTCGCGCTGATGGGCATTCCACCCGCGGCGATTGTCCAAGCGACGCCGAACGCGGTGCAGACCTTCAGCCATACCATGCCGTTTCCGCTGACGTTCTCCGTGCTAGCCGATCCGCTCGCCAGCGCCGCCGTCCAGTACAACCTCGCGGGGCGCGGGTGCATCATGCTGATCGATCCGCGCGGCGTGCTGCGCAGCAAGTGGGTGCTGCCGGACACCATCGCATGGCCGAAGATGTCGGAAATCCTGCACGCCGTACAGACGATCGACGGGGGCGGCAGCTCGGCGCAGCCGTTCTAAAGTAAGAAGTTGAAAGCGGCGAGTGACAGGTGATGAGAAAGCGCCAACTTTTTTCACTCGGCTGATGTCGCGATTCGGACAGTTTTACCCACCGACTTTCGATAACCTACTCAAAAAGTCAGCAAACCCAATCTTCCGCCTCAGAGGGTTCCACGAGCGGTGAAGTCTGGTAGCCGCTCAGGACTCAGCACTCGTCACTCAGCACTTTCAACTTCTTACATGAAGCTTTTCGTCATAGCGCGAGCATGTGGCCCGCCAGCCGTGATCCGCCGATCACAACGACGGCAAGCAGTCGCGCGCCTTGAGCGCGTGCAGCCCATCCACGACTCGGTCGGCATGACCGACCCGTTCCGCCGGCCCGATCCCAACCGTCCGGAAGCCGCCTGCTTTGGCCGCGTCGATGCCAGCCTGCGCGTCCTCGAACACCACACAGCGATCCGGCGGCAGATCCAGCCGGCCAGCGACCCACACGAACAGGTCGGGCGCGGGCTTCTGGTTGACGACGCTGTATCCGTCGCCGATGGCGCTGAATAAGCCGGTGATCTGAAGCTGTTGCAGCACGTCGCGGGCGTTCTTCGACGCCGAGCCGAGGCCTAGCACCACGCCCAGCGCGCGCGCTTCGGCTAGAAATTCGCCCACGCCGGGCAGCAGGTCGGACGGCGTGATGTCGTGTAGAAACTCGCGGTAGTACGCGTTCTTACGCGCCATCAGCCGCTGCATCTCGTCTTCCGGCAGCTCGCGCCCCTTGAGCACCAGCTCCAAGCTGCGCCGGCGCGGAACCCCGCGCAGGGCTTCGTTGTCGTGCCGGTCGAACGGGATGCCCAATTCCTGCGCCAACCGCTGCCACGAGCGAAAGTGGTACTCGGCCGTGTCGGTAATCACGCCGTCGAGGTCGAAGATGTAGCCGATGGCGTCAATCACGGCTGCACCCTCGCGGACTCGGCCGCGCTGGCATGGGCTTCCAGCCGGATCGGACGGCCGCGCCACCGTACGGTCACCGCGACCCTGCGCCAATGTGACGGCAGCGCCGGGTGGATCTGCGGGCCAGAGTCGGTCAGCTTGAGGCCGAGGAATCCGAACACGACCGCCTGCCACAAGCCGCCAGCGCTGGCCGCGTGGATACCGTCGTGCACGTTGCCCTTCCGGTCTTCGAGGTCAATCGCGGCGGCGTACACGAACAGCTCGTAGGCCGTCTCGATCAAGCCAAGCCGCGACGCCACCCATGCGTGAATCGACGGGCTGAGCGACGAGCCGTGATCGACGACCGGATAGTACGTCTCCCAATTGCGCCGCAGGAACGCGCGGTCGCCCAGTTGATCGCCCAGCAGCGCCATCAGCATCACGACGTCGGCCTGCTTGATGACACGCGATTCCTGCGTCTTGGCGTGGCCCAACAGCCAATCCATGTTGGCCGTGCGCGGGCTGAAGTCATGCAGCGGGATCGGCTTGAGCCGGTCGAAGAAGCCCTCGAACTGCTCGAACACCACGCCGTCGCCCTGATCGCTAGTCGGAATCCACATCTTGGTGGCGATATCGCGCCACTTGTCAAGCCGCGCCGCGTCGATCTGGAGCGCTTCGCCAAGCCGGCGCGCCTCATCAGGATGATCCGCGGACAGCCATGCCCACACGTTCAGGGCTTGCTCCAAATGCCACGCCGTCATGCGGTTGGTGAACACGCTGTTGTCGACGTTCTCGTGATACTCGTCCGGGCCGATCTGCATCGACAGCTCGTAGCGTCCGGCGTCCGCGTTCCACTCGGCGCGGCTGCCGTAGAACACCGCCGTATCGAGCACGATTTCCGCGCCGTAGTCCAAAAACCAGCGGTCATCACCCGTCCAGCGCCAGTACTGCAAGACGGCGTAGGCGATGTCGGTGCTGATGTGCTGTTCGTTGTCCCCCGTCCAGATGCGGATGCGCTCGCCTTGCGCATTCAGCTCGTTGGCCCAGCGCGGCGTGGTTTCGAGGCCGGTGTCGGTGCTCTCCCACGGATACATCGCGCCTTCACAGCCGGCCTCGCGCGCCTTCTCCCGCGCCCCGTGCAGGTTGTGATAGCGGTACATCAGCAGCGAGCGCGCCGTTCGGGATAAGACAGCGTGAGCGGCGGCAGCATGAACAGCTCGGTGTCCCAGAACACATGCCCCTTGTAGCCGAAGCCGCTGAGGGTCTTAGCGCCGATGCTCACACGTTCGTCCTGTGTCGGCACGGCGATCATGATGTGATACATGCTGAAGCGCACCGCGACCTGCGCCAGCTCGTCGCCGTCGATCACCACGTCCATCCGCTGCCATACGTCCGACCACGCGGCTTCATGCGCCGATTTCAGCGCGTCATAACCGGCTGCGACCGCGGACTTGAGCGTCTGCTCGGCCGCGCTCGCGGGGTCGCCGGCGTCGCGCGTCGTGTGCAGCGCGACGATCTTGGTGAACGTCACTTTTTCGTACTGAGCAACCTGTAAGGACGCCTTGTGCGCCGCGACACGAGAGGCCGACACGTCGCTCCACGCCACGCCGACATCCGCTGACGTATGCGCGCGCATCGCCACCCGGTACGCGCTCTGCGACGTCGTCCCGTCAAAGCGCAGCACCGCGCCGTCCGCGCTCAACGTGCGTTTCGACCAGTGATCGACGTTCATCAGGTTGTTCCCGGTCGCGTCCAGCGCGTCGACGATCTCCAGCGTATGCGCGCCGTCGCTCATCACCTGCGCCATCACGCGCAGCGCCATGACGTGCGGGTTGTCGAGGCTGGCGAAGCGTTCGAACAACACGCGCAGCGTGACGCGGTTCGGGCTGAGCCACAGCACGCCGCGCCGGAGCGCAGCGGTCTTGAGATCCAGCACGCGCTCGAAGCCGATGACACGGCCAGCGTTCAGGCCGAAGGTCTCGCCGTCAACCCGGACGCGGAACGACAGCCAATTCGGCAGCACGGGAAGCTCTGGCACCAGTTGGCCCTGCGCGTGGTTGAACACGCCGGCGGCCAGCACCGTCGCCGACTCGCCCGGATAGCCTTCCTCGAACGCCCCACGAACGCCGACCAGTCCATTGCCGATGGTGAAGATCGTCTCGGTATGGGCGATGCCGTTAGGTCTAAACGGCGCTTCTTTGACCTGCCATAGACGCTGCTCAAAAAGGTTCATCGCACGTCCTCTCTCGTCCTTTCGGGCCTCTCCCGAATGTCCTACGGGCGGCGATTACGCCTTCGCCCGAACGCGGCCCTCTATGCCGTCCGCCGCGCCAATCACATTGACCCCAACCCGCGCCAGTCCATCTCTAAATCGTGCTGCTCCCCCGGATCACCAGCTCAGGCTGGATCAACACCTGACGCGAGCTGATGGGCTGCCCGTCCAACTGCGCCACGAGCATCTCGATCAGGATTTCGGCCGCGCGGTTCACCGGCTGGCGCAGCGACGTCAGCGACGGGTGCATGAATTCGGCGATGGGCGTGTCGTCGAAGCCGGTGATCGCGGCGCGCACTCCCGCTGCGGCACAGGCACGCATGACGCCGGCGGCTAACACGTCGCTGACGCACACTACGGCGGTCGGCGGTGAATCGAGGTCGAGCAGCCGCTGCCCCGCCTCATACCCCTCCCGGACATGGTTCATGACCCGGATGTCGTATTCCGCAGGCGGCGTGTACCCGCACTCACGCATCGCACGCATGTATCCCAACCAGCGGCTGTCGCCGGACACCGAGCCGGCCGGCCACCCGACAAATCCGATCTGCTGGTGTCCGTGCTTGATGAGATGCTCGGTGGCGGCGTGCGTCCCGCTTTGCCCGTCCACGTCAACCCAGAACACCTCGTCGTCCAGCGGCGTATTGCTGCGCCCGAACGCGACGAACGGAACGCCCGCCTCGTGCAGATACACGAACCGCGGATCGTCCTGCACAGTATGGCTCAGGACGAACCCGTCGACTCGCTTGGCCGCCGCCAGCTCGCGATAGATAGCGACGTCGGTGCTGTCCTCGGCGCTGAACACCAAGACGTTGCGGCCGTGCGCTTCTGCGTTTCGCAAAATGGCGTACAGGAAGCTGTCGAGCACCGGGTTGAACTCGCTGCGCTGCTTGTCCCACGCATAGCCGATGACGCGGCTCTGGTTGTCGCGCAGGCTGCGCGCGCGCGAGCTGCGGATGTACCCGAGCCGGTCGACGACCTCCAGCACCCGCTGCCGCGTCTCCGGACTGATCGACCCTTTTTCGTTCAGGACAAGCGAGACGGTCGCGACCGATACACCGGCCTCTTCGGCCACATCACGAATTGAAGGCATTCTCCCTCCGCACGCTGCGGACGACCGCCACACGGTCAATCACCGCGGCGCTGCCTATCGCGCCTAGCGCGCCCCATGTCAGCACCAGCCACGCAGCGATCAACACCGTGCTGATCGCCGACAGCAGCACGACACAGGCCATAATCACCAGTGAAAAGAACGGATTGCGCAGCAGCATCACCACCGCATTCCGCGACGCGCCCCATACGTCAGGCTCGGCCATCTCCAGATACAGCGGCCAAGTGTACAGCAGCAGCCCCATCCAAACGACGGCTCCGAGCATCCACCCGACGCGCAAAATCTGGATCACCGGCCCGTTGTAAGGCGCATAGCTGATCAGGTTGCTGGCGACCACGAACCCAAAGGCCGCCATTGCCAGCCCCCACGGCAGCGCCTTCCAGACGTGCGCCTTGAACGTCTCCCAAAACAAGTCCAAATCCGCGCCGCGTGCCTCGGTCTGCGCGTGATGGCTGACGGTGAACAGCGCCACCAGCGCCGCCGGCATCGTCACGACCGGCAGGCTGAGCGCAACGAAGGCGAGGTTTGCCCAGATATAGACGTACCCCTGCCGGCGCACGTCGTTGAGCGCCTGCAGCACCACGCGCAAACCGTCGATCACCCGACACCCCCATCCCGTAAGCGCGCCGCCGTCATCCCTTGAGGCCCGAATAGCTCACGCCTTCCACGAAGTAGCGCTGGAAGACGAAGAACAGGATCGCCATTGGAATGGTGGTGAACACCGCGCCGGCGAGGAACGTGTTCCACTCCAGCGTCTCGCCGAACTGCCCCCTGAGCTGCGCCATGCCCAGCGGCAGATTCCATAAGTCCGCCTTGCCGCCGACGATGATCAGCGCGTCCATGAAGTTGTTCCACGTCCCCTGAAAGCTGAAGATCGTCAGCGCGGTGAGGGCCGGCGTCGCCATCGGCAGCACGATGCGGAAGAACATCGTGAAGCGGTTAGCCCCGTCCACCTGCGCCGCCTCCTCGATCTCGGTGGGGATCGACTCGAAGAACTGTTTCATCAGAAACACGCCGAACGCATCCGCCGCCAGCGCGAAGATCAACCCCTGATAGGTGTTCAGGATGCCGATCTCGCGCAGGATGATGAAGCGCGGGATGATCAGCACGACTGCCGGGATCATCAGTGTGCCGAGCACGACGAAGAACATCAGCCGCCGCCCCGGAAAGGTCATCCGCGCCAACGCATAGCCCGCCAGCGAATCGAACGCCAGCCGCAGTATCGTCACGAACACCGCGTAGATCACCGTGTTGGCGAACCACGACGGGAACGGGTAAGAACCCAGCACCTTGTTGTAGCCTTCGAGCGCCGGTTTGAACGTCAGCCCGCTGACCGTCTCCTCAAGCGGGATTGCGCCGCCGGACGCCGTGCGGCAGTCGATCGTGCTGAGCTGTGACGGGATGAACGCCTCTGGCGCTTGGCGCGTCCCCGGCAGGCACTTGAACGAGTTGGAGACCGTCAGCACGAACGGGACGGTCTGGATCAGTGCGAACAGGATCAGGAAGCCCAGTCCGAAGACCGTCAACAGCCGCCGCCTGAATCCACCGCCGCCTCCCGGTATCTCCGCCGCGGCGGATCGTGTCATGGTCGATGTCGCCATATCGCCGCCTCCTTAATACGCATCGAGTGATTCGCGGGTGATGCGCCGCTGAATCAGGGTGAACGCGAAGATGATCGCAAACAGGATCAGCGCGGTCGCCGCCGCCAAGCCCATCTCCGAATTGTTGAAGCCGTTCGAGTACACGATGTAGGCGATCGTGAGCGTCGTCTTGGCCGGCCCGCCGCTGGTCATCACCGCGATCTGATCGAACACCTGAAATGTGCCGATCAAGCCGAGCGTCACCACGAAGAAGGTCGTCGGGGCCAGCAGTGGCACGGTGATACGCCGGAATGTCTGCCACGTGGTCGCGCCGTCGATGGACGCCGCCTCGTACACCTGCGACGGGATGCCTTGCAGCGCCGCGAGGTAGATAATCATCAGCGTGCCAATGGTCGTCCACGTGTTTAGGATCATAATCGTGAACAGCGTCACGCTCGGCCCGCTGATCCAGTCCCACAGCGTCAAGCCGACAATGCGCGAGCTGGCCCAGTCGCCGACCGTGTCGCGCGTTATGCCCACCAATCCGAGGATGTTATGGATTACCCCGTTCGGGTCGTTCAACCATGTCACGGGGTCGTAATTCGGAAACAGCGCGCTAATCAGCACGTTGACCACGCCGCCGCGCGCGAACAACCACAAGAAGATGATTGAAATCACGACCGACGAGGTGATCGACGGGAAGTAGAACGCCGTGCGGAAGATGCCTTTACCCTTGAGCCATTTCTGGTTCACGATCACGGCCAGCACCAGCGCCAGTACGGTCTGCGCCGGCACGACACCGAGCACGAAATAGACCGTGTTTTTGAGTGACAGGAAGAAGTCGCGCTGGCGGATGCCCTGTTTGAACAGCAAATCTTGATAGTTCGCCAGCCCGACGAACTGATAGGCGTTGTCCTGCCCGCTCGCCAGCGCCGACGGGTTGGTCACGCTCACGGCCTCGGCAAGGTCGCCCTCGATCGCGGTGATGCTGTCGCGGCGGGTGTTCCCGCCCGAACCGGCGAATTCGTCAAGCGCGACGATTGATCCTTCAGCGGTCGCTTCGGTTCCCGCTTCTAAGGTGACATCCGCGGTGAGCCGGTAGCGGATCGGGCTGCCCCCCTCGGTCGTGACAATCGTACCGGCCGGGATCGTGACTGGATCGGTGGTCAGGTTGGTGAACAACACGACGCCGGTCGTCTGCGATTGAGTCTGGCCCAACGGCGTGATGCCGTTCCAGTTGGTGAAGCTTACAAACAGCGCGAACGCAATAGGGATAAAGAGAAAGATCAAGAAGATGACCATCATCGGGGACATGAACAGATAGCCGGCGATGGTCTCCTCGCGGCGCTTGTCCGCCATGGTTGCCGTAGCGGGCGCCTGAGTGCTAGTCATGCTGGTCATATTGGGCATCCCAGTTCTGCAGATGAAGCCGGGCCGGCGCGGGCCGATGGCGTGTAACCGCGATTCGGTGGCGTCGGGAGCTGGGTTCGCGGCGCGTCTGCGCGCCACGCTGCGAGCGAGCGCGGCGCATGGTCGCCCATCCGCCGCGCCCGCCGTGCGATTTGAAGCTAGCCGCCGTGGATCTCTTCGGCGACGAGCGAGACTTCGTAGATCATGTCATCCACCGTGACCGCGCCGGTGAACGCCTGTTCGAGGCCGGCGTTGAACGCGTCCACGAACGGGCCGTAGCCGACCGGAAGCTGCCAGCGGTGCGAGTTTTCACTGCCGGCGATGAAGGCGTTGAAGTCGTGTGCGTCAACGTTGGCGTCTGCGGTGCGGCTCACCCAGCTGTCGATGTAGGCCTCGGCCGCCGACATACGGGTCGGCATCGGGCCGAAGCTGCTCTCGGCAACCGACAGCGCGCCTTCGTCGTTGGTCAGGAAGTTGACGACGGCCCACGCGGCATCGGCCTCAGCGCCCTCGATATTGGCCGCCACGCCGTAGCATACGGTGAAGGCCATGGTCGCCTCGCCCGCCTCGCCGGCCGCAGTTCGGTGACGCCCCAATTCAGGTCGGGGTAGTTGTCGAGCAGGAACTGGATCACCCAGTTGCCTTCCATCGCCATCGCGGCGCGGCCGAGACCGAACGCCTCGCCGCCCCAGCCGGAGTCCACCGACGCCGGCGTGCCGCCGATGCCATCGGTCGAGAAGCTGACGTAGTACTCAAGCGCCGCGCGGCCCGCATCGCTGTCGAGCATCAGATTGCCGTCTTCATCGAACAGCTCGCCGCCAGCTTGATACAGGAATGGCAGCCAACGCTCGAAGTTGGGCGGGGTGACAAGGCCGATCACGCCGGCGTCCGGGTCGGTCAGGGCTTCGGCGGCCGCGCGCAGATCGTCCCACGTCCAGTCGGCGGTCGGGTATTCGAGGCCGGCCGCGTCGAACAAGTCCTTGTTGTACTGCAAAGCCATCGTCGAGAAGTCCTTGGCCGGGCAGTACGTCACGCCGTCGAGGGTGAAGATGTCGAGCAGGTCAGGATACAGCCCGTCGGGATCTTCGATCTTGTCTTCGCCAACCGCCACGACACCCGCCGCGACCCAATCGGGCAGCTTGGAGCTGTCGATATAGAAGACCTGCGGATATTCACCAGAGGCGAACGCGGTTTGCATCGTCACGTTGTGGTCGCTGGACGGCACGAACGCGACCGAGATGTTCGGGTTCTCGGCCATGAACGCGTCGAGGCGGGCCTGCAATGCGGCGTCCTCCGCGGGGTTGGACGACCAGCCTGCAATCGTAATATCAATCTGATCCTGCGCGGCAACACCGAACGCCGCCATGCACAGAACCACGATTAGAAGGATGGAACTCAATGTCTTGTTGCGCATCGCTACAGTACCTCCGAATTCCGTTCAACAACTCGCTGATCGAGGTCAGCACGGGCTACTAGAATCGCTCTGGTCTTACGAGAAAGCCGGCCGATAGAACACTCCTTTTCGGTATGACGAGCGTCCGCGACGCGTTAACCGCGCGTGCGGAGATCGGCAGCCGACCAGCGGGCGTAAAACGATTTACTAAATCGTTTAACTTACTTTATCATGGAGGGCTGTCTTGTCAATTTCACTCATCAGATTCTCAGAATGTAGTAGGGCCAAGTTGAGCAAAAATGGGCAGCGCCGCGCATGTTCGATATGTACAGCAAGCGCGGTGTCTATTTCAACAACGAAGTCCACGGCATGCACTACGGCGAGTTCGCCAACTACACCGAATACTTCGCACAGGCGCTGCTGTCAGGCGGCGATTATTCGCCCGGCCTCGCCGAAGGCCTCGAGACGTTCTGCATCATGGAGGCCGTCAAGCGGTCGGCTCAAACCGGCGCGCCGGTCAAGATCGCCCCGCTGCTGGACGAGATCGGCCTGTGAACCGGCGCGCTCGGCCCTGACCTCAGATCACCTCGAGGGCGTTGATCCCCGGCAGCGGCGGAAATGGCACGTGCGGCTCGGTCTGATACCAGAACGCCGTCGACGCGATGTCATCTTGAAGCGGCAGATAACGGCCGCCGCTGCGCCATCCAAGCGCCTGTATCGTCACCTTGAGGCGCTCGCGGAAGCGGATAGGGTCGGTGATGTGCCAGCGGTACATGCCGAAACGCTGTTGGCTCTGATACAGGCCGTCCGGCGTGATCACCTGCGGCATGCCGGAGTACGGAGAGGAGAACACGCCGTACTGTCCCTTCGGAAACTCGAAGTTCCACGCGCCGCCGAAGTAATCCTCGGTGCCCGTTCCGCAGATCGTCGGGTAGTCCTCGTCGTCGTCCATGTAGAACTTGATCTCACCCTCGCCCCACCAGCCGCGGTTGTTGACGCCCCACGCGATGTACGTCCCGACATAGTGCCCCTGTCCGCGCACGTCGTCGAGCAGGGTGTGGACGGTCTGATACGGCAGTGGATTGCTGCGTGTCCAGCGGGCGTGCAGGTAGGCGGCATCCTCAGGGACGTCGGTCAGGGTGTACGTGATCTGGTAGTAGAACCCCCGGATTTCCTCGTCGGACAGGTTTTCGATCGTGACGCGCGCGTGCGCACGAAACGGCATCTCCCAGTACGCATTGAAGCCGCCGGCGGGATTGACGGCCACGGCCAGCGAGGTCACGTTGCAGCGCTGGCACCAGCCGTTGCAGAAGAAGTCGCCCAGTGGGACTTCGATTGACGGCGCGTCTTCGTTGTCCCAGTAGAACCGGATAATCAGCTTGCGCCACGCTTCCGGCGTGACGGTGATCCAGATGTGCTGAATCGCGCCCGGCCCGGCGATGTCGGCCAACACGGCGGTGGCGTTCGGCTGAAGGTGAATGCACGGCGATACCTTCCACCCTTGCCCCAGCTCGCGTGAGGCCAGCGCTCCAGCGCCCTCAACCGCCATGCCGCCCTTGCCCGACTCACCGGTGAAATTCTCCGCGCTGATGGATCGCGTGAGCGCGTTCGATAGGCGAGACAAATTCCCTAAATGCATGCCCAGTCCATTCGACATTACTTAGCTCTCCTGAGGGGTTGATCACCCGACGAGTATATCCATCACACGCGCCGTCTGGATATGGCAGCTGCCACAGGCATCCAGCGGGGCCTTTGCGTCTATCCCAACCGGATGCGCGGGTTGAGCGCGGCGTACAGCAGGTCGGCGATCAGGTTCGCCAGCGCGAAGAAGAAGATCACCACCATCACGCATGCTTGCAGCAGTGGGATGTTCTTGCCTTCGACCGCCTCGATCAGCAGCGCGCCGAGGCCGGGAAAGCTGAACACGTTCTCGATCACGATCAGCCCGCCGATCAGCCAGCCCACGCTCAACGCCACGACTGTGACGGTCGGCATCAGAGCGTTGCGCAGCACATGCTTGACGATCACCGTGCGCCGTGACAGGCCCTTGAGCGTGGCGGTCTGCACGTAGGGCTGGCGCAGTTCTTCGAGCATACCGGCCCGGGTCATGCGCACGATGTAGCCAAGCAGAACGAACGTCGCGGTGATGGCTGGCAGGGTCAGCGCGCGCAGCCAGTCGCCGAACGTGAAATCGGGCGAGATCAGCGCGGTCGGCGGGAACCAACCGAGGCCGGTGGCGAACACGTTGATCAGCACGACGCCGGTCACGAACTCCGGCAGCCCGACAACCGACAGGGACACCAGCGAGACGACGTTGTCGACCCATGTGTTCTGGCGCAGCGCCGCCACCACGCCCAGCGCGATCGACAGCGGCACGGCGATCACCAGCGTCAGCGCGGCGAGGCGCAGCGTATTCGATAGGCGCGCCAGCACCAGCGGCTGAACAGGCGGATTGCCGGCGCTGTAGCTGATCCCCCAGTCGCCGGTGACGAATCCCGTCAGCCAGTTGACGTACTGTACCGGCAGCGGATCGTTCAGGCCGGCGCGTTCGCGGAACGCCTCCAACGCCGCCTCGGACGCCTCACGGCCCAACTGTAAGCGCGCAATATCGCCGGGCAGCACCTGAGTCAGCGCGAAGATCACAGCGGACGTGAACAGGAGCGTCACGCCGAGCAGGAGGATACGGCGGATTAGAAAGCGAGTCATCGCGCCTCAGCTCTCTACGGGAAAGGAATAGAAGGGATGCGTGATGAGTATAAACCTCATCGCGCCTCACTGCCCGTCGCCCCCGTGGGAGTGCTGAGTGTCAAGTGATGAGTGATGAGTAAAAGGCAAACCGATTGAACCACAGAGGACACGAAGGACACAAAGGAGGTCTTGTAGGGCCGCAGCGTGTTGCACCCGCCACGCTCCACTGTCACGTACGCGTCCTTCTCCCCTCTCCCTGAGGGTTCACAGGACGACAGTTTTAAGGAAAGGGAGGGGGAAGCCAGAAACTGAGGGTGAAGAGGCACGGAAGATGGCGGCGCAGGCGGTCGCGCAGGAAGTCGAGGCCGCGCCGGAAACATCCGTAGCGGCTGGGTCCAGGTTCGTGTTGGACGACCAAGTGCCCGTGCAGCAGCACCCAGGCGTACGACAGCGCGAGGGCGAGCACGAGGCGCTCGGCGTGGTCGGGGAGCCAAACGCGGCTGCGCTGCCACTGCCAACCGTCGGACTTCAGGTCGCGAAAGCTGACCTCGTGCTGAAAGCGCAGCGCGTACATCGCAGGGATCACCCGCTGGTCGTAGGAGAGCAGACACCATGGCTCGGGCTGTCTGGACGCCCAATACACATGAACCACCACGCGCCGCCAGCCGGCCTTCTTGAACACCCAGCCCGAACCGGACCAGACCTGGCCAGGCCGGTTGACCAAGGCGCCCAGCGACAGCACGCAGCCGCTGGCCAGGCGGATGCGGGTGGTGTGTTGCACGCGCAGCAGAGCATTCAAGCCGAGCTGCGGCAGCGCGCTGAACAGGGCCGACGAGGTGCCGATGCCGCGGTCGGCCAGCACCGCCCAGTCGCGCGGAGTGGTCAGAAACGGAACCACACGCTGC
>JZRA01000022.1 GCA_001567485.1 Chloroflexi bacterium OLB13
CTGCCGTGGACGGTGATGAGCGCCAAAGCGACGCGGCTCAACCCGCAGGACGTGATGTTCCCGTCTCTGATCGAACAGGTCAGCCACGTCACGCGCATTTATGAGACGGTGCTGGGTCGTTCGTTGTCCGGCGCGCAGCGGCAGAACCTCGAGCGCGGCCTGCTCGGCGAGGCACTGGAGCTGCTGTACCGCGGCTTCCGTGACTTGAGTCAGGTGACACCGGACCTCGTGCCGACCTGCGACGCCGTGTGCGACGTGCTTTATGGTCTCGGCGACAAAGAGTCGACCCGGCTAATTGCCAAGGATCTGGCGGACGAGATCGCCGGGCTGTGTACCGGCAGCGGACCGTGGTCAGGCTTTCTGAATGGGGCGACCAACATCGACCTGTCACGCGGCAGTCGAGAATCGATAGGGCCGCGCGTCTTCAGCTTCCACGATCTGGAAAGCGACCCGATCTTGCAGGCGCTGGCCTATACGCAGGTGCTGAGCGCCATCCGCCGCGACAGCCTCATCGACGAGCAGCCGCGCATCATCGCCGTGGACGAGGTCTACCGGCTGATGCGCCACCCGTCGCTGCTCGACTTCCTGATCGAAGCGGCCAAGACCTTCCGCACCCGTCGCAAGAAACTGATCTGCGTCGATCAGCAGATGAGCGTCTTTCTCGAGGGAAAGGCGCGCTTGGTGTTCGAGAACTGCCCGATCCGGGTGGTGTTCAGCCAGCGGCAGGGCATGAACGTCTTTCACGAGGACGCAGCCTTCCAGCACCTCAACCAGCAGCACCGCGACATCATCGCCGCCCTGCCGCGCTTCCACTACGTGCTCGACATCCAGGACGAAGGCCTTTGGTACCTGTTCAACCGTCCCACGGCGGGGGAAATCGCCCGCTTCCAGACCACCTGAACGCTGATGGAGGACGCGCCATGCCGAAGAAAACCGAAGAAAGTCCATTTCAGGCGTTGGAAGACGAAGCCTATCACGCCTACCGCGAGTGGCCAGTCTGGCTGGTCTTGCGCGGACGTGAGCTGGACGCACATCTCGCGGCGCAGCGCCCGGCGAAGACTCCGCCAACTGGCGCGGCATCTGCACACACGCGCGGCGATCCGCCGCTGGCTGCGAAAGGAACGTAACCGATGAAACTCGTGATCGTAGAAACACCCGCGCAGGCGAAGACACTGTCTACCATCCTTGGCGAAAGCTGGCGTGTCGAACCGTGCCGCGGCCATCTGCGCGATTTTCGGGCCGGCAAGCTTGGCGTTGACGTCGACAACGGCTTCGCGCCGGATTTCAGCACGGTGCCGGGCAAAGGCGGACTGGTCGTGCGGTTGAAGAAGCTGCTGCGGCAGACTGACGTCATCTACGCCGCGACACCGCCCGGGCGCAGCGGCGAACTGATGGCTTGGCACGTGCTGTCGCTGATACCCGATACGGCAGACAAGCCGGTCTTCCGCGTCGAGCTGGCTGCTCTGACGCCAGACGTCGTGCGCGACGCCTTTCGGCTGCCGCGGCCGCTCGACCTGCGCCTGATCGACGCCGAACTGACCCGTCGGATCGTTAGCCGGCTCATCACCATTGGCGTGAACGCGGTGGTATCTGCCGCTGACGAAGGCACGTCGCCGCTGTCGTATGCCGGCATGCTCGGCCTGCGTTTGGTTCAGGATCGCGAACGCCAGATCGCCAGCCGCAAGCCGCAAAGCTGCTGGACGGCATCCGCGCAGCTCAACGTGGACGGGATGTCGTTCACGGCCAAAGTCCTCAACGCCAAGGGATCGCCGCTGGCGCTGCGAACCGAAGCGCAGGCCGACCACCTTGCGCACATCCTCGATCCGGCGGAGTACTGGGTCGAAAGCCGGATCCGCGGCGCCCGGACTCGTCCGGCGCCGATCCGCCTCACGGCCGGCACGCTGATCGAGACGGCAAGCCGCGACCTCGGTCTGACGCCGGCGCGCGTGCTGTCGGTACTGGGGACTCTCTACGAGGCCGGGTGGATCGCGCATCCGGACTCCCACGGGCTGGCAGGGACACGTGAGGCGGTTTTGTCCTACATTCAGCGCGAGTATGGTCTGAACTACGCCGCGTCGGAGTCAGCGGCACCAGTCGGCCTCGAACCGGTGGACATCACCCGGGTGCCTGAAGATGACGCCGGTGACGGCGCGGCGCTCTACGGCCTGATCTGGCGGCACTTCGTCGCCTCGCACATGACACCGTCGCAAGAGAGCATCACGGCGGCGCGCATCCGTGTTGGGCCGGCACGCGACAAGAAGTACCCGATCGAGCTGCGCGCGACATCACGGACGACGCTCTTTGACGGCTGGACGCGCGTGCTCAAGGACCGCGGGCAGGAAACAGCCGATGCGTGGTTGACTCATCTCAAGGAAGGCGCTGCCCTACACCTGGAACGCGTCGATATGCGGCAGGTGACTCGGCCTGCCGCGCAGCCATACACCGAATCGACGCTCGCCCACGCGCTCGCTGATGCTGGCGTGTCGCTGACCGAAGCGGTCGCGGCGATCGCGCACCTCCATTCGACCGGCCTGCTGGCCAGCGTCGACGGCTCGCAGACCCTGACGGATGCCGGCCAGTCGCTGGCCCAACGCCTTGTCGAACACTTCGACGACCTGACCGGGATGACCTGTGCCGAGGAGCTGGCAGCGGACATCGAGCGTGTCGCGGCAGGCGAGGCCTCCCGCGCAGACGTCCTTCGCGCGTTCTGGTCGCGCGACGGTGAACGCTTGAGCGCCAGCGAGGAGGTGCTGCTGTGAGCGCGACGATGCCGCCGGTTGAAGGCGAGGACAAATCTTACCATCCGGACGCGGGCTGGCACTGGCACGACGCCACCCTGATCGTCTTCGAGCGTGAGAACGTCGGACGGTTCGAGTACGCCGTCGGCGCGGTCGATCTGTACGCCAACGCCAATACCAGCGACCTCGGTGGCAGTTATCTGGAGCTGGCGACATTTGACGACATCGACCGCGCGGCGCACGCGTATCGCGATCTGCAAGCGGAAGTCGACGAGCGCATGCTGCTGCCGTTCCAACTGATAGACTTTCTGAATCAGCGGGCGCAGCAGCTTGGCCAACAGACTCCGGAGTGGCGGGCGGCCGAACCCGCAGAGTACGCCGCCTACGCGGCGATGCGGTCGCTTGACGTACCGGAACCTCCCATTGAAGCGGAGTACCACTTTTCCACGGGTGTTTCGGAAGACGGCGAGCCGGCGCTGCAGGCCGTCAAGCGCTGGACCGAGCAAGGCGACGCGCGTGAAGCACGGCAGACGCTCGATACCTTCGGCATGAGCGACGAAGCGGCGGTTGTGGCGCGAGAACTCAACGTCTTGGCGGAAACCGAAGGTTTGCAAGTCGCCATGGATCTGGCAAAGCACATCGCCGAGGCCAGTGGCCAGATTGACGCGGATCGCGCATTCCTGTTCAGCACCGGTCCGATTGACCGGTTTACGGGCGACCCGCAGGTGGATCCGACCCAGCGGTTTCACGACGCGATGGCTGGCACCGACACCCGGCTGCTGGAGCCAATCGATCCGGCCGTCAACTACTCGTTCGACCTCGTCAGCACTGATCCGTACACGCTGGATCTGGTCGCGAACAAGTGGTGGATCGGGCAGGACGGCGTGCTGCAAAATAGTGGACTGATCATCGAGAGCTTTTCGCTGGAGTCCTACGAATTCGAGTACGAGCACGAGCGGGAAGTCGCCGCGATGGATCGTGACGACCTCGAACACACGCACCACCGGGACGGATTGGAAGCGGCGATGCGGCAGGCCGAGGCACGGGCGGTCGTCTACGGCGAGCTTGATCCGGAACGCGAGGACGGGCGGCTGTTCTACGAAGGCCCGCCCGATCGCTTCACAACGCTGCGCGAGGCGGAACTATCCGGCCGTGAACAGCCATCGACTGCGCCTGTGTCCGACGTATGGCAGGAACTGATCGACCGGGCCGAGAACGACCAGCCTGAACCGGAGCCGCATTACTGGCAGATGCACCACCGGCCGGTCGAGACGCCGGCGGGCGAGCCGCTCGGCACCGCGCTGATTCTGATCGAGTTCCCGCAGCTGCCGCCGGACTTCGGGACGTATCTTGAAGAGCACGGCATGGACGACACGGTCTATCCGACCGAAGCACGCCGGCTGGAAGTCGGTCATTTCGCGGATGAAGACGCCTCACGGAAGTTCGAGGCCGAGTTCCGCAGCTTTCTGGTGCCGGGGATCATGGAAGGCCCTGACCTCGCGCCGGCAGTGGCGAAACTCGAAGGGCTAGCCGGTGAATGGGAGCCGCTCGGTTTTCAAGACATCTCCGCATTCATGAGCGGCGCGCACCCGGTGATCAAAGACGCAGCAGAGTGGCAGCTGCATTATCCGCATGTGGACCGGGAGACAAAGAACCCATTTGGTGATCTGGATATTTAGTGTGATCAAGAATCCACTTGGGTAGCGCGGTTATCCTGCTCTGCGGGATTCTCAGTCAACGAACAGCAAACGTGCAAGTTCCCGTGACTTCGGGATTGTTGGTTTCGGGTCCAAAGTAATCGTAGCCGTCAAAAATCTGTTCTCTCCACGTTACTCGATACACGACCTGATATATGCCAGCTGTAAGTGGTTCTGTCGGATAAAAGAAGTCGAGTACGAAATCCCCGCCAGAAGGACTAATGGTCGTAGCGTAGTCGAGTGGATTATCTATAGAAACGCCATTTATCGTGATTTCATATTGTGCAGACTCAAGATGATCTCGTATCTGTTGTTCGGTCTTGGCAAACCAATTCCACCGAATTTCGACGGTTGAGCCGCTTGCGAGGTTCGTTGGGGCACGTATCGTGCCGCCGAAAGCCGGCGAATCGCAATATGCATATACATCGGCACCACTTTGAATGACAGGTTCACCGCTAGTAGTTGGGATTGGGAATAGCACCTGATCAGTTGGAAGCGGAAGAATCGTAGTTAGCGTAGCCAATTGGGTACGCAGAGTTTCCGTCGTGTCGGTGGAATCCAAATCACGGGCGCAACGGAAACCGTAGTCGAAGTTCTTGCTGATGGTTAAGATCCAGGAGCGATTCGGCGCGCGCAGGTCATCTGAATTGCTGAGCCACGAGCCACCCCGCAGCACGCGCTGAACATCCGTTCTCGTACCGGTATCCGCTTCGCGACCGTCGCCACCAATGTAAGGATAGGGACGATACAGGCTGCTGGTCCATTCCCACAGATTGCCGGCCATGTCCAGCGCGCCGACCCACGACGCCCCACCGGGTTTGCTGCCGACGTTCGCGGTCTGGACGTTCGAATTCACGACATACACTGCGTCTTCAGCCACAAACGTGTTGCCCCACGTATAGGTCAGCGCGTCCGGCCCGCGTGCCGCGTATTCCCACTCGGCCTCATTGGGTAGCCGCGCGCCACGCGCTTCGCAGTAGTCCCGCGCCTCAAACCAACTAATCACCTCGACCGGACGGTTGTCGCCGGTGAAGTGGTTGCTGCTTGCCTGAACCCCGTTATTGGCGCGGAACTGCGCCTGTGTTACCTCGGTCTTGTCGATCCAGAACGGCGTGTCGAAACACTGCTCGTGTACTGGCTGTTCGTCATCATTAGCCGTGCTGCCCATGTCGAAACATCCGACTGGCACAAGCATCATGGTCACGCCATCGAAGTCGCGCTCGACGGGCGTCCAATCCGCGTTGCGCGCAATGAAGTCGATGACCGGAGGTGCGGATTCCAGCCGCACCTGCGAAGCGGAAATCCAGCCGGATCGTCCATCGCTGGTTCGCACCTGTAACCAGTCCCCCTCCGTGTTCTGACCGAGGATCGTGATTGTGATGTTCGCATCGGCTACAGCCACGACGCGATAGTCAGTCCCTGGACCAGCGCGGACGTTCACGGCCTGCGATGATGCCACCTTACCGGTGATCACCTCAGTCGGAGTCAGTGTCGGCGTCGGCTGATCGGGCAGGAGGGTGAACGTCGCCAGCGGCGTGTTGGTCGGGTCGATGCGCACCAGCGGCGAGTTGATCCAGCCTTCGCGGCCGTCCTCGAGCCGAACGTTGAGCCATCGGCCGGTCTCGTCGACACCGATGATCTGAACCTCGGTGCCGGGGAATAACGCCTCGAACGCGCCAAAGCTCGCGCCCGGTCCACGCCGGACATTAACGGTTTGCAGCGAGTTGACGATGCCCATGATGGGCGGCGTGGGCGACGGCGTCAGGGTGGTTGTGGCGGTCGGCGGAACCGGCGTGATCGACGGCGTTGCTGTAGCCGTGTTGGTGGCAGTCGCCGTATCTGTCGACGTAGCGGTTGGCGTGTTGGTGGCGGTCGGAGTCGAGGTGGGCGTGTCGCTCGCTGTCGGCGTTGCGGTTGGCGTATCCGACGGTGTCGGTGCGAACGTCGGCGTATCGGTCGGGGTGGCTGTTGACGTATGCGTCGATGATGGCGTCAGCGTGCCAGTCGGTGTCGTCGTCGAGGCTGGCGTGAACGATGCCGTCGGCGTATTCGTCCACGAGTCCGCGGTTGCCGTTTGACCGACGATGAAGGCGGCCGTCAGTTCAACGGCTAGCGTAGCGGCGACATCCTCCGTGGGCGTGAATGTGAGCGTCGTGGTCGCGGTGAAGGACGGCGCTGGCGTATGTGTGGCGGTCGGTGGTCGGTGCGTCGCAGTCTCGGTCAGCGCCTCGAGATACACGTTGGTGATCTCGGCCCGGATCGTCGCTTCGAAGTCTTCGGTCGGCGTGAGCGCGCGCTGCGTCTCGGTCAGTGCCGGCGCGGCGTTCACCGTAGCAAGCGCGGCCTCACGAGCGCTGAGGGTGGCAGTCGCTATCGGCGGGATCGTCTGCGTCGCGGTCCGTGTCGCGCTGGGTGTGTCCGTAATAGTCGGCTCGGGTGTATCGGTCGCCGTATCTGTAGCCGTCGGATCAGGGGTCTCCGTGTTCGTCGCTGTCGGCTCCGGCGTTTCCGTCGCAATCAACTGCACACCGGCTTCGTGCGTCTCAATGCGTTCGGTGGCGAGACCCGCAGCAACGAGCGTCCGACCGACGTCGGTCAGGCGCAGCTCCGCCTCGGACGGGCCACGATTGGATAGCAGTAGCACGGCCAGAATACCAATCACAACCAACGCGGCAGCGCCGCCGAACAACACGTTGCGCGACGGACCGGTCTTTGGCTGCTGGGTTAGCGGAATGCCGGGCAGCGATGGCGTATTTACCGTCGGTGGCGGGGTGGAATGGGCGGGCCGGTTCGGCCCCGGTGTGTACGGCGCGCCGGATGGGCGGGCGGCCGCCAGTTTGAACGTGAAGAACTCTGTCCTGCTCTCAGGGACGCCGACGACTGCCGACGCGAACGCCTGCGCGAACTGCGTGCAGTTGGGGAAGCGCTCCGTGGGCTCTTTTGCCAGCGCGCGGTTCATCACTTGCAGCACGGCCATTGGAACGTCAGGCCTGAACGTACTTAACGGCGTCGGCTGGTCGTTCATATGCTTGTACATGACTTGCAGCGGGGTATCGGCCTCGAATGGCAATCGCCCCGCGATGAGCTGGTAGGTCATCACCGCCAGTGCGTACTGATCCGCCGCCGGGCCGATTTCCTTGCTCGCCCACTGTTCCGGCGACATATAGCTCGGCGTGCCCATCGCCATGCCGGTTCCGGTCATGTTGGTCGCGCCTGTCAAGAGCTTGGCGATGCCGAAATCGACCAGGAACGCAAGTCCCTGATTATTAAACATCACATTTTGCGGCTTGATATCGCGATGGATCACACCCTGCGTATGTGCGTAATCGAGCGCGCTGGCCAGCTGCTCCAGCAGCAAAGCGACGTCACTCAAGCTGGCGCGCGGACGGCCATCTTCGGCCGCCTGTTTCATCCGGTCGGACAGTGCGCCGCCGGTCAGGTTTTGCATCACAATGTAGTTGATATCGCGCTCGACGCCGTAGTCGTAGACGCGGACAATGTGGCTGTGTTCCAGTGCAGCGGCCGTCTGCGCTTCGCGGATGAATCGGGCCTGCAGTTCGGGGTCGTTCTTGGCGAGGCTGATGACCTTGACGGCCACCTGCCGGTTCAGGCTGTGGTCGTAGGCACGATAAACCGCGCCCATGCCGCCTTCGCCCAGCAGGTCGCGCAGTTCATATTTCCCGAGGGTTTGGCCTGCTAGGCTGTTCGACATAAGGGCTGAGATAAGGAAACGATGCGAAATGAATTGTATCTCGTTAGCACCTTCTGCCCAATTCGGCCAAACACAGGTTCAGCAGGCGCTTGCTCGCTCTCACCCGGACACGCTTGCTTTCCGCATGCACGGTCATAACCAGAAAATTCTCCAGCTCGATCCGGCCGCCGCTGACCAGTTCCTCGGTCCACACGTCGATCAGCGTCTCGATGACCGCCTGCACGTCGCGATTGGTCAGGCGCGTTCGCCGGCCGATCTCACGGACCATCGTCTTCTTGTTCAAGCTCATAGCAGCCTCCCCTGTTTCAGCTTCGCTTCGCCGCCCGTGTCGGTCTCGGCCAGTAGTTGTCGCGCGGCAATCTCGATCGTCGACGGCTGTTCTTCGTCCTCCGTCGTGACCGGGTCC
>JZRA01000023.1 GCA_001567485.1 Chloroflexi bacterium OLB13
GCCGTCTATCAGCGGCGGTGGATCCTCGCACAACCGGCTGGCAATGAGAAGATGACCCGGATCGCGGGCTATATCCAGCGCGGCGCACAAGCATTCCTGCAGCGCGAACTGCGCTCGGTCGGCATCCTCGTCATCATCGTTTTCGTGGTGCTGATGCTGCTCAGCTTCATCGACGGGGATGGCGGCATGACAGCGCTCACCCCATTTGCGTACCTTGCGGGCGCAATCGCGTCGGGGTTGACCGGCTTTTTCGGCATGTATATTGCCGTTCGCGCCAACGTCCGTACTGCACAAGCGGCGTCGAACAGCCTCAATCAAGGCTTACGCGTAGCCTTCGCCAGCGGCAGTGTCATGGGCACGATGGTGGTCGGTTTGGCGCTGTTCGGCATCGCGCTGCTGTTCATCATCTTCACGGCCATTGATCCTGTCAACGCGGTGAACGCGCTTGCTGGCTTCAGCTTCGGCGCGACCTCCATCGCGATCTTCGCTCGCGTCGGCGGCGGCATCTTCACCAAGGCAGCGGATGTCGGCGCGGATCTGGTCGGCAAGACGGAGGCTGGCATCCCGGAAGACGACCCGCGCAACCCGGCCGTAATCGCAGATAACGTCGGCGACAACGTCGGTGATGTGGCCGGCATGGGGGCCGATCTGTTCGAGAGCTATGCCAGCTCTATCATCGCGACGATGGCGCTGGCGGCGGCCGCCGCGGGCGCGGGCAACCCGGCAAAGCTGGCGTTTCCTCTGCTCGTAGCGGCGTTCGGCCTGCTGATTTCAATCGGCAGCACGTTCCTCGTCAAGACTCAAGAAGGCGCGACTCAACGCGATCTGCTCGCCAGTCTGCGGCGCGGCGTGTATGCGGCCAGCGGCGGCGTGGCTATCGCCGTGATTATCCTCGGCGTGCTCACCCTCGGCAGCGAGGCGGGCGGCATCATCGTGGCGACTCTCAGCGGTCTGGTAGCCGGCGTCTTGATCGGCTACTTCACCGAGATCTTCACGTCCGACACGTACAGTCCCACACTCGAACTCAGCGAGTCGGCGCAGAGCGGCCCCGGTATCGTCATCATTCGCGGAATCGCGCTCGGCATGCAGTCCACAATGGCGCCGGTGCTTGTCGTGGTCGCTGCGACTCTAGTCGCCTTCGGCTTCGGTGGGCTGTACGGCATCGCGATGGCCGCAGTCGGCATGCTGGCGACGTTGGGCATCACACTGGCGACCGATGCTTACGGCCCGGTTGCCGACAACGCGGGCGGAATCGCGGAGATGGCGGAACTGGGCGAGAACGTGCGCGAACGCACCGACGCCCTCGACAGCCTCGGTAACACCACGGCCGCGACCGGCAAGGGCTTCGCCATTGGCTCCGCCGCAATGACGGCGCTCGCGCTCACCGCCGCGTTCATTCAGGTCATCACCGGCGAGATGGACATCACGACCGACCCGAACGCGTTCATGGTCAGCGTCATCGACCCGCGCCTGATTACCGGCCTGTTCATCGGCGGCCTGCTGCCGTTCGTCTTCAGCGCGCTGACAATGGTCGCCGTCGGCAAGGCCGCGGGTGGAATCGTGCAGGAAGTCCGCCGCCAGTTCAAGGAAATCCCCGGCCTGATGGAAGGCAAGGCGGAACCGGATTACGAAAAGTGCGTCGCGATCAGCACCGACAGCGCTATTCGCCAGATGATCCTGCCCGGTGTGATCGCCGTCGCTGTGCCGGTGCTCGTGGCGCTTGGCGCACGCTTGGCACGCGGCACGCAGTTCGCAGCGTTCATCGGCACGGAAACGCTGATCGGCGTGCTGCTCGGCTCGCTCAT
>JZRA01000024.1 GCA_001567485.1 Chloroflexi bacterium OLB13
CCCCGCACAGCGATATCCCCCGCGCCCGGACATGGGCACGACGTCCCAGCACATGGCGTGGATCATGGACACGTACAGCATGACGATGGGCTACTCCGTCCCCGCCATCGTCACCGGTAAGCCGCTGGTGATCGGCGGATCGCAGGGGCGCACCGTCAGCACGGGGCGCGGCGCCGTCACGATCATGATGGAAGCCCTGCGCCGCCGCGGTGTGATGGACGCCTCGAATACGCGCGTCGCTATTCAGGGCTTTGGCAACGTCGGCAGCAACGCCGCCGCCTACGCCTATGAGAACGGCTTCAAGGTCGTCGCCGTCAGCGACATCAACGGCGGCATTTACGATCCCAACGGCCTCGACATCCCCTCGGTCATGGAACACATGACGATCACCGGCAGCGTGATCAACTTCCCCGGCGCGGACAGCGTCACCAACGAAGAACTGCTCGAACTACCCTGCGACGTGCTGATGCCGTGCGCGCTGGAAGGTCAGATCACGCAGCACAACGCCGATCGCGTGCAGGCCAGCATGGTTGTTGAGGGCGCCAACGGCCCGACCACGCCCGAAGGCGACGACATCATGAACGAGCGCGGCATCATGATCGTGCCGGACATCCTCGCCAACAGCGGCGGCGTGATCGTCAGCTACTTCGAATGGGTGCAGGATTTGCAGTCGTTCAGCTGGGACGAGACCGAGATCTTCCGCCAGCTTGAGCGCATCATGATCCGCGCTTACGACCTGACGGTGCGCACGTCGGAGGAACACGCGATCGATCTGCGTACAGCGGCGCAGGTGGCGGCGATCAAGCGCGTCGCCGACGCCATGAAGACGCGCGGGTTCTACCCCTAAGCAGCACACCGCACAAAACAGGCCCCCTGATCGGAACCGGTCAGGGGGTTTTTGCTGCTTGCGGTGGGAACTACCCCCCCTGAGAAAATCTCTTTGTATCCAGCCTCAACGCCACGCCAGCGGCACGGCGACTCGGAAGCCGTCGAGAAAGCCCTGCGCGTCGAGAATCACGCCGCCCAACCGATCGTATTGGGCGCCGTCCGGTTCAACCACGATCACGTCAACATACGACTTCGGTGAGGTCTCGGTGGTCTGCTTGTACTGAATCAAGGCGACAGCGCCGTCCGCGCGAACGGTCATCGTGGCCGCGTACTGGCCGCGCGCGATGAGCGTCTCGACGCCGCTTTTGAGGTCAAGACGGTAGAGCGACGTATCGCGCCCGGCGACGCCACCCGTGATATACAGCAGGGCGGCGCTGTCGGCCGTGAAGCCCATCGCGCGCACGGCGTCCCCTGCACGGCTGATCGGGATACGGATCGGCGGCTCGACGACGGAGACGTCAAGCACCGCCAGTTCGGCCCCTTCCGGCGGGTTGACCCCCAGCGCCCAATACCGTCCGTCGGGCGAGCGCAGCGCCGTGGCGACATCCCCCAACGCGTAGCGCAGCGGCACATACCGCCGCACGGTCGCCGCACGGTTGATGATCGGCTCGGCGACCGGATCTGGCACGCTCAGGTCGATGGTATAGACAGACGCCGAATCGCGAGCCAAGCCATCCGACGCCGAGAAGACGATCGCGCTGCTGTCGTGGGTCGCGGCGATCATATAGGTTTGGGTTGCGGGGAAATATCCGCCCGCTTGGGCGCCGCTCGCCAGCAAGGTCGAACTGCGCGTGGCCCGGTCGATCAGATACACCTGCCAGCGCACCTGCCCCGTCCTCGCGCGGCAGCGCTCACCCATCACCACCGCGATGGTGTCCTCGCCGACAGCCGTGATCGCGCCACCGGTGAAACGACAGTCGGCCACGGCCGTGATCGCGCTGACTTCGCGCCCCGTCCCGCCATCCCATGAGGACACCGCGACTTCGGTGACTTGATCGTTCGCGTTGGGGAAAAACTGCAAATACAGCAGCTCGTCGTCATCGAGCGCGAACGCGGCGACTCGTTCAAACTCCGCTTGCTGTGTCAGCGAGTCCGTGTCAAGCACGCGCAGCACACCGGTGATGTTCTCGAGGCGTTCGTCGTAGTTGGCGAACTCGATATACGCCATCTGCGTGCCGTCCGGCGAATACGCGAAGTTGTCAAGCGCGCAGGTGAGCTTGTGTGTCACCGCGACGACCTGCGGCGCGCCGAAATCGGTCATCTGGTACAGCGTGCCGCGATCAATACCGGCGGACGGCTGGCTGGCGAAGAACGCGAACCGGCGTCCATCGGTGCTGGTGAAACGGCTTGAACAGCGCTGTACGCCGATGGTCGCCGTATCGAACTCCACCAGCGTAGACACTGTGCCATTGGGCAGCACCGCGGCGACTTCGCTGGGGAAACCGGCGGGCCGCGAATCGGGCGCGGTGCCTTCGGAAATCCAGACCACCAGCGCGCCGGTGGTAGGCGGAGACGGCGTCTGCTGTGCGGCGGCAGTCGCCACGACGAACGCGATCAGCAGCAGGGACAAGCTGAGGCGTCGAATCACATTGAGAATCCTCTACAGGCAGCGAGTGCCTTCGATGATACCGCGTCCCGCGGGGGATTGCATCGCGGCGCGCGTATCGGTACAAAAACTCCCCTGTCCACAACGGTGCGGGCAGGGGAGTCGTACTTGACGCTGCGCGTGCTAGAACAGGCGCGGTGTGCGCAGCGCGCTGATGAGAACCGACGGGGCCGAGGCCTCCGGCTGGCCCGAGTCCAGTTCGCCGCTCGGCTCACTGCCCGGCAGCCATGAGCGCACCGCCGCATACGCGCCGCCGAAGGCGCATTCGAACATCTTGCCTTCCGCGTCCGGCCCCGCCAGCACGCGGTACAGCCCGTTGGCCTGACGCCACAGCTGGATCGGGATGAACAGATCGCTCTCGCCGATCAGCAGCGGCGTGCCGGGGGTGTAGTCGAGGTCTTCGAGTTCGTCGGCCGATGCGCGGATCGCAAGCTGGCCGCGATCGCTGGAGTCAATCGCCCAGACCTCAATCGCGCCGCGCGTCACATACACGGCCGCCGCGACTTCACCCGGCCCGAAGCAGGTACGTCCGCTGGCAAGCGTCGGCGTATCGTCGTCGTCATCATCTCCGGTCGGGTCGCAGTTGATGGTATCGCCCACCGTCGCATCGTTGTGCTGCTCTGCACCGATCATGATATCCACCGAGATATCATGATTTCCAGAGGTGAACGGAAACGGTGAACTTGGCGAACCGGAATCGGTCGCGGTGATTGCTAGTGTCGTGTAGGAAGCGTTGATCCCACCGCCGTACGCAGCAGGCAGGCCGTCAACCGTTATTTCCCAGTGATACATTTCGAACATAGGCACTTCAAATACAACCGCCGTGCCGCTGCATGTGTACTGCTCGCTTACGATGACGACACCGTTCGCTCCTGCCGATGCGACGGTCACACCCAGCAGCAGGGCAGCAAAGACGGCCATAATTGTCAATACACGCAGATTCTTCATGGATGTTGCCTTTCAATGATGAGAGATCGCTTCTCTCATAGTACTCAGGTCCGATAGATTGTCAACTAAAGACGTGGATGCGGAATCTCGCCTCAAATCCCTCGACCAGATTCAAGATCCTCTCGAAGCGCTTCGGAAGGGTGAAAAATGAGGCTGTGATATATACTCCTCCCGTTTATTGCCCATCCCCCCGCCGGAGCCTTGTCGCATGAAGACCCGTGCTGCTGTCTTGACCGCGCCTAACCGCCATTTCGAGGTCGTCACGCTCGACCTGCAACCCCCGCGTGATGGCGAGGTGCTGGTGCAGATCAAGGCATGCGGGGTGTGCCATTCCGACTGGCACGTAGCGACCGGCGACACCCAACAGCCCATGCCGTGCGTCACCGGCCACGAGGCGCCGGCGTGATCGTCGAGACCGGGCCGAACGTGCGCGATCTGCGGCCGGGCCAGCACGTGATGCTGAGCTGGGCGCCCGACTGCGGCGAGTGTTTCTACTGTCTGCGCGGTCAGCCCAATCTGTGTACGACCTACACGGATCCGCTGTGGGAAGGCGTGATGCTGGACGGGACGCCCCGCCTGAGTTGGGACGGCGCGCCAGTGTATCACTACTGCGGGCTGGCGGCGTTCAGCGAGTACGCCGTCGTGCCAGCGCCCGCGTGCATCCCCCTGCCGGACGACATGCCGCTGGCCCCTGCCGCGCTGGTTGGATGCGCCGTGGCGACCGGTATCGGCGCGACGTTCTACACCGCGCAGGTGCGTCCCGGCCAGAGCGTCGTGATCTACGGCGCGGGCGGGGTTGGGCTGAACGCGATTCAAGGCGCGGCCCTATGCGGCGCGTATCCAATCATCGCGGTCGATCTCGGCGGCGAGAAGGACGCCATCGCGCGGACGATGGGGGCGACTCACTTCGTGCAAGGCGGCGCAGGGGCGGTCGAGGCGATCCGTGCGCTGACCGGCGGGCGCGGTGCGGATCACGTGATCGAGACGGTGGGGGCTGTGGCCGTACAGGAGCAGGCGCTCGGCGCAGTGCGCCCCGGCGGCGTGCTGACGCTGGTCGGTCTCTCGTCGATGGGCAGCGGCACGAACCTGCCCGGCGCGCTGATCGTGCGCAAGGAGTTTACGATCAAGGGAAGCTACTACGGATCGGTCAGCCCACGCCGTGACTTCCCGCGCTTCGTGGAGTTGTATCAAGCGGGCCGGCTCAAGCTGGACGAGCTGATCGCGCGGACGTACCCGCTGGACGCCATCAACACCGCCTTCGCCGACATGCTCTCCGGCGCGCCGGGCCGGGGCGTGGTGGTGTTTTGAGGAGAGCGGTTCGGGATACGGCCACCTTGCGGCCCCTCATCCCCCCGCGCGCCGACGGCAGGACTGAGCCAGATTCTCCCTCGTGAGGGTAGGATAACGTGACGTGATGGTATCGACGCCATCACATCACTAGGGGATGAGTCCAAACAATAAGGCGGCGGTTCGGCGGCTTCAGCGTCAAAACGAGCTTGCTGATCCACGCTATCCCCGTCGCCAGAATTTACGTATCACGACGCCCGCAGCGCTCACGCATCGACGGGCCGCCGATCCCCTGCACGGATTAGTGGCCGGACGAGCTGGCCTCGCCCTCGCCGTGGAAGATGTCCGGGTTTTCCTCACCTTCGGCGTAGAGGAATCCGCCAATGCCGCGTTCCGTGCGCGACAGCGCGTGATCGACCAGAATGTACTTCCCCGGAACTTCGAGCGTAAATTCGACGGCCGTCGCACCGCCCGGCGCTACGAGCGTGGTCTGAACGTCGGTCAGCGGGGGCGCGGTGAGGGACGCCTGATCGTAAACGCGATCGAAGATTTCACCGATGAGATGCAGCGACGAGATGAAGTTGGGGCCGCCGACGCCAAAGTAGATACGAACCGTGTCCCCGACGTTGGCGTGCAGCGCGTTCTCGTCCTGAGTCAGCGCGCCAGCCGCACCGTTGAAGACGAAGTACTCTGGTTCCTCGTCCACCATGTTCTCATAGCTGAAGTCCAGATGTCCCTGCGTGCCGAAGGGCTGCACGGTGTAGATCTCGCCTTGCATCACATAGAACTCGTGATCCACCGGCGGCAGTCCACCTTCCGGCTCGACAAGGATCATGCCGTACATCCCGCTGGAGATATGGTGGCTGATGCTCGCGGTCGCGCAGTGATAGACGAATAGGCCGGGGTGCAGCGCTTTGAACGTGAAAGTGTTGGTCTCGCCCGGCAGGGTCTGCGTGTAGATTTCGCCGCCGCCCGGGCCTGTCACCGCGTGCAGGTCGATCGAGTGCGGCAGGGTGTTGCCCAGCTTGTTCTCAAGGTTGATCTTGACCGTATCCCCGACGCGCACGCGGATCATCGGCCCCGGAACCTGTCCGTTGAAGGTCATGTAGGGGAAGGTCGTGCCGTCGGCCAGCCGTCCAACCACCTCAACGGCGGTGAGGTTCACCTCGACGGTGGTCGGGGCGCGATCCCCAATCGGCGCGGGCAGATCGGCCGGGTTGCGGATCACCGAGACCGCGTCGGCGACTGCAGGCGCTACGGTTGGCTGAGCGACGACCGTTTCCGCAGGGGCAGAGGCGACATGGTCGCCCGACGTCTCCGGCGCTGTGCCGGTGACGGTGAGCGTCCCGAACATGCCGATCTGCCGGTGGCCGGCGACGGCGCAGTAGTAGACGAAATCACCGGGGCGGTCAGCGACGAATTCGATCGTTTCCTGCTGGTTGAGTTCGACGAGGTCGGAAGTGGCGACGCCGAATTCGTCGATGTGCAGATTGTGGAGCACCGGATCGCCGTTGATCAGCGTGATACGCACCGTATCGCCCACATTGGCCGTGAGATGGGGATTGATCTGCCCATCAATGTCGCCGCCCACGCCGATGTACGCCATCGCGGGGGTTTGGCCGAGGATCGTCTTGAGCGTGTACTCGACGACCTGCCCCTCGGTCTGGGCGACCATCGTCGTTTCCGCGCTCGACGGGGTCTCTTGCGCGGAGACCTCGTTTGGCACAATTTGGATTCGTATCGGGAGTATCGCAAGGATCAAGATCGCGAATCCGAGCAAGAGTCCCGAGACGAGGTTTGGATTGATTTCCCTACGCACCAGTGGTTTCCTCTCTTCACTTCACCTTCTCAACAGAAGGCGGCATTTCAACAGCGCGATCCGGACACACAGGCCCACAGACCGCGCGTTAAGCACGATCTTTCGTCAGAAGCATGCTGGCTCTATGCTTCAGTTTGTCTTAGGCCCCGACCACCCCTCATACACTCGACCCAACCGGTGCATCCCGGGTGACGAAACGGGATGTTGAGGGTGAAAGAAACTGCCGGGTTCACCGATAAGCATACACACACGACGAAACTTCAGACAACGCCCCGGTACAAAAGTGAGGTTCGGTCTGAGCTATCCACCCACTGATCGGATAGGTCGGCGCGTGTTACAGGCTACTCGCGACCGATCTCGCCACCGGTTCGCTCAGGCCGCATACTCTCTGTCGCTTTGAGAAAACTGACGAAAATCAACTCCTCATTGAGGGCGCGCACAGAGTGAACCTCACCGCGCTCGAAGATGAGTAGCGAGTTCGGCCCAAGCTCATGTTCCTGCCCATCTTGCCCCGCGAATACGCCGCGCCCTTTCAGGATAACGACATAGAACGGCGAGTCAGGTACTTTATGCGCGTCGACCTGCTGGCCGGGTTTGAGCATCCAGCGCAGGATACGGCTGTCATGATCGACCAAAAGCGGTTGTGCAAAAGGCACCGGATCATGGAATTCTAGATCGTCCAGCAGCTGCTTGACTTTCATCACGAACTTCCTAATTTCAAGCCAACAAAAGGGTAGTCTAGGTGGGGATCACCGTTGGGGGATCAGCGACACAAACTGCCCATATAGATTTTCATAGGTGTAGCACAAAACGTGAGACTTTCAAGGGCGCGGTGCCGATAGCGGTAACCCGCGGTGGGCATCGGTAGTACCGCCTCAGTGCCCGATCTCAGTGAGCTGCTCGGCGCGTGTATCCCCTCACGCGCAGCGTCCGCGTCCTGTCCGTCGCCGAGCTTGCGCAGATACTCCCCAAATGCCATAGTTTACGTCGGTCATCTGTGCGTTTTGGTCGCTTCATTAGAGAAGCACGGATAACCTCGTTCGACACTGTGCGCTCTCTTGTGAGACATGGCCTGACGATGTCTTTGCTCCGCAAGGGCGGCTCAATATGACTGTCATCATTGAACACGCCACACCGGATGACCTTGAAACGCTCGTGCGCGTGCAGATCGCCGCGTTTCACTCCGACGCGACGTATTACCCCGGCGTCGAACTAGGCGGGCCGCCCGGATATGACTCGCACGACGCCAACCTTGAGATGATGCAGACAAGCGACTACTACAAGCTCATCGTCGACGGGCAGATCGCCGGGGGCTTCAACGTGTATGACAAGGGTGAGGGCGTGTATCACCTCGGCGTGCTGTACGTGCATCCGAACTACCACAATCAGGGAGTCGGGTCGGCGGCGATGCAGTACATTGCGGCGGCGTACCCCGCCAAGACGTGGACGCTTGACACGCCCGGTTATGCCACGCGCAACCACCGCTTCTACGAAAAGCACGGGTTCGTCAAGGAGGGCGAACGCCTTGACGACGGCTTTCTCTTGATCGAGTACGTGCGTCACACTTAGCCAGCGTCGTATCGTGGTTGCCCCAATGACTCGGGGCTTACGACAGCTGGGAACCGGTGATCGGCGTGATCCCCATTAGAATGAGGGCATGGGTTTACGAGTCTGTGAGTACAAAACCCGATGTTCGCGCCGTTCGTCCCATTCCTCGCCCAGACTGAGCCGCAAATCGACTCGCTCGTTACGGTGCTGTGGAACTTCTTCTGGGCGCTGCTTGAGCCATTTGTAACCTACGGCGCCGCAAATCCTGCCGGATGCACGTTGTTCGCGCTGGTTCTCGTGTTCTCGGCGATGTTGATTCGCGCCTTCTGCCGCCCACGCCACTTCGACAACTTCGACCGCTGGGAGTAGAGACTCTGGCCTTACCCCGGTTTAGTGGACGGGGATCATGCTCGGCGAACTGAGCGTTAGGGGAAGAACGGTTGGGCGCTGCAAGAAGCACGCCGATGAGTCCAGACGGAACGTACGGACGCGGGGCACAGAAAATACGCAGACGACCACACACAATCAGGGCGGCCCGCCGGGCCGCCCTTCACAAATCCCCTCTGTGTGCTCGCTTTTCCTCCGTGCCCTCTGTGTCCGTTGTGGTTCGCCGCCCTTCCCGCTTTTCCTGTCACAGGGCCGCTATACCCCTACCCCTAATACATGAACTGTTCGAGGTAGCGCTTGGACTGCGTGAGCGCGCGCTTACGATCATCCAGCGAGCCTTCATACGCGCGATCTTCAACCTCGATACATACAGCGTAGTCGTAACCGGTGTCGCTGAGCGCTGAGTAGAACGCGCCCCAGTTCACACTGCCGAGGCCGGGGAGCTTGGGTGTGTGCCACTTGAGGCCCAGAATGCCGCGGTCGTACAGCCGATCAGTGTCGATCTTCTCGTCCTTAGCGTGGACATGCACGAAGCGCGACCCGAACTCATGGATAGCGCGCACGTAGTCGATGTACTGGAAGATCAGGTGCGATGGGTCGAAGTTCAACCCGAAGTGTTTGCTGGGGAAGCGGTCGAACATGCGCCGCCATATCTCCGGCGAAATGGCGAGGTTCTTACCGCCCGGCCATTCGTCGAGGCTGAACAACATCGGACAGTTCTCGATGCCGATCTTGACGTCCTGCTGCTCGGCGAAGGCGATGATCGCGCCCAAGTCTCCTCGAACAGCGGCCACTGATCCTCGATCGAACGCGCCGGATCCCGCCCGACGAAGGTATTCATCACCGGCACGTCGATCATCTTGGCTGCGGCGATCACCTTCTTGATGTGCTCGACATAGACGCCGCGCTCAATCGGGTCGGCGGCCAGCGGATTGGGGTAGTAGCCCAGCCCGCTGATCGACACGCCGTACTTAGCGACCAGCGCCTTAACGTTGGCCGCCTCCGCCGGGCCGAAATTGCTGACGTCAAGGTGTGTGACACCGGCGTAGCGCCGTTCAGCCGCGCCGACCGGCCAGCACATCACCTCGACACAGCCAAAGCCCTGATCGGCGGCGAATTTCAGCACGTCCTCGAACGATAGGTCAGGCAGGATTGCGGTGACAAATCCGAGTTTCATAGAACGACATCCTTTCTCGATGAGAGGCTCAATGAACCGAAAGAATAACGCCGTCTGGACACCGGTTTTCTGCGCCCGTGCGCCGCGCACGATAGGCTGGCGCGGACGATGCTAGGCGCGATAGGCCAACATCTGCCGGGGTCTGAGACAACGCCCAAGCCGAAACTAAACCGACACCCACCCGCGCGCGCGGTGACTTTCCACGATCTTGTCGCACAGCACAACCTCATGATGGCCGTCCTCAAACGTCGCGAAGGACTTTGGCGCGCTGAAGTCACCGGCCTCCATGTAGCGGTAGATCGCCGCGTACAACTGCTTGAAGCTGTCGTCGAAACCTTCGGCATGCCCGCCCGGATAGCTGTTGGCGGAACGCCCCGCCGGCAGCATCAGCGACGGGTCTTTAATCAGGATGCCGTTGGGCGCGTCACGCCGGCCGATCCACAGCTCGTTGGGATTCTCGACGTCCCACGCCAGCGATCCCTTGCTGCCGACGATCTCGAAGTGGCAGTAGTTTTTGCGCCCGCCGGTGACCTGCGAGACGAGCATCGTGCCGCGTGCGCCGTTGTCGTAGTGGAACAGCACCGCGCCCCAGTCCTCGGTGTGGATGTCGGCCGGCTCGGTCTCGACCGCGGCGGCCTGTTCTTTGCCGACGAACGTCGCGACCGCCTGCTTGGCTTGCGCCGGACGGGGATGAACGTGTGCAGGTCGGCCATCAGCTCGGTGATCTTGAGGCCGGTGATGAAGCCGATTAGATCCATCCAGTGCGTGCCGATATCACCGATGGCGCGGGTGGCGCCGCCCTCTTCCGGCACGAGCCGCCAGTTCCAGTCGGTGTCGTACATCAGCCAGTCTTGCAGGTATCCGCCGCGCACGCCGCGCACCTCGCCGATCTCGCCAGCGGCCACGGCCTCGCGGGCATGCTGCACCAACGGGTAGAAGCGCTTGTTGTAGTTGACCGCGGCGATCTGATTAGGCCGGCTGCGTGACAGCGCGACGAGTTCGGCGGTCTCGGTGGCGTCCATCGCCAGCGGCTTCTCGCAGATGACGTGTTTGCCGGCCAACAGCGCGCGCTTGCTGAATTCGAGATGCGTCTTGTTGGGCGTGGTGATGTGGATGGAGTCGACCTGCGGATCATCGAGCACCGACTGGAAGTCATCATACGCGACCTCAAGCCGCATCGAGTCCGCCGCCGCACGACTCTTCTCCGGTGTGATGCCCAACACGCCGCGCACATGGACGCCGATGCGCCGCAGCGCCTCGACGTGTACCGGGCCGATGAAACCAGTGCCAATTACAACGGCCTGAGTCATGAGAACGCAATCCTTTTCTCTCGTTCAAACTTAGCTGCCGGTTGGAACGCGCGGTCATTGGCGCGCCCTCCGCATACGTCTATACTTTAGAATGTCCGTACATTTCCCGCAAGGCGGCTGGATCTATGAAAGCCATCATGAAGGTAGCGCCCGGCGTCGGCCACGTTGAACTGCGTGACATCGCTGAACCTGTGCCGCAGGCCGGGCAGGTCAAGATCGCGGTGCGCGCCGCCGGCTTGTGCGGGACAGACCTGCACATCCTGAAAGACGAATTCCGCAGTTGGCCGCCCGTCGTGCTCGGCCATGAGGTCGCCGGCGAGATCGCGGAGGTGGGCGAAGGCGTCGAGGGTTGGGCGCCCGGCGCGCGCGTGACGACCGAGACCTACTTCTCGTTCTGCGGGACGTGCAAATACTGCCGCGCCGGGCACACCAACTTGTGCCTCAACCGCCGTTCGATTGGCTCGGCGGTCAACGGCGGATTCACCGACTACGTTATCGTGCCGGCGCGCAACCTGCACGCGCTCCCCAGCCACGTGCCGTTCGACGCCGGCGCGCTGACCGAACCGCTGGCCTGCGTCGTTCACGCTGTGACGACCACGCCGAGCGTCAGCCCCGGTGATGTGGCCGTGATCGCGGGGCCGGGCGCGATCGGACTGCTCACGCTGCAAGTGGTCAAGGCGGCAGGCGCGACAGTCGTCATGCTCGGCACTGACCGTGACCAGCACCGGCTTGCGCTGGCGCATGACCTCGGCGCGGATCACATCGTCAACGTGCAGCGCGAAGACCCTGCGCCGCTGATCGCCGCGCTCACCGACGAGGGTTTAGGCGCGGATGTGGTGTACGAGTGCTCAGGCGCGGGGCCGGCGGCCGCCCAACTGCTTACGCTGGTGCGCCGGCGCGGCCGTTATGTGCAGGTCGGGCTGTTCGGCAAGCCGGTGGCGTGGGACTTGGATCAACTGTGTTACAAGGAGATCGTCGCGACCGGCAGCAACGCCAGCATCCCCGCCGCGTGGAGCAAAGCCGTCGCCCTGATCGCCAGCGGAAAAGTCCGCACCGGCGCGCTCATCACGCATCGTTTCCCGGTCACGCAGTGGGAGGCGGCGTTCGCCACCTTCGAGGACGGCGCCGGCGTCAAGGCGATCCTGATGCCGGTGGGGGAGGGACAGTGATGTGCGGTGAGTCTTGGGTGATGAGTGATAAGGAGATAAGGGGCGGATTTCAGGGAAGAACTCACGGCAACTAAACTTCGTGTCCGCCTAATTCAGAATATGAGGTGTAGATTTTGGGGTGTTACAGCACCCTCTCTTGGAGAGGGGTTAGAGGCGAAAGTTAAAGGAAATCGACCATGTCCACCAACAAACGCCTGACCGGCAAGGTCGCGCTGGTAACGGGGGCAGGCGATCCGCGCAGCATCGGGCGGGGCATTGCGCGGGCGCTGGCCGACGAAGGCGCGGATGTGATCGTCAACGACATCCGTTCCGACTGGCTGTCCAGTGCGGTGAAAGACATTCAGGCGCGCGGCGTGCGCGGGGCCGCCTTCGCCGCCGACGTATCGAAGCCGGATCAGGTCGCCGCGCTGTTCGCCGACGCCGTGGCCGCGCTGGGCCGCATCGACATCGTCGCCAGTAACGCCGGCATCATTCGCTGGGAGAAGTTCCTCGACATCACGCCGGAGAACCTGCGCGCGATGGTGGACGTCAACCTCAAGGGCAATATCATCGTATGCCGTGCCGCCGCCAAGCAGATGATCGCGCAGGGGGGCGGCGGGCGTATCGTCATCACGTCGTCGGTGCAGGCGTCGATCCACTTTCCGATCACGCCGGTGTACGGGGCGACCAAGCGCGCCATGTTCCCGTTGGTCGGGGCGCTGGCGATCGAACTCGCGCCGCACAACATCACCGTCAATCACATCGGGCCGGGCTGGGTGCAGTCGGCGCTGAACGACCCGGAACCCGGACAACAAACCGAAGAAGGCATCGAGGCCACCCGCCAGTCGGTGCCGCTGAAGCGCGCCGGCCTGATCGAGGAGATGGGCCGCGCGGTTGTCTATTACGCCAGCGCCGATGGTGATTACGTGACCGGAACCTATCTGCGGTTGGACGGCGGGCTGGGAATCAGCAAGTACACGCTCTGACGTGGGTTCACGCCAAGTTCCGCGATGAACAGAGCAACTCCCGGCGTTACGCATCACTTCTCACTCGCCACTCTTTTGGGAGCGCGTCATGATCGACCTGAACGGTAAACAGATCGTCCTTGTGGGCGGCAGTGCGATCTTCGCCGAGGAGTTAACCGCCTACTTCGCGGCGTATGGCGCGCATGTGCATCTGCTCGATGTGCAGACCGCTGACCCACAGACGATCCGCGCGGCAGTTGCCGGCCTCGTCCCGTTCGACGCGCTGATCGTCGCGCCTGAGGCAGTGCGTCCGTCACCTTTCTTGGAGACATCGGACAGCGCATGGGACGAGGCGCTCGGCCTCAACTACGAACGCGCGGTGTGGCTGATGCAAGCCGCCGCGCGCTCCATGATCGAACACCGGCGCGCCGGGCGAATCGTGCTGCTGTCGTCGGTCGCCGCGGAACTGCCGCTGGCCGAACTTTCGGTGTTGGGGACGACGTTGGCCGCGCTGCGCGCCACCGCACAGATGGCCGCCGTTGATCTTGGGCCACACGGAATCACCGTGAATCTGATCGAACTCGGTTGGACGGAACTGGACGCAGCGGCCTTGTCGAGCGATCCGGTGGACTACGCGCATCTGGTCGCCGGTACGCCGACCGGACGCCTCATCGAAGCCGACGAGATCGCCGGGGCGTGCGCGTTTCTGCTGTCGAGCGCCGCACGCAGCATCACCGGCGCACGGCTGACGTTGGACGGCGGCTACTCGCTCACCCGCGCAGACGGACGCACCCCGCTTCCGCCAGCGATCTCGCAGTTGTGATGGAGGGGCTTCGCTTCGATGCCTTCACCATCGTCGTACTTTGGGGTGACATCCCATTCGAGAATCACACAGGCGACCGGATGGCCGCCCTGTGTGTGATGGATCGTGCGCCGTGCTTACCGTACCAGCGCGAAGGTTAGCGTGACGTTGACCGTAACGCTGGTTTGGCCGGGGGCCACGAAAGCGCCGCCACCGCCTCCCTGCGCGCGTTCCACGTCCGCGTAGAGGATAGGCACGCTGCCGCCGAAGTCCTCGCGGATCGCGACGACCTCACCGACCCGCACGCCGAGCAAGCCGGCAAGCGCCTCGGCGCGGGCGCGGGCCTGAGCGACGGCCCCTTCGCGGGCAATCGTCTCAAGCGGGGCCGGATCGCTGACGCTGAAGTACAGGCCGTACAGGCTGGTCGCGCCGTTTTCGATGCCGGTATTGATGATGTCGTCGACCAGATCGACGTTGCGAACCAGCACGCGCACGGTGTTGCTCACCTGATAGCCCTGCTGATCGCCGGACTCGGGCGTGTAGCGCGTGGTCGAGTAGACGCTCAAGTTGGCCGTCTGAATGTCCTCTTCGGCAACACCGAGCGCGACGATCTCCGCCACAATCTTGCGAACCGTCTCGTTCGATGTCTCGAAGGCTTCGCTGACTGACGTGGTGAAGGTGTCTACGCCGAGTTCCAGCGTAGCCTGATCGGGCGTGCCTGCAGTCTCAGCCGAGCCGAATACCGTGATCGTGTTGGCGGGCATGTCCTGTGCAGCGGCCGGCGCGACAAGCACGCTGACCAGCGCGATCAATACCCCGAACAACGCAACCGACTTGATGTGACGCTGCATAGCAGTATCTCCTGTGGTTAGGTGACGGACACGGAATTCATACCTCCGTGCACGAGCATAGACGACGCGCGTGTCGAAAATGTTCCGCCGCCGCGTGATGGTGTGTGGTCGCGTCGGTTGTCCGTCGATCAGCCGTCGGAGCGCGCGGATTGGGGGTGAGAACTTGGGGACGATAGCCTATAATCACGCCCATCTGCCCACACTGCGTCAAGGTTCCGCGCCCGATGATGAAACTGATCATCCTGTTCCGTCAGCCGACCGACCTCACGCGATTCGAAGACACCTACAACAATCTGCTGGCCCTGATCGAGCGCATGCCCGACGTGACACGCCGTCAGGTCAACTCCGTCGTTGGCAGCCCTACCGGATCATCACCGTTCTACCGGCAGTTGGAGGTGTACTTTGCGGATCAGGCCCGCATGAACGAGTCGCTGCGTTCACCGCGCGGGCAGGAGGCCGGACGCGAGCTGACCTCGCTGCCCGCCGGCAGCTTTGACGTCATGTTTGCGGACGTTTACGAGGAGGCAGGGGGCGCGACCCCTACAGGAGAGACATCCGGACATGCAGGCGCTTAAAGACCGTATCGCCGCGGAAGGCCAGAATCTCGGCAGCGGCATCCTCAAGATCGACAGCATCCTCAATCATCAGATCGACCCCAAATTGATGTTCGAGATGGGCGAGGCGATGGCCGCGGTGTTTCGCGGCATGAACGTGCAGCGCATCTTGACCGCCGAGATCAGCGGCATTTGCCCGGCGCTGACGGCCGGCTATGCGCTGAATGTGCCGGTTGTGTACGCGCGCAAACTCAAGCCGATCACGATGGCCGGCCCGGTGTACCTTGAGACGGCCCCCAGCCACACCAAAGGCGCGCAGGTCAACCTGCTGGTCGCGGCGGAGTTCTTGCATCCGCACGAGAACGTGCTGATCGTCGACGACTTCCTCGCCAGCGGAAAGACGCTGGCGGCGCTGGCGCGTATGGTGCGCAGCGCGCGCGCTAATCTGGTCGGCGCGGGGGTGGTGGTCGAGAAGTCGTTCGAGTCCGGCCGGACGTACATGCAGCAGCAGGGGTTCGATATCCCGATCCATTCGCTCGTCACGATTACCAGCATGGATGATGGCAAGATCGTCATGGCTTAAGGGCAGTGATGAGTGTCGAGTGATGAGTCGTGAGCAACGGGCAAAAGCGAATAAACCGACTGAACCACAAAGAGAAGGTTCGTAGGGGCCGGCGTGCTGTGCCCGTCACACCCACGCCATTCTCCCTTTCGCCCTTGGACTGGGCCTTGCAGCGATGCGCCCTTGTCTGCAACATTGAAGACAATGCACTGAGAGGACAGTCTTCACATGATCGAACTGCCGCCGGCCACCCGTACATTCTATCTCGTTCGCCACGGTCAAACCGACTGGAACGTCCAGTTCCGGTGGCAGGGCCACACCGATATCCCGTTGAACGAGATCGGCCGTGAGCAGGCGCGATTGTTGGCCGGCGCGCTGCGTGATATCCCGTTCGATCGCGCGGTGAGCAGCGACAGCATCCGCGCCGTCGAGACGATCAAGATCGCGCTTGGCGATCGGCCGATTGAGGTCGAGACCGACCCGAACCTGCGTGAATTTAACGCCGGCGCCTTCGAGGGGCTGACGTGGGACGAAATCCGCGCACAGTACCCGGACGCAGTGACCCGCATGAACTCCGACTGGTTCGGTTTCGTGTTTCCGGGCGGCGAGTCACGCGGGCAGATGGCGGAACGCGCGGCCGCGGCCGTTCAGCGCCTGCTCGATGACGGTCGCGGATCGCATATCTTGATCGGCGCGCATGGCATGAGCGTGCGGGGCATCTTGCACCACCACTTCCCGCAGGTCGTCGCGCATCCCATGGACTTACAGTGGATCGAGAACACCAGCGTCACGATTTTCCGGCAGGTCGGCACGTATCTCGAGATGGTGCAGCTCGCCGATGCGGCGCACCTTCAGGCCGCCGCAGATTAACGTAGAACGCCCCCGGCAGACAGCCGGTGTTCCCTACAGCGTAAGGATCGGGCTGCCGGCGCTGGCCTGCTATTCGACCTTTGGTAGAACCGGGCGTTCCAGCTCGAAGAGCGTGTCGATTCGGGCGTAGGTCATGCCGGCCATGCGACCGACGGGCTGCAGCTTGACCGGGTCGATCTTGTCCGTCCCAAGCAGCACCGCATCGTCAACGTGGACGTGTGTCACCGTCCCGAACACGACCGTCGCGCCGCCGACCGCGTCCGCGTTGACCGGCACGGTGCGGTCGAGCACGCACTCGAAATGCACGGGGCTTGCGGCGACGCGCGGCGGCTTAACCGTGACGCTGGGCGCCATCTCCAAACCGGCATACTCGAACTCGCTGAATTCGGGCGGCAGATTGGCGGAGGTCAAGTTCATCGCCCCGGCCAGCGGCGCCGTCACGATATTGACGACGAACTCACCACTTGTCAGGACGTTGTGCAGCGTGTCTTTCACCGGCGTCTCGCCTTTGCGCGACGTCACGCAGAACAACACGGTCGGCGGGTTGCTGCACACGGCGTTGAAAAACGAGAACGGCGCGACGTTAGCGACGCCGGACGGGCTGATGGTGGAGATCCACCCGATCGGGCGCGGCACGATGGCCCCGATCATCAGCTTGTACATAGACTGCTGTGAGAAAGCCGACGGATCGCATTCCATGAGCTACAGATAGACCTCTTGGTTAGCGGTATGAAGCATTGGCTCGCCGTTCAGCGCGGCGACTAGATTCTTGGCGGCGAGGATGCCCATCGCCTCCCGTGTACGCACGCTGGCGCTGCCGATGTGCGGGACGATCACGCAGTTGTCGAGCTGCAAGATCGGCTCATCCACGTGGATCGGCTCAGGGTCGGTGACGTCGAGCGCGGCGGCGAAGATCTTCTGTTCCTTCAGCGCCTCGTACAGCGCCTTTTGGTCGATCAGCGGCCCGCGCGCGGTATTGATCAGCACGGCGGTTGCCTTCATCATCTCAAGCTCGCGTGCGCCGATCAGGTGCTGTGTCGCCGGTGTAAGCGGGACGTGCAGGCTGACGAAATCGCTCTCGCGCAGCAGGGCTTCCATACTGCGCGGTTCGGCGTTGAGCGCACGTGCCGCGTCGCTGTCACGGCCGCCGTGATACATGATTTTCATATTGAACCCGGCCGCCCGCCGCGCGACCGCCTGACCGATGCGCCCAAGCCCGATGATGCCGAGTTTCGAGCCGTACACGTCATGGCCGAGCAGCAGCCCCGGACTCCATGTGCCCCAAAGCCCGCTGCGGACGTAGCGCGCGCCTTCGATCACACGGCGCGCAGTCGCCAAGATCAGGGCGAACGTCAAGTCGGCGACGGCTTCGCTCAAGACGCCGGGGGTATGGCCGACCGGGATCTTGCGTGCGGTGCATGCCGCGAGATCCACGTTGTCGAAACCGACGGCCAATTGGCTGACGGCGCGCAGTTTCGGCGCGGAATCCAGCAGCGCCTCGTCGATCTTGTCGGTCAGCATGCAGAGCAGACCCTCACTCTCTGCAACGGCGCGCAGCAAGTTCATACGCGGCATCGGGCGGTCTTCTTCCCAGATATGCACCTCGTGATCCTTGCGCAAGATATTGAGGGCGCGCTCGGATATTTGCCGTGTCACCGTGATGACGCTCATGGCCCTACCTCGATGAAGCGAACCTCGAATAACTTCGGCCACCGCTTTCCGGTAATATAGAATACATCACGATTGGTATCGTACGCGATTCCGTTGAGCACATCGGCCGACGCCGCTTCGGATTCGGTAAGCAGGGCCGAGGCGTTGATGATCGCGTCGATATGGCCGGTTTCCGGGTCGATACGCACGATGAAATTGGTCTGCCAGACGTTTGAATACACGCGGCCATCCACACATTCCAGCTCGTTGAGCTGCGTAACAGGCTCGCCCTGCACGGTGACGTTGACGCGCCCCACCGCCTCGAACGTCTCTGGATCGCGGAAGGTCAGCACGTCGCTGCCGTCGCTCATAATCAACCGTGCCCCGTCATAGCACAGCCCCCAGCCCTCGCCTTCGTAGCTGAACGTGGCGGTCTGCTCGAACGTGCCGGCGTCATACACGAATGCCGTGCCCTCGCGCCATGTGATCTGGATGAGCCGGTCGTCGACCCACGCCAAGCCTTCGGCGAAGAACGCCTCATCAACGGACGTTTCGCGCAGCGCAGCGCCGGTGTCACGCTCGACCTCACGCAGATCGGATTCGCCGTACAGGCCGGTGCTTTCGTAGAACGTCTCGCCGTTCCACACCAGCCCCTGCGTAAACGCCTGCGGGTCATGCGGATAAACCGCCAGAACCTCAGGCGTCATCAGCAGCGGACGCTGTACCTGCTGCACGACCGGGCGGGCAAGCAGCGCCGCGACAAAGGTCACGATACCGAGCAACCACTCAGGCGAAAACGGCATGGACGGGGGATCCTTTGGGCAGCGCGCGGCGCGCGAAGAGACAAATCATGCGGGGACATTCCGCACATGGTGTTCGAGAAACGCCAGCGCGTGGGCCAGCGCGCGGGCCGATGTCTGGCGGTCGTCTCCGTCGGCGTCTTCGGGAAAGAGATCGTGGCCGGCGCCGGGCATGACGACGACTCTATGCACATCACGCCGGTCTGCCGCGGCCAGCTCGGCGCGCAGCGCATTGACCATCGCCTGCGGGATCAAGGGGTCGTCGCCGCCGTAAACGGCCAGCACCGGCACCGGGCAATGACGGAATTTGCCGATGTAGGTTTGGGGAAAGCCGCTGAAGGCGACGACCGCTTTTTCGCGGTGCGGGTATTGAATCGCCGCGCGGAAGGCCAGACTGCCGCCCAGCCCCACGCCGACGACCGCGACTTGATGCAAGGTGTGCTGGCGCCGTTCGACCACCTCGAACGCGTCCAGCACACGCGCGAAACGCTTTTTACGCGCGATCAGCTCGACCAGCGACGCGGCCTCGCGCGCGGTGTGGGCCGTATGTCCGTCGAACAGATCGGGCGCGATCACATGATAGCCGGCCTGCGCCAGCTGGACGGTCAGCGCGCGCACGCTGGCGGTCAACCCCCACCAGTCATGCAGCAGCACGATAGCGGGGAAGCGTTGGCCCAACAGCGGCTGCGCGCCGAACGCAGCGAACTGCATGCCATCATCGGCGATGATCGTCTGATAGCCGGCGTGCGTTTGATATTCGATGTGGTGCGGGCGCTCTTCACTCATGACGGAGATTATAGCACCCGCACCAGAACATTACGGCTACTCTTCCGAGTCTTCGCGTTTGGTGCGCCGCGCCGGACGGTCGCCGCCTTGCGACTGGTCGCGGCGATCAGGCCGTTTGTTACCGCTGCTGCGGGGTGGTGGACGACGTTCGGCTCCGGTGCTGCCGCCGGTGCGCCCGCCCTCACGCCGGGGCGGACGGCCTTCACCGCCGCCGCGTGCCTCGCCATCCCGCGAGCGATAGCCGCCTTCACGACGGGGCGGACGGCCTTCA
>JZRA01000025.1 GCA_001567485.1 Chloroflexi bacterium OLB13
ACCGAAGATCGGCAGTGCGGCGAGCGCAGCCAGCAGCGGCATCAAGAACGCAAACAGGCCGGCCGCCATGATCTCCCCACGGGAGTACCACATCACGTCGATGTCGTGACACTGGTACATTCGCCACGCTTGGCTGACCGGCGCGGCCAGTCCATGCAGCGCCGGAGAATCGAACACGTCTGCGAGTGCCTGATGCGCCAGCACCTGCCCCGGCGGACTGGTCGTGAAGTGAATCAGGTTGAGCGTGAGCGCCTCGTCCATCACCTCCGGCCAGCGCCGCAGCGTGGGAAGCACGCCGTCACGGGCCATGATGCTGGTTTGCAGCGACGCCGCGCCGGTCTGCACCGGTGAGACGGTGCGCGTGAACAGCAGGAAGAATGGATCGCCGCGGATGCCGACGGCGAGATAGGCCAACACGGTGCCGCCGAACACCGTCCACGCCAGCACGGTACGAACCGCACGACGCGCCCGCAGCAGCGCCGTAACGACGACGTACACCGTCAGCCCCGCCGCCAGCGCGATCACTGCGACAACGTCTGGCGGCGGCTGATACGCCCACTGCCAACCGGCGCCCCCGCGCAGCCCCGGATACAGGTCAAAGGCGATAAACCCGGCCAGCACGACGGCAGCGATCACGATTAGACGGCGCATCACGGTTTTACGACATCCGGCGAATTAGGACAAATTCCTTACGTCCCATAGGGTAGCGTTGACAGAACGACTTGGCGAGTGCGCGTAGAATAGAGGTGTTCGTGCTGGGATAAAGGCGTCATCATGCGCATTTTGAGCTTGATTCTAGTCTTAGCCCTGCTGACCCTCACCGCGCCCACTCGTGCGGCGGTGAATGAGGTCGTGGGCGATGGGACGGCGGGAAGCTGCACCGAAGACGCCCTACGCGACGCGGTCAAATCGCTCAACGACAACAACGGCGGCACGATCACGTTCAACTGTGGCGGCGCGCACACGTTCCCACTCACCAAACAACTCAAGTTCAACACGGCCAACGCGAACTATACACTCGATGGCGGCGGCCTGATCACACTCGACGGCCAGTCTGATACACGCGTGATCTACACGACGCCCGGGCGGTATCTGTCGCTGACGGTGCGCAATCTGTCGATCATCAACGGGCGCGCCAGAGACGATGCACCCGGCGAGCGCGCGGCCAATCAGGGCGGCGGGATCTACAGTGGATACTATAATTCGCTCACTGTTGAAAACGTCACGTTCATCAACAACCGGGCGAAGGCAGAACGCCATCAGTATCACGGCGGCGGCGCGATTGCCATCGACACCACCAGCATCGTGGCGATCCGCGACAGCGCGTTCATCGACAACCGGTCGCCCAACGGCGGCGCGATCAACAACCTGCTCAGCGTGCTGACCATTGAGCGCAGCCTGTTTCAGAGCAACGTCTCGACCAGCCCCGACCCCGGCGGCGGCGGCGCGATCTACAACGACGCGGGTAAGCTGACGATCAAGGACTCGCACATCTTCGACAACACGTCGGCCAACCTCGGCGGCGGCATCTTCACGTGGGCGCACAACGTCAACGGCAGCTACAGCGGCCCGACCGTCATCAAGAATACGGTGATCGACGGCAACAGCGCGGAACACGGCGGCGGGTTGTGGAAGGGCGGCTATTACATCCTCAAGCTGAAAAACAGCAGCGTGACGAACAACACGGCAATCGACGTGGGCGGCGGTATTTCCGGGACGGGGCCGGGCAAGGATTTCAAGATCGTCAATACGACGTTTGCGTATAACAGCGTGACGACAACCGGCTCGGCCGGCGCGTTGTTCAGCACCGGCGGGTCGACGATCAAGAGCGTGACGTTCGCCTTCAACACCGTGCCCAACGATGGTGCGAGCGTCGGCGGCGCGATCCACGCCGTAGCGACCGTCAAGAACACCCTCTTTCTCGGCAACACCGGCGGTTGGAACGGCATTCGCGGCTGTTTCGGGACGATCACCAACGGCGGGCATAACCTTCAGTCGCCGGGCGACTCGTGCGGCGGCGGGATTCCGATCAAGGATGCTGTGTTGAACGGAACGCTTGAGCCGGCGCGCGCCAGCCTGACCTTCGGCCAGACGCAGGTGCTCGTGCCGCTTCCCGGAAGCCGGCCTATAACGCCGGGGCCAACTGCCCGGACATCGACCAGCGCGGCGTGACCCGTCCGCAGGGCGACGCGTGCGACATCGGCGCGTACGAGAAGGTTGGGGTTGCGCCGGGCGATGTGACGATCACGTTCCCGACCGACGGCGGCACGGCCGGCACGCAGCCGACGATCACATGGACGCCATCCGCCGGGGCCGATACGTACAAGATCATCATCAAGAAGGCCAACGGCGATACGGTCTACAGCACGGCGCGGACGCCCGGCGCGGCCAACTGCGCGGCGACGTGCAGCCTGAACCTCGCCGCCGAGGATGAGATCACGCTCAAGACCGGCAAAACGTACTCGGTGAAGGTCAAAGCTCGCAGTGACTTCGGCTCTCGTGCCGACAAGGTGACGTTCACCGTGACGGGATAGCTGGCCGTTAGTCGTTGGTGCGCATGAGCGCCTGATACGCCATGATGTCGCTTGAACTTACCTGTTCGGGCGCGACCAAGTGATAGTGTCTCTGTTCGGCGATCGCCAAACCGTTAGCGGTGATCTCAAGTAAGGCGATCAACCGCTCTGAGATGAACTGGGCAGCGATGGGCCGGCAGATCAAGTCAGGATACTTCTCTTTGCAAACAGCCACGTCTTGCTCGATTTGTACGATACTGAGCTTGTCTCGTCCGCCTTTTGCCTGAACGGGGAACACGTACTGCACACCGCGACGATCTACGCCTACGTATAACTCGTCAATTTCGACCTGACCGATATGGGTGGCGGTTGTTCGTAGGTGATTTTGAAGGGAATAGCAGGCGACTCCAGTGAAAATATCCACCAGCCGGTTGTAGCGCACTTTTGCCAGAAGGGCTTGTTCGTCTCCGAGCGCATATTTGGCGACGATACCGGGGGTAGCATCGGGTATCTTGATCTGCAGCAAGTTGGTTTGCGGGGTAAGGTCAATCGGAACAATAGCAACAAACTTATAATGACTCGCGCCATCGAGACGGATGATCCACTCTCTACCCGGAGGCACGCGAGAAGATATGGCGTCTGGAAAACTGCTTCGGAATCGGAACGAATAGACTAAATCGCCGAGATTCTTAACCGGACGGATGCCCAGCTCATCGGGAGCATCTTCCAAATCCTGACGGCTAAACCGAACCTCACTCGCCCCCGTTTGATACCGTTTGAGGAATACGTGCTGTAGGATCTGATCATACCTGTTCACTACAATCGCTCCTCAAGGTGCTGAAATCCACAGACATTACCCCGGCCAGCGAAGCAGCAGCACTTCTTCCCGCAGTTGCTCTCGTGTCGCAGTCGCTAAACGTGTACGGAAGAGGTCAATCCCAGCGACTTCGTAGCCGAGGGACTCTGCAATCGAAGCCAGTATCTCGCCGGTGCGGATCATGACGCGAAGATACGAGGCTTGATCCCCGACGACGTATCCTAAATGAGCGCCGGGTTTTAGCGCAGTTCGCAGCCCGGCCAAGTGCTTTGCCATACCGCCAAAATAGAGCTTCGTCACCCGATGGTACAGCCGTTCAAAACCGGACGTCTTGCCAAGCTCGATCCGGCGCGATTCAATCTGCTCTGCGAGTCTTTGGACTTCTGGAAACTCCGACACCCACGAGTCATCATCGTCTCCTTTGTAAACCCCTCGCGTGTTTGAGCGAAGCAGTTCTCGTTTTATCTGGCGGAGGTCTTGCCGATTATTTATCAGACCCAACATGACCGACTCCAAACGAGTCGTACGCGTATAGTCTTTCTCATTGGGATATGGAGGAGACGTAAAGACGAAATCAATGGAGTTGGGAACCAGCACGTCTTCGATTTCGCGCGCGTCGTGCCGGTGAACCCTTGTCCCGACATTCGCTAAGCCGCCAAACTCATTGAGGTCATTTGCGATCTGGCGAATCTTGTCCATCCACGTCGTAACCACGGCAGAATCGATCTTGGGACGCCCCACGCCAACTTCTGGACCAAATTGCAGATTGCTGGCTGAGAAGGTCACGATGCTTGCGAATGCGAGCCGCATGAGATCGTAGTTGTCTGACCCGCGATAGTTTCCGATGCTGTCTCGGAGGACGAGCGCTTTGTGCAGTGGGAGCGGGCTAATCGAGTCTGTGAGTATCAGCTTCTCTTGATCTGCGTCGAGTCCACGCAGCGTTAAATCTTGGATTCGCGCTGAGCTGGGAAAGATCGCCGGATCGTCTTCAACGCCGTCGCGCTTCAATACGGCCAATGCGTGATCCGCTGCGTCCGCTGCTTCAGCGACGAGGCCATCAGGATCGATATCCCAATTCGACTTGACCGAACTCGCAAAGTGGGCAAGGGCGTTAGCTTCAACCCCAATAGCCGAAATACCCAGCTTCTTGCACTCAACAAGTGTCGTTCCAGTTCCGCAGAAAGGATCCAGAACTGTCTCGCGTGCATTGATGTTGAACTTCTCTAAATAGTCACGAACTACGTGTGGGGGGAACGACAGCACAAAGCGATACCAGTCGTGAACACCACGATCCTTCGCAGCTAGTTTGTTCGCTTCGCCATTGCGGCGCTTGCGAACAGACGCAATAGATTGTTGAGACATGGCGAATCACCGGATTGTGCCTACGGGTTTGACTAGACCATGATACCTAACTTTGTCTACTTGATGATCCATCGCATGATAAGTACTCATCTTGTGATCTATGCTCAGCATCGGAGCCATGCAATCAACCATTCCGGTGTATCCTGAGCATATCGAAAGTCGAATTTTAGAACATGATGACCGTCCCTTTCCGCAATCGCCGTACTCTGTTCATGCTCGCCGTGAGCGCCGTCCTCGCCGTGGTGTCGATCCTCGCTATTACGCGCTTCGGCCCGGCTGACCCGGAGTTCACCGAACTGCGCGACCGTGCCGACACGTTCTTCCGTGCGATCGGACTGGCGCAGTATGATGAGACATTCGCCCTGCTCGACAGCGGATGGCAGCAGCAGCTTGGCTCGGAGCAGGTGTTTCTGTCAATCGCCACCGCATCAGGCGTGCTTCCGGAGTCGTATCGCTTCGACGGCACGGTTAAGGCGTGCGAGGCGGGCGGCGCGCAGTTCAGGATCCTTCCCGGCACGGCGCGAGTCGCCGCACGGGATATGACGATGGCGGTTTATTTTCATCGTGAAGTGGGTCAGTGGCGCGTGCGAGGGATCGGCCTTGATGAGGGCGTCCTCGGCGTGCCTCTGCCGGAGGGGTGCGCGGTGGAGGAGAGAGAGTAGACAACCGCCACTTGTCGATTCTGCCTGACTCCGGTTGCCGCGCGATGCCGGTGGCCTTATAATGACCCGCCAACAGCGAGGCCCCTAAGGTTCAGGATAATCCACCATGACCGAAGATCGTTTGCAGGAACTTCGCGGGCAGGTTGACGAGATCAACCTCAAGCTGCTTGACTTGCTCAACCAGCGCGCCAAAGTCGTCAGTGAGATCGGTAAAGTCCACGCTCACCTCGGCAACACGTTCTACGATCCCGTGCGCGAAGGCCAGATGCTGCAAGCGCTTGAGATGGCGAATCAAGGCCCGTTCAGCAACGAGACGATCAAGGCGCTGTTCCGTGAGATCTTCCGCGCGTCGATGGCCCTTGAGGAATCGCAGACCAAGGCGAAGATCAAGGTACAGCGCAAAGCGCCGGGCGAGCGCACGATCATCACCATGCCTGACGGCGTGACGCAGATCGGCAACAGCGCGTTCCAGATCATCGCCGGCCCGTGCGCGATTGAAAGCATGGAGCAGATGGACGAGACGGCGGCGGCGTTGGCCGAGCGCGGTGTCAAGTTCCTGCGCGGGATGGCGTATAAGCCGCGCACGTCGCCGTATGAGTTTCAGGGATTGGGCGAGCCTGGCCTGAAGATCGCGCGGCAGGTGGCCGATAAGCACGGGCAGTTCATCGTGTCCGAGATCATGGACAAGAGCCAGCTTCAGATGATGTTCGACTACGTCGACGTGTTCTGGGTCGGCGCGCGCAACATGCAGAACGCGTATCTGCTCAAGGCGCTCGGTCAGCAGCAGAAGCCGGTCATCCTCAAGCACAGCTTCGGCGCGACGATGGAAGAATTCCTGTACGCCGCCGAGTACATCGTGAGCAGCGGCAACCCGAATGTGATCCTCATTGAGCGCGGCATCCGCAGCTTCGAGAAGTGGACGCGCGCCGGCCTCGACATCGGCGCGGTGGCGGCTCTCAAACTGGAGACGCACCTGCCGGTCGTGATCGACATCTCGCACAGCGCAGGCCGGCGGGACATCGCCGTTCCGATGGCGCGGGCGGCCAAAGCGGTCGGCGTTGATGGCCTGATGGTCGAGGTGCATCCCAATCCACCGGTCGCCATGAGCGACAGCAAGCAGCAGCTCTACATCCAACAGTTCCACGAGATGATGGACGCGTTGGGCGAACTGACCGTCGTCGGCAGCGGGGATTAACGACCTTACCCGAATTCAAGCAGCACACGGCGCGGCCAATTCAGGCTGCGCCGTTTTGATTCGATAGATCGCCACGTTGGGGTGTGGAATCTATAGGCGTGATGCTGCTGCTCCGCATCATGTCCTACTTTTCACGCATCGCTTGCGCTGCGGATGGCGCGCATTCCGGATTCCTCATAAGCTGTACAGCAGGGCTGCTGATTGTATCCGTAAGGCCGAATCACACTGGGGAGGGCTTCGATGAGCGCGCAGATTCCCAATTACGGCGAGTTCGCCAAGCTGCCACTGGCACAGCGCAAGATGATCCTCGGCATGGCGGCGCGCTTCGGCGGCGACCAACTCACGCCGCTGTTCATGGCTGTTTACCAGCAAGACCCCGATCCCGAACTGCGTGAGCTTGCGCGCAAAGAATTGGCCGAGGCGGGCATCACGGTGCAAGGAGAGGGGGGATCGGTCAATACGCCGTCGTCATCGGCACAGCCGCGATCGGCGTTGGGCGGGATCGGCATCAGCGGGTTTGCGTCCGGCGATGCGCTCAGCCAGCAGGAGGACGCGCTCCGGCGGCAGTTCGTGGCCGATAACCGGGCCGATCAGCAGGCCGCGCGCGACGCGGATGGCGTAAGCATCTCGGTCGGGCCGACGTTCGTGTGGTCGGACACGATGGGCAGCGCCGCGCCGGTGGAGTTGACCGGCGGAGACGGACGTCCGGTTCAGCGTGGGCCGCAGTTGGCGAACGTCTTTACGCTGCGGCGTGGTGATGGGAAATACCTGACCGGTGAGCGCAACACCCTGCGCAGCGGCAACGGCGTGATCCTGCTCGTCATCGTGATCCTCGCTGCATCTCTCGGCTTCACGCTGTTCATGTTCAATGCGACCGGCTTCACCGATATGGAGGTGCCGTTTGTCGATACCGGCGGGCTGATGAACGTGCCGGTACTCATTATCGGCGGCGTCTTCGGTTCCATTTTCCTGATCCTGATTCTCGTGATGGTCTTCGGTGCGCGCCGGCGCAGGTTCTACCTCAAGAACGGTCAGCTGCTGCTGGGTCAGGTCGTCTCGGCGTGGGGGCGCTGGCATACCAGCACCAACAGCGAAGGCGGAACGAGCCGCAGTTATCGCGTGACGGTCAAGTATCGCGTGCGCGCGCCGGAGGGCCTCGTGATTGAGGACGAAGCGACCGAAACCCGAAACGATCTCGCCCGGTCGGTGCTGCCCAACCCCGGCGATCCGATCGCGCTGCTGTATGTCGACAAGGATCACATTCGCGTGGTGTAGCTGAATGTCGACTGCCGGTAGAGGTATACTCTCGGCAACCGACATTGAGGACTTGTGAATGGACAACCTAACTGAGGATCAGATTCAGGCATCCTAGCGGAAGGCGGACGCGACGTGCTGGTGGCGACCGTCAACAGCAGCGGACAGCCGCACCTTGTGCCGGTATGGTATGAGCTGGATGCGGGCGAAATCGTGTTTATGACCGGAGTCTCGACGGTCAAGGGACGCAATCTTCGCGCCAACCCGCGGATCGCCGTGTGCGTCAGCAAACCGGACGACCCAATCACATTCGTCAGCATGCAGGGGATGGCTGAGGAAGTCACCGGCGTCGAGGAGAAGCGCCGCCTCGTCTCACTGGTGATGGGCAAGTACGGCAATCCGAACCCGCCTGAAGGCGATCTGGACGATACGATTGTCGTACGCGTGAAGTCGGCCAAGACCGTCGCGATCCGATACTAAGCAGGATACTGAACCTGCCGGGGGTAATGTGGTATTGCGTGTTCATCGCCCACCTTACGCGGCGCGAGTGAGTGGCCGTCTGTCACGCGACCTTGAGGGAATCCGTACCGGATGGGGCGTATTGTGCCTTCTGCTGCCGGCGCACGCAGTTTCGGGCCGACTCGCGCATATCGGTCACGCGCCGTAACCGGTATACTCGCGCGGTTTGATGCCCATGAGCTAATCAGGTCGAACGGATGCGCCTTGTCCTTGCGCTGCTTGTATTGTCGTTAGCCGTCAGCCTACCCGCCGCACCATCCCCGACGTGTACCGAGATCGCTAGCAGTCGTCAGCGCGTGACGCTTGACAGCCCGCGTGCTGGCCGTGGATTCATGGTGACGGTGATCCTGCCGCCGTGCGCCGAGGAGCATACGCCGCTGCCGTATGCCGTGCTGTTGGGTGGCTCGAACCGCGATGACAACCACTGGGTCGACCTCGACGTGGCCGGCAAGCTTGAGATCGGCATCGCTGACAAGACTCTGCCGTATATGGCGATTGTGCTTCCCTACGGCGAACAGCTTGCCAACGCCAACCAGTTCGGGCCGGACTCGTGGGGCGAGGTCATCTACCACGACCTGATCCCCGCGGCCGAGGCGCAGTTCGGCCTCGATCCGTCACGGCGGGCGATCGGCGGCATTTCACGCGGCGGATTCTGGGCGTATCAGATCGGCCTGCGCTATCCCGATCAGTTCGTGGCAATCGGCGGGCACTCGGCGTTCTTCGACCTGTATCACGCGCCGGACGACCAGAACCCGCTCGATTTGGCGCTGGTCGTGCAGAATCCGCCGCCGCTGTACCTTGATCGCGGCATCGACGACTACGCCGCGCCGGGCCTCGACATCATGGACGCGCGGCTCAAGGAAGCGCGTATCGCGCACACCTATATCATCAACCCGGCGGGGCAGCACAACGACGCGTACTGGTCGGCGCACATCGCTGATTACTTGGCGTTCTACGGGGCGAACCTCGCGCCGACGTCTGCGCCGGTCGTATTCGCTACCCGCACGCCTCCTCCGCAGCAAGGCATGGGACTGGCGCTGTTCGTGCCGGTCGCGGCGTTCCCAAGCCGGATGTTCAACCTGCCGCGTGCGCAGTTCGACGCGCTGCTGCGGGGCGAGGATGACCCCAAGCTCACGATCACACACGCCACGCGTGACGCGTTGTTCGCCTACGGCCGGCCGCTGCATCCCAACATCCGCACCGTGAATGATGATGCGGCGCTGCTCAACGACCTGTACCGCGACCGCACGCGCTGGGCGATTGTGCCGTGGAACGCCGTAAACCTGCGGCTGCGCGTGCTGTGGATCGACGAACAGCACCCGCTGTATGCGCTCGACACGTACCCGCTGGCGATGGCGAGCTACACGCCGAATTACGACCCGGACAAGCTCACGACCGTCATGCTGTCCGGCGTTACGGCGATGGCACGCAACGTCACGCCGGCGCTGGATGAACACGGCGTAGACTGGGCGGCGGAGTTGATCGCGCCGTACACCACCCGCGCCGACGTGTTCCACGTCTCCAACGAGGTGTCGGCGGTGGCCGATTGCCCGCGCGGCGGCGAACGACTCGGCGGGGGCAACAGCATGTGCACCAAGCCCGAACACTTCGACGTATTCGACCGGCTCGGCGTCGATGTGGTCGAACTCAGCGGCAATCACAACAACGACTACGGCTACGGCGCCTACCGTGACACGCTGCGGCTGTTCCACGACAAGGGCTTCTCGACCATCGGCGGGGGCGAGACGATCCTCGATGCGCAGCGCCCGCTTATCATCGAGCGCGACGGCAACCGCATCGCGTGGCTGAGCTGCAACCTGCCCGGCCCGTATTATGCGCATGTCGGCGGGTCGCAGAACCGCCCCGGCGCCGCCCCATGCGACACCGCATGGCTGCGTGCCGTGCTGCCGCCGCTCAAGGCCGAGAACGACGTCGTCATCCTCTCGCTGCAATACTGGGAGTTCGATCAGTATGCGCCGACCGATCAACAGCGCATCGACTTCGCCAACTATGCCCGCCTCGGCGCGGATGTGGTGATCGGCACACAGGCGCACTTTCCGCAGACTTACAACGTCATCACGGGTTATGGGGAAGGTACGGCGTTCTTGCATTACGGCATCGGCAACTTCTTGTTCGATCAGTCGTGGTGGGCGGGGGTGCGCTTCAGCCTTGACGAGTTGTACATCTATGACGGCCGCCTGATGACCGTCGCCATTTATCCCGGCATTATCGAGGAGAACGCACGTCCGCGCTTGATGACGGCCGAAGAGCGCGATAACTTCTTATATGTCCTGATGGTGGAGCACGGCGTGTTCTGAGCAGGAAATCGGAAGTGCTGAGTGATGGGTGCTGAGAGAACGCCAAGCCGATATACGCCGCTGATCGCGCGGATGCGCCGCCGATTCCCGGCTCGTCCGGCGTGGATGGCGTTGATCGTGCTGGTGATGGCCGTGCTTTCAACGGCCCCGGCACTGGGGCAGTCACGCGTCGACGCGCTGATGGCGTCGATGACGCTGGAGCAAAAGGTCGCGCAGATGTTCCTCGTCGGCATCTACGGCCCGGTGCTGAACGAGCCGAACCGCCGGATGCTGCAAGACTGGCAGCCCGGCGGGGCCGTGCTGTTCGTCAGCAACGTCGGCACGCCGCCAGAGGTGACAGCGCTTATCAACGACTGGCAGCAGACGGTGGTCGATGCCGGCGGGACGCCGATGTTCATCGCCACCGATCAGGAAGGCGGCGTGATCGCGCGGCTCAAAGATGGCTTCACGACCTTCCCGGCTATGATGCTGCTGACCGCCACCGGCGATGTCTCGCTGGCGATGCGCACCGGCGAGGCGATGGCCCGCGAACTATCTGCCGTGGGCGTCAACCTCAACCTCGCGCCGGTCGCTGACCTGTACACCAACCTGCGTAATCCGGTGATCGGCCGGCGCAGCTTCGGCAGCGAGCCGCAGCGCACCGGTCAGATGCTGGCCGGCCTGATCCGCGGAATGCAGGCCGGCGGCGTGATGGCGACGGCCAAACACTTCCCCGGCCACGGCGACACGCAGCACGATTCGCACACCTCGCTGCCGGTCGTCAATTATCCGGTGGACGAGCTAGAAACGGTCGAGTTCGCGCCGTTCCGCTGGACAGTCGCGGCCGGCGTTGAAGCGATGATGGTCGCGCACATCTGGTATCCGGCGCTTGACCCCGACGGCCCGCTGCCGGCGTCGCTGTCGCACAATGTGGTCACCGGCCTGCTGCGCGAGCAGATGGGCTTCACCGGCCTGATTATGACCGACGCGATCGAGATGGACGCGATCGACACGACTTACAGCATCCCTGAAGCCTCGATCCGCGCCATTGAAGCGGGCGTCGATCTGGTCGCGTTTGGCGCGCACCTCAGCCCCGACACGCAGGTCGAGGCGATCAAGGCGACCGTCGGGGCTGTGCGCGCTGGCCGGCTGAGCGAGGCGCGCATCGACGAGTCCGTGCGCCGGATTCTGAATGCCAAGGCGCGTTACGGCCTGCTCGACTGGAAACCGTTAGCGCCCGAATCGGCCGATGCGCGCGTGGACGCGGTGTCTGGCGCGGCGCTGGTCGGCGAGCTGTTCGACGCCGGAACGACGGTCGCCTACGATCAAAACGGCGTCCTGCCCCTCACCGGCGACCGCACCGTCGCGCTGATCTACCCGGCCTCGCGCCCGTCGATTCGCACCGAGTGTGACGTGCTGCCGCCCGATGTCGTGCGCTGGGTCGGAGTGGCCGAAAGCCCGTCCAACAGCGATATTGCGCGCGCGGTCGATGCGTCGCGCCGCGCCGACCTGACCGTGGTGTTCACGCTCAACGCCGGCTCGGATCAAGCGCAGCAAGCGCTGGTCAATGCGCTGCCGACCGACAAGACGGTCGCCGTCGCGCTGTTCTCACCGTTCGACTGGACAGCTTTCCCCGGCGTGTCGGCGTATGTGACGACGTATTCGCCGCTGCCGGAAAGCGTGCCGTCGGCGTGCGGTGTGCTGTTCGGGCGGATCGAGCCGCGCGGAAGCCTGCCGGTCGCGCTCGACGGCGCGCGTGATTTCGTCAACGGCGGCGCGCAGATCGGCGAAGGGGTCGCGCTCGCGCTGATCCCGCGCCGCGCCGACATGGGGCTGGCCGCGCCGGTCGATCCCAGCGGCACGACGGTCGCCATGTTGTTCCCGTCCGATGTGCCGGATGACAGCAGCGCGTCCCCCGCCACCCTGCCCGCGCCAACCGTCACGCCGACCCGTGAACCACTCACCAGCGGGACGCGTGCCGCCAACCCGGCCGTCGTGCCGGTTCAGCCCAGCCCGACGCCAGAACCGACCTCCGAGCCGACGCCGACGCAGGCTGTGATCGCCGCGCTGCCGCCTCTCCCCGCGGCGAGCGCGCCAGCGGATACCCCTTCGACGCCGTCCGCGCCGGTCACGCTTCCGATTCTGCCGCTGGTGTTGATGGGCGGACTAGGGCTGGTCTACGGCACGCTGTACACGGTCAATGCGCGCTCGAACGGGCGTTATCGCGCGGGGGTGCCGATTGAACACTGTCCGGCGTGTGGATCGGCGCATCTGCACGTCAAGGCGGTGCGGCGGCGCTATCTCGGCGTGCCGGTCGTGCGCCACCGCGTGACCTGCGAAGACTGCGGGTCGGTGCTGCGCGAGTCGACCCCGCGCCGGTGGGTCTATACGGTCAGCGCGCACGCTAATCAAACGCTGCACGCGCGGTTCAACGGCAAGCTGCTGGACGACAAGACGCTGATCCTGCTGCAGCGCGAGCGATAGGTGGGCCGGGGGCAGTTGTCAGTTGTTAGGGGACAGTTGTCAGTTGTCAGGGGACAGTAGTCAGGGGGCGCGGCTGCGTCGCTGTGATGCAGGATGAGGTGACACAGAGCTGTCTTGTGTTATGGAAGTCGCGTAAAGCTACCACCGTGTTTGGGTTGGACGATTGAGAAGTCGCGCCGATCGAATGTGGCAATTTCCGCAATCTTTAGTCGTTCAGCAATCGCCACCACCATCGCGTCGGTGAGGTCAAGCCGTGCGTCGAGATGCTGACGCATAATCTGGATAGCTCGGATATAATCGCTGTGTTGACTGGACACAATTTCAAACGTACGAATAGTATGAGCGACGGCGCCAAGCGCCGTTGGATAACCTTCTCGTACAAGTAACACGTAGAATAACTCACTCAGTACGGGAGATGGTACAACAAGATCACGGTCAATGTATACCTCAAAGAAGATAGCAGCCTGTTGATGGTTGACGTCTTTCGGGTACGCCGCCGCGACGAGGATATTTGTATCAATCAGCAGGCTGTTTTGTGACGCCATACGCCTGCTTCAGTGTTTCGTCAATCGATGTCGAGGCGTCCGTAGAGTCGGAGTTCATTGATCCGATCCAAGCAGCGATCAACGCACGTCGTGTATTGCGGTCAGGTAGTGATGTTTCGTCACCCTTGACTGCGCTAACTACAGCCAATGCTTCCGTTAGCGCGGGCGCCAATTGTGTCAGCTGCTCCTCCAACGTATGTATACTAGATTTGGGATTAGTGTTAGTCATTTTATGCCTCAAACTAGATAGATTGAGTATAGCATTGTTTGTCCGTGTGTTTACCAGATGTCAATCACGGTGAGCCATCGGCTTGCCCTTATGGACGTCCTCTGTGCGCTCTCTTGTTCTCGGTGGCCTTTGTGTCTGCCCTTGCCCTTCCTCATCACTTTCCACTCATCACGCGTCGCTCGCCCTAGCGGATGCTGATCCGGCTGCCGGTTGGCGTCTTGTCGACCACGATATGCACGGGGAAGCTGTCGCGCAGGTCGTCGATATGCGTGATGACGAGGATCAGGTCGAACTCGTGCTGAATGGCGTTGATCGCCTCGACGAGACGGGCGCGGCCGGATTCGTCCTGCGTGCCGAAGCCCTCGTCGATGAACAGCGTGCGTAACTGTGCCCCAGCCCGCCGCGCCAGCAGCTTGCTGAGCGCCACACGTAGGGCGAAGTTGATGCGGAACGCCTCGCCGCCGCTGAACGTCTCGTAGCTGCGTGTGCCGAGTTCATCGGCGATCTCGATGTCGAGCGTCTCGATCACGCCGCCGGTCACTTTATCCTTCTGCGTGATCAGGCGTAAAGCCATGCGGCCCTCGGTCATCCGGCGCAGCAGGTCGTTGGCAAGCTCCTCAAGCTCCGGGATGGCCGATTCGATAATCATCGCCGGGACGCCGTTGCGCCCGAACGCCGTGCGCAGTTCGGCGTACAACCCCATCTCGTGCTGGTCAGCCGCGAGCTTTTCGTCGAGATACGCGCGCCGTTCCAACCGGCTGTCCAGCGTGTCGAGCTGCTGTTCGATCTTGGCGAGCCGGCCCGTCGCTTGAATCCGGACGTTGTCCTGTATCCGGCGTTCGGCCTCGCGCTCGGCGTATTCGCGGGCGCGTTCCTCCAGCCCGGCCAATTGAATGTCGATCTGCTCGATCTCGGCGGCCAGCGCGGCGATGTTGGTGGCGAGCCGGTCGCGGCGGGCTTCGGCGTTGGCGCGTGACTGCTCGAACTTGGGCAGCTGCTCCAGCGCCGACTCGAGACGCACCTTGAGCCGTTCGTACTGCCGGTAGTCGTCGAGCGTGCGGCGGGTGGCATCGTGCGCGCCCTTGTCGTAACCGAGCGCCGTGGCCTCGGCGTCGAGCGCCGCGAGCGCCTCCCGCACGTCGTGGCCATAGTCGCCGGTGTCGCGCTGCGCGATCAGGCGTCAAGCTGCTGCGCATCCTCGGCCTGCCGGCTCGCCGCTTGAGCGACTGCCTCCGCGCTGGCCGAGAGATGACCGGCGCGTTCTTGCAGCTTCGCCATCCCCGCCAGCGTCGCGGTGAGCTTTTTGAGTTCGCGCCCATGCCGCTTGAGGCGGTCGTCTAGCTCGGCCGCGCGCGCTTGGCCTCGACCCACTCGGCGCGATGCGCCACGAGTTCGCCGTCGAGTTGGCCCACCATCTCGGCCCGATGCTCTGGCGTGAGGGGCTGGCCGCAGGTCGGACAGTTGGCGTCGTCCGTTTCCGCCAGCGTATCCCGCCGTTTGCGCAGTTTCCCGCCATCGAGTTCGAGTGTATCGAGGCGCGCCTTGCGATCGGCAATCTCCTCGCGGATCAACGTCTCCTCGCGCTGCATGTCCTCGCGGCGGGCCTCGGCCTCGTGCAGCGCGCTGAGTTCCGCCTGCACCGACTCCAGTTCTGCCGACGGATCGGCGTCGATCACGGCCTGCTGATCGTCGATGCTGCGTTCCAGCCGCGTGATCTCGGAGTCGAGGCGGGCGCGCGCGGCGGTGAGTTGGCCGTTGAGGTCGGCACGCTGGCGGTCGATGTCGGTGAGCGCGTCCAGTTTGTCCCGCAGTGACCGGTCGGCCTCACGTGCGCTTTGCAGCGATTCGTAGCCGCCTTCGATGTCCGCGCGCTGTCCCACGATTTGCTGACACGCGTCGATTTCGCCGGCCCAACGCGCCATCTCCTGCTCGGCCTCGTCTTGCTGGCGCTTGAGGTCAAGCTCGCGGTCGACGCGATCCTTGCGGTCGGTTTGCGCGCGCCGCAGGGCTTCCGGCGCATCACGCACGACGTCGAGCCGCTGCTGCGCCAGGGCCAGCGCCGCTTCCGCCTCGCGCACGCTGGCCTCCGCGAGCGCCTTGTCCGCTTCGAGGCTGGGGCGCTTGGCAAGCTCGGCCTCGATCGACTCGATCTCTCGGCGGTTGAGGTCGACCTCGCGTTCGAGGACGTTGTACCGTTCCTTTGCCGCCGCTTCGTATTTCTGCCACTGCTCCAAGCCGAGGATTTCGCCGAGGATCGCCTTGCGCTCGGCGGGTGTGCGGGTCGTGAAGGCGTCGGCGCGGCCCTGCTGCAAGAACGCCGAGTGGATGAACGTGTCATAGCTCAGGTGCAGGATGTCGACGATCTTCTTCTCGGTTTGGCGAATCGACGGCTCGCTGATCAGGTTCCACTGCTCGCCGTTCATCGCCAGCAGCGTCAGTTCGGTGCTGCCAGTCTTACCCTTCTTCGACCGCCGCCGGATGACGCGATACAGCACGTCATCCTGCTCGAAGTCGAACTGGACGTGCATCTCGGTCTGGCCCTGATGGATCAGCTCGTCGTCACGTTTAGAGCGTGCGACGCCCCACAGCACCCACGTAATGGCGTCCAGCACCGACGACTTGCCCGCGCCGTTCGAGCCGGTGAGGCATGCCAGATGGATCCCGTCGAAGCGCAGCGGGTCGGGGACTTGATACGGCAGGAAATTCTTGAGTTCTAGGCGGATTGGCTTCACGGATGCAGCGCCCTCACAAACAATTCAGCAATTTCTTCAGCGATCTGTTCTCCGCTGAGGCGGCCGCCTTCGCTGTACCACACCGATACCCAGTTGTTCGCACCGAGGATCGTCTTGACGACGACCGGCACATCGACCGGCCGGAACTCGCCCGCCGCGATCCCCTCGCGGACGACGCGCTGGAACAACGCCTCGAACCGGCGGCGTTCGGCGAAAAAGCTGGCGCGGCGCGCGTTGTACTCGGCAATCGTCTCATCCGATAAGCCGCCGCGTGGCTGCTGCGCCACGATGTGCCGCACTTCGTACACCATCGCCACGCCGGCGGGACGGTTCTCGGTCTGGTTGGCGATGTGGATGTGGACGATACGGCGCAGCTTCTCGACGTTGGTCAGCGATGAGTCGTTCACGATCGACTCGATCTCGCGGGCGACGTAGCGCAGGCCCAATTCCAGCACAGCCAGCAGCAGCACGTCCTTGTTCTCGAAGTGGTGATACAGGCTCGCCGCGGTCAGATTGACCTGCGCAGCGATGTCCTTCATCGTCGTGCCTTCGTAGCCGTTACGGCGCAGGACTTCGGCTGCGGCGTGAAGGATGTCTTCACGGCTGACGGCTTGTTCGGCGGGTTTACGGGCCACGGGTAGTCCTCAACGGGGTGCGATCTCACAGAGCCGCATTGTACGGGATGCACGGTGACGCGGCAATTGTGCGCGTATCGCGGGTGACGGCCGCCATGCGCTACAATCGACCTCATTCTGACCGCACGGCCGTAAGACGTAGAGGATTATGATACATGGCTTTAGACATAGAGATTCATCCCGATGCCGTGGCGGCGTTGGTCGAAGGGCGGCATGGCGCGCCGTTCGACCTTCTTGGCCCGCACGCGGTGGATGGTGGCGTGGCCGTTCGGGCCTTCCGGCCGTGGGCGAAGGAACTTGCCGTGGTGCTGCCGGATGGCGCTCAGCACCCGATGGAGAAAATCCACGCCGACGGGCTGTTCTCGGTGGTCGTGGACGGCGCGGTGATGGAAGGGTTCGCCTACCGCCTGAAGCAAACCGACTTCGAGGGCGTAATCACCGAGGTCGACGACCCGTACCGGTTCGGCCCGCTGATGAGCGATGTCGACCTGTATCTATGGGGCGAGGGCAACTTGCTGTACGCCTATGACGCGTTCGGCGCGCACGTAGTCGAGCATGAGGGCGTGCGGGGTGTGAACTTCGCGGTTTGGGCGCCGAACGCGCTGCGCATCAGCATCATCGGTGGTTTCAATCGCTGGGATGAGCGCGGCCTGCCGATGCGGATGCGCACGGGCGGGGTATGGGAGTTGTTCGTCCCCGGCATCGGCGAGGGCGAGGTCTACCGCTACGATATCCGTTCGCACAATCAGGGGTGGCGTTTCCAGAAGTCCGATCCGTTCGCGTTCTTCAGCGAGGTGCGGCCTGCGAATGCCTCGATCGTCACCGACCTGTCCGGCTACCGCTGGGGCGACAGCGCGTGGATGGAAGCGCGCGCGCAGAGCGATCCACTCAAGAAGCCGATGGCGATTTATGAGGTGCATCTGGGGAGCTGGCAGCGCCACGACGACGGTTCTTGGCTGACCTACACCGAACTGGCCGACAAGCTCATCACCTACGTCAAGGATATGGGCTATACACACATCGAACTGATGCCGGTGACCGAGTACCCGTATGACGGCAGTTGGGGCTATCAGGTGACCGGCTACTTCGCCGCCACCAGCCGCTATGGCACGCCGCATCAGCTCATGGCGCTGATCGACGCGGCGCATCAAGCGGGCATCGGCGTGATCCTCGACTGGGTGCCGGCGCACTTCCCGAAAGACGGCCACGGCCTCAACTACTTCGACGGCACGCATCTCTACGAGCACGAGCATCCGCTTCAGCGTGAGCATCCTGACTGGGGCACGCTGATCTTCAACTTCGGCCGCAACGAGGTACGCAATTTCCTGCTCGCCAGCGCGCTGTTCTGGCTCAAGGAGTATCATGTCGACGGCCTGCGCGTGGACGCGGTGTCGTCGATCATCTACCTCGACTTCTCGCGCGAGCAGGGGCAGTGGATCCCCAACCGCTACGGCGGGCGTGAAAACCTCGACGCGATCAGCTTTCTGCGCCAGTTCAACGAGGTCGTCCATCGTGAAGCGCCGGGGGCGATCACCATCGCCGAGGAGTCGACGGCGTGGCCGATGGTCTCGCGGCCTATCTACATCGGCGGCCTCGGCTTCACGCTCAAGTGGAACATGGGCTGGATGCACGACACGCTCGAGTACCTCAAGGCCGACCCGATCTACCGGCGTTGGAAGCACGACAAGATCACCTTCAGCCTGTTCTACGCCTTCAGCGAAAACTTCGTACTGTCGCTCAGCCACGACGAGGTCGTGCATCTCAAAGGCTCGATGATCAACAAGGCGCCGGGCGACTGGTGGCAGAAGTTCGCCACGGTGCGCCTTTTGTTCGGCTATATGTACACCCATCCGGGGAAAAAGCTCAACTTCATGGGGTCTGAGATCGGCCAGTGGCGCGAGTGGAGCGAGGCGCGTCAGCTGGATTGGCATCTGCTGTCGTGGGACACGCATCAGTCGCTGCAAAACTGGTGCAAGCGGCTTAACGCGTTCTACTGTAACGAGCCATCACTCTGGCAGCATGACTTCGACTTCCACGGGTTCAACTGGATCGACGCGAACGACAACGAGAACAGCGTCTTCAGCTACGTTCGCTATGCCGACGACAAGGACGATCTGCTGATCGTCATCGCAAGCTGGACGCCGGTGGTTCGGTACGATTACCGGATCGGCGTGCCGAAGCCCGGCACATACCGCGAAGTCCTCAACAGCGATGCGGCCGAGTTCGGTGGCGGGGGCGTCGGGAATCCTGAGCCGCTGCACAGTCAGGAACACCGCCATCACGAATGGGAACACAGCCTGACGCTGACCGTGCCGCCGCTGGCGGTGATCGTGCTGCGGCCTGACCGCGAGCCGGAGCGCGAACCGGACACAGTTGAAGCACCGGCGGTTGTCGCGCCGCCGGCCGATCCAGATGTTAACTCAGGGATCGCCGGATGAGCGCGGATGTCCTGCTCGAACGCGACGCCGACGGCATCGCTATCCTGACGTTCAACCGGCCGCATGTCCGCAATGCGCTCACGCTGGACGCGATGCGCCAGTTTCACGGGCTGATCGAGTCACTGGCCGATGACCCGTCCTTGCGCGTCTTGATCGTGACCGGCGCGGGGCGTGATGCGTTCTGCTCCGGCGGCGACTTGATCGACCTGCAAAGCCGCCCGACCGAGGCCGATGCCCGCGAGTTCATCACCATCATGGGCGACGCGCTGGCGATCATGGAGCGCCTGCCAGCGCCGGTCATCGCCGCCGTTCATGGCTACGCGCTCGGCGGCGGCAGCGAAATTGCCATCGCGTGCGATCTGCGCATCGTGGATGAGGCCGCGCAGATGGGGTTCGTGCAAATCCGCATGGCGCTCACGCCGGGGTGGGGCGCAGGTCAGCGGCTGATGCGTACAGTCGGTTACAGCCGCGCGTTGGCGATCTTGCTCGAAGGCCGACCGATGGGCGCGGATGAGCTGTTGGCGTTCGGGCTGGCGCATCACGTCGCGCCGCGCGCGCAGGCGCTGGACGAGGCCTTGACGCTCGCCCGGCGCATCGCCAAGCACCCGCCAACGGTGGTCGCGTCGATCAAGCGCGTGCTGTGGGCCGGGCTGACACAGCCCTACGCCGACGCGCTGCAAACCGAAAGAGACGTATTCCCCGCGCTGTGGGCCGCCGAAGATCACCTGCGCGCGGTGGAGATGTTTCTGAACCGCCGCTAAAGTGAGTAGTTGAGGGGGTGAGTGATGAGAAAACGCCGCGCCGTATAGCTCGACTAACGGTTCAAGATGGGAGACCGAGCCTCTCGACTTTCGGGCTTAAACGTATAATAGGGACACGAGAGGAGTGCTGCCGTGAGTGGTTTTTACGCCCAGATCGCGCGTTACTACGATGCCGAGAACACCGACAAGAACGACGATCTGCCGTTCTACCTTGAGCTGGCGCAGGACATCGACGGGCCGATCCTCGACGTAGGCTGTGGCACAGGCCGCGTGATGTTCCCGCTGGCGCGTGCCGGTTACGACGTTCACGGCATCGACAACGAGCCGCGCATGTTGGAACGCGCCCGCGCCCTGCTCGACGCCGAACAAGAGCTGACCGATCGCCTGCACTTCTATGAAGGCGACGCGCGTACCTTCAAGTTCCCCGTCAAGTTCGGCCTGACGCTCGTCCCGTATAACGGCTTGATGCATTTCCTCGATCAGGACTCGCAAATCACGGTGCTGCGCCACCTGCGTGAACACACCCGCGACGATGGGCTGCTGGTGCTTGACCTGCCCAACGCCGGCGATGTGTATGCGACCGAGGACTCCGACGGACTGATCTTCGAGCGCACGTTTCTTGAGCCGGAGACCGGACATCTGGTCATGCAGCAGTCGATCAGCACGCTCGACCGCACGATGCAAACGCTTCAGGTGACGTGGATCTACGACGAGATCACCGCCGACGGCACGGTGAAGCGGACGTTTGCGCCGCTGCGCCTGTACTACTACTTTGCGAGTGAGATCAAGCTGCTGCTGATGATGACCGGTTGGGAAGTCAGTACGATCTACGGCGATCTCGACGGCGGTGAGTTCGAGGATGGCGCGCCGCGTATGGTCGTCATCGCCCGGCCGGCCTGACCCCAGATTTCTGCCTTCTGCCCCCTGCCTCCTGACAACTTCCCCCTGATTACTGACTCCTGACTCCTGAATACTGCCCCCTAACGGGGCATAATGCACACGGTCATACGGTCGTTGAGCGCGGCGTTGCACAAGCGCCGCTTGCCATCCTGTCCCTGAACCTCGAAATTGGCGCTCCACCACGCCTGCGACGCTTGAACGGTATACGTCACGATCATGGCGCAGTCCTGTAGGCCGGCAGGTTCGGTCACGGCATCGGTCGCGAACACTACGCACTGATTGGGGGCGAGGCGGTTGATCCGCGCGACGATCTCGGGGCGGCCGAACAGGGCGTTGTTGATCTTGAATTCCCGCCCGAATGGATCGGGGTTCTCCAGCCCGTTGACGAGGACGGTGTCGTTGATCCGCATCCACTTGTCTGGCGAGATGTTGATGACGGCGAGCGTGTCGCGGGTGTAGGCGATGTAGATGAACGGGACATCGTCGCCCTGCGCGTCGGCGGCGATATACAGCTCGCATGTCAGCGGCCGATCCTGTGAGTTCGTCGGAGCTGCATCGCACACGGCGCGCTCGACGCCATTTTGCAGCACGCGGAACGTGCGCGCACCGCTGGCGGCCGTCCAGAAGTGCTCGCCGCGGTTGTTGGTCGTCAGCCAATTCTGGATGTACTCGCACTCCGGCAGTGACTTCGGCCCGCTGCGCCCCACCGACCACACCTGCGTACACTGGCGCGGCCGCACGATGTCCGACCAGCGGCCGGCGTTGAAGGCCGCGGACTGCGTGCTTTCGACCGTCTCGAACGACAGCCCGCCCAGCCGCAGGACGGCGTGGGTCAGGTTGATCAACGTGAGGTCGTTGTCGTCATACACGAGGCGGATGTTGGCCGAGCGCGCGATCTCGACATCGACCTCCGACCCCGCGGCGGCGGACTGGCCGGCGGCGACCGATTGACCGCTGACGACATCAGGCGTGCGGCCATCGACTGGCACGACGATCTCGCGGCCGAGCGCAAGCCCCGCCGCGTTGAGCTGTGCGGCAGCCTGCGCGACGGTGAGGCCGTTCAGGTCAGGCACGGTCACTTGCTGGGGCTGCGCGGCGATGCCCGCAGACACACCGGCGACGGCCATCAGTACCGCCGCCATTTTGCAGATACGTTTCAACATGAGCCAACCCCGGAAGCGCGACAGTTCAGAGAACTTCTTCATACAGCATAACCGAGGAAGCCCGTGCAATGTTGCATGATGCGAGAGGTACTTACGTACCGACCCCGCGACATTCGCAGAAGGTCGGCGGTATAGCGTGTACGATGGAGGCATCGTCGAGCCTGAAGTCATTGGGGTGATGGAGAACGATCTTATGAGAAACAGAGCGTGGATGGGCCGGCGCAGCAGGGCGGTGGTTCTGCTTCTGGCGATGATAGCTATCGTGTCGATCGGTCTTGCGCAGAGCGGCGCAGCGGTGCAGCTGCTCAGCTTCAGCGTGAGCTACGGCGGGCGCGTATACGACAGCGCGTTGAATCAAACCAGCTTCTCGTACGTGGTGGCCGGTGTCGATCAATCCCCCGATCTCAGCCACTTCGATGTCGGCATTCCGAGCTGCACGCCGCCGCTTCTGGTCGTCGAGACCCTTCCAGCGGAAGCCGTGTCGTTCGGCACGGATCCGACGACCGGCGTATCCGGGATCAAATGGGATCTGCCGCTGTCCACCAGCGAGACTCGCACCTACAGCATCGCGTTTCTCGGCAGTGTGGCCGAGGGGGATGTGCAGGTCGCGGTGAAGGCGGGGAACGGGTTTGAGATCGCATCGCTGCCCGGCCCGTCGTGCCAGACCGCTTCGATCGATTTGGACAAGTTCGTCTCCAACGACGGCGTGACGTGGGACAACGCCGATGATGCGCCCGGCCCGGAGTATCAGGCTGGCGATCAGGTGTCGTTCCGTTTCGTAATCACCAACGTCGGCAACGTCGAAGTGACCGGCATCGGCCTAACCGACAGCCTGTTTGACGCGTCCGCGTGCAGCTGGCCTGAGACGTTCCCTGTCGGCGCTTTGGCCGAGTGTACCATCGGGCCATTCGCCGTGACGGAGGGCCAGCACACCAACGTCGCCACAGCGACCGCCCTATACGAAGGCGTCACAATCACAGCGGACGACGATGCGCACTACTTCAGCGGCGACCTGCCCGCGATCACCGTCGAGAAGCAGATTTCCAAGAACGGCGGCTCAACGTGGGCCGACACGATCCGCGTGAACCGCGTGCGTGATGTGGTGTACCGGTTCGTGGTGACCAACACCGGCAACGTCCCGCTGTCCAATCTGGTGCTGGTGGACGACACCTACAGCACGGCGTCGTGCATCCTTCCGGCTGAGCTTGTCCCCGGGGCGTCTTACGAGTGCGTGATCGGGCCGTTCCCGACCGGGGAGAGCGACCATACCAACACAGTAACCGCGTCCGGAGACCACGAGGGGCAGACGGTCAGCGATACCGACACCGCCAGCTACCGTGTCACCGCAGACGACACGTCCGGCGTGGTCATCATTATCGAAGGCCCGGTCGAAGAGATCAACATCAACATCATCACCATCTTCGGGATCGATATTGAGGTCGACGCGAATGATCCGGTGCTGACATCCATTCACATCGGGGATATCGTGCGCGTTGAAGGCGACCTGCTGGAAGGCGGGACGACCATCGTCATCGTCGCCGTGACCGTGGTGATTGTGGATGTCGACATCATCCTCGTCGGCGCGCCCAGCGGCCCGATCTTTGTGCCGATTGGCTGCAAGCTGACCGGGTTTGGCAACGGCCGGATCCGCTTGAAGTGCCATGGCAAGGGGAGTGGCTCCAGCCGCAAGTCGTCCTAACGTATGCGCGATGCCCGTGCTGCCCTGTCGGACGCGGTGATTCGCCACCGGCATCGGGCGGGGCAGCTTCCACGTCCGGAAGGTGAGTCGTGCGCCTTGATCTCCGCTTTTCTCCGCGCGTCGTTGGCCTGCTGCTCGGCGGGCTGGCGCTGTTGTTCGCCGTGCAAAGCCTCGTCGCCGAGTACTTGTCGGAGGTTGTGCTGAACGAGGCCCAGCATCCGTACTTCGTGCTCGCTCTCGACCTGTTCAGCGTAAACGTCGAAGACAGCATCCCGACGTGGTATTCGGCGCTGCTGCTGTCCGGCGCGTCGATCCTGCTATTGTGGATCGCCATCAGCCGCCGCAGGTCGAACCAGCGGGGAGTGCTGCTGTGGTTCGGCCTTGCGCTGGTGTTCCTGTACCTCTCGATTGACGAAGCGGCGTCCATCCACGAGATTTTCGCTGAGTGGTTGCAAAACGACTTCGATCTCAGTGGATTTCTGACGTTCGGCTGGCAGCTTGCCGCGCTGCCGCCGCTGATCCTGTTTACGCTCGTGTACGTTCGCTTCTGGGTGCGCTTGCCGCCGTCGACACGGGCGCTGTTTCTGATCGCCGCCGTGGTGTACGTGGGCGGCGCGTTCGTCATCGAGGGCATCAGCGCGAGCATGTACGGCGATGTCGGCGTGACCTACCCGTACTTGGCCGTCGCAACGCTTGAGGAAATCTGCGAGATGCTCGGCGTGGTCATCCTCATCTACGCGCTGCTGCGCTACGCCTCCGATCACGGCTACGTGGTGTCGTATGCGCCAACGCCGGCCAGCCCGGTCGGCGTGCCTTCTCTACGCCGGCTTCGCCCGATTGGGCTTGGCGCGTTGGCGATTATCGTCGTCAATGCCGCCGTGATTGCGACGGCGTTGGTGGTGAGCAGCGGCGCGCGCTCGGACGCCCCCTCTGGCGCGTATCAGTACCAGACCCTCGTCGATCAGCTTGCAATAGACGGCCTCGCGGTGGTTCGGACTGCCGGCCAGTTCCGCCTCGACGCGCCGCCGGATCCGCTGATCGTGCGGCTGGCCGATGTGTTCCCCGATGTGATGGCCGTCAGCCTTATCACCAGCGACATGACGCTGACGTTGGCCGGCGATCCGCTGCCGATCACGCAGGCCGAGGTCATCGACGCGCTGCACACCAACGGCGAGACGCAGTTTATGATTTATGACGACAGCGCGGTGCGCCTCGTGATTCAGCACCACGCATCGCCGTAGCGCGTGGAATCAAACGGGCGCAGTCTCCCGCGCCCGTGCTGCCTCACTGATACCTGTCGGCCGGCGTCTGCAAACGTCCTACAACAGCCCGCCCTCGTGGCTGACCAGCGTGCCGACCGACGTATCGCCTTTGATCGCGCGGATCAGATCGCCCTCGGCATCGAAGTCCAGCACGAGGATCGGCATGTTGTTCTCGCGGCAGAGCGCGAAGGCGGTCATGTCCATCACCTCAAAGCGGCTCGCCAGCACTTCATCGTAGCTCAGATGGGTGAAACGCTGGGCGGTCGGGTCTTTCTTCGGGTCAGCGCTGTAGACGCCGTTGACTTTGGTCGCCTTGATGACGATGTCGGCGTTGATCTCCATCGCGCGCAGGGCGGCGGCGGTGTCGGTGGTGAAGTACGGGTTGCCGGTGCCGCCGGTCATAATCACGACGCGGCCCTTTTCCATGTGCCGGATGGCGCGCAGGCGGATGTACGGCTCGGCGATGGCGTTCATGCTGACCGCGGTCTGCACACGCGTGACGATCCCGATACGCTCCAGCGCGTCTTGCAGCGCCAGCCCGTTCATCACTGTGGCGATCATGCCCATGTGGTCGGCGGTCGACTGCTCCATGCCGCGTTTGATGCCGGTCGTCCCGCGCCACAAGTTGCCCGCGCCGATGACGATGCCGATCTGCACGCCAAGCTCATGCACCTCGCGGATTTTGTGGGCGATTGCTTCGGCGCGGTTGGTGTCGATGCCGAAGCCCTGTGGGCCATTGAGCGCTTCACCGCTCAATTTGAGCAAAATGCGCCGGTACGGGCCGGGCGGCGTTACCGGCACTTCCTGAGAGGAGTCAACGGCGGCTTCGGTGGTCGATTCGAACATTATGAAGTCTCCCTTAAACCAGCGGTGCTGAGACGGTTGGCAGGCAAAAAAAGGGGACTAGCACATTGGCTAATCCCCATGCGGATGGCTGTTTGAACAGCGAAGTGGGCGTGGAAATTCGTTCGCATTGGAACGCAGTATACCACAACTATTCGCTGTCAGCGTCACCCTGTCCGAGCGCATAGCGCACGAAGCGGGCGATCTGGATGCTCTCGCCGACCTCGGCCACCGTCTCCTGCATAAGCTGCTGGATCGTCTTCGAGTCGTCGCGGAAGTAGCGCTGTTCCATCAGCACGATCTCCTCGAAGAACTTCGCCATGCGGCCCTCGGCGACCTTCTCGGCGATGGCGGCCGGTTTGCCTTCCTCGACAGCGCGGTTGGTCTGGATTTCGCGCTCTTTGGCGACAATCGCCTCCGGCACGTCCTCGCGCCGGACGTATTCGGGCGACAGCGACGCGATGTGCATCGCCAGCTCGCGGCAGAAGTTCTTGAACGCTTCAGTCGCGGCGACGAAGTCGGTTTCGCAGTTGACCTCGACCATCACGCCGAGGCGTTTGTTGAAGTGCAGGTAGGTCTCGATCAAGCCTTCGTTCATGGCCCGGCCGGCGCCCAGCTTCTTGGCGGCCTTCGCCAAGCCTTTCTCGCGCAGGAAATCGGCGGCCTTGTTCGTATCGCCACCGAACTGTTCGAGCGCCTTCTTGCAGTCCAACGGGCCAGCGCCGGTCATTTCGCGCAGGTCTTTGACCATCTGTGCGGTGATTTCAGCCATTTCTGCTCCTATCGCGTATGGTTCGGCTGGTTGTCGTAAAACCCAGCCCATCGCGGCTGCGGTGGGCTGGGTGCGTCTTATTCGTCGTCCGCGCTGTCTTCGCTGTCCTCGTCAAAGAGCTTGGCGTCGCGGAGCTTGGCGAGGGTGGACTTACCCAGATACCGCTCGTCGTTCTCGTCTTCTTCTTCCTCTTCGTAGTCGATGACCGGGGCGGCGGCGCTGACGGTGTCGTCATCGAAGCTCTCGTCCTCGGCCTTGCGCATCGCCTTGCCTTCCTTCACGCGTCGGCGATGGCGTCGACCACCAGCTTGATGGCGCGCATGGCGTCATCGTTGCCGGGGATGATGTAGTCGATCACGTCCGGGTTGCAGTTGGTATCGACCAGCGCCAGCACCGGGATGTTGAGCGCATTGGCCTCCTTGATGGCGGTCTCTTCGCGCTTGGTGTCGACGACGACCAGCAAATCGGGCAGGCGCTTCATGTCCTTGATACCGCCGAGGCGCTGATTGAGGACGTCGATCTCGCGCTGAAGCATCAGGGATTCGCGCTTGGTCAGCAGGCTGAACTCGCCCTTGTCACGGCGGGCTTCCAGCTTCTTGAGCGTGTCGATCCGCTCCTTGATGGTGCGCCAGTTGGTCAGCGTGCCGCCGAGCCAACGCTCGTTGATGTACGGCATGCCGCAGTCGACAGCCGCCTTGAACACCGTCTCCTGCGCCTGCCGCTTGGTGCCGACGAACAGGACGGAGCCGCCCTTGCGCACCACTTCCGCGACCATGTCGAAGTAGGCGTTGAGGTTGGTCAACGTCTGCCGCAGGTCGATGATATGGATACCATTGCGGGCGGTGTAGATGAACGGGGACATCTTGGGGTTCCACTTCTGGGTGCGATGCCCGAAGTGGACGCCAGTTTCCAGCAGGTCGCGCATCGTGACCTTGGACGGCATGGGTACTACTCCTTGTGTTGGCGTTTCGACGATCACGTCCTTCATCCCGCCCCCCGCGACACCGGAGTGCCGACGCCGGAGGCCAGTCCAGACGTGTGAAATTCGCCGCAGACATCGGTCGTGCGGCTGAAGGAATTATATGGAAATGCAGCGTGACGGCAAGGGTGGGGTGTGACGGCGGGACGCGCTACGCTCCCTATAAGCCGAGGAAGATCGACATGATGGACACGCCAATGAGCCGCAATGCGAAAATCCGCACATCGAACATCGTGACGCTGTGGTAAGCGATATACAGCTCTGTGGCCGCTGTCTGTGAGAACTACCGGCTCAAGTCTCTCAGCCGTTCGATGCGCGCTGGATCGCTGGCGGTGAGCCACGGGTCGTGACTCAGCACGGCGTAGGCTGCGGCGAAGTGCTTACGCGCCTCTTGTCCACGTCCCAACGCCAGCAGACACTCGCCGATCTCTTCCTCGGTGTAGCCGTTTGGATCACTGCCGCCGTACTGCGCGAGCAGGTCGGTTTGCATCGTCAGCGCCTCGTCGTACAGCTCCAGCGAGCGCAGACAGCGGCCCACGCACCACACAGCGGCCCGGATTGTCTGCGGTTCGCCCTGCGCCTCGCGGAACTGCAACGCCTCGAGGAACACCTGCAAGGCGAGGTTGTAGTCGCCCAGATCGTGATACGCCCAGCCGAGGGTGTTGTACAGCGATCCGGCCCATCCGCGCGCCCGTTCGTCGGCGCTGTTGACGGCGATGTCGAGCGCCTGCGCGTTCCAGTCGAGCGCCGCGCGCCCGCCGGTCACAATCGCCAGCATGTGCGCCGCGTCGATGGCGTGGATGTCCTGCTGCGTGTCGCGGGCATAATCCCATGCCCATTCGAAATGAGGGAACGCCGCCCCCGGATCGCCCGCCGCGTTAATCAGCCGTCCGCGTTCCAGCGCGACGCGCACCGCCGCCTGCGGCATGTCCGGCGTGAGCAGGGCTTGAGCATCATCCAGCAGGGCATGCGCCTCGTCGAAGCGCATCTGTAAGCCCATCGCCCGCGCGATCTGCGTGAGCAGCTCAGCTTCCAGCGCCGCGTCGCCCGACTGTTCGGCCTGTGGAATCAAGGCGCGCAGCCGCAGCTCCGAGCCTGCCGGATCGTTGTAGTCCCACTGCGAGTCAATGTCGATCATGCCCATACTATAGCGTGTCGAACGCAGATGCCGGTAAGATATCGCGTCCTGACGACCCTATACCCACTCGCTGCTCATCACTCCACACTCAGCACTCCCCGCAGGGGCCGGGCTACGTGTACCGTTCGCGGATGGCCGCGCTGAGATAATCCAGCACCGAGACGACCAGCGCAATCGCCAGCACCGCCACGCCCGCGTCATTGTAACGCAGCAGGTTGATGTACTGGTTCAGCAGCAGGCCGATACCGCCACCGCCGACGAACCCGATGATCGTCGACATGCGCACGTTGATATCCCAGCGGTACATCGTAAAGGCGATGTAGGGCGGAACGATCTGCGGCACGACGGCGTAGATCACCGTTTGCAGGTGATTGGCGCCGGTCGACTGCAGCGCCTCGATCGGGCCGTTGTCGATGGTCTCGATCTGCTCGCTGTACAACTTGCCGAGCGACGCGATCGAGTGCAGCGTGAGCGCCAGCACACCGGCGAACGGGCCGATGCCCACCCACACGACGAAGATCAGCGCCATAATCAGCGGCTCGATCGAGCGCAGGGCGTTGAGGATGTTGCGCGTGAAGCCGTACAGCAAATCGCCGATGGCGAACGATCCGCGCACGCCGCTGAACCCGCCGGCGACGCCGCCCAACACGAGGCCGATGGTCATGGCGGTCAGCACGTAGGTTGGCAGCGTGACGAGGCCGAGCAGCGAACCGTTCTCGACCGGCGGCAGCGTGCCATCGATCAGGGTGCGGCCGACGCTGAGAATCCGGAACGTGGCGTAACCGGAGATCAGCGCGCCAGCGAGGCTGACCAGCGACCGCACCATACGCCCCGTATGAGTCACGAGGAAGACCGGCGGCGGCGGGAAGAAATGGTTTACGATGCCTGTGACGGCGGCGCGTCCCAGCAGCGCACCGACCAGCACCGGCAGCAGGCCGAGCAGCGCCGCGCCCATCGCGACGGCGGCCACGGCCCCCATGGCGAACGCGCCGCTGATGCCGCCCAGCACCGCACCGATAGCGTGGTCTACCGCGCCGGTCACCGTCCGCAGGATCGGCTTGGCGAGTTCGTTGACGAGGCCCGGAAGCATGAGCGCCGCGATCACGCCGGCGATCATCGGCGTCGCCAGTTCGACGATCCCGCCGAGAATGCCGATCATCCGGCCGACGCTGTTCAGGATGCCGGAGAGCAGATTGCCCTGCGGCTCGATGCGCGATGCGAGGTCGCCGAGGCCGTCATGGCCGGCGATTCCGAACCCGCCGACTAAGCCGATCACGGCCGCCACGACCACCATCGCGGCAAGCCGCGTGGCGATCTGCCGGAGCCGCGCAAGGCCGGTGTCAGGCTGCAGCGATGTCGCGCGTGTCGCCGCGGTGACGCCGACCAGCACACCCAAGCTGATCACGGCCGGCGTCGCGTTGAAGGCGTGGAAGCTGCCGATGTTGAACGTAAATCGCATCACCTCGGTCAGCAGCCACGCGCCGAGCAGATACCCGAACGGCACAACGGCCAGCCACAGCATCGCGCTGCCCAGCTGCATTTTGATCGGCCGCATCAGGTTGTACGCGGCGAAGAAGCTGATCCCCACCGAGATCGGGATCGAGATCGTCGTCGCCATCAGCGCCATGAAGATCGTCTCGATCATGCGCCGGATGACTTCGCTGAGCGTCGGACTGGGGTACGGCGACCCAATCGGCACGACGACGCCCAGTTCAAGCCGGTGTACCTCGCCGCTGGTGCCGACGATGCGCGGGATTTCGACATAACCGGAGAAGCTGCCGTCTGAACGGATGACGAACTGATTGCGTCCGCGTGACGCCTCGCGGGTTTCGAACACATCGCGCGGGCGGCCCTCGCCGGAGGCGGTCACCCACCGTAAGCCGCTGCGCGAGTTGACCGGCAGGCCGTTGATGCTGAAGAACACGCGGTCGCCCGGCTCGCCGCAGGCGGGTTCGAGTGTGAGCATTGGCTGTCCGGCCTCGGCCGACGCCACTGCCGGCAGGTCGCCCGTTTCACAGCCGATGCGGAACTCTGCGCCGAAGATGTCGGTCTCGGTGTCTTGGTCGAACAGGTTCGGGCTGAGCAGCTCTTGCAGCGCACGGGTCACGCCCTCTTGTCGGGACGGTTCCTGCGGCTTGGCGAGGTCGATGTCGGTGATCGTCCAGCCGTAGCTGTAGATCAAGAATCCGACGCTGATTGCGATGATGATGAGCAGACGCCGAAGTGCCTTGCGGGAATCGGTTGGAGGCGTGAGCATGTTGGTTTTTTCCGTCCTACGCCTAGTTAATTTGGACTTCCACGGCGTCTTCGCCGTAGATTTGCTTGAAGCGGGCGTTGTCGATTTCCTGCGGGCCGCCGTCGAACATCAACTTGCCGTCTTTCAGCGCGATCACGCGGTCGGAGTAAGTGCGCGCAAGTGAGAGGAAGTGGAGGCTGCACAGCACCGTGATTCCATCCTCGCTGTTGAGGATTTCGAGGTACTTCATCACGCTGTGCGACGTGGCAGGGTCGAGGCTGGCGACCGGTTCGTCGGCCAGCATGAGTTCGGGCCGCTGCATCAGGGCGCGGGCGATGCCGACGCGCTGCTGCTGTCCGCCGCTGAGCGCGCTGGCCCGCTTATACGCCTGCTCCTTGATGCCGACGCGTTCCAGATTCGCCAGCGCTTCATCCCGGTCGCTGCGCGGGAAGTAGTTGAGGAAGCTGAAAAGCGGGTTGGTATAGCCGAGCCGCCCTTGCAGCACATTCGTGATGACCGACGAGCGTTTGACGAGGTTGAACTGCTGGAAGATCATGCCGATACGCCGGCGGATGGCGCGCACGTCCTCCTCGTTGGCCGCGGTGATGTCGGTGTCGTTCCAGATGATGCGCCCGTGTGTCGGTCTGATGAGCCGGTTGATGCAGCGCAGCAGGGTCGATTTGCCAGAGCCGCTCAAGCCGATGATCGAGACGAATTGGCCGTCCGGGATTTCAAGGTTGATATTGTCCAGCGCTTTGAAGCCGTTGTCGTAGATTTTGGTCAGGTTTTCGATAATCAGCATCGTAGGTTCTCAAATAAAACCGGGCAGGGAGGTGCCTCCCTGCCCGTAGTATACCCAACGGTACGCAGGCTCAAACGGCTTTAGTTGCCGAAAACGTCTTCTTCGGTCAGGCCAAGCACGTCGAACTGGCTGCGCACGATGTCGTACAGGCTTGGGCTGACGCGCTCGAGGCCGCTCCAGCCGTAGAAGTCCTCGCTGCCGATCGACTGCGCCCATTCCTCGGTTTCCGAGAAGGCGATCAGCGCGTCGACGATCTGGTCGGCGAGTTCGGCCGGGAATTCAGCGCCGAAGCTCAGCGTGTCGTTGGGGATCGGGGCGCTGAGGCGCACGATCTTGACGGCGTCGATCACGTCCGGCGCGGTCTCGCGGATGTTGGCGCGAGCGTCGAGGATGCGCAGGTTGCCGACGTACAGGTTGCCGTCGTCACCGATGTACGAATCTTCGACGGTCAGGTCATACGGTTCGGGATCGTCGCCGATGCTCCACGGGCCGAAGTCACCGACCGGCGGGCTGAAGAACGTGGTGCCGAAGTCGGCCTCACCGTTATAGACGGCGGTCACGACGTTGTTGTGGCTGCCGGCCTCAACCAGCTCGCCCGGTTCGATGCCAGCCAAACCCAGTTCGACCGACGGGAAGATATAGCCGGAGGTCGAACCCGCATCGGGGTACGCCCAGCTCTTACCAGCCAGATCGTTGAAGGTGCGGATGCCGCTGTCACGGCGGGCGATGTAAGCGGCCCAGTAGACCGGCCACCCACGGCGGACAGCCGCGGCTTCGACCTCGACGCCGCAGCGGTTATTGGCGATGACGTATCCGGCCGCCGGGATAAAGCCCATCGAGCTGCCCGGCGCGGCGCACATGGCCTCAACCGTCGCCGCGTACGAGGTCGGCACGAACACTTCGAACTTCAGGCCGGTGGCGGCTTCGAGCGCCTGCGCCATAACCTCACCGCCAGACACGATGACGCCCGCCTCAACCGACGGAACGAAGTACACCTGAATCGGGTTGCCCTCCGAACCCAGCGCATCCTGCGCCAGCGCAGACGGAGCGACGGCGCCGACGAGCAGCAGCGCCACAATAGCTACTATCACAAAACGAGAACGCATACAGCCTCCTGAGTTTACGATCAAATGACCACTTGCCATGTACTGGTGATCCAGCGATCACCCGAACAAGATTAGCGTTTTCGCGGGTGTTTGTAAACCATCAGCGGCGACGTGGGATGCAACGTGGCGTGCCGAATCGCCTATGGTTGCTGCGGATCCGGATGCTCGCTTCCCGCCGTACTCCGCCTCCGGTTGACTTCCCTACACCTTGCCTAAACGCCCATTTCGAGGTGAGTCTGGGCGATCTTCTTGATCGCGACACACATCGCCGCCGTGCGGAAGTCGGTGATCTTCTCGCTGCCGTGGAAGGCCTCGCTGATCTCCTGATACGCCAAGCGCATCGTATCGTCGAGGCCGGAGCGCACCAGCGTCAGCTCGTCGGAATCGAGATCGAGGCCGTTGCGCAGCGACTCGGGCAGTTCGCGCCCGGTCATCACCTCCAGCGCATCCATCAGCCGCTGATTGCGCAGTTCGTCCAACCGCCGATCCATGCGCCCGAAGCGGATGTGTGAGATGTTCTTGATCCACTCGAAGTACGAGACGGTCACGCCGCCTGCGTTGACGTACATATCCGGCAGCACGACCGTGCCGCGCGCCCGCAGCCGCGAGTCGGCGTCGAACGTGACCGGCCCGTTAGCGGCTTCGACGACCAGCGGCGCCTTGATGCGGTCGACGTTTTCGAGCGTGATCTGGCTTTCCATGGCGGCCGGGATCAGGATGTCGCACTCCATCTCAAGCCCACTGCGCCCGTCGGATTCGTAGCGCCCGCCGGGAAAGCCCTTGACGCCGCCCGTCTCGACGAGGTGCGCGCGCAGGCGTTCGATGTCGAGGCCGTCGTCGTTGATGACCGCGCCGTCATGTTCAACCACGCAGATGATCCGCACGTCGTCCTCGGTCGACAGGAACTTGGCGGTGTGATAGCCGACGTTGCCCAACCCCTGTATGACGACGCGCTTGCCGGCCAGTTCGGGCGAAAGCCGCGCGAGCTGCACGTCGTCACGGTGGCGGAAGAACTCGCGCAGGGCATACTGCACGCCGCGCCCGGTGGCCTCGACACGGCCGCGGATGCCGCCGAGTTCAGGGGGCTTACCGGTCACGCAGGCCAAATAATTGATGTCGGTCGGGTTGAGCGCCTTGTACGTGTCGGCGATCCACGCCATTTCGCGCCCGCTGGTGCCCATATCCGGCGCGGGGACGTTGGTCGACGGGCTGATATAGCCCTTCATATACAGCTCGCGGGCGAAGCGGCGGGTGATGCGCTCAAGCTCGTCGATGCTGTATTGGCGCGGATCAATCTCCAGCCCGCCCTTCGACCCGCCAAACGGCACGTTGACGATGGCGCACTTGAACGTCATCAGCGTCGCCAGCGCGATCACCTCGTCCTGATGCACATCCAGCGAGAAGCGGATGCCGCCCTTGACCGGGAGGCGGTGGTCGCTGTGCGTGGCGCGCCACCCCCGGAAGATGCGGTATTCGCCGCTGTCGAGCCGGACAGGGAACTGGACTTCGAGGATGCTGTTACAGGACTTGATGAGTTCGGGAAGTCCGGGCGGGAGATCGAAGTGCGTGAGGGCACGGTCGATCATGTGGCGAACGTTCTGACTGAACGACGTGGTGGGGCGATCTGCGACGGCCATAAGGAATCCTTTCACTCGACTATTCGATAGAACCATCTCCGGGCGGTGTGCTCGCACGGTTGAGTATAGCGCACGGGAAAGGTGATAGGTGTCAGGTGTCAGTAGCCAGTGGGCAGGGGGGCAGTTGTCAGGGAGCAGGGAGTCAGTTGTCAGGGAGCAGGAGTCAGTTGTCAGGGGAGCAGGAGTCAGTTGGCAGGG
>JZRA01000026.1 GCA_001567485.1 Chloroflexi bacterium OLB13
GGGCTTGGCCGGTTAGACGCCGGGCTGGTGCAGCTCATCAACGGGATGTATTTGGTCGTGGCGGTCGCGCTGGCGCATTACGGCGGCACACGCGTCGACGGCCGCACGCTGATTCGTGTCGGGCTGGCTATCGTCGCGCTGGTGATCTTGACCGGCTTTTGGCGAGCGGCGGGCCGACTTTCTCGGCGTCGGGTTGATGATGGGCAGCGCCGTCCTGTTCGCTGGCACGCTGGTGCTCAGTCAATACGTGCTGTATGAAGTCCCGGCGCAGACGATGGCGCTGTATGCGCTGACGACGATGGCGGTGATCGTCTCGATGGTATGGCTAGCGGTCGGCACTGGAATCAGCGCGGAGACGGCCGGCGCGGCGGTTGCCCCGATCATCATCCTCGGCATCACGACGGCGCTCGGCCGCCTTGCGATGTACGCCGGGGTCAAGTTCCTCGGCGGCATGCAAACGGCGATCATGGCGGTGTTGGAGATCGCCGTGGCGCTGGTGCTGTCGGCGCTGGTGTTGGGCGAACGGCTGACCCCGGCGCAGTGGGGCGGGGTCGCGCTGTTGTTCGCCTCGCTGCTGCTCATCCGCCAGCGCGATCTGGTCGCGCGCGCGTACAACCCCGGCGCGATGATCCTCGCCAACATGGCGACCGAGCAGTTCCAGCGCATCGCTTTCCACAAGGCGTTCGGCACCGTCGAGACCAACCCCGACCTCGCCATCTTGCAAGACATCTCGCCGGAAGAACTGCACGCCATCCAGCAGATGATGGGCGCAGAATCAGGCGCGATCGATCCGTTCCCGATTGGCAAATCAGCCGCGCTGCAAGTCACCACCACCGAGGTCGAGGGCGTGATCCGCTAACCGTCTCACTCCAACGCGAACCCCAGACAGCGAAAAGATCACCGATCCGATGGCCTGCGTGCCTATAAATCCGCCGCGATCTCCCACACCTGAAAGCCGCCATCACAACCGATCACAAGACGAGCGCCGTCGTGCGCAAGCTGTATCATGTCCGGCACACGAGAACAGATCGACGTCTCATAGTCGCCGAGCGCGATCTCTTCGCCGGTCGCGCTGATCCACGCGGTGATGTCGGGGGTATAGCCGCGATGCACGGCGAGGATGACGTCGGCGTCTGGCGTCAGCAGCAGGGCTTGCACGTATTCGCCGTGCAGCGGCGCGATGACTCGATCCTCGCCGGTGGTGAAGTCGAGCAGGTGAAGCGCCTCGCTGAACTCGTCACGCCACGCGAACTGTTCGCCATTAGTCTCGTTGACCCGCCCGAACGTCGGCAGCACGGGCAGCGTGACCTCGGCCGTGACTTCTCCCGTCTGTAAGTCCCACAGCCGCACCGTGCCATTGAACGTGGCGGTGATGGCGCGCGGCGGCAGGATACGCCCGATTCGCACAACCGAGTCGAAGTCGGCTTCCGGCCCGGTCGGGATAGCCTGCGGATCGCCGTCGGTCGCGTCGTCGGTGACGGTCAGGCGAACGACGTTATGGCCGCCGGGAGCCTCTGCGCTGGGGTCGGGAATCGTCTCGATCCACACTGTGCCGGTGTCTTCGGCGTCGATCCACACCCGCACCGGCATACCGTATTCGGCCGGCGCGGTCTGCTGGTGTATCGTGCCGTCCAGCCCCGCGACGTACACGACGTTCGTCTCGCCTTCCCTCAACAGCAGCGCATAGTGGTCGCTGGCATCGCTCCAGTCGACGTCGATCGCGGTGCTCCAGCGATCCAGCTCGACCGGATCACGGCGGACGAGCTGCGCGACGATCCTGCCGTCAGCCGTGTTGAACACCGTCGTGCCGCCCGCGACAATCGTTGCCGCGTACTGCCCGTCCGGGCTGAGCGCGAACCATCCCGACAGCGGCTGCGGCGGGTGTTCGGCTTCCGCCGGCGTGAACGTGTCCATCGTGACGATGCGCGCCAGCGTGAGCGATCGTACATTGTCCGCCGTGATCGTGGGCGGTGTGGCTGCCTGCGCGAACACACCGCCGGCGAAAATCGCGAACATCACCCAAAGGAACACGCGCATGATGAGCCTCACTTTCGTCTCGTGACAAGCATACCTCATGCGCGCGTTGGGCTGTCAGCCTGAATCCCCCTCACCCCCGGCCCCTCTCCCACACGGGGCGAGGGGAGAATGACGTGTATGCAGGAGTGTGAAAAGCCTCTCGGTGTGCTTTCGTTGGCTCTGTGTCCTCTGTGGTTCAATCGGTTCGCCCTTGACTCACGACTCAGCACTCGGCACTCGGCACTTCGCGCGCGGCGGGCGTCCCCTTCTCGATGTGATCGGGGCCTTTGTGGTTCAATCGACCTTCCAGTTCGCCTACGCGGCGGAGTCCTCGAACTTGGCCTTTTCGTCGTCGTTCTTGGCCTTGCCAACCAGATCGCTGAAGGTGGTCGTGCGCGCGGCGCTGCGACGGGTGGAGACGAGGTAGATCACGCCCAGCGCAATCAGCCCGATGCCGATGAACTGCGCGTTGACGCTGCGGAAGATCAACACTTCAAAGAAAGCGACCGCGCCGATCAGGCCGAGCGTGCCGTAGCGCATCAGATTGTTGCCGATGGTGATCTCATGCTCGAACTTCGAGACCCGTTCACCACGCCAGCGCATCGCAAATCCGGTCACGATCGGGTAGACCGCCCAGATGTACGTCCACGACTCCCAGTGACCAAACAGGCTCTGAAAGAACAGAATCGCGCCGGTTGCGGTGATGGCCATGCCCGGAAAGATCATGTCGACGGTATCGTGGCTGGTACCGGTGAAGGCCAAATACAAACAAACTATGCCCGGAATCAGGATAAACAGCGGCCACAGCGTGCCGATGCCATACTGCCACAGGAACAGCAGTGCCAGTCCGCCGCCGATCAGGAGGTAAGGGAGCGCCTTGCGGTCGTTGAAGTTGAAACCGTTCGTCATGGTCGGTTAGTCCTCTAGCTCGTTTATCACGTCTAGTCCCCTATACGGACTGGGCACGGACAAAGTTGCAGAGGTGATCCGGCTCAGGTTACGACGCCGTCCCGGCCTCTTCTTCCAGCAGCGCGCGAACCCCCTCGATCATCTGCGCGTGAATGCGCCCGTTGCTGACGATCATGCCGCGCGTGCGGGCCATCGTGCGCCCACTGCTGAAGTCGAGCGGCGAGCCGTCAATATCGGTGGCTAGGCCGCCGGCCGCGCGCACCAACGCCGCCCCTGCCGCGTGATCCCATGTCGAATGGCGCGTGTGCTCTTGAGGTTGGGCAGCCGCAGGTACAGCTCGGCGTCGCCAGCTGCGATGCGCGCGTACTTCTCCATGCTGTCGAGCCGTTCGACCGGCGCGGCGTCCAACCCGGCCAACATGCGCGCCCGCAGCATGCGCTCGAACCCGGCGTGCGACTTCTCGACGCTCTCCAGCACACGCACGCGCTGCACGTCCTGAATGGCCGATACGCGCACCTGCCGCCCGCTGAAGCCGGAAATCGGCCCGATCATGCAGGTGTCGTTCTCCGTCCACAGCAGCGCGCCGCCGCCGTTGTACGCCGGATAACCCGGACAGGCCATCACGCCGCCGACCGCCTGACCGCCGCGCAGCACACCAATCGCGATGGCGTAGTGCCGCATGGCGATGAAGCCTTTCGTCCCGTCGATCGGATCGATCACCCACGTCCGGTCAGCCTGTATATCCTTGCCGTAGTCGAGCCATGACACGACATCCGACTCACTCACGCGGTGGCCCAACACCTCGCCGATCAGCGCGACGACCTTGGCGCGTTGTTCAGGGGGGACAAGCCCGACGAACTGCTCACCGGATTCCTCGGCCAGCACGGCGTCGCCGGGGAAATGCGACTTGATCGCGTTGGCGATCAGCGCCTGCGCGCCATAGTCGGCGATGGTCACCGGGCCGTCGTTGTCGGCCTTTTGGCTGGTCACGAAATGCCGCTTTTGTACGGTGCTGCACAGCGCGGCCGCCTGCCGGGCCGCGGTCTTGATCGGTTCGAGGTTCATCGGGTGTCCTTCACTGTCGTCACTCGATATATCCGAGTGCGCGCAAACTATCCATCATGGCCGGCGTCAGGGCGGCCTGTTCGGCCAGCGCGTGCAGATCACTGCGCGCCCGCGCCGCGTTCCACACGCTCGAATTCAATTGGGAGAGCAGCTCGGCCACGGCGGTGGGCTGCTCGGCGCGAAGGTCGCGCGTCTCCGCCGGATCGGCGTGTACATCGTACAGGGCCTCCGGCGCATCGGCTAGTGTCGTGAGCTTCAAGTCGCCGTTGACGATGCCGCGCCGCACCTGCGTCAGGCACAGGGCATGGATCAACTGCGGCGCGCGGTGGCGCAGCACGGCGAGAAACGCCTGCGGCGGGAACGCTTCGGAGAACACCGGGCCGTCGACGGCATTGGGATTGAGCAAGCTCAGATCGGCCGGACGGATCGTCGCCCGATTGCCGGGCAGATCGACGCCCGCACCGTCAAGCAGCGTATGGAACACGCGCCGTGTCGATACGACCTCAGCCGTGCGCATCCCCTTGCGTGAGTCGTCAGGGTGGCGCACAACCAGCGGGACGTGCGTCAGCTCGTGGTTGACGACAAAGCTGTGCCCGAAATAGCCGTGATCGCCGTGGCCCTCGCCGTGGTCGGCGGTGACGATCACCATCGTGTCGTTCAAGGCACGGCTCGCGCGCAGGTAGTCGAACAGGCGGTGCAGGGCGTGGTCTTGCGCGCGGATTTCGGCGTCGTAGAACGTCTCGAGGGCGGCGGTTTGCCAGTCCTCAAGCGGTTCCTCGACCGGGCTGGCCCAGCGCGCGGCATCGGCGTTGAAACCGGCGACGAACCGGTATTGGGCGCGGCTGAGATCCGGCGCGATCTCGTCCAACACGTCCTGCGGCGGGCGGTATGGCAGATGGGTGCCCATCAGATTGAGGAAGGCGAACAACGGCGGGCGTGTGGAACCGCCGGCGCGGTGCTTTTGCAGGTAGCCGATCAGGTCATCGACCGAGTTGCGCGAGCTTCCCTTGTAGTTGATGAGGCGTGTCCATACCGGCGTGAACAGGGGGTGCAGCGACACGCGAAACAGCCACTCGCGCTGGGCGAACTGATTACCGACCGACCGCGCGAACGTGCGCCATTCACGCACGAACCGATCGACCGGCGGGCTGTGATGGCGCTCGAACGGACGATTGACCGCCGCGCCGGCATAGTTATAAAACGTGTCAAAGCCGCGGATCAGGCCGTGGTTCAGCACGCCGACCAGCGGGTTATTGCAGAACCCGACGGTGTGATAACCCGCGCTGTGCAGCAGTTCGGCCGCGGTCGGCAGTTCGGCCGGCAGCACGCGGTCGGCTTCGGTGACGTCGTGTGTGGTCGGGTAGACGCCGGTGAACATCGACGCGTGCGCGGGGATCGTCCACTGCGCCGGAGAGATGGCCCGATCGTAGATGACAGCGCGATCAGCAAACGAGTCGAGCGCCGGCGACGTCGGTACGGAATGTCCGTACAGCGAGAGGTGGTCGCGGCGCATTGTATCAAGGATGATGACCAGCAGATCGGGTCGGGTCGGCATGAGGAACGAAATGTTAAGAGACGGCGAACATGGGTTAGCATACAACGCCCTAGATATGCCGGCAATGACGGTTTGACAAAAAAAGCCAACACACATTCAATTCTTCGTAGAGATGTGCGATCTGTGCATATCTGTGTATCGAGGCGAGGTCAAACCGTTTATGTCCCGAAAACTCACCCCCATCATCGTGTTGTTGTTCACGCTCGCGCTCAGCGTATCGGGCTTGCACGCGCAGCCCATCGCGCCGCGCCTGCTGCCCGGCGATATTGTGATCAACAGCAGTTACGAGCCGGATGCCTCTTACTGGGTCGTCAAGAACACCAATGGCAAAGACAAAGTGAAGTGCGGCGGTGTAGGCCACACATCGACCGACTGCGCGTTCCGTCTCAAGGGCAGCGCCAGCGAAAAGACCAAGCTCCAGCAGACGTATACGGTCGGCACGCCCACGACCGGATCACAGTACCTGTTCGTGATCGCGCATGTGCGCCCACTGGCGGGTGGACAGTCGATGAAGTTCTACGCCAAGATCAAGCGCGGCGCGCTGCCTACACTCAAGATTACACAGAACTACTCCGCCGGCGCGGCAAGCGCCAATTACACCAGTGTCGAGTTCCAGTCCGGCATGCTTGATGTGTCACAGATTACAGCGGTCAAGTTCGGCGTGAAGAACCTGTCATTGAGTGGGTCGACGTATGTCGACGAATGGTTCGTCGGTTTCGGCGTTCCTACCCGTTAAGCCGGTTCCCATGCGCCGCGGCCTCTACGCCGCAGCACGGCCCACACGAAACGCGGCAGGCGCAGCATGCGCTTGATCCGCCACGGCTGACGAATCAGCCGGAACAGCCACTCGATCCCCGCGCGCTGCATCCACACCGGCGCGCGGGGGACGATCCCCGCTACGAAATCCAGCGAACCGCCGATGCCCATCGCCATCTTGACGTTGAGGCGCGGGGCGTTACGCGCGATCCATGCGTCCTGTTTGGGCGCGCCGTAGGCCACAAGCAGGATATCCGCGCCGGAAGCGTTAATCATGGCGACCTGCGCGTCCTCGTCCTCGCGCCGAGCTGACCCGCTGAACGTGCCTGCGATCTTGAGGCCGGGATAGCGTTCGATCAGGATGGCCGCGGCCTGCGCTGCGATGCCCTCCGCCGCGCCGAGCAGAAACAGCGACCAGCCCTCGCGCGCGGCGCGTTCAGCGATGCGCGGCACGCCGTCTGATCCGGTCACGCGCTCAGGCAGCTTGCGGCCTAACATACGCGCCGCCAACAGCAGCCCGATGCCGTCCGGCACGCACAAGTCGGCTTGTCGCAGCACTCGCCGGAAGACCGGGTCGGTCTGCGCCACCATGACGAACTCCGGGTTGATCGTGCAGACGTGATGCAGGCCGTCGCCGGCACGCACCCACGCCCCGATAATATCGAGCCACTGGTCGAACGTCACCGCATGAACCGGCAGGCCGAGAATGCGCACCGCCTCAACCGCGGGGCGCGGGGGCAGCGGCTTGAGCGCGGGCTGCGGCTCACCCACGAGCAGCCGCCGTGCAGCAGCGGCCACGTCGCTGGGGCGCACCATGTGCAGACACGTTCGGGCGGGGCAGCCCTCGCGCGCGCCGAGTTCGTGATCGACATACGAGCAGGGCGCACAGCGTGGCATCGTGCGCACGACCGCCGCCTTACCCTCGGGCGACCACGGGCCGTAAGCAGCGTCGTTGGTCGGGCCGAACACGGCAACGGTGGGCGTCCCGACCGCTGCGGCGACGTGTGTCACGCCGCTGTCGCTGCCGACATACAGCGCGCATTGGCGCAGCACGCCGGCCAACCGCGGCACCGACGTTTTGCCGGTGAGGTCGAGAGCCGGATGCTTGAGACGCGCGATCAGGTCGGGGCTGTCGTCGCCGTCTGCGCCGACCACGACGATCTGCGCGCTGAGATCATCGGCGAGTGTATCGACTGCTTGCGCCAGCAGATCGGCCGGCCAGCGGCGCGCGATGCTGAAATCGCCGCTCCCGGCATGCACCGCAATCCACGCCGATGCCTCAGGCAGCGGGTACGGTTCCTCGGCGACGCGGCATGGGCGGGGGGTGGGATCTGCGCCGAGCCGTTCGACCAGCGCCAGCCACGACGCGGCTTGATGCGGCGCGCCGAAGCCGTGATCTGGCACGCGGTCGGTCAGGAATCTACCGCGCCCGTTGTCCAGTCCGATCCGGCGCGTGGCTCCGCTGACCGCCGCCAGCGCCGCGTATTTCCATGCGCCGGCACGGGTCGTCAACCGGTGAAAGAACACGATCGTGTCGTAGCGGCCGGCGCGGATCGTGCGGAGTACGCGCATCGCAGCGGCGTTGGCGATGCCGAAGCGCGGCAGCGTATAGACGGTATCGACCAGCCCAAGCCCGCCGACCACCGGGGCCGCGCCGGGAGTCGTCAGCAGGCCGATATGGGCGTCCGGATGCGCGTCGCGCAGCGCGGCCAGCGCCGGCGTGGTAAGGATCAGGTCTCCGATGTTGGCCCACTGCACGCACAGGATGCGCGTCATGAAGCGGCCTCCAGCAGGGCGGCAAGGGCGGCGTCGGCGCAGGCGTCCCATGTGAAGCGCGCCGCCTGCACGCGGCCCCGCGTGGCAAGATCAGCCCGCAACGACTCGTCGTCCAGCACGCGTCGCATCGCCGTGGCGATGGCGTCGGTATCTTCAGGATCGACCAGCAGCGCGGCATCTCCGGCAAGCTCAGGGAGGCTGGAGGTCGTGCTGGTGATGACAGGAGCGCCGGCGTGCATCGCCTCGATGACCGGAAACCCGAAGCCTTCGTGCAGCGAGGGGAACGCCAGCGCGACCGATCCCGCCAGCAGCGCGCCCTTGTCCTCGTCGCTGACGTAGCCGAGCAGGCGCACACCCGGCGCGCCTTCCGCCCATGCCGGGTCATACAGCCAGCCCTTCGCGCCGGCCAGCACCAGCGCGAGATCCGGATGCTGCGCGCGCACCTGCGTGAATGCCTGCACGAGACGCGCGATGTTCTTGCGAGGCTGAAGCGTGCGACGAAGGCGAAGTAACGCTCAGGCAGCGCGTGCTTGATCCGTACAGCGGCGCGGTCGCCCTGCGGCGGCGCGGTAACACCCGGATACACGATGCGGATCTTGTCCGGCGCGACGCCGTAGAACGTGTTCAGGTCGTCGGCGGTGGCTTGGCTGTCGGCCAGCACGATTGCCGCGCGGCGCGCGCTGAAGCGGGTCGTCAGGTCGAGATAGCGGCGTGAACGGCCCGGATGCGCCCCCGGAAAGTGCAGATAGCCGAGGTCATGCACGGTGACCACGGCGCGGCCCGGCATCAGAAACGGCAGCGTATGAGCCGGCACAAAGGTCACGTCGGGACGGTCGCGGTACAGCGCGCGGGCGAGGCGTGTGTGCGTCCACAGGCGGCGCTGCGGCATGACGACCTGCGTGACGTGCGGCGCTTCTGGAAACAGGCCGGACGGCGGTGGATCGCGGAAATACAGCGTGACGCGATGGCTCGTAGTGCGCGGGATCAAGGCGCGAATGAGTTCAAGCGCGTAGCGTTCCGTGCCGGTCGGATAAGGGCGCGTGGAACGGCTGGCGTCGATGGCGAGGTGCATAATCAGGCACGGCGCGGCCGAAAGAGCAGCGGAAGGATCGCCAGCACGGCGGCCGCGCCCAGCACGAACGGCGCGGCTGTGATCAGCGGGCCGAACGCGAACAGCGTGACCAATGCCGACCCAACGGCGATGGCCGCGCCAGTCATCAGCCAAACCGCCGAGAACGGCCGCGACAGCAGACCGGTCAGCGCGATGGCCGCGCCCAGCAGCGTGAACGGCAGCCACCACGGCAGCGTTAAGCCGTCGATGGTTGTCGTGAACAGCCAGCCCCCGATGCATGCGACGATCAACGCGGCGAAGAAAGCCCCGCGCGCCCAACGGCCGGACGCCATCCAGTAGCTCACCAGCGAGAGCGCCAACCCCGCGCAGGCCGCCGCGCCGAACGTCTGCCATGTCAGCGTCTGCCCGGACGCCGTCGCCAGCGTGAGCACCGCGCCGACCGCCATCAGCGCGACCGCCGGCAGAATCGTGACGATGCGCCCGCCCTGCACGCGGATCATACCGGGCCGGCTGAACACATACGACGCGGCCCAGCGGCGGTACTCGTCCTCGGCGCGCTGCTGGGCTTCAACCCGTGCCGCTTCGTCCATCCGGCGCTGCTGCTCGGCCGCGACGACGGTATCGAGCGAATCGACCGCCGCCAGCGCCGCGTCGATATCGACCTCGAAACTGGTTTCACCGGTCGCCGTCAGGTCGGGGACATCGCTGTCGGCCGCGGCGACTACCGCCCCGACGCCGATCGCCGCCCAATCGACGCCGGCGCAGGCTCGGAGTCCGGCTCTTCGTCGTCGGCCGGCGCGTATTCGTCGTCGTACTCGTCCTCGCCGCTGGCTTCAGCCCCGGCGTCATCTTCTGTTTCCGGCTCGGCCCCGGCCTCCGCGACCGGTTCTCCGGCGGCGTCATCGTCGGCCGCCGCTTCGTCAGCGACGTCATCGTCGGCCGCCGCTTCGCTGTCGAGCGCAGCGTCTATGGCATCGTCCGAACCGCCAGCTTCAGGCGCGGCGTCAACCGGCTCAGGCTCCGACTCACCGTCGGGGATGGGGTCGTGCTTGGTCTCATCATCCATGGCCCGTATTGTGCTGTGAATCGCAATCCGCTGCAAGTCGAGGCTTTGCGCGGCGGTGCGGAGTGGTCGGGTGATTGCCGGCGGATTGGCCGTCGCAAATTCCAGCAGACGCGCACATACTCATCCGTAGTCTATGCCGCAGCCTATCCACCTCCGGGAGTTTTTATGCGTGACCTGTTCCTGCTCGACCCGACCGTGACGTTTCTCAATCACGGCTCGTTTGGCGCGACTCCGCGCGTCGTGTTCGAGACGTATCAGCGCTGGCAGCTCGAACTGGAACGGCAGCCCGTCGAGTTTCTCGGCCGGCGGCACGACTGTCTGCTGGATGACGCCCGTGCGCGCCTCGCCGAATATCTGCATGTGCCGGATGTCGATAACCTCGTCTACGTGATGAACGCGACGTGGGGCGTCAACGTGGTAGCGCGGTCGATCATGCTTCAGCCCGGCGACGAGATTCTATCGACCAACCACGAGTACGGCGCGTGCGTGAACGCGTGGCATCACACGTGCGACCGCACCGGCGCGACGTGGATACAGGCCGACATCCCCCTGCCGCTGCCGTCTGACGAGGAGATCGTGGAGATCGTGTGGTCACGGGTGACGCCGCGCACGAAGGTGCTGTACCTCAGCCATATCACGTCCTCGACGGCATCGACATTCCCGGTCGCCGCGTTGTGCAAACGGGCGCGCGAGGCCGGCATCTTGAGCGTGATCGACGGCGCGCACGCACCGGGGCAAATCCCCCTCGATCTCGCCGCAATCGACCCGGACATCTACACCGGGAATCCGCACAAGTGGCTGTGCAGCCCGAAGGGATCGGGATTCTTATACGCCCGGCCAGAGCATCATCCGTGGATGCACGCGCTGGTGATTAGTTGGGGCTACGGTGATCCGGCCAGTGCGGGATGGGGCATGGGCGCGCCGGATGCCCCGCTGTTGGTGGCGCGGCACCAATATCAAGGCACGCGGGATATCGCCGCGTTTCTGAGCGTGCCGGCCGCGATTGACTTCCAGCGCGAGCATGACTGGGAGTCGGTGCGCGCCCGCTGTCACGCCCTCGCTGTTGAGGCGCAGCAGCGCGTGAGCGACCTGACCGGCATCCCCGCGCCGGTGCCGCCCGATCATTACGCGCAGATGGCGCTGTGCGAGATGCCGGCGTCGGTTGATCTGCCGACGCTCAAGCGCCGGTTGTATGACGAGCATCGGGTGGAGGTACCGGTGATCGCGTGGAATGGGCGCAAGTTCATCCGTGTGTCGGTGCAGGGATACAACACGCCCGTCGACATTGACACACTGCTCAGCGCGCTCAAGGCGGTGATTTCTACTCAGAACGTCCGCATCGATGCGGGGTGACGCATAAGCAAGCTTTGCGCCATCTGCCGTGAACGATGGCTGACATTTCGATCCGCCACCGTTGGTCATCTGCGTTACCTGCAATCCGGAAAGTTTGAGCGAATGAAGCTGCTGGAGATTGTCTGCGGCCTTAACAAAGGCAATCTGCTCGGAGGCTTGCGCGAATAGCTCGGCCGCGAAACATCTGGCCGTAAATCGAATAATCCGGGGCTTGCGCGTCGGGTGGCGGTAGCGCGGAGGTTGAGGATGGGGAGTGATGGGTGCTGAGTCGTCAGCTGTCAGTCGTCAGGAGTCAGTTGTCAGCAGACGACAACATGGCGGCATCGCTTTAGTCCCTTTCAGTAAGCTCTGATCGTATTACCGCCGAGCGTTTGCTGCGCTCGGCGGTGCGTTACTGCTTTCGACTCCCTTACCCCTGCACCTCTGCCGTCTCATCCGGCGGGATGTCGACCGGGATGCCGACACCCGGCGGGTCTTCGATGCTGCTGCTTTCGGGCGTCGGGAACGGCGGGAACTTGAGCACGCGGCCCTGCGCCAAATCGACCACGTACACGTTGCCTTCGGCGTCGGTGTCGATGCCGCCGATGGTCGAGAACTCGGCCGTGTTCGGGAACTCGCGGTTGAGCCGGCCAAACGCGCCGATGCACGCGCCATCCGACGCGCTGTAAACCAGCACACGTCCGCCGTCCGGATCGGTGACGTACAGGTAGTCGCGGGCGACATCGAGCGCCACGTACGGCCGGTTGCCGAAGTCATCGTACCACGCGCGCACAGGATACGTCGTGATGAACGTGCCATCGGCCGCGAATACGCCAATACGCCGGTTCCACGTCTCCGCGATGAACACACGCCCATCGGGGTGAACGACGATGCCGGTCGGTTCGTCGATCTGGCCTTCGCCGCTGCCGCCGCGCCCGATGTCGCGCACCCACTCGCCCTGCGGCGTATAGACACGGATGCGCTTGTTGCCGGTGTCAGCGATGTAAATCAAGCCGTCGGATGGCCCGATCGCTACCTCGCGCGGCCCCCAGAAACCGTCGGGCGGATCAGCCGGCGCGTTGATGCCCACGGTCAGCGCCTGCCCCCAGCGGGCGGTCTGCCGCAGATCGTGATCGAACACGCGAACCTGATAATTCCACGTATCGACCACCACGATCGAGCCATCCGCCGCGACCTCGACGCTGTGCGGGCGCTCGAAGAACGTGCCGGGGCGATCCGCCGGGCCTTGCTCGCCGAAGCTGCGGACATACGCGCCGTCGGTCGTGAACTCGGAGATGCGGTTGCTGTTGACTTCCGCCACAAACACGCGCCCATCGCTGGTGACGTCGATGCCCAGCGGCGAGTCGAGCGCACCGCCCAGCGGCGTCGTGTCGAACACGGTCAAGGCCGGATACTGCTGCCAGTTAGCGACGCATGGACTGACCTCGATCGAATCGATCGGGTTGAGCACGCTGCCATCACCGATGCCGTACGGCCACACCTGCGCGGCCACGTCCTTCCGCACATACATGTACTGATTCTCGGCGACCGGCCAGCGGTCAAAGGTGTAGGTGTGGCCGGTCGCTTCGCCGAATCGGGTGTAGTCGCGCTGCCAGAAGATGTCCCAAATCCCAAGCCGCATCTGCGCCGACTGCGAGTCGGTCATGTCGAACAGGTCGATCATGCGCTCTGCGGTCATGTAGAAGTAATCCTGCATCGGCCACCACATGCGCTTGAAGTCGAAGCGCTGATAACGGTCTTCCAGCAGCGGCTCGACCACGTTGCGGTTCTCGTCACCGACCAGCACAACCGTGGCGTTCTCCATGACTTGCAGCGTAGGCGATTCGCCCATGTAGACCGCGTTCGGATACTGCCGGAAATACCACGCGCCCGGCCAGCTCAGCTTGTTGTCGTAGGCGAACTTTAGGCGCAGGCCGTCGGTCGTGCGGCGGCTGATGTCCTCCATCGCCCGCATGACCTCTTTGGTGCCGTTGGTCGCGTGCGCATACACGAGGAACTCGTTGGGATAGTCGTAGTTGATGAACGAGGCCATCCACGCCGAACGGAACGTGACCACTGCCAGCACGCCAAACAGGGCGACGGCGACCAACTGCCGGACGTGCTGCCCGCTGGTCAAGCGCCGGATATAGGTGTAGCCCCACGCCACGCCGATGGCGACAGCGGCCGCCGCCAGCCATGAATACGTCCATTCGAGCTGGAACTGCGTGATGCCCTGAAACGGCCCTTGTCCGGTCAGCTGCAAGACGACAAGCTGGAACACCGCCGCCAGTCCCAGCGGGAAGATCAGCAGGCTGATCCAGCCCGCCTTGCGCAGCAACTCCAGTCGATCCGGTCGAAGATGCGTCCAAAGAACCACGCCGTCAGGAAGATCATCGGCGTGGTCATGTGCGTGCCGAGCCACGGCATCTTCTCTCCGGCCAGCGTGTAAATGATGATGTTGAGCACCGCCCAGAAGCCGACCAGCAGCAGGAACGGCGCCTCGTCGAGCCGGCGCAGATGCGCAAGCTGTGCGTCGATCCCGGCACTGCGCGCTTCGATTGCGGCGGCGTCGACAGCCACAGCGACCGGCGCGGGCGCGTCATCCCCGTCGGGTTCGCCGGAAGTCTTGCCCCCGTCGACGGCCGCCAGCGCCAACTGCTTGCGGTTGGCGATAAGCTCGTCTTCGAGGTCGTGTATGCGACGGCGGCGCTTCCAGAAGATGAACGTGCCGGCGAACGATGCCGCCACCGACCCGATGATCGGCAGGAACTCGTACATCGGCAGGATAATCAGCGTGTAGTAGTACTGCGGCTGACTGCCACGGCGCTCCGCCTGCTGCTCCAGCCAGTACTGCAAGCTGTAGATCATGCCGGTGGCGAGGCCGGGGATGTTGGTGAAGACAGTCGTGAAGAAGAACGCAAACAGGCTGTGGAAGATCAGCCAGCACACGACGAAGCGGCGCCAGTTCCACGTCACGCCGGCGGCGATGGCGGTGATCATCAGCGGAAGCCAGCACAATCCGCCGACGACGAACTGACCGACCTGCATCGACGATTGCACCGGCAGAATGTCGCGCAAGAAGCTGAAGCTGGCGCCAATCGACTCGTATTCGGCCGGTGTGCCCCGCGCCGACACGATGAACACGCCGGTCGCCCATGGCAGGATCAACGACCCCATCACCCATAACACGTCGAGTTCGGGGAACTGATGCAGCCAGTCCCACCAGTCTTTACCCTCGGCGTTCTTGCGGCGCGACACGACGAACAGCGCCAGCGCGCCGACCATCAGCGCCCACGGCGCCAGCACCCAGAGCCAGCGAATCGTGCTGACCGTCGTGCTTGCGGCCTCGGTCGCGCTGGGGTCAAGCGGCGCCTGCACACCGATCTGTTCGCGGGTGATATGCGACCGTTCTTCGATGAAGACGAAGCTGCCCGTAACGAGCACGATCGCAACCGTCAGGATGATGAGTTCGCGCCACGGCACGCGCTTGAAGCGCCCTCGATAAGCCCACAGCAGCGTGGTCGCCGCGATAAAGACGACCGTGACCAGCGCCAGCACGCTCCACACCACGAAACTGCGCGAGTCGCGGTTGTTCAACAGGCCATCCGTCTGTGCGCCGGTCGCAACCGTGTTGAGCGGGATGATGTCCACGATGATGTACATGGCGATCGCGAGCGTGCCGCCGAGGATAATCGCCATGAGTGTGCCGCTGAACCACTGCCGCGCCGGGATCTTCCACACGGCCTGCCCCATGCGGAACAGCCAGTACAACGTGAAGAACGCGCCGAACAGCGCGATATAGATGAACGCCGTCTCTTTGCTGCCGAGGTTCCACAGCATAGCGGCAGAGATCACGTACAGAAAGCGCGGTTTTCGCTGCTGATCCGGCGGCCCGTTGATGTACATCAAAGCCGCCCATATCATTAGGATCGCCGAGAGGATCGACGGGGTATCGTGCCGGATGTAGCGGTTGTAGTACATCAGCAGCGGCGAGATCAGCAGCATGGCGCAGGCGAGGATCACGCCCCACCGGCCGAGCCAGCGCCGGAACAGCACGGGCGTCATCACCAGCGCGATGCCCAGCACCGCCGCGTACAGCCGCCCGCTGAAATCGTTGTCCCCGAACAGCGCGAAGCTGAGCGCCGTGGCGTGAAACAGAATCGGGCCGTGCATCAGCGGCGAATGATTGAAGTCGCCCTTCATGTACAACTCATACGAGTAGTACACATGCAGCGATTCGTCATGGCTCATGGCGCGGTCGCCGAGCGCATACAGCCGGGTGAAGATCGCCAGCAGCAGGATGACCGACAGGATCACCAGCTCCCAGCGCACGGCGACACGTTGGATCAACGTGCCGCGCAGCGGATCGGTGTAGTCGGTGTGCTGAGATTGGCGGGATGCGGTAGCTGCCATCGAGTCCTCGTCGATTCTAGTTTGGATCCGGGGCGGTCGGGGTTGCGCGGAGTCTGAGGCTGGCGGTCGCCAGCATAGGAGTGAGCGTGTCGGTAGGGTGAATATCGCTGCCCGCGCCGGTCGGCGTGATTTCGTCGTCTATCGCTTGCGGGCGCGGCTGTGTGGGAATGAACACGGATGCCGCCGCGCTTCCGTTTGCCAGCAGCGGGATCAACAACAGAGCGGCCAACACGGCGGCCGCGGCGCTGCGCCGCCAGTCGCTGACGGCACGGAGACGCCACAGCGGCGCGCGCCCTTCCAGCGCCGCGCCGATCTGCGCCCATCCGCGTTCCAACTGCGATGGCGCAGCAGCGCCCAACCCGCCCAGTTCACGGCGCAGGCCGGCGTCCGTCCGGCGCAGGTCGTCCGCAGCCGCTTCGATTCCAGCGTCGGCATCGATCCAGCGCGCGATCTCACGGCGGCTTTCGACCGGCAGTTCACCGCGGATATAGGCGGGCAGGTGGCGCAGCACCCACGGCCGGCGCAGGGTGTCCCACAAGCGGCGGATAATCACAGCCATCTTCTAGTACCTCAGCAGTTCGGCCAGCAGCGCGCGGCCCTGATCGTTCAACACGCCGCGCAGGCGGTCATGGGCGAGCCGCACGCGGCTTTCGGCGGTCTTGAGCGGGCAGTCCATGACCTCAGCGATCTCACGGAATGTCAACCCCTGCCCGTAGCGCAGCACGACCGCCTCGCGCAGGTTGGGCGATAGTTCGGTCAGCGCGCGGTTGACGGCGCTGCGCGCGGCTTGGCGCGCCTGCTCCGCCTCCGGTGACTCGTGATCCGGCGCGGCCACGTCCAGCCCGAACATCTGCGCGATGTCGAGCAGCGGAAAGCGCTTGCGCCGGTAGGTGTTGCGGCATCGGCTCACGGCGATGGTGTACAGCCACGTCTTGAAGCTGGCCCGCGTGTCATCGAAACGGTGCAGGTTCTTGAAGGCGTACACGAATGAATCTTGCAGCACGTCCTCCGCGTCCTGACTGTTGAACACGAGGCTGTAGCACAGGCGGTATACGCCCGCCGCGTAACGCTCGTAAAGCGCCGCGTATGCCGCTTGATCGCCGCGCAGGGCGTCCGCGATCAAGCCGGGGGTCGGGTCGTGGGGCGGGTTGGGAGTCATCATCGTTAAACGTTATACGGTCACAGGCATTCTACACGATCACGCCAGCGGTTCCTCACCGCACAAGCTCCTCGATCGGCTCGCCCTCGAACACGTCCTGCCGCAGCCACAGCATCGCGTAGACGCTGGCCGCTGGCTGAACACGGACGCGCCGCTGCAAAGCCCACGGCAGGGTGTCGAGTCCTTGCATCGATGCGGGATCCCAAGCCATCGTGAGCGCGAACCGCTGCCCGACGTAACTGCCGCCCAACTCCGGCGGCGGATCGGCGCTGCGGGCGGCCGGCACGATCTGGATCACAATGGGCGCAGCGCGCGCTTCGTCGGCTGACGAGACGTACACCGTATGCGAGAAGTCGCGCAGCAGCCACCCCAACAGGCCGTCCTCGGCCACACTGCCGGTCGGGTCGCGGATCACGGTGATCGGAAGCAGCGGAAACGCTTGCGACTCCCGCAAGGTCAGGTCATGCACAGTCTTCTCAAGCAGCTCGTAGGGTTGGCCGGTCGTCCGGTGATTCCACGGCTCGACCGGGTTGTACGCGTTGAACGATGTCACGTACCACGCCGCTGAGAGCTGCGAGATGAGCAGCATCGCCGTCAAGCCGAGGCCGAAGCCTTGCAGCGTCACGCGGTTCCCCCACAGGCTCGCGGCGAGGAAGAAGCCGATCAGCAGGAACAGCGCCGTGATCACCGTCCACAGCAGGCCAACGCGGAACTCCGCCGAGGCGACGCCGGTCTGCATGCGGTCGATCAGCCCCTCGATGCTGCCGCCTTCGATCTGCAAGAACTCGCGGGCAGCGCCCTGCATGTGTACGCTGAGGATGAACAGCAGCGCGAAAATGACGAAGGTGAGGATGAAGCGCCCGGCCGCCGGCGCGTACAGCCGCGCCAGCTCGTCACCGCGCGCGACCTCTTGGTCGGCATACAGCTTTTGCCGGCGATCCGGGGCAAGGCAGGCGGCCAGCGCGCCGGATGCCAACCCCGCCACCGTGACGGCGATCAGCACCGTGTGATGTGCGTCCGGCGCGACCAGCGCCAGCGGCAGGTTGAGCAGCAGCGCCGCCGTGAAGAAGCGATCCGGCCCTGACCAGCCGATCCCGCGCAGCACAATCAGACCGGCAATCGCCAGAATCCACGTCAGCGGTTGATAGAACAGGCTGAGGCTGATCGTACTGACCGGGCTGCCGGTCACGTATGCGCCGAGTCCTTCGAGCAGGCGGCCGATGCTGGCAGCGCCCGACGGCGCGGTCATGAAGCCGGTCGCGACGGCGGCGACCATCAGCGCCGAAGCGATCCCTGCCGTTTGCCACGATACCGACCGCGCTGCTGTGATGACGGCGGCAAACCGGTTCCTGCCCGCGCTCTCGGTCTCGGCGTCAGCGCTGGAGAACACCAGCGCGGCAGCAGCCGAAAGACCGATCAGCAGCAGCGTCACGAGGCCCGCCGGCCCGCTGAGGAAGATCGTGGCGGCGGCGAGCATCACGGCGCGAACGCCGCGCCCCGCCGACGGCGACGCGACATGGTCGAGCCACGCGCGCAGGGCCAATACGCCGAGCAGCGCGCTCCAGATCAACGGTGAGGCGCTGCGACCCGCGATAATCAACGGCGGCGTGAAGGCCAGCAGCAGCGTGAGCGCCAGCGCGCGCGTGCGCCCAAGTTCACCACGGAACAGCGCCGGAGTCATCACCAGCGCCAGCGCGGCCAGCGCCGTGACGACGCGCGCCGCGAAGGTTGTGCCGCCAAGCACGCCGAAGCTGAACGACTGCACCCACAACAGCAGCGGGCTGGCGGTTTCCGTCCCGCGATACGCCGCGACCATCGCGTTCACTTCGTCCAGACGCGGGGCGACCGCGCCGAGATCCGCCAGCAGCAGCAGCGCCGCGACTGCCAACAGCACGGCGTAGAACACGCCTTCGAGCGTGAGGATCGGCGCGGAATCGGCGGTGCGTTGGCTGTCGCTAGAAGGTGCGATCGGCAGTGCGTTTTCGCTCACGCAGGCCTCCCTAGTTTGGCAGCGCGGCTGCATCCGCGCGGGTTGTGCGGTAAATGCGCGTATCGCCCGATTCGCAGACGATGGGCAGCGCCTCGCGGAACTTCAAATCGCCGTCGGCGCCGTAGCGCGAGCGCTCGGCGCTTCCGTACACGATGTAGTCGATACCGTAGCGGTCGATGATCGGCTGAACAACAAACAGGTCGAAGTCGGTGTACAACTGCTGAATGTCGGCCGACCGGGTGCCGACAGCGGCGTCATAGCCCCGGCCGCGCCACTGCCGTTGATGCCCCTGCCACCCGATCACGGTGGGCAGGCCGGTGATGCCGGCAAGCCGCCCGGACGCGATGCCGCCGGCGAAGTAGTCATAGCTGCCGTGGAACGTAGCTTCGACCGCCACCACGTCGTCCTGCCCTTCGATCAGATTGCGCAGGCACATCAAGGCTGCATAATCATGCGGGTTGGTCAAACTCGGTGCGCCGTCGAGCGTCAGCGGGCCGGGGACTTCGCTGAGGCTGCGCCCGGTCTCGATGAACATGCGGTCGGTCGTGGCCCTTAACGGATAGAACGTGCCGAGGCCGTACAGCACCACCGGCAGCGCCGCCAGCCCGAAACGCGCCGCCGAAGGCAGCCGCTTCTCACCCCCGCCAGCCACGACCGTCCATACGCCGTACGCGGTCGCTGCGCCCAGCAGCGCCCACGCCTGATAGTAGAACTTGAACACCGTGTTCATGCGGCTTCCGAAGCCGTCGCGCAGGTAGACATAATCCGGCACGAGCACGAGCAGCAGCGCGCCGCCGATCATCAACAGCGCGTAGCCGGTCGGCAGCGTGAAGGGCAGCACGCCGTTTGCGTCCGGACGGCCGAACAACCGCGCCGCTATCACGAACACGCCGGCCAGCAGCAGCACGGTCGTCAGCAGGTAGGAGATACGCTTGGCGAACATCGCGCCCCATGCCTCGCCGCCGGCCTGAGTCAGATAACTCTGCTGCGGCCCCAGCCACGCCGGATTGACCGCCGCCAGCAGGGTCAGCAGCGCCATGACGCCGAGGATCGCGAGGAAGATCACGGCCGTGGTGATGCCCGCCGCCCGCCAGTTCAGCGCCCGTCCGCCGCGCCAGCCTTCGACCGCGAGGTACAGGATCGTCAGCGGGAACAGCGCGCCGAACGTCAGCAGAAGCTGCTGCGTCGCGGTGGGATGGATGAAGTTGGGCAGCGCGCCGCCTAACTGCGAACCGAAGCTAACCAAGAACGGCAGATAGAACACGAGCATCGTGCCGACGGTCAGCCCGCCAAACGCGATCAGCGCCATCCCGTCGTTGATTTTGAACCGGCCCTTTCGTTCGGCGTACAGCCGCAGCGCCTCCGCCCCGACGAGCAGGCCGATATAGATGGGCGTATCCCACGTGTTCAAGAAGATCAGGCCGCCGACTGTGATGCCGGCGAATACCGCCATCGCCGTCCCCGCCGGATTTTTGTTGAGCGCGAGGCTGAGGCCAATGCCCATCGCCAGCAGCGCGAACGGCAGCGCCATGACGTGCGGGTGGTTGTCCGCCAGCACGTAGCTGAACATCGGAAACTCGTTGATGACCTCTTCGCTCTCGCTGGGCATACCGGGCAGGTTGCGGTCGTGCAGCACCCGTGCGCTCCTGAACCACCACCAGTAGTCCCAAGCCGGCGCAGTTTGCGCGAGCGGCTCCTGACGGTCACGCACGTCCCAGAACCTCAGATACGCCGCGCTGGCTGTCCTGTCCATATACGGCATGTCAACCAGCGGCATCTCGTAGTTGCCCATCACCGCCACGGCGAACAGCCCCACCAAGCCGATCCCGATGCCGGCGGCCTGCGACCCGCGCACGCGCACGAGGTTGTATACCACGCCGAAGGCCGTCACACCGGTGAGCGCGAACAGCATCGCCGTCCACAGGTTGTAGCCGACGCCGGCCACCACGCCCGACAGCTTGGTGAACATGCCGGCGATCACATAGCCGAAGTAGTAGTAGCTGATCGCATAGCCGGACAGCCACGGATCCTGCGGCGGGAACGTCTCGCCGCGCACGATCGAGGCGAGGAACGCCAGATCCATCGGCTTTTCGGTGGTGACGACGTTGTTCTGATGTGCGCGGACGACGGCCCACAGCGCGAACAGCACGACGAACAGGATTTCGACGGCGATCACCGCCCAGCGGTTGCGCTGCCACCACGACCGCAGCGTGTCCGGCCTGCCGCTGAGATCCGGCACGCGTTTGAGCGCGAGAATGCCAGCGCCCAACACGATCAACCCGGACAGCACCATCGCGCCCGGCTCGTTGCGCAAAAAGCCGAGGCTGGTCAGCAGCCAAAAGACCGCGCCGGTCGTCAGCAGGCCAAGCGGACGCGCCAGCAGCCAGCCGCGATCAGGCAGCGCGCCGAGGAACCGCCACGCCAGCGGCAGCGCCACCGCGCCAGCAGCGGTCGCGATCAGCCACCAGCTCGCGACGATCCAGCCCTCACGGGCGAGCCATTCCCCTATCACCGCGCCTCCATCAAAACGGGTTTCTGTGCTGCCGCGTCAATCACGCCTGCGCCGTCCGCCGTCATCGCATCGCCACGCTGACGCGCGGCCCATTCTCTTGTAATACACGGTAGACGAGCGTTTCCCCCTCTACCGTCAGCGCCGGTTCGAGCCAGCCATCGCTCACCATCGCGTCGAACTTCGCCAGCCCGCCGCCTTGACCATACACGGCGCGCTCCAACCCGGCCACGATGACATACTCGACGTCGAAATGGCGCAGTATCCGCCATGCGGCGAGCGCGTCGGTCGTGTTGTAGACGAAGTTGATGTTGGCGACGCGCTGCCACACCAATTCCCCCAACTGCGGCAGGGTGCGCTGCTGGCGCTGGTGGAAGTTCCAACCCAGCACGGACGGCAGGCCGGTATGGATGGCGATGCGCCCGCCCCAGTAATACTCCTCCTGCGGGCTGCGGCCTTCGATGATGACCGGCGATCCGGCGACGTTGTCTTGCAGCCACGTGATCGCCGCGTAATCGAGCGACATGTCGATCAGCTCCGGCACGCTGCCCTCGAAGTAGTCGGTCTTGGCGGCCATGAACTGCGCGCCGTCCAGCGTCACGCCGACCTCCGGCGCAAGCCGATAGTGCGACTTGCCCCACGTCGCGAGGAACGGGAACAGCGCCGCGGCGATCAGCAGCAGGCTGCCGACCGCGGCCCACGGCATAAAGATCGCCCGCCGCCAGTGGGCCGCCGACTGGATCAGCCATGCCGCCCCTGCGCCGGCCGCGACGCTGAACAGCAGCCACACCTGAATGTAGAACTTGAACACCGTGTTCTGGCGGCCGATGTCGCCATCGAGCACGATCACCTCGACCGCGAGCGTGAGCGCCAGCGCCAGCGCCGCGATCACCAGCACGAACTGAAGCGCGACGCTTTGCCCCGGCCGGAAGAACAGCACGGCGATCCACGCCACCAGCGGCACGACCACCAGCGCCACCTGATAATTCGCCAGCGCGGCCACGGCCGAGCCGAGCAGCAGGCCGAGCGCGATCAAGCCGCCGGCCAACAGCATCAGCGCCCGCCCGCGCAGCGCGCGCACCTTCGTCGCGCCCATCCAGCGCGCCGTCTCCCACACCAACAGCGAGACGATCACGAACAGGAACAGGCCGTGAATGTCGAAATACGCCCACAGCGGCGTTTGCGTGCCGTCCCACAGACGGACGCTGTTGTAGGTGCTGGCGTACCACTGCGAGAACGGGCGCGCCGCCAGCCATCCGGCCGCAAGGAATCCGCCGTCGGTCAGCAGCAGGTCGAGCAGCGACCAGCGCGAAATCCGCCGCCAGCGCAGCCACCACGCATAGCCTAAACCGAGTACGCCGAGCGCCGTGAAGGTCGGCCAATCCCACGTATTGACAGCGCGGAACAACCCGACCGCGGCCCCGCCAAGCGCGATCATCAGCCAGCGCCAAACCCGCCGGCGCGGCTCGCGGCCCGCGACCAACACCTCATTGAGCACGAAGCCGACCGCGAACAGCATCATCGGCATGGCGATCATGTGCGCGTGCAGGTCGCCATAGACGAACGTGAAGAACGGCATCTCGGTGATCGCGCCGCCGCCGACCGACTCGGCGATCACGCGCGAGGGCGCCCAGAACCAGCGATCCGTGCCGATCGGCACCCGTTCGCCTTGGAACATCCGGCCGATGCCCTCGAACACGGCGCGCCACTGCTGATAGGCGATCTCCAGTTCGTAGCGGATGTTCTCGGTCACAGAGGCGTTCTGCGCGCGCTCCAGAATCGAGATGTACGCGTCGCCTTCCGGTTCGACGCCGGTCTGATCGCGGTGTTCGCGGGTCATAAAGTCGAGCATCGAATACTGGTCGTTGTAACCGCCGAGGCGCGCCAAGCCGTTGAGCGCCACGCGCGGCGTATCGAGGTTGCCCAGCACGACCGCCATCAGCAGCGCGGCGAGGCCGGCGATATACGGATTGCCGAGCCGTCGCGGCGTATTGAGCTTGCCGCGCACCTCCGGCGCCGATGGCTGAACCCGCCAGCGGTCGACCAGCGTGAAGGCGAGGCTGAACGCCGCGACGCCGGTCATGGCGAACAGCATCGGCAGGATCAGGTTGTAGGCGATGGACGGGATGACGCCGGTCATCAGCGTCGGCACGCCGACCAGCACGTAGCCGACGTAGTAGTAGTTGATGTAACCGCCGGCGAACCACGGGTCGATGGGCGGGAAGATCGTGCTGCGCAGCACGCCGTTGAAATACGCCATGTCCATCGGCTTTTCGCCGCCGAAGCCAGTCGTCCACAGATCGGGGTTGGTCAGCCGAACCACCAGCATCGCCGCAAACAACGCCACAAACGCGATCTCGGTGATCGCCAACAGACGCCAGTTTTCGCGCACGAACGCGCCGAACGCGGCCCGATTGCGCCACGCGACAAGCGCGCTGAACGCGCCCAGCGCCAGCGTGATTATCCACAGGGCGGGCCCGTTCCACGCCGGAACCTGTGTGCTTGACAGCACCCACGCGATCAAGCCGATCAGGATCATCGCGGCGGTGCGCGCCAAGCCGTAGCCGCGGTCGCTGAGCGCCGGCATCATGCGGAACAGCGTCGGCCAGATCGCCAGCCCCATCAGCCAGACGACGGCGTACCAGAGGACGACCGTCACGACCGGCTGTGCGTTCACGACGCTGTCGCGGTCGAAGCGCTCCGACCATGTCCCGCCTGAGGTCTGCTGCGCCCAACGGTCGGGCGTGAGCATCAGCTGGGTCGGCGCTTGGTTGGCGGTTTGCACGTCCCACACCACCGGCCCGATCAGCGTCGGGTCGCCTTGCGAGCCACCCCCCACGGCTGGCGGGCGCTGCAGCGGCACACTGTTCAGGATGTCCGCCGTGCGCTGTGGATCGTAGTTCTCGCCGCGCTTGAAGATGAACACGGCCGGATGATCGTAGACGTGGAAGGCTTCCTCGGCCTCGAACTCGTTGAGCCACGCGGGGCCGTCGTAGGTCGGCAGGTATTGGTCGCTGATGCGAATCGGGCCGAGTTCGAACGTTTCGTGGAAGACCTCGACGAGATCGTAACCCAGTTCGCCGCTGAACAGCGCGTCGTAATAGCGGTTGGTCATCGGCCAGCGCAGGGCGATGCGACTCTGCGAATCGTAGCGCCGGTTGGTGCCGATGATGAGGTATTCGGTGTTGTTCAGCACGCGCAGCATGTGTTCGCGCTTACGGTCGTCGTCCTCGGAGACGATGTCGAGTTCGTAGCCGTTGAGCAGTGTCGCCCATGTGTTGCGCTTATTACAGTCGTCCGGGCTGAGGATGCCGGGGGCGGGATCGTCGGCCAATGTCATGCCCAGCGGCAGGGTGCATACCTGCGGCGGCACGACTTCGTCCCACGCGCCTTCCCACGTCATCAACGCGCCGGACGACACGACCGGCCCGCCGGACACGGCCTGCACGTTGAACGCGTAGCGTTCGCCGGCCGTCACTTGCAGCGGCGGGCTGATCGGGATGGTGTACGGGTCGCCGACGCCGTTGGGGTCATACGGGAAATCGCTGGTCAGCACGGTCTCAACCAGCGGCGCGTCACTGGTGGCCGGCGTGATCCAGATGCGCAGGGCAGACGGCCCCATGTTCGGATCGCGCGAGCCAAGATGCGGCGCGTAGATCCGGCTGATCGTGCCTGACTGCGCCGAAACGAACTCGATGCGGTGGCTGAACGATGTCGCGATATGAGTCGCGTTGGTGATCGGCTCGTTCTTGGTGCCGTCGGTGTTGAACAGCGCGATGTTGATCCACGGGCTGTCGTCCGGCGCGCCGTCGAGCCGCATGGCGAAATCGCCGGGGAGATTTTCCCACACCCACTGGCCGGCCTGCGTAAACGTCGCTTGATGACGGTAGATGTTGATGAACGCGACGCCCCAGAACAGCGTGAACGCCGGCACAATCGCCAGCGTGGAATAGGCGAGCACGCGGCGAACAGCACGGCCGGCCGGCCGCCAGCGCCGCTGATTGGCCCACAGCGCCGCGCCGATCAGGCCGTATGCCGCCAGCGCCGCCAGCGTCGCGTACAGCGGCATGAAGTAGCGCATGGTGGTGACGAAATTGCCGCCGATGAAGCCAAAGTAGACGATCACCCACACCACCAGCGGCAGGGCGATCAGCGCCTTGGGCTTACCGCGCACGATGCGCACCGTGCACCACACCGTGGCGATCCAGCTTGCCGCGCCGAGCGCGATGCCCATGCCCCACAGGATCATGTTGGACAGCGGGTATAGATACGGCGTGCGGCCGATCCACTGCCACTGCGGCGGCGATCCGTTGGCCGGGCTGGTCTCGAAGCGCGCTTGGCTGAGGTCGTCGAGCCAGCGCATGTTGGGGATCAAGCCGAAAAAGCCGGGGCCGACGAACGCATACGGGTTGAAGATGCGGAACACCAGCACCGTGAGGAATCCGGCCAGCACCAGCCCGCCGAACTCATGGACGAAGATGCGGCGGCGTTCGCCCCCCGTAACATGCACATCGAACGCGGGCAGCATGCGCAGCGCGGTGACGGCCAGAATTGAGGCGACCAGCGGCAGCACATTGAACCGGCTCGCCAGCGCCGCGCCGAACGCCACGCCGAACAGCGCGTAATTCCACCAGCGGCCTCTGACCTGCACACGCAGCGCAGCGAACAGCGCCAGCGCGACCCACATCGCCGTCATCGTCTCGGCGGTAGCGAAGTGCGAGGTCTGGATCGGCAGCACGGCGGCGGCATACAGCCACGCGGACAGCACGCCCGTCCAGCGCCCGCGCAGTTGACAGCCGATGCCGAACGCGATCAGGATCGTCACCGTGTCGTAAATTGAGGACAGGAAGCGCCACACCAGCGGGAAGCCGTCATAGCTAAAATACACGTCGTCGCCGGTGATGTCGACCAGCGTGCGCGCGATGATGTTGGCGGTTAGCGGCGGGAACGTGCCGTACACATACAGCCCCGCGCCGATGTTGTGCGGGTTGTAATTCGAGCAGCGCGCGTCGAAGAACGGGCCAATGCCGTTGCTGTCCGGGTAGTGCTCGCGGCAGTAGGCGTTTTTGCTCGGCCTCGCTGCCGTCGGTGAAGGTCAGGAAGGTGCGGCCCATCTGCCCGCCGACGTAGCCGGTGAAGAAGCGCTCGTCGGGGTGGAACTGCACGTAGTCGTCCCAGTTGCGGCCGACCGAGCGCAGCAGATAGCCAGCGATCACGGCGGCCAGCACCAACACGAGGGCGATGACGTTTTGCGCGGTGGCCCAGCGGCGCACATGGCCCATGAGCGATCCAGCACGGCCTTGATCGGTCGGCATCGAGGTAGTCCTAGACGGATTCATCGGCTGTTATACACGGCTCCCGGCGATCTTTCTCACTCGATTCACTCGACCAGTGTTTCCCACTCGACCATCGCTTCGTGCAGATCGGCCTCGGCCTGTGTGTAAGCCGCGCCCAAATCCGCCACACGGCCGGCGTCACCGGCGCTGCTGGCCTGCTCGATCTCACCGTGCAGCGTGTCGATACGGCCTTCGAGATCAGCGATGCGCGCCTCGACCGCCTCGATGCGCCGCTGAAGCTGAAACGGGTTGAGGCCGTGCTTGCGGGCGGAGGTCTGCGCGGCGGCTTTGGCCTTTTCAACCGGCCGCGCGGCCTGCGCGAGTTCGGCGGCGCGGGCCGCCTGTGCCTCTCGCCAACCGCGAAACTCCCGGTAGCTGCCTTCAAACACGGTCATCTCGCCACGGCGCACCGACCAGATTTGCGTCGCCAGCGCGTCGACCAGATAGCGGTCGTGGGTGACGAGGATGATCGTGCCGGAGAAGTCGGCCAGCACGGTTTGCAGCACCTCTTGGCTGTCGACGTCGAGGTGGTTGGTCGGCTCGTCCAGCAGCAGCAGGTTCGCGCCGGTCAGCGCCAGCTTGGCGAACGCCAGACGGCCGCGCTCGCCGCCGCTGAGCGTGTCGACGGTGCGGAACACGTCGTCACCGGTGAACAGGTAGCGGGCGAGGTAGTCGCGTGCCTCGCTGACCTGCATCGGCTTGACCTGATAGATCTCGTCGATCAACGTCTTGCGCGGGTCGAGGCCCTCGTGCGCCTGCGCGAAGTAGCCGAGCTGTACGCTGGCCCCCAAGCGCGTCGAGCCGGCCAGCGGCGCGATCTGCTCGGTGATCGTCTTGAGGAAGGTCGATTTGCCCGCGCCGTTGGGGCCGATCAGGCCGACCGTTTCGCCGCGATACAGCGTGATGTCCGGCACCTCGAACAGCGGGCCGGTATCGTCATAACCGACCGCTAGCCCCTCGGTCATCAGCACCTTGTCGCCGCTGCGCAGGGCCGCTTGCAGATGCAGGCCCATCTCGCGCCGTTTGCCGCGCGGACGTTCGAGGATACGGCCGCCGCGCATCATCGTGTCGAGGCGGCGCTGGCGGCCCTTCGCCTGCCGTGTGTTCTGGCCGGCGATATTGCGCCTGATGTAGTCGAGTTCCTTGGCGAGAAATTCCTGCTGCGCCTCGTACTCTTTGAGCCGGCGCTCGTAGCGTTCCTGCCGCTGCATGAGGTAATGCGAGTAGTTGCCACGATAGGTCTCGACGACGCCGAACTCCATCTCCCACACCGTCGCGGCGAAGGCGTCCATGAAGTAGCGGTCGTGGCTGACGGCCAGCACCGCGCCGGGGAAGCTTTTCAGGAAGTCTTCGAGCCATTCGATCGCCTCGATATCGAGGTGGTTGGTCGGCTCGTCGAGGATCAGCAGGTCGGGTTCTTCGAGCAGCAGACGGGCGAGCAGAGCGCGCGTCATTTGGCCGCCGGACAGCTGACTCAGGCGCAGCGTGTCCTGCTCCGGCCGGAACCCCAGCCCTTGCAGTACCAAGCGGATGCGCTGTTCGTAGGTGTAGCCGCCGGCGTGCTCGAACTGGTCTTGCAGCACGCCGTAACGTCCCATCGCGGCCGGATCTGTTTCCAGCTTGCCGGCGAGATCGTGGAGTTCAGCCTCCATCTCGCGCAGGCGCTGGAACGCGGTGAGCTGTTCTTCGTACAGCGTGTGCTCGCCGAGCAGTTCGGGCCGCTGCGGTAGAAAGCCGACCTGAGCGCCGCGCGCGATATGCACCGTGCCTTCGCTGGGAATATCGCGGCCGACGAGGATATTGAGCAGAGTCGTCTTGCCTGCGCCGTTGGGGCCGACCAGCGCGACGCGTCCCTTTTGTGGGATTTCGACGCTGACGTCCCAGAAGATGTCATCCGGCCCGTAGGCTTTGGAGAGATTGTGCGTGGTCAGAATGGACATGACGAGTCGAGTAACCGTTGACGTGCCGCGCGCCATTATACAACGGGGATCGCATACGCTTAGTGCAGGTTCGTGATGGGCGACGGACGATTTGAACCACAGAGGACGCCGAGCGCACAAGACGCACGTTCTGTTCGTCATCCAGCATCCGGCCCCACCACGCGCTTTGGCCGACCCTTGATCCCTGATCGTGAAGTTCTGATCTCCAGCCTTTGACATGTGTTAAACTCGCGTGTTCATGCACGGATTTTCGGGCGCATGCCGGTGCTTAGCGCGGTAATTGCCCTATCTATCCGCCGAACTTCTGCGGGTATAAGACGACGCGATGAGGTGCTGAGGTGCTGCTGTTAACAGCCTTGCCGTTTGCTGCCGCGCTGATCCTGCTTTCACCGCTGGGCCGGCCGAAAGCGACTCGATATGCTCTGGCCGGATTCAGCGCAGCGCTTTTTCTCGGGTATGCCAGCGCGATCCCTTCTCTCGAATCCGGCCCCCTGATCGAAACCCTTCAATGGCTGCCCTCGCTGGGCATGACGCTGACGACCTATGTCGACGGACTGGCGCTGCTGTTCGCCCTGCTGGTCACTGGGGTTGGCGCGGTGGTCGCCTTCTACACAGCGAACTACTTCGACGACGACGCGGACGCGCAGCGGTTCAGCGTGTTGTTCGCGGTGTTCATGGGTTCGATGCTGATGGTTGTGACATCCGGCAATCTGCTGATGACGTTCGTCGGCTGGGAAGGCACGTCGATCTTCTCGTTCCTGCTGATCGGCTTCGATGGCGGACAAAGCGGGCGGAAAGGTGATGAGGCCCGCGCCGGCGCTTTGCGCGCGTTTATCGTCACCGGAGCCGGCGGGTTGGCGCTGATCGTTGGCGTCGTGCTGTTGGGCACGGCGGCAGGAAGCTATGAACTGGCCGACGTCCTCGCGGCCCCCGGCCTGCGCAGTCACGGCCTGTACGGCGCTGTCGTCGGGCTGATCGCGCTGGCGGCGTTCACCAAGTCGGCGCAGTTCCCGTTCCACTTCTGGCTGCCCGGCGCGATGTCCGCCCCCAGCCCGGCCTCGGCGTATCTGCACGCGGCGACAATGGTCAAGGCCGGCGTGTTCCTACTGCTGCGCCTTCAACCGGCGCTGGGTGATACGACGCTGTGGACGACGCTGCTTACCGTGGTCGGACTCATCACGTTCGTGCTGGGCGCGGCCATCGCTACCCGACAGCGCGATATGAAGGGGCTGCTGGCGTATACCACGGTCAGCGCGCTCGGCTCGCTGGTCGCGTTGATCGGCCTGCCGGAGTCGCTTGGGATCAAGGCGGCATTGGTTGGCGTCGCAGCACACGGCGCATACAAGGCCGCACTTTTCTTGATGACCGGCGTGATCGAACACGCGACGGGAAGCCGTGACCTCGACGAACTGGGCGGGTTGCGCCGGAGCATGCCCGGCGCGCTGGCCGTCGTCGCGATTTCATCGCTGTCGATGGCGGGGCTGCCGCCGCTGCTCGGGTTCATGGCGAAGGACAGTCTGATCGAAGCGTCTTTCCCTGAACCGCTGGCGTCGATCTTCCCGTTGGCCGCCGTAATGGCCGGAAGTATCCTGATGGTCGTCAGCGCGCTGACCGTGCTGCGCGACCCATTCCTCAAAGAGCCGCCGGCGCCGCATTCCCCCGCTGGGGGCCATGACGACAAGCACGCTGGCGACGTTCATCACCCGCACACCAACCGCCTGCTCACCCTCGGGCCAGCTGTATTGGCCGCGGCGACCGTATTGATCCCGTTCACCCTGCCGCAAACGCTCGATCCGCTGCTGAGTTCGGCGCTGGGCAAGGTGACTCATCTCCACCTCTTTCCCGATCACCCTGAGCCGTTGATCCTGAGCCTGCTGGCGCTGGGGATCGGGATTGCCCTGCTTCCGTCGCGGGCGGCATGGTCGCGCTGGTTTGCGATCTCGTGGATACCGTCAGGCTCGCGTGTATACAGCGGGATCACACGCTCGGTCGATCTCATCGGCGACGCGGCTGTCTCGCTGCAAACCGGCCGGGTACGGCAGTATCTCTACACGATCTGGGGCGCTCTGGCGGTGCTCGTGATCTTGATGGTCGGCTCGCAGAGCGGCTTGACGATCTTACAGGGCGTGCCGCTGAAGTTGACCCGCCCCGGCACGGATGCCGTCAAGATCGCGCTGTTGGCGCTGTCCACCACCGCGACGATCTACTCCATCATCACACGCCGGCACCTGTTGGCGGCGCTGGCGCTCGGCGTGTCGGGATATGCGCTGGGCGGTATATTTCTGCTCGAACCCGCGCCGGATGTCGCCCTCGTGCAAATTCTGGTCGAGACGCTCGGCACCGTGCTCATCATCCTGATGATTACGCGGCTCGACGCCACCAACAGCCGTATGCGTCTGGACGTCATGCGCGATCTGTGGTCGACCTCGGCAATCGGCAAAGCGCGCGATGTCATCATTGCGGCGATTATCGGCGGGGCGGTGGCGCTGGTGGCGGTGACGGCCGTGATCAGCCGGCCCGAACGCAGCGAGTTGAATCCGCCAATCGCCGAGTGGCACCTGCTGCATACATACCCTGAGATCAAGATCACTGACGCCGTCGGCGCAATCGTGACCGACTTTCGCGGAACCGACACGGTGTTCGAAATCACCGTGCTGGCGATGGCCGGCCTCGGCGTGCTGACCCTTCTGACCCAGCCCGGAACCGGCACACGCGCGAAACACGTCCGTAATGAGTCGAGGCTGGACACCCCGTTAACCTCCTTCGCGCTTAGGCTGGTCTTTCCATTTGCGCTGCTGGTCGCGCTGTCGCAGCTGTTGTACGGCGGCAGCGGCCCCGGCGACGGGTTCACCGCGGGTGTGATCGCAGGGCTGAGCGTGTCGCTGTCGTATATCGTGCGTGGATTTCAGCGCACACGCGCCGCTTACCCGTGGCTCAAGCCGCGACGGTTCATCGTCGCGGGGCTGGCGCTGGCGCTGGGGAATGCGGTCGGCTGGATGTTGATCAACGGCGCGCCGTTTCTGCGGGTGCAGGATTTCGGGGACGCGCCCGCAGGGCTGCATTTCAGCTCGACGCTGCTGTTTGAGACCGCGATCATGCTGGCGGTCTTCGGCACGATTACCCTCATCATGGATACGATAGCGCATCCGGTCGCCGAGGAGGAAGAAGGATGAACGTCATCTTCGCGGTCGTCACCGGCATCCTGTTCGGGCTGGGCGTGTTTCAACTGCTCCGCCGCGATCTGATCAAGGTGGCGATGGGCTTCTATATCCTGTTCACGGCCATCAACCTGCTCTTTCTGGCGGTCGGTGCTTACAACGGCGAGACCGCCGCGTATGTGACGCCGGACAAGGTAACGACGCTGGCTGAAGCTGTCCCTCAGGGTGTGCCGAGCGATCCGCTCGTACAGGCGCTGCTGCTGACCGCCATCGTCATCAGCTTCGGCAGTTATGCGCTGCTCTTGGGCATGTTGAACGTCGTCGCCCAGCGCAGCAAATCGCTGAACACCGACCGTATGAACAATCTGGTGAAATAGCTATGGCGCACAACAACTGGCTTGTCCTTACTCCGGTGCTGACGCACCTGCTGGCGGGTGTTGTGTCGCTGGCCCTGTGGCGATATAACCGCGCGCAGCGTGTGTTGGGTGTATTCAGCGGGGGCTTGGCGGCGCTGTTCATCGCTGCGCTGGCGATCGGCGTAGCGCAGAACGGGACACAGGTCTACCGCTTGGGCGGATGGCAGCCACCGTACGGCATCGCGCTGGCAATTGACGGCTTATCGGTGTTCTTTCTGGCGATGGTCGCCGTCGTCGTGTTTGCGGCGATGCTGTATACGTGGCAGTGCGCCGATAAGTGCATGAAACGCAGCAGTTACATCCCGCTGGCGCTGATGCAAGCGGCGGCTTTGAACGGCACGTTCCTCACCGGCGACATCTTCACATTCTTCGTGTTCATGGAGCTGCTGGTCGTGACCTCGGTCGTCCTCGTCGCTGGAAGCGATAACCCGGATGGCATCGAGGCGGCGACCAAGTACCTGCTGATTAGCGCGTGCGGCACGTTGTTCCTGCTGATCGGAATCGCCATGATCTACGGCAGCTTTGGCACGCTGAACATGGCGGACATCGCCCGTCTTTCGGCCGAGACCGGCGGCACCGGCCTGACCAACGCCTCGGCCGTCGTGCTGATGTGCGCGTTCCTGCTCAAAGGCGCGGTGTTCCCGTTTCACTTCTGGCAGCCGGATTTTCACACCACGCGCCCGCGCCGCAGTCTGCGCTGCTGTCGTCGGTGGTGGTCAAGGTCGGGGTGTACGGCTTGCTGCGCCTGATCACCCTGCTGCTGCCCGGATCGGCCCCGACGCTGCGCCTCGTGTTGATCATGCTTGGCCTGATCGGCATCGGGTTTGGCGGCGTAACCGCTTTGCGGACACACAACGTCAAGCGTATTCTGGCGTATTCGACGCTGGCGCAGATCGGGTTCATCCTGCTCGCGATCGGCTGGGGCACGCCGCTGGCGCTGGCCGCCGCGTTGATCTACGCCTTCAATCACGCGCTGATCAAGTCGGCGCTGCTGATGTTGGCGGGGCTTGTGGCGAGCCGTACCACGACCAAGACGTCATCGCTAGCCGCCAGCCACGGGGTCGGATACGGCATGCCGTGGATTAGCGCGCTGTTCTTCGTCGGCGGGCTGGCGCTGGCCGGCATCCCGCCGCTGAACGGGTTCATCAGCAAACTGGCGATTGTGCAAGGCGGCGCTGAAGCTGCGCAGTCCGGCGATCCAAACAGCTGGGTGTGGTTAGGGCTGGCGGTCGCGGGCAGTATCCTGTCGCTGTTGTATATCACCAACACATGGCAGAACGTGTTCCAAAAGCCGCCCGATAACCGCACCGCCAACCTCAAGCCGGAGGGCGAAGGGGACTCGTGGCTGGCGCCGGCGCTGCTGATCGGCGCGTGCGTGGCGCTCGGACTATTCGCCGCGCCGCTGGTCGATGCCGCGCAGTCGATCGCTGTGCAGATCACGCAGCCCGCGCTGTATATCTCGGCCGTGTTGGGTGGCTAGCGACACAAGGAGGAAGTGACGATGCACTGGGTGCGCACGACACTGCAATACATCTTCATCGCCGCCGTGATCGGCGCGCTGTGGATAATCTTGACCGCGCAGCTCTCGGTCGAAGGCTGGGCCGTGGGCGCGGTGTTGGGCTTCGTGATGCTGATCGCCGTGCGCGGTAGGCAGGGCGTGAACGTGCGACCGCTCGAACTGCCCCAACGCGTCGTGTGGCTGATCGTCTACCTGATCGTCCTTGAGCGCGACATCATCGTGGCGTCTATCGACGTGACCCTGCGTATCCTCGGCGTGCGCAAGGTCGACTCGGGGATCATCCGCGTGGATGTCGGCGATGAACGGCGGGAGGTCGCCGCCCTGACCGCGCACGGCATCACTATCACGCCGGGGCAGTTGGTCGTCGACTTCGATCACGTCGGCGATGAGCGCCACGTCTACGTCCACTGTTTGAGCGTCACCGACTCGCAGGATACGCTCGAATCGGATCAAACGCGCCGGATGCGCTTCTTCAGGAGGATTCTAGGCAATGGCTGAGATGCGCGGACTCTTCGACCTTATCCTGATCGTGATGGTGGCGCTGTTGGTCTGCGTGGCTACCCGTGTATTTCGTGGCCGCACCCCAGTCGACCGGCTTCAAGCGTCCGACCTGATCTCTACGTTGGTGATGGCGATTGTCGCGGTGGTGGGGCTAGCGCAGCAGTCGACTATGCTGATCGACCTCGGCATCGCGCTGGCGGCGTTCAGCTTTATCGGCACGCTGGCGATCGCGCGTTTTATTGGCGATGGGAAGGTGTTCTGATGCAGGTCGTCGGCGCTGCTTTGCTCATCGCCGGAACCGTGTTCTCGGTCATCGGCGTATACGGGTTCATGGTCACGTTCAAGAACGCTTATGAGCGCTTGCACGCGTCCGGCACGGTTGTGACGCTGGGCCTCGTGTTGATCCTCGTCGGCGTGGCGGTCTTGCAGCCCGCCGTATGGACGAAGGTTGTCGTACTGATCGGCTTCATGATGCTGACGTCGCCGGTCGCCGGTCATGCGATTGCGAAGGCGGCGCACAACCAGCATCTGCCGGCGGGTCAACGGGATGATCTCGCCGAAGTGCGCAAGCAGCAGGCAGGAGACTGAGCGACGCGGGGCCGTGGTCGGATACCGGTATTCAGGTGTCAGGATGTGAGAATCGAGCCGGGATGTAAGGTATTCTGGCAGCGTGAGAGCTGCGCGGCGGCCGCAGCATACCGCGCCCCTGCGGATCACCCTCTGCGTCCTTTGTGTCCTTCGTGGTTCAATCGTTTCCACTGCATGTACCCTCCCCGCATCACGTTCTACCCGGCACTCCGCACGCCCCCTTACCCCGGCGGCATTGGCGAACCGGCCGTGTGTCGGGTAACGTACTGATCGCGCTACGTACTCAGCAAGGAGCGTCATGCCACCTCACATCCGCGTCAGCGCCAGCGCCGTGATCGTCCGCAGAGGTCATATCCTGCTGGTGAAATTCGATGACCGCACCGGCCCACATTACAATCTACCCGGCGGTGGCGCCGATCCGGGCGAGACGGTCGAAGAAGCGTGTATCCGCGAGGTGTACGAGGAAGCCGGCGCGAGAATCACCATTGGCCGGCTGCTGATGGTGCGCGAGTACGAGCCGGTGCGCTGCCGCAGCGCGTTTGGCAAACGGCATAAGCTCAACCTCGTCTTCGAGGGACTGCTGCTGCCGGGCAGCGAGCCGCGCATGCCCCATAAGCCCGACGCGCATCAAATCGGTGTGGAGTGGGTGGCGCTTAATGCGCTGCCGCACCTCAACCTCGTCAGCCCAAGCCTGCCCGGACAGATCGCGCGCAGCTTGCGCGGCGCGAGCAAGCCGTACTACGTACGAGAGGAATGTTGACCATGCCCGATGTCGAAAGCAAACCGCCGCGCATCGTCGTGACCGCCCCGGTGAGCGATGCGCTGATGGATCAGTACCGCGCCATCGCGCCGGGTTATCGTGTCGACCGCTTCAAGGATGAAGTGCCGAACTCGGTATGGGGAGACGCCGAAGTGCTGTTCGCCGGCTCGCTGTATCCAGCCCCTGAACAGGCCCCGCGCCTGCGCTGGATCCAAACCATGTCCGCCGGGTTCGACGGCCCGCTGCGCCGTCCGGTCGCGCAGCTTAACGACATCACGCTGACGTCGGTCAGCGGCATCCACGCCACCGCCATCGCCGAGTTTTGCCTCGGCATGATGCTGGCGCTGAATCTGAAGATTCCGGCGATGCTCGACCTCAAGCGCGAGAAGAAATGGGGCCGGGATGACGAACGCTTCCGGCCCGCGCCGCTTCGCGGACAGACAGTCGGTATCGTCGGCTATGGCAGCATCGGCCGCGAGCTGGCCCGTCTGTGCGCCGCGCTGGGGATGACCGTGCTGGCCGCCAAACGCGACGCTATGAAGCCGGAAGCAGGCGACGTGTTCACGCTGCACGAGGGGACGGGCGACCCCGCGGGTGACATCCCCGCGCGCCTGTACCCCGGTCAGGCCGTCACCACGATGGCGCGCGAGTGCGATTTTCTGGTCGTCACCGTGCCGCTGACCGACGCCACCCGCCACACCATCGACGCGCGCGTGTTCGAAGCCATGAAGCCGACGGCCTACTTTATCAACATCGCGCGCGGCAGCATCGCCGACGAGCCGGCGCTGATCGCCGCGCTGCAGGCCGGTGACATCGCTGGCGCGGCGCTCGATGTGTTCAGCGCCGAGCCGCTGCCTGCCGACAACCTGCTGTGGACACTGCCGAACGTCATCATCAGCCCGCATGTGTCGGGGGGATTTCCGGAATATGCCGAGGCCGCCGGCAAGGTGTTCGCCGAGAACCTGCGCCGCTACGTCGAGCGTAAGCCGCTGCTCAACGTCCTCGACCGGACACGAGGGTACTGAGATGAGCGATGCTGCCGATCAGGCCGCGGCGCTGCTGCATGACGGTGACTTCGACGCAGCGCTGGACGTGCTCGATTCGGCGCTGGCCGCCGACCCGGACGACCGCGACGCGCGCCGCCTGCGAGCCGAGACGCTCACCGCGCGCAGCACGCCGCAGTCGCTGAAGGCCGCGCTGGCCGACTTCGACGCCCTACCCGATCTGACCGCGGACGACGCCCTGCTCATCACGCTCGCGCATGAGCGCCTCGATGACCCGGAGGCCGCGCTGGATCACCTCGAACGCGCCGTCGAACGGTGGCCCGGCCATGCGCGTTTGCGCCTGCGGCTTATGGAAGCAGCGTTCAAGGCCGGCGATCTGCCCAAAGCACAACGGGCTGTGCGCGGCTTGTCCGACGACTGGCGCATGCTCGAATACGCCGCCGACCTCACCGCCGCGTTCGCCGACGCGCCCGGCGCCGACGATCTGCTGGCAGAAGCCGACGACCTGTACACGATGGCGCTCGTCAGCCTGCCGGAAGCCGACTGGACGCGGCCATTCCGGGCGCGGATCGTGCTGGCGCGCGCAGGGGTCAACCTGCGCCGCTATCTGCCCGACGAGGTGGCTCGTGACGCCGCGACCGCCGCCGCGCTCATCCCCAGCGAGCCGGCCGCGGGTTTCTTCCTCGGTTGGTCGCTGGTCAAGCGGGGCAGCGTGACGGACGGATTGGCGAAGATGCGCGCCGCGTTGAGCGCCGCCAGCGAACCTGTGCGTGATCTTCTGTGGCGCACAATCGCCCATGACGTTGATTTCCAAGACCTGATGAACGCGCTATAATGCGCGCCATCTTTTGACCGGATACTATGTGAGAGAGCGATCCCCATGAGCGCAAGCCCGCGCGGGCCAATGCGTACCGAAGCGCTGACATGGCCGGATGTTGACAAGCTGATCGACTACCTGCTGCCGCAGCTGCAAATGGCCGGCCCATTCGACGCCATGCTGTTGATCACACGCGGCGGGATCATCCCCGGCGGCCTGCTGGGCGAAGCCCTGCGCGTGCGGCATACCCTGATCGCCGCGGTGGACTTCCCCGGCACCGAACGCGCTGGCCTGATGGCATGGCCCGCCTTTTTACAGTTTCCCCAAACCGAGCTGCTCGAAGGCCGCCGCACGCTGATCGTGGACGACGTATGGGGCAGCGGCCGCACCAGCACCGCCGTGCGCGGCCGCGTCGAAGGCGCTGGCGGCATTCCGTTCAACTGCGTGCTGCACTTCAACCCGTACCGTTCGCTGTTCACCAAGTCCAAGCCGGACTTCTACGCCGCCACGACCGACGCGTATATCATCTTCCCGTGGGAGATCGACCGCGGAATCGAGGGGCTGGGCTACGTCGAGCCTGAGCCGGACGTGAACTAACGTACACAGCACGCCAATCAGCCGGAACGAAAACGGGCGACCCTGATGGATCGCCCGTTGTGTTCGTTATCCGCGACGCGGCAAGCGCGCGCTACAGCCCAAGCGTCGTCTTCAGCGTCTTCAGATAACCAGCCTCGCCTTCGGAGACTTTGACGCCGCTGCCCATCAAGCCGCCACCTGCTGCTTTGGCGACGAATTCGGCCAAGCCGTATAGGAACTGCTTGATGTCACTGCCGGACTGACCGAGGCCGTCCAGCGCGCCGCGCAAGCCCGTAACTTGACTGAGGACACCGTCCACGGTGATGGCCGATAGGTCGATCTTCTTGAGGTCGAACTCGCCGAGGCCGTCGACGATCCCGCGGATCAGGTCGTTGTCGCCGTAGTACTGCGGCGCGTTCTTGAGGAATTCGCCGATCGCGACGACTTCGCGCGCCTTACCCCATACGCCGCTGTCGCCGGATTTCATCACGCCGCCGATGATGCTGTTGACGACCGGCAATACGCTGTCGACGATATTGGGCATCTGTGTATTCAAGTCCATACGGTTCTCCTCCAATTTGTATGCGCCGCAGCGCCTGCTCACCGACTCTAGACTGCCACAAACAGATGAGTGGCGGCGGAGAATCGCACCACCGTTGTTCTATCGCAGGCGAAGATCGTCGGCCGAACAGACGAAATACCGTTCGTGGAGCCAGCCCCGCCATGACGGCCATTTACCCCCAATGAGGGTGGGCCACAAATGAAACGAAATCCATATCCTGTACGTAGGTGAGTATAGATGCCGCCAACGAAATCGTGCTCTGGATCGTCTCGGAGCGTTAAATCCCTCACGTGAAATCATCACACATCAACAGAGGCAAAACCTAATGTACGACCACTATTGGAGTCCCTATCAACAGGGAGAAACGGCCTTCTACAAGGCCAAACGAAGGGCGATGCTGCACAACCTATGGGCACGCATCCGCCGCAAGCCGGTTCAACTGCTCGCCTTCAGTAAGGTAGAGGCACGGCTGCGCCTGAACATCCAGCATGACCGCGGCGTGCAGGATATCGCGCTGCACCAGATCGTCGGGAGCGTTGGCCGCGCGACCGAGTTCTCGAAGCGCTTCCTGCCGATGCGCGAGCGCTCGAAGGAACGCTGGAGCCGCGTCTACGCGCAGGCGATCAGCCCCGAAGGTCTGCCGCCGATCGACGTCTATCAGGTCGATGACACCTACTTCGTGATCGACGGCAACCACCGCGTGTCCGTCACGCGCGAGTTGGGCGCCAAGACGATCCAAGCGCATGTGATCGAGCTGCCGACGCCGATCACGTACCGGCCTGACCTCACCACGCAGGAGGTCGATCTGGCCTACTACCGCATCAACACACCCGGCGGAATCAATCGGTAGTCGAAGGCAGAGATCAGGGGGCAGTCGAAGCCAGCACGCGCTGAACGAACGTGCCGGGTGTTTCAACGCGCGCTTGCTGGCGGCGCCATGAGCAGCGCCAGCCACAGCGCCGGCCCCTGCCCCCACGGATAACCGCGCCCGGTGGCGATCTGCGCATAGTGGCCGGCGTCGCCCGGTGGGGTCGCAACGGACACGCTGTCGAGACTACCGTCCGCAAGGCGCTCGACGGTCCGGCTCCACGCGCGGTCGACCACGGAGCGCACGCCGTGGTCAATCAGCCGCTGCTCGATGCCTAGCGCCAGCCCTAGCCCGAACATCGCCGCCAACGACGACTCCTCGTAGGTATTGGGTTGATCGAGCACGGTCGGCCACCCGCCGCTTGGAAGCTGCCGTGTGACGAGTGCGCTCGCAAGCCGCCGGAAGCGCGCCGCCAGTTCGGGAAACGCCGCATGTGCGGCAGGCAGCACGCCGAGCGTCTTGATTAGCCCAAGCAGCGCCCAACCGTTTCCGCGCCCCCAGAATGCGCCGTTGACCGTGCCGGTCTCCGCGTCGTACTGGTGATAGAACAAGCCAGAGGCGTTGTCTTGCAGCAGCGCACAATACGCGCGGATCTGCGCCGCGCCGGCATCCGTCCATGTCGCATCGCCGGTGATCGCGCCCAAACGGCACAAAAACGGGGCATCAACCTCCATGCAGTCAACGTACAGATAGGCGTGATAGTCCGGGTGCTGCGGGCGATGCAGCGCGGCCCCGTGCATCGTGATCGGCAAGCCCCGCAGATATTCGGCCAGTTCGAGCGCGCGCGTCATACAACGGCTGTCGCCGGTGTGTTGATAGAGGTCGAGCAGCAGCACACCGGACGCGGAATGATCGCACTCCTCGATCCCGCGCGCCAGCCACGTCTCGTACCGGTCAAGTACGAAGCGGCGACAGCCCAACCCCGGCGCGAGTTCATCGGCAAGCCACAACGCTTCCAGCGCGATGCCCTCGCCGAAGCCCCACATCTTGAACGGATACGCCATTGTCGCGCGCGCAAGGGCACGGATCAACGGATGCGAATCGGCCATCGCTTCACGCTCGCGGCGGCCAACACGCCGGATTCATCAGGCCGATAGGCGCTGCGCCGTCCAAGATTTGAAGGATGCTGTCGACGGCCATTTCGGTCGTCGCGATCAGCGACTCGCGTGTGTACGCGCCCAGATGAGTCGTCGTAATGACGTTCTCCAAACCAGCCAACACGGCATCGATCCGCCCTTCCACAGTGTGGACATCAAGGGCCGCGCCGGCGAGCTGCCCCGTTGTGATGGCCTCTGCCAGCGCCGCGCTGTCAATGACCGGGCCGCGCGCCGTGTTGATGAGAAGCGCGCCGGGCTTCATGCGGGCCAGCGCCGCCCGGTCGATCAGGTGAACCGTGAGATCGGTCAGCGGCACGTGCAAGCTAACCACGTCCGACTCCTCCAGTACACGGCCGAAACCCGTCATTTCGATGTTGTGCTGCGCGGCGAACATGGCATCCGGCGCGATGTCGTTGGCGATCACACGCATGCCGAACGCTTGCGCGCGCACGGCGACCTTCTTACCGATGCGCCCTAACCCGACGATGCCGAGCGTCTTGCCGGACAGCTGCATACCCTGCGTGCGCCGCCATTCTCCACGTTGAACGCGGTTATGCGTCGGTATGACATGCCGCGCCAGTGTGATCGTCAAGCCGATCGCAAGCTCGGCGACAGACGTGCTGTTGGCGCCCAGCGGCGTAGTGACGAGGATTCCGCGTGCGCTGGCAGCGGCGAGGTCGACGTTGTCCATGCCGACACCGTTGCGCGCGACGACACGCAGCGCCGGGCACATCTCAAAAAGGGTGGCTGAAATCTCGTCCAAACCAATGATCGCGGCCTCCGCCGTCCCAACGAACCGGGCGAGGGATTGCGCGTCCATCGGGTACTGTCCGTCGTTGATACGCACGGCGATCCCCCGTTCGCGCAGCGGCGCAAACGACTCCGGGTAATCCGCCAACATCGGCGGCGTTACGGCAACTTGGGTGATTCTCATGCCGGCGCGGCCTGCCAGCGGCGCAGCGCGGCCTCATCAACCGCGATGCCCAAGCCGGGTAGAGACGGCACGGCGACAAACCCGCCTTCGACCGTGAACGGAGTCTGAAGGATACCCTCACTGGCCGCAGTCTGATCCATCGGCCACTCACAGATCATCAAGTTCGGCGCGGCGGCGGCCCACTGCACACTGGCGGCTTGATAAATTGCCGTGCCGCGGCTGATGTGCGGCGCGACCGGCAGGCCGTACGTGTCGGCCAACATGCCGATCTTGCGACACTCGCTCAATCCGCCGGCGCGCCCGACATCCGGCTTGATAAGGTCGAACGCGCCGTCCGCCAGATAGTCGTTGAATGCCCAGCGTCCGGCTAATGCGCCGCCGCCCGCCACGGCGATATCGAGGGCGCGTGTCAGGCGGGCGTAATCACGGCGCAGCTCTGGCGCGAGCGGCTCCTCCAGCCACAGCACGTCAAAGTCCTCCAGCATCCGGCCGGCCTGCCGCGCGTATGGGAAGTCGTACGCACCGCCGGCATACACGGCGATCCCGACGCGTGGGCCAAGCGCCGACCGCAGCGCGCCGATCAATGCGCGGTCGATGTCGAGACGTACACCAACCTTGACCTTGAGGGTCGTGAATCCGCGCGCGACCAACCCCTGCGCCGCGGCGACGACGTCGGCGATACCCGCTTCGCCGGCGGATACGCTGACTGATGGCAGACACGATGCGTACAGCGGGACACGGTCGCGCACTTGGCCGCCCATCAGCTTGCAAGCGGACACGCCCGCCGCTTTACCGAGGATGTCCCACAGCGCCATGTCGACGCCGCTGATAGCCTCCATCAGGAAACCGTTGAAATGCCCGCGAATGCGCATACTGCTGTACATCGCGTCCCACAACGGGCCGATCTGGCGCGGGTCGCGGCCGAGCAGCAGCGGCGCGAGCAGGGCATCGGCGGCGGCTTTGGCGACTTCGCCGGCGACGGGCGTGTGCATCTCGCCCCAGCCCACCCGTCCGCCGTCGGTTTCGATGCGGACGATTACGGCCTCCACAAAATCGGTGTATACCGCCTTGAGCCGCCACGCCGGCGGGTATTCGGTGCGCGCCGTGCCGGGGTGTCCTGCGCGCAGCATGACCGGCACATCCGGTGCGGAATGCCGCTGGCCCGCCGTCAGAACCGGACGCTCGCCGTCAAACGGGATACGCACGACAAAGGTTTCAATGTTGGCGATCTTCATCTTGTCTCCCTCGCATTTCTAACCCTCACTCCGGATCCTCCCCCTCATGGAGCAGGATTTCGCCAGACGACACGCGCCTCCCACCATCCCGACCTCGAATCGTTCTGAAGGCCGCACCAGCGAAATCAGGCGAAAGGTGTGGGGCATATTTGGATCATTTCGAGTAGTGACAGCCTCTGTCATTGCTTTGTGTTTCTGTTCCCCTCTCCCTGACGACCAACGGGAGCACCGCAGGTCGGGAGAGGGGTCGGGGGTGAGGGTTTTCCCTACACCGCGAACCGCATCAGCGCATCTTCGTTCACTTCGACGCCGAGACCGGGGCCGTCCGGCGCCAGCAGATAACCGTTCTCAACCGTCAGCGGCGTCTTCAAAATGGCGTTGCCAATCGGGTTGTTCCCGTACCAGTATTCCATCCATGTTTGGTTCGGGAACGACGCCGCCAAGTGCGCGCTAGCGGCGAACTGCACCGCCGAGCCAATGCTCACGTGCGGCGTGACACCCTTGCCGAACGCGTCGGCGATCTCGGCGATGCGCCGGCACTCGCTGATCCCCGCTGTGCGGCACACGTCCGGCTGAACTACGTCGATGCTGCCCGCCAGCATCAAGTCGCGTACCTGCCAGCGGTTAAAAATCTGGTCGCTAGCGATCGGGATGCTAAGCGCCTGCGTCAACTGCACGCTGAGTTCAATATCTTCCGGCGGCACCGGCGCTTCGAGCCATCCGACCTCCAGCGACTCAAGCCCACGGCCGAGGCGCAGCGCATCGGTCAGGCCGTACATGCCGGCCGCATCGACGAAGATCATGAACTCCGGGCCGAGCGTATCGCGGACGGTTTGCACCGAGCGCAGGTCGCCTTCGACGCCAAGCCCGATGCCCATTTTTGTGCCGTGGAACCCACGCGAACGCACGTCTTCGGCGGTGGCTTGCAGCCGATCCCATGCTTCCGGCGGCGAATCGGCGCGCAAGCCGGGGATGCCGGACGCGTAAATCTTGATGCGGTCGCGGAATGCTCCACCCAGCAGCGTGCTGACGGGCAGGCCATACGCCTTGCCGGTGATGTCCCACAACGCGATGTCAATACCGCTGATGACGTCCATCCAAAACCCGTGCGATCCACCGCGAATGCGCATTGCACCGTACAGCCGATCCCACTGCAGCTCAGGGTCGGTCGGGTCTTGGCCGATCAGCAGGCCGGCGGCGAGATCACGGATGGCGGTCGCCGTGATGCGCGGGGCCACTGGTGACTTGGCCTCGCCCCAGCCGACGATTCCGCGGTCGGTCGTGATCTTGACCATGGTGGTGTCGACTGTGGTCGAATAGGCCGCGCGCTGCGCCAAAAGTAGGGGAACATGCTGCGGTCGTCTCCGGGCGGTAGTCCGGGCGCGGCCCTATCGCTCGACTTGGCATGTCCCCATGACTGATTGCCCCAATACACCTCTTGCATCGAGGCTTGAATTGGGATCGCCTCGACCGACGCGATCTTCATAGCCAACTCCTAGGGATAGAGTAATGAGTGACGAGTAAGGGAAGGAAAAGCAGAAAAAGCGAAACGCAGCAGACGTAGAGAAGGCGGACGAAACGACGAGAAAAGGGCGAAAGAGCGCAAAGATTGATCCACAGAAGACACAGGGGACGCGGAGCAATCGGCTTGGGTTTGGATCCTCGCTGTCGTTCGCATCACAATCAACCCGCGTACAGCTTGGCATGCTGGCCGCCGTCCACGATCAGGATAGAGCCGGTGATGAAATCGGCGTCGTCGCTGGCGAGGAACGCGACCGCCTTGCCGATATCCGCCGCTTCGCCGATGCGACCACGTGGGATGTACGGCAGGCGGTAGGCGATGGCAGACTCCAGATCGTCCATCTGAGACTGCCACATCTCGGTCATAATGACGCCGGGCGCGACCGCGTTCACGCGGATGTGTGGCGCGAGGTCGATAGCGAGGCTCTGCGTGAAGCCGATGATCGCCGCTTTGGTGGCCGGATACGCGCCCATACCTGCGATCGTGCGCAGGGCGTTGATGGACGAGAGGTTGACGATGGCTGGGCGCGAACTGGCGCGCAGGTGTGGCAGACACGCCTTGACGCACAGCATCATACTGGTCATGTTGGTCAACCAAACATCGTTCCATGTCTCCAGCGTGAGGGCATCGAACGCCTGCCGCACGGCGATCCCGACGTTGTTGACCAGCACGTCGATGCGCCCGAACTGCGCGGCGGTCGATGTCACCAGCGAGTCAACGCTGGCCGGGTCGGTGACATCGGTCTGGATGAAGCGCGCCGTCAAGCCACGTTCGGTGAGCGCCTGCTCTGCCCGCTGGCCGGCCTCGCGGTTGATCTCGGCGATCACCACGGCCGCACCGCGTTCGGCCAGCACCGACGCCGTCCCGAACCCGATGCCCAGCCCACCGCCGGTGACAATCGCGACCCGATCTCGAAACGGCGTCATCTGGTTTCGTCCTTAGCGATACGGGTACCGAGGCAGGCACTCGTCCGCGATCAGCGGCCAGAGGTGCTCGATGGCGCGAATGTCGCCGGTGTCGAGATCGGTGCGCTGTGGATCGCGGACGTGGGGAGAGTTCAGCACGCCGCGCCGCCACAGCACGAACTTATGAAACGACGCGCCGTACATCGCGGCATAGTTCAACAGCGGCAGCAGGCGGTGATTGAGCGCCTCCGCCGCGGCTTTCTGACCGGCGGTGTACATGTCGTAGATCTTCACCTGCACGTCGACCAGTCCGCCCGCTGGCATGTTCCCGCACGCGCCGCGTTCCAGCTCATCAACCAGATAAATGCCGTTCGCGCCGCCGAACACGCCGTCGCAGTGCGGGCCGGCGAGATCGAGGATCTTGGTGATGCGCTGCAAGATCGGCGGTGTCTCCTCTTTGATGTAGCACAGGTTCGGCACGGTCTCCAGCAGGGACGCCAATTCAGCCGGGCCGAGCGGCGTGCCGACCGGAGCCGGCGCGTTCTGGATCATCAACGGGACGCCGAGGCTGGCGAGCGCCTTATAGTACGCCTCGACGTCCGGCTTGGCGGCCTTGCGCAAATACGGCGGCATCGCCATCAGCGCGTCTGCCTTGTGGGCGATGGCGTGCTCGGCGAATTTGAGCGCGAGATGCAGCGTAATGGCCTGCACGCCCACCACCAGCGGCACGCGCCCATCAATCGCTGTCGACGCGAACTCGACCACGTCGTAACGCTCCTCGTCGCTCAGCGTGAAGAATTCGCTCGCCATCGCCGGAAGCACCAGCCCGTGGACTTTTGCCGCCATGCAGTAGTCGATCTGGTTGGCGAAGCTCTGCCAATCGATCGTGCCGTCATCGGTGAAGGGGGTATGCAGGATTTGGAAGATGCCTGCCAGCGCCATAAGGACTCCTCGCTCGGTGCTGAGTTGCCGGTCTCCGCAGGATGGTCTATACTATATCGCATGATGTGAATTATTTCTACAATATAGGAAAATTTCCTATGGAATGGATCGTCGACGCGCACTTGGACTTGGCGTGGAACGCCCTTCAATGGGGCCGTGACCTCACGCAGTCTGTGCCAACGATCCGCGCACAAGAGGCCGGCACGCCCGGTAAAGGACGCGCGCAGAACACCGTCGCGCTCCCTGAGATGCGACAGGGGGCGGTCGCGTTATGCTTTGCCACCCTCATGGGCCGCAGCACCGGCGTATTCAACCCGATCGTCGACTTTCGCTCGCCCACCCAGACCTACGGCATCGCGCGCGGGCATCTGGCGTATTACCATGCGCTCGCCTACAGCGGTGAGGCGGTGATCCTCACCGACCGCGTTGGGCTGGAGGCCCACATCACCGCAGTTGAACAGGCGTTGGCCGGCACAGGCGCCGGCCCCTCACGCATCGGCATGGTGATCGCCATGGAAAGCGCCGACGCGATCCTCGACCCTGCGCAGCTCGGCGACTGGGTGGCGGCTGGCGTGCGGATCATCGGGCCGGCGCATCAAGGCATGGGACGCTATGCCGGCGGCACCGGCGTTGAAGCCGGATTGACACCGGCCGGATTCGATCTTCTCGATCAAATGGCGAGGCATCATGTTATCCTCGATGTTACGCACCTGTCGGATCGCGCGTTCTGGCAGGCGCTTGATCGTTTCGACGGCACAGTGATCGCCAGCCACAACAACTGCCGCGCGCTGGTCGCGCATCAGCGCCAGCTGGACGATGCGCAAATCAAGGCGCTGGCGGCGCGCGGCGCGGTGATCGGCGCGGCGCTCGACGTGTGGATGCTCGAATTCGGCTTCGTGAAGGGCCAGAGCAGCAACCGTGGTATTGGCTTGGCGCGCGTGGCGGAACATATCGACCATGTGTGTCAGACGGCCGGCAGCACACGGCACGCTGCCATCGGTTCCGACCTCGACGGAGGGTTCGGGCGTGAGCAGGCGCCGGACGACCTTGACACCATCGCCGACTTGCAGCGCCTAAGCCCGCTGTTGCAAGCGCGCGGTTACTCCGACAGCGACATCGAAGCGATCATGCACGGCAATTGGCTCCGTATTTTGAGAGAGGCGTGGCGATGAGAACCAAGAGTCCGACGATGGCAACCGGCCTGACGCAAAGCGTGTCGCGTGCGCTCAGCATCCTCACCTGCTTCACCGATGAGACGCCCGAACTGCGCATGACCGACATCAGCCAGCGGCTCGACCTGACGCCCAGTCTGGTCTCGCGCCTGCTTGGCACGTTGGAACATGATGGCTTTGTCGAACAAGATTCGGCGACCGGCATGTACCGGCTTGGCCGCGCGATCTTGACGCTGTCCGGCGTGACGCTCAACCACAATCAGCTGCGCAACGCGGCCCTCAGCGAAATGCAGTCTGCCTCACAGCGGGTCAATCTCGGCGTCAACCTATCGGTGCTGGACGACGACAAGATCATCTACTTGGCGCATATTGAGACGCCCGACAACCCGCGCCCGTACACGCTGATCGGCAAGCGCAATCCGCTGCATGCGACGGCTATGGGCAAGACGCTGCTGGCGCATCTGCCGGAAGCTCACCGCGACAAGCTGGTCGACCGGCTGAATCTCATCCCGTATACGGTCAAGACCATCACGACACGGCCTGTCCTGCTTGAACAACTCGACGCCATTCGGCAGCAGGGGTACGCCATCGAAAATGAGGAGCTGGCGCTCGGCCGGTTATGTATCGCGGGGCCGGTGCGTGACAAATCCGCGCGCGTCGTCGGATCGATCAGCTTCAGCGGGCCGCTCAGCCAAACCCGCTGGGAGACGCGCCACGCCGAGCTGGTCGAGAACATCATCGAGCTGTGTGACCGTGTCTCGATGCGGCTGGGCTACATCACCGCCGCCGGGATGATGTAGGAACCTCCCCCCACCGTGCGGAGCGCGATGAGGGCGAGGTCTTCTGGAGGGGGTGGGGCGGCGCCCCGATTTGACCGGGCAAGTCATAGGAGCAGGCATGAGCCGAATCGTCAGTGTTGAAGCGATCCCCGTCCGCATCAAGCGTGATGTCGCGTATTTGGGCGCGCTGCCGCAGGGTGCGGGTGACCGGCAGTACTTCGTGCGCCCGCCGTACCGCGCGCTGTATTCGGCGTATTTCGAGACGGTGTTCGTCAAGATCGTCACCGACGACGGCGCGGTGGGTTGGGGTGAGGCCCTCGCGCCGGTCGCGCCTGAAGTCGTGCAGACGATCGTCATGCAATTATTGACGCCGGTGCTTGTAGGCCGCAGTCCACTTGACGGCGGCGTGCTGTGGAACGTGATGTATGACCTGATGCGTGAGCGCGGTTACTACGGCGGCTTTATGCTGGACGCCATCAGCGCGTGTGATATCGCGCTGTGGGACGCGCGCGGCAAGCTGTTGGATCAGCCGGTCTATCAACTGCTAGGCGGGGCGTACCGCGAGACCATCCCGTGCTACGTGTCCGGCCTGCCCAAGCCGACCGATCCTGAACGGGTCGCCCTCGCGCTCGACTGGACGACGAAGGGGTTCCGTGCGTTCAAGCTCGCGGCCGGGTTCGGCGTGAAGGAGGACACCGCCAGCATCGCCGCGCTGCGCAATGCGTTAGGGCCGGATTCGCCGCTGCTGCTCGACGCACACTGGGTGTATTCGCTTGATGAATCGGTGCGGCTGGGGCGCAATCTGGAGGCGCTCGACGCGGCCGTGCTTGAAGCGCCGATCAACCCGGAGGACATCGACGCGCACGTCGAGCTGGCGCGCGCCGTCGCGATCCCGGTCGCTATCGGCGAGACGGAACGCACACGCTACCAGTTCCAGCCGTGGCTCACCCGGCGCGGCGCGGATCTACTACAACCGGATGTTGGGCGGGTGGGGCTGTCCGAACTCATCAAGATCGCACAGATGGCGGAGGCGTTCAACATCCCGGTCGCGCCGCATTTGAGCGTCGGCCTTGGCGCGTGCATCAGCGCATCGATCCACGCTGCCGCCGCGATTCCCAACCTATACATGCTTGAATATCAACCGCCGGTGTTCGAGCTGGCGAACGCGCTGCTGAAGACGCCGCTGATCTGCGAGCGCGGTCGTTATCGCCTGCCCGAAGGCGCGGGGCTGGGCATCGAAATTGATGAAGCACGCCTGCGTCAGTTGCAAGCATAAGGAGCGATGGTGTGTATGACATAGGATGAATTTGCATAATATAGGAATGTATTCTATATTCTGATCGTCGATCGCTGTGGGCGATTCGGTCAAGGAGGGTTGTCCTTGAAGAACGACTGCCGTTTCCAGATCCCCTTCCACGCCGTCGATCCGTTGGTAACTGAGGAGAGTTAATCCATGAAACGTCGCATATTTGTTGTCGTCGCACTTTTGAGCCTCATCGCCGCGTTCTCCGTCTCTGCGCAAGAATCGCCCATGACCCTGCGGCTTGCGTCGTGGCAGTGGGAAGATCCCGCCTATCTGCCGTTTTGGGAAGGCACCACGAACGCCTTTATGGAAGCCAACCCGAATGTCACCATCGAGCGCTTCGCATTCCCGATTGACCAGCTTTGGAACCAGATCAACCTGCAAGTCGCCGCCGGCACGCCGCCTGAGCTGCTCGAAGTCACCGGCTTCAACGTGTTCGAGTATATGAACCTCGGCGTGTTGGCCCCGCTGAACGACTGCTTCGCCGGCACCGACATCGTCGAGAAGGTTGACGGGGAAGACAGCTACGCCGTTGACGCCGATGGCAACATTTACGCGCTAAACCTGTCGGCACGCACGCTCGCGCTGTGGGTCAACAAGCCGATGTTCGATGCGGCTGGCGTCGAAGTCCCGACCAACTTCGAGGAGTTCAAGGCCGCGGCCATCGCGCTGACCAACCCCGCTAAAGAGGAGTTCGGCCTTGTGCTGACCAACACCGCCCACTCGCGCTTCTACGAGTCGGTGCTGGACATGGTCGTCGGCTACGGCGGCCACTGGACGAAGGACGGCAAACCGGCGTTCACCGAGCCAGAGGTCATTCAGGGCGTACAGTTCTTCAAGGATCTGTTCGACGCTGGTGTCATGCCGATCGGTGTTGACGGCGCGCCGTCGCAGTACGCGTTCTTCAACAGCGGCAAGGTCGCCATGACGATTGACGGCCCGTGGTACTGGGCAGTCGTCAGCGAGCAGAACCCCGAACTGGCGGCTAACATTGAGATCCACCGGATGCCGACCGACAGCGGCTTGCCCACCGGCGGCCCGAACAACCTGATCGGCATCGCTGCCGGCCTCGATGACGCGACATTCGCGGTCGCTTGCGAATACATCAAGTCGATTGCGACGACCGAGTGGGGGCAGGTCTGGACCAACAGCAGCGGTACGATCAACCCGATCGAGGGCGCTGTCTCTGAGGACTATCTGATCGAGAACCCGTGGTTCGCCTTCTACGCCGAGGATCTCGCCAACTACGTGCCGGTCGCCGCGCCGGGCCTCGAAATCTATCACGGCAGCTTGCAGACGATGATTAACAACAAGCTGGTCGAGGTCATGTACGACGACAAGCCGGTCGAGCAGGCGATGGCCGAACTTCAGGAAGAGGTCGAAGAGTTCATCGCAGACCAAATGTAGTGCGCCGCGCACTCACGAGGCAGATCGGATCCGTCCGGTCTGCCTCGTATTGGCGATGAGTAGAAAAGGGGACTTTCGGTGACGTACACCCTGCGCGGCAGGATGATCCCGTACCTGCTGCTGGCGCCGGCCGCCGTCATCATGGTGCTGGTCATCTTCTATCCGATGGTGTACAGCGCGCAGATCAGCTTTACCGATGCGCAGCTTTTGCGGTTCTCGCAGCGCGAATACATCGGTCTCGAAAACTATACCCGGATGCTGAACCGAAGCGACTTTTGGACATCGGTTGGGCGCACGCTGACGTACACGGCCGGCACGGTGGTCATCAGCTACACCGTCGGCCTCTTCGTCGCAGTCATCCTCAATCAGAACTTCCGCATGCGGTGGCTGGTGCGCACGCTGATGATGATCCCGTGGGCGACGCCGTGGCTGGTCGTTACCTTGATCTGGTTCGTCATGTTCAACCCGCAGATCGGGCCGATCAATCAAGTGTTGAAGGGACTGGGGATCATCGAGTCCGGCCGAACGTGGCTGTATTCGTCCGATACCGCCATGCTCAGCATCGTCATCACGACGAGCTGGCGGCTGTTCCCTGCCGTCACGTTGATCCTGCTGGCGAGCCTGCAAAGCATCCCGTCGGAGCTGTACGAAGCCGCCGAGGTCGATGGGGCCAACCCCCGGCAGCGTTTCTTGCACATCACGCTGCCGTCGATTCGCACCGCCAGCATCACGATGATCACGCTGCTGACGATCTGGTCGTCCAAGCTGTTCACAATCGCGTGGACGCTGACGCAGGGCGGCCCCGGAGATGCGACACGCGTGCTGTCGGTTTACACCTACCAAGAGGCGTTCACCAACAATCGTCTGGGGCGCGGGTCATCCTTGGCGATGCTCTCGTTCGTGTTGAGCTTGGCGCTGGTCGTGACGTACTTCGTCCTTCTACGCCGTGACGAAAAGCGGGTGGAGCCATGAGCGCCTTCGCCGCCCACTCGCTCGAAGCCGATCTCGCGCTCAAGGCGCAAGCGCGCCGCCGCAAGATGATCGCCGGGTTCGGCTTCTTCGTGTTGGTGGTGACGTCGACCATCGCCGTCGTCTATCCGTTCTACTGGATGGTAATGGCCTCGTTCACGCCGGAAGGATACAGCCTCACCAACGCGCCGCTGCTGCTGCCTGACCGGTTCAGTGTCGAGGCGTATCAGTCGGTTTTCGCCGAACGCCCGTTGATGACGTGGCTCGGCAACACAATCGCGGTGACGCTCGGTGGGACGGCTATCGTGCTGCCCGCCGCGCTCTTGGCGTCCTACGGCCTCAACCGCTTTCGCTTCCGTGGGCGGATGGTCTTCATCTTCCTTGTTCTCTTGTGTCAACTGCTGCCCGCCTCGGCGCTGATCGTGCCGATCTTCTTGATCTTCCGCGACTATAAGCTGATCGACACGACGCTGGGCGTGACCATCGCGTTCACGACGTTCATGCTGCCCATGGCGATCTGGGTCTTGTGGGGATACATCCAGACGATCCCGCATGAGTTCGAGGAAGCGGCGATGGTGGATGGATGCAACGGCTTGCAGGCGTTTATACGCGTCACGCTGCCGCTGGCGATGCCCGGAATCGCCGCGACGGCTTTGTTCATCTTCCTCGAAGGATGGAATCACTACTTGTTGGCGTTCGTGCTGACCAGCGACACGCAGCAGTGGGTGATTTCGCTGGGGCTGTATTCGTTCATCGGCCAGTATGTGATCGAGATCGAGCAAATGATGGCGACCTCGGTGATTGCGGCGTTCCCCGCTTTGGTCGTATTCGCGATCATGCAGCGGTATTTGCGCGGCGGCCTCTCGCTAGGCGGTCTGAAAGGGTAAGGCATTACGATGCGTGTCCTCGTCACCGGGGCCAGCGGCCGGATCGGTTCTGCGCTGGCTGGGTATCTGAAATCGCAGGGGCATTGGGTGCGCGGCTTCGACCTCGTCAAGCCATCGGACCAGCTCGATGACTCCATCGCCGGCAGCCTTAACGACAACGACGCGCTCGAACAGGCGCTGGACGGAGTCGAGGCGGTCGCTCATCTCGCCGCGCTCATGGCGTGGCACCCGAAAGACCTCACGCGGTTGTTCGAGATCAACGTCACCGGCACGTTTCAACTGCTGTCCGCGGCGAAGGGACGCGGGCTGAAGCGTTTCGCGTTCGCCAGCTCCGGCGAGGTCTATCCCGAACTCAACCCGCGCAGCCTGCCGATCACCGAAGATCATCCCACCTTGCCCACCAGCCCATACGGCATGACCAAGCTGTTGGGCGAGACGCTGGTACGCAACCTCGGCGCACAGCACGACATTCCGTACGTCATCCTGCGCTTCTCGCACACGCAGACCGCCGACGAGCTGCTCGATCCCAACGGCCCCGTGTCTGGCCCGCGCTTCCATATCAACGCCAAGATACGCCAGCTTCAGGGGATGCCGCAGACTGAGCCGGTGCAGAAGACGATCGCTGCCTTGCAGGCGGTCGCCACCGTGCCCGAACAGCATTACATCAGCCTGAACCAGAGCGGCGAACCGTTTATGATGGGCGTGTGCGACGTGCGCGACCTGTGCAAGTGGATCGCGCTAGGCCTGACACGTGACGCCGCTGTGGGCGAGACGTTCAACATCGGGGGGCTGCACAGTTTCAAGTTCGACGAAGCGATCCGCTACATGGCGCGAGTCACTGGCCTGCCTGTGCGCGAGGTGCGGCTGTTCACCACCGACTACCGCTACGAGACCAGCATCCAGAAGGCGGTAGACGTGCTCGGCTATACGCCGGAGTACGACATCTTCAAGATGATCGACGACGCGGCGACACGACGGCCCGCCCCCAGCGTGTGACGATGCACGACCTACGCCGCTTCGACATCGTGACGCTGGGTGAGACGATGCTGCGGATCGTCCCGCCGCCGCCCCTGCGCCTCGGCCAGTCAGAGACGCTCGCGCTCAGCTTTGGCGGCGCGGAGTCGACCGTCGCGGCTAATCTCGCGTGGCTCGGCCATCGTTCGGCGTGGTTCTCGCGCGTGCCGGACAACCCGCTTGGGCGCCAGCTCGTGCGCACCCTGCGCGGCTACGGCGTCGACTGCGACGATGTCGTATTCGATCCGCAGGCGCGGCTTGGCCTCTATTTCGTGGAACTCGGCCCTGCCCCGCGCGGCATACAGGTGTGGTACGACCGCAAGCACTCCGCCGCCAGCCTGATGCGCCCAGAGGAGATTCCTGCGGGTTGGATCGAACAGGCGCGTTGGCTGCATCTCACCGGCATCACGCCCGCGCTGAGCGACACCTGTGCGCAGACGACACATGCTGCACTTGATCGCGCACGGGCTGCCGGGCTGACCGTCTCGTTCGACGTCAATTATCGCGCGCTGCTGTGGCCTCCGCAGGCCGCGGGCGCCGCCCTCGAACCTCTATGCAAAGCCGCAGACATCACGTTCGTCGCCCGCCGAGACGCCGACGCGCTGTTTGGCATCAAAGGTGAACCTAGCGACGTCGCGCGCACGCTTTACGGCCGTTGGGGCGGCACGGTGATCGTGACCTCCGGCGAACAAGGCGCGGCGGCTTATGACGGCACAGCGGCGTATCACGTTGACGCGATACCAACCACCCTCGTCGACCGGCTCGGCGCGGGGGATGCCTTCACCAGCGGCGTGATCGATCAACTAAGGGCTGGCGCGCCGCTTGAAACTGCGCTGCGCTTTGCGGCGGCGCTGGCCGCGATAAAATTGTCACTCTCCGGCGATATTGCGCTGGTGACGCGCGCTGAGATCGAGCGTGTCATGCGCGATCAGTCCGCGCTGCTTCGGCGGTAAGGAGCAGCCTGACCTCACCCCTCGGCCCTCTAATTTGGCTGAGGGGGAGTCAAGCGCAGCGAGTCGGGATGAAGTAGGGCTGGGACTCGGAACAGCGCCGGAATGACCGCGCTGAAAGGATTCGTTCCATGACCGATATGTCGGTCATCACATCGACGGGCATTATCGCCATTGTGCGCGGCGATCACGCGGCGCAGGTGCATACGGTGGCGACCGCACTGTACGAGGGCGGCGTGCGCGCGGTCGAGGTGACGATGAACTCGCCGGGCGCGCTCGACATGATCGCTGGGTTGGCCGCCAAGTGGCAGGATCGCATGCTGATCGGCGCTGGCACCGTGCTGACCGTCGAGCAGTTCGACGCGGCGGTTTCGGCTGGGGCGCAGTTTGTGGTCATGCCGGATACGTTTCCGCCGGTGATCGAACGCGCTCGCCAGCGGGGTATCGAACCGATCCCCGGCGCATATACAGCTACGGAAGTTCGTACGGCGGTGCGTGCCGGGGCGCGTTATGTCAAGCTGTTTCCCGCCATGCCGGCTGGCCCCAAGTACCTCGCGCAGCTGCGCGCGCCGCTGGATGGCGTGCACTTTGTCCCAACCGGTGGGATCGACGATGCAAACCTCACGGATTTTGTGCGTGCTGGCGCTGTCGCGTTGGGAATCGGCAGCACGCTCGTCTCACGCCGGTTCGACGGCTCGCCCGCGCAGATGGACAACCTGCGCGATACCGCCCAACTGCTCATCAGCCTATTCGCTCAAGCCCGTCGGACGTAGGGGACGCGGGCCGGCATCCAGCGCGCCACGATCACCCGATCCGGCCGTCACCGTCCGCGGCGGCATCGGCTTCGGCTTCGGCTGCCGCCTCAGGCGCGTCGAACTCGGCATCCGGGTTGGGCGTCTCGTCACCGATCATGAAATCCGGCTCGGCGGCGACCGGTGGCTCGGCGTCGAGGCGTGCGTCTGCCGGACGGCTCGGCTCGGTGGCGGGCCGGGAGTCCTCACGGCTAACCATCGAAATCTTGCCGTCGATGAACGCGCCTTCCTCGGTGCTGAGGGCCGTGGCGCTGATGTCGCCCCACACGCGGCCCGTGCGCAGAAGCTGAACCTTCTTGCCGCTGACGTTGCCGTGCACCGCGCCAGCGATGCTGATGTTCTTGGCGTGCAGATCGGCCATGATCTTGGCGGTTTCCCCGACCAGTACGTTGCCCTGAATGTCGAGGCTGCCGGTGAACGTGCCGTCGAGGCGGACGTTGCCGGTGCTCGACAGGCTGCCCTCGATGGTGCAGCCCGCGCCGATCACCGTGTCGAACCCGACCGGCTGCGGCATGGCGGGGATGGGCGTCTCGCGGGTGTCACGCACCGGCGAGCTGTAACTGCTGACCCGTTCAGCGGCCGCTTGACGGTCGGCGGGCTGGGCTTCAGGCTGGTGATCGGGCGGGGTTTGGCTGCGGCGTCCGCCAAAAAACGACATCGCGTGTTACTCCTCATACAATCGGACGTTCACACCTTCGATTCTGACATGAATCCGGCCGGATGTCAGCCGCCGATCAGTCCACGGCGCAGATTTGCGGCATGGTATAATGCGCGCCTACCATCGGAGAAGCATCATACGCTATGCGCATTAAAGTCGAAGGCGGTCACGCCCTCAACGGAACGTATACCCCCAGCGGCAGCGCCAATGCTGCCGCTGCTTGTCTTGCGGCGGCGTTGATGACGCCACATCCGGTCACGCTGTCGAACGTCCCAAACACGAACAGCACGGCCGCGCTGCTCCAACTGGCCCATACGCTCGGCGCGGAGATCAACGGCGGCAGCGGCGACGTCCCGCACGAGCTGATCAGCGAGCAGATCACTAAGCGCCACCTCACCCCGCGACGACCGGCGGCATGGTGGGTGGAATGCTGTTCGTCGCCCCAATTCTGGCGCGGCGCGCGTTCCTGCGGCTGGAAGTCGACTTCCCGCTCAGCCGCGTGCGCACGCACCTCGAAGCGCTGCGCGACCTCAAGCAGGACGTGGTCACGTCACGCGGCGCGATTGAAGTCAACGCGGTTCGCTGGGATAACGCCGACGTGCTGCTCTCTCAAACCTCGGTGACAGCGACCGGCATGGTGATGATGTTGGCCGTGGCGCTCGGCCGCGAGACGATCATCCGCAACGCCGCCAGCGAGCCGCATGTGCAGGCGCTGGGCAAAATGCTGACGCTGATGGGCGCGTCGATTGACGGGCTGGGGAGCAACACGCTGACCGTCTACGGCCAGCGTGAGCTTGTCGGCGCGCACATGGCGATCCCTGCCGACCATATCGAAGCGGCGGCGGCGGCGGGGTTGATCGCGCTGAGCGGTGGACGCGGGCAGGTGCACGGCGTCCCGCACGACAGCTTGCGCATGATCGCGCGGGTTTACAAACGCTTCGGCCTCAACCTCGATCTCGACTTCAACGACGTATTCGTGCCGCGCCAAGAGCCGTTCAGCTTGTCGAACCGCGAGGAAGACGTCGACGCCAGCATCGAATCGTCGCCGTGGCCGGGGTTCCCGTCTGACCTGCTGCCGCTGGCGACGGTGATCGCCACACAGGCGCACGGTACGTCGTTGATCCACGAGAAGATGTTCAACAACCGGCTGCTGTTCGTCGATAAGCTGAACGCGATGGGCGCCCAAATCGTGTTGTGCGACCCGCACCGCGCGATTGTCGTCGGGCGCTCGCCGCTGACCGGCATCTACATGGACACGCCGGACGTGCGCGCCGGTCTGGCGCTGCTGGGCGCGGCGTTGATCGCAGACGGCACGAGCACGATTGACAATGCGCAGGTGATCGGCAACGTGTTCGAGGATGCGATCGGCAAAGTACAGCGCCTCGGAGCCACGATTCATGGCGATTGATGGGCCGTCAGGCAGGCACACAACGACATGAACCGCGAGGTGCTCGGCCCGGACGACGGCCCTGTGATCGTGATGCTGCACGGATGGGGCGCCAACATCGACCTGCTGCGCCCGCTGGGTGAACGGCTCGCGTCATCCGGCTGCCGTGTCGTGATGTTCGACCTGCCGGGCTTCGGCCAAACTCCGCTGCCTTCCACACCGTGGAACGTGTTCGATTATGCGAAACACGTCATCGCCGAGTTGGACGCGCTCGGCATCCAGCGCGCGCACATATTCGGGCATTCATTCGGCGGGCGGCTGGGCTTGATCCTCGGCGCAGATTATCCCGACCGGGTGGATAAGCTGATGCTGTCCGACGCGGCAGGCATCCGCGCGCCGCTGCCGGTGATGATCCGTGTGCGCACCCGTGTATATAAGGGACTCCGGCGCGCGCTTGAGGCGGTCGGCCTGCGCGGATTAAGCGAGCGACTGCGCGCGGCCTATAATGCGCGCTACGGGTCGAGCGATTTCAACGCTGCGTCCGGCGTAATGCGCGAGACGTTCGTCAAGGTCGTCAATCAAGACCTCAGCGCGTGGGCCACGCGAGTCGTCGCGCCGACACTGCTGTTCTGGGGCAGCGCCGACACCGATACGCCGCTCGCGCAGGGTCGCCAGCTCGAATCGCTCATCCCCGACGCCGGCTTGATCGTGTTCGACGGCGCAGGGCATTACGCCTACCTCGAACGTGTCGCCGACACCGCCCGCATCATCCACCGATTTTTGAGTGATGAGGCGTGAGTGATGAGGGGAAAGTTGTTAGTTGCTAGTTGCTAGTTGTCAGTTATCAGGAGCCAGTTATCAGGGGATAGTTATCAGGGGGCAGTTATCAGGGATCAGTTATCAGGAATCAGTTACCAGGAATCAGGGGATAGTGGGTGTGCCGTCGCTATGTCGCACGCAATCCCCCTCTCCCTGACGACCAACGGGAATACTGGAGGTCGGGAGAGAGAGGCTAGGGGTGAGGGTCTCTTATCCGCACGTCCAAAAGACACCGAAATACACAACTTGGGGTTATTGTATGTCAATGTCATCATTAGTTAGGGCTTGGAGGCATCGACAACCAGACCGATTATCGCTGAATCGCACCATTGACGGCCTGCGGCGCGCCGCGGCCTCCACCTTACCCGGACAGATCCGTTCGGGCCAACCGTTCAACGACCCAAAGGAGGGTAACAATCACGTGAGGGAGACAAGCAACCTATGACACATATTCTCGTGACCAATGACGACGGCGTGCACGCACCGGGGCTGTTCGCCCTTGTCCAAGCGATGCGCGCGTTCGGCGAGGTCGAAGTCGCCGCGCCGGCTGTCAATCAGAGCGCCAGCGGCCACAAAAAGACACTGTTCAACGACATCCCGGTGACGGACACCACGCTCAAGGACGGCACACCGGCGCTGTCAGTCGGCGGCTCGCCGGCGGACTGCGTGGCAGTGGTCTCGATGGGGCTGGCGCGCCATTGGCCGCCGGACATCGTCGTGAGCGGTATCAACCGTGGGGCGAACATGGGGCAGGACATCACCTACAGCGGCACCGTGACCGCCGCGCTCGAAGCCGCCATCGACGGCGTGCGGGCGGTGGCTGTCAGTCTCGATAATGCGCAGGCTACCGAGGTCGAGGACTACGCCGAGGCCGCACGGGTCGCTCAGCGCGTGGTCGAGGTCGCGCTGACACATCCGTTCCCGCCCCTGACGATCCTCAACGTCAACGTCCCGAACGCCAAGCGGGTGAAGGGCATCCGGCTGGTGCGTCAAGGCGTCCGTATCTACAATGACCAACTGGCCCGCAACGCCGAGGACACCGCCTATCGGATCGTCGGCCCGGCCCCCGGCGGCGTGTACGATACGCTTGGCACCGACGTGTGGGCGCTGCATGAAGGGTACGCCGGCGTCACCCCGATCCACCTTGACATGACGCATCACCAGTTTATGGCCGAGTTGGCCGCGTGGAACATCCTAGTCGATTGATCCCGCAAGCACGTGCGCCGCGCGGATCGGCTCAGGCAGCCGATACCGCGTCGTGCAGGCCATCACCAGCGCCAGCGCCGAGTCAAGATCAACCCGGTGGCCCGACGAGACGTACACCGGCTTGACGCCCGCGCGTGTACGCAGCACCGCCCCTAACATCTCATCCTTATAAACCAGCGGTGACCACTCGCCGCGCTCCACTCCCGGCGGTTGATAATCGCCGAGGAGATGACTCTTGCCGACTCCCACCGTCGGCCGGTCGATCCACAGCCCCAAATGGCATGCAAGCCCGATCTGGCGCGGGTGAATGCGCCCCATGCCGTCGACCAGCGCCACGTCCGGCTGGATCTTCAAAGTGTCCCATGCAAGCAGGATCACCGGAATTTCGCGGAAGCTGAGCAGGCCGGGCACATACGGAAACGGCGTCGGGATACGCGCCACCGCCGTATCCAGCACGGTGAAGTCCGACCGCCGCATGACAACCACCGCAGCGGTGGACTGCCGGTTACGCACGCTGACATCGACGCCCGCGACCGTCTCAACCGAGGTGAGGTCAAGCGGGGAGTCAAAGTCGACGCGTGAGGCGAGCGCAAGCTGGATTGCTTTGGCCTCGGCGGTCGACGCCGGCCAGTCGTGCAAGATCATCCGGCCACCGTGCGCTGGATGCGCTTCAGGCCGTCGAGCAGCGTCACGCGCGGACAGCCGAAGTTGAGCCGCACAAATCCATCACCGCCGGGGCCGAACGTCTTGCCGTCGTTGAGCGCCACCCGCCCGCGTTCGAGTAAGTGCGTATATGGGTCGTCGCCGATGGGCGTGTCACGGAAGTCAAGCCACGCGAGGAACGTCGCTTCTGGCACGGTGACTTTCACGCCGGGCATCTCGCGTTCGACAAAATCGACGACGGTATCGCGGTTCGCGCGCAGGTAGGGGATGAGCTGGTCGTGATAGTCGCCGCCGTGATTCAGCGCCGCCTCCAGCGCAACCCAGCTCAACGCGCCGAGGCCGGGGACGATGTGACGGTTCTGTTCGGCCATAATGGCGTCGCGCATCGTCTTGTCGGTCACGATCCCGAACGACGTTTGCAGGCCCGGCATGTTGTAAGTCTTCGACAGCGACATCAGGGTGACGGTGTTCGCCGCGGCCTCCGGCGAGAGGGTGGCGAACGGGACATGCTTGATCTGCGGGTCGAGGATCAGGTCGCAGTGGATTTCGTCGCTGATGACGCGGATTCCGTGGCGCAGACAAAAGTCGGCGAGGCGCTCTTGCTCGGCGCGGCTGAACGCCCGGCCCGTCGGATTATGCGGACTGCTCATCAGCAGCAGCTTAGTCGCCGGCGTGATCGCGGCTTCGAGCGCGTCGAAGTCCAGCTCATAACGCAGGCGCTGACCGCTGGTCGTCACGCTCATCGGCGCATAGCGGATCGAATGGCCGAAGTTAGGCGGAACGGCGATGAACGGCGGATAGATCGGCGGGAGCAGCAGCACCTCATGGCCTGCCACGCCGATGACCTTGATAAGCTGGTTGATCGCGGAGATCAAGTTCGGCGCGAAGATCACGTCCTCAGGGGTGATCGTCCACCCGTAGCGGCGCTGTACGTAATCCACCACGGCATCGCGTATGCCCGGATGACCGAACTGGTAGCCGAACAGCGGGTGTTCGAGGCGCGCTTTCAACGCGTCGATCACCGGCTGCGGCGTCGGGAAGTCGGTGTCCGCCACCCACATAGGCAGCACGTCACGATCGTATTTATCCCATTTGAAGCTGCCGCTGCCACGACGATCAATCACACAGTCGAAATCGTACTGAACATGGGCCATGAGGGGGGACACCTAACAACTAATGCCGACCGGGAACAAACAGTGCCTAGATGTACCGCAAGTCGTGCGTTTGGGAAATAGCCAACTTGCGCACGGGTGTACACCACAGAGGCGTGCGGTACAATCGATTACTGTTCAATCACGACACCACAACAGCAATCGCGGAGGGAGCAACCCGTATGGACACCAGCGTATTCCGCAAGTATGACATCCGCGGCACCGTCGAAGGTGAAAACGCGCAGATCACGCCTGAACTGGCCCGCAGTGTCGGTCAGGCGTTGGGGACGTACTTACCCGACAGCTTCGGCGTCAAGCGCGTGTTCGTCGGGTGCGATAACCGCCTGACCTCGCCTGCGCTCAAGGCGGCGATGATCGCGGGACTCGCCAGCACAGGCATCGCGGTGACAGACATCGGGGCCGTGCTGACGCCGACGGTGTACTTCGCGTCGGCCTCGTTCGGCGCGGGTGGCGCAGGTGTGATGATTACCGGCAGCCACCTCGAAACCAAGTACAACGGGATCAAGATGGCGTACGGGCCGCTGGCGCTGGCCGGCGACCAGATCACGGCGCTGCTGAAGATCATCCAATCCGGCAAGTTCGCCACCGGCGAAGGCGAAGTCAGCACTGACTTCGACATGATTCACAAGCACATGGACGCCATCGGCAAGAAAGTCAGCTTCCCGCGTAAGCTGCGGGTCGTGTTGGATGCCGGCAACGGCTTGAGCGGCACGTATGTCTATCCGCTGCTGGAGAAGCTCGGCCTTGAGGTGATCGGCCTGTACTTGGAGAGCGACGGGCGCTATCCCAATCACCTGCCAAACCCGGAAGACCCGGAGATGACCAAAGACCTTGAGCGCGCGGTGGTCGAGCACAACGCCGACCTCGGCCTCGGCTTTGACGGCGACAGCGATCGCTGCGGGTTCATCGACAACTACGGGCATCACATCGCCGCCGACCGTCTGCTGGCGCTGTTGGCGAAGGACGTGCTGAGCCGTCATCCGGGCGCGTATGTCGTCTACGACGTCAAAGGCTCGATGGCCCTGAGCGACTTCATCAAGAAGTACGGCGGCAAGCCGGTCATGTGGAAGACCGGTCACAGCCTGATGAAGCAGAAGATGCACGAAATCGGCGCGCCCATCGGCGGCGAGGTCAGCGGGCATCTGTTCTATGGCGACGACTACTACGGCTTTGACGACGCCCCGCTGATCGCCCTGAAGACGTTGGAGATCATCAGCAAGTCCGGCCAGACGATCAGCGAGCTGTTCGAGGAGATCCCCAAGCTGCACGCCACGCCGGAGATCATCATGAGCGCGCCGGACGACCGCAAGTTCGCGATTGTCGACGCGCTGACCGAGGCGATGAAGGCACAGACCGACGACGTCATCACGCTTGACGGCGTGCGCGCGCAGTTCGAGGGTGGATGGGGGCTTGTGCGCGCCAGCAACACACAGCCGGCGATTACGATGCGCTTCGAGGCGTATACGACCGCGCAGATGCTCGACTACATGAACCGCTTCCGCACCGAGCTGGCGAAGTATCCGGAGGTCGATATCTCCAAGCTGGACGCACAGATCGACCGGTTCAAGGCGATGTAGAGATAGGCCCTTACCCCTAGCTCCCCTCTCTCCCGACCTGCGGCGCTCCCGTTGGTCATCAGGGAGGGGGGAGCTAGCATCTTCGGTGGTGAGGGTTCTCCTCCGGCAGGAAGCCTGCACAACACGCAATAGGAACCGTCCATGATCGAAGATCCACGGATTTCGCGCGCGCTGCGCTATCTGACGTACACCGTCCTCGCCGGATTGGTGATCTTCGGCGTGTACGCGCTGCTCAACCGCCCGCCCGACCTGTCGAATCTCAGCGACGCCGACATCGAAGCGACGGTCGTGGCGGAGGTTGCGGACAGACTCGAGGGCACACCAACACGCGCCGTCACGCCTGATGTCACGGCGTCGATTGAAGCGCGGTTGACGCAGGTCGCGCTCGGCACGCCGCTGCCGACCGCCGCCGCGAGTGCCACCGCCACCCCTGCGCCGTCACCTGTTCCCGTACCGGTAGAAGACTCGCCGGGCGGCGTGATTGGCTTCGTCACAGACTTACTTACGGGTATCTGGGGGCTGATTACTGGCTTATGGGGAATAATCCAGGGTCTCTGGAACTTCTTCGCCTTCGGTGGCGCGGTGCTTCAGTCGCTTTGTTGCATCATCTTGCCGGTCGTCATCCTCGTCGCACTGTTCCGCGAAGGCACCTTGTAGCAGGGATCTAAGCCGTTGCTGAAGCGTAGTCGGCCGCGAGGCGCTCTGGTGTGAGTTCCGAAGTCGGCCGGTCGTACACCAGCGCGCCGCCGACGAGGATCACCGCGCGGTCAGTCAGCGCGACGCTGTCGACCGGCTCATGCGAGGTCATCACCAGCGTGCCGCCCTGCGCGCGCACGCCGACGATCAGCGCCGACAGCATTTCTTTGGCGGCCGGATCGAGGCCGGTGAACGGCTCGTCCAGCAGCAGGATGTCGGGCTTGTGCAGGACGGCCCGCGCGATGCTCAGCCGCTGCATCATCCCGCGTGAGAAGCCGCGCACCAGATCGTCGCCGCGCCGGCCAAGCCCGACCTGATCGAGCATCTCGTCGATTCGGGCGTCCAGCGCCGTGCCGCGTAATCCGTGCAGCTTGCCGTAGAAGCGCAGGTTTTCGCGCGCGGTTAGCCCTTCGTAGATCAGCGGCCGATGCGCTACCAGCCCCAAATGCGCGCGCACGCGGTCGGCCTCGTGCGGGATCGCCCATCCGCCGACGGTGACGGTTCCGCTGTCGGGGCGCGTCAGCCCGCAGATCAGCCGCAGCAGGGTGGACTTGCCGGAACCGTTGGGGCCCATCAGCGCCAGCGCCTGCCCGGCCGGGATATCCAGCGTCAGCCCGCGCAGGACGGTGCGGTAGCCGAAGCTCTTGGTGAGGTCGTGGACGGAGAGCAGGGGCGCGCTGGAGTTCACGATTTGTCCTGTCCCATCAATTCGGCGAGACGCGCTTTGAGTTCGGCGCGCTGACGATGCCACAGGTCATGGTTAAGCTGGCCGCGGTCATGAGCGGTGTCCAGCGCGGCGATCTGCGCGATGAGCGCGTCGATTTCGCTCGCACGGCGATCCACGGGCCGCCGCCGAAGCGCTATCACAACGCCGCCGACAATTCCCACCGCGACGGCGATCACGATCAGCGGGGCGAGCACACTGGGCGGGATGCCTGTAGGCCGGGCCGATTCGGGGACGGGTTCGCTCGTGGCGACGGACTCGACCGGCGGCGGGTCGGCCTCTCCGGTGAGGCTGAACACGAGCGTGCTGCCGGCCGTCAGCGCCAATTGGTCGCCGTAGCCGTTGTACAGGTCGCTACCGACGGTCTGTTCGCCTAGTCCCGGCAGCAGTTCGCCGTCGACGCGCACGGTCAGCGGACGGGTCAGCACGCGCACCGGCCCGGCGATCACGATATCCAGCGGAATCGACAGCGGCACACCCGGCTCGTAGGGCAGCAGATAGCCGATCACGACCAGCCCGTCTGCCTTCGGCGCGAGGGGTTCGGTGACATACACCGTGCGGCCGTCCGCGCTCACCGCGCCAATGCCAGCGGTCGAGTCGAGCGTCGCGCCGTCCGGCAGGGTCAGCGCCAGCGCAGCAATCGTGCCGTCCGCCAGCACAGTCTGCTGGCTGAAGGTGCGCGTCTCGGAGAGGTTGTGAAGCTGAAGCGCCTGCGTGACTTGCAGCCCGTCGCCCACCGCGTGAATCTGCACGAGGAACGCCGTGCCGGTCAGGTCGTTGAGCGAATCGGTGAACTCGACCGGTGCGGGCTGAGCCTCGAACTGTTCGATGCCTTGCAGCGACAACGTGCGCGCGTACGACGCGACGGCCCAACGCTCGTCCTCGCTCAGTTCGGTGTACGCCGGCATGATGTCCTCGAAGCCCTGCGTCACCATGTTGAAGATCGATTCGTCGCTCAGCGTGACCATCGCGGACTGATCGGTCAGGTCTTTGACATCCTCGCGGAGATCGGCCGCTTCGGGGCCATCGCCGCGCCCCAGATCGCCGTGACATTCGGCGCAGTCCGCGTAGATGTCGCTTCCGAGCGCCACCGCCTTGGGGTCGTAATGCAGCGTGTAGGTGTACAGCGCGACATCCCACCGTTCCTGCTCGGTCAGGGCGTTGTTCCACGGCGGCATCATCTTCTCGATCCGGCCATTGGTGATGGTCGAGAACCACTCGTGCGGGGTCTGTCCGCGCGCCGTGGCCGGATCACGAAAATCGGGGGGCTGCATGCCGGGGTTGGCTTGCACCACCGGGCCGTCGCCGCGCCCATCGACGCCGTGGCAGGCAGAGCATCGCGCGGCGAAGATCTGCGCGCCGCGAGTCAAATCGGGCGGGGCCGCCGGAATACCGACGTCGGTGCTTGGCTCGGCGGTCGGCGCGGGCGTCACCGGCGGCAGTGTGGCGACCACCGCCGGCTCTCCGCCGAGGCCGGTACAGGCCGCCGCGCCGAGTCCCAGCACGGCGATCAGGAGAAGCAGGTTACGCATGCCGTCATCTCAATAATGCGATCCAGAGCGTAAGTGTACCAATACTCGCGAGCGTGCCCACGAGGGTCGCGGCGGACGTGAACTCAGCGTCACTGCCGAACTCGGCCGCCAGCGCGTTCGCCATCACAGCGGTCGGCACGGCGCTTTGCAGCACGGCGACGTTGTACTGGATACCCGTCACGCCCAGCACCTGCGCCAGCGCCACACCGATCGCCGCGCCGCCGAACAGCCGAATCAGCGCCGCCAACGACACCAGCTTCCACGGCGCATGGCGGATGCGAATGCGGCTGATGAGCAGGCCGAGCAGGACGATCATGCCCGGAATCGTCCCGTCGCCGAGCAGTGAGATCGCCCGATCCAGCGGCAGTGGCATCGCGACGTCGAACACATTGAGCGCAAGCCCCAGCAATGCCGACGTGCTGGCCGGCACTCGGATGACGTTCCACAGCGCGCCCATCACCGACTTCTGCCCGCGTGACGCGATAAACACGCCCGTCACCGCCCCGATGATCGCGCTCGACACATAATACAGAAGCGCCATCTCGCTGCCGACGGCCCCGAATGCGAACGTATTCAGCGGGATGCCGAGGTTGCCCGCATTGATCTGCGTGATCGAGAGCGTGAACGCGCTGCCGGTACGCCGGTCGAGTTTGAGCATCCGCCCCACTACTGCCGCGACGATCCACATGATCGCCACCAGCAGCGCGATCTGCGCAAAGGCGCGGCCGAACTCCCCCGTCACGACGTCCTGTACGCCGTCAATCGGCAGGCGGATCATCGTGCGAAACGAGAGCGCCGGGATGAACAGGTAGATCAGCACGGTCGATAGGCTGCGGATGTCCGGGTTGAGGCGTCGGCCGACCCAAAACGCCGCCCCGACGATCAGGAAGATCGGAACGATCACGTCGATGAAAATTTGAAGGAGTTCGGACACGCCCGCCCGCCGTCGTGGAGGAGAAAGCGCCAGTGTACGGCGGTTATCCTGCTTCCGCTAGGGGAGGCAAGAAGGAAGTGATGAGTGATGAGTCGTGAGTGAAAGGGCAAACCGATTGAACCACAAAGCGCACAGAGGACACAAAGGGGGATTCGTAGGGGCACAGCACGCTGTGCCCGCCGCGCGCGAAGTGCTGAGTCAAGGGCAAACCGATTGAACCACAAAGCGCACAGAGGACACGGAGTGAAACGAGCACACAGAGCGAGCGATCAAGCTCCGCCACCCATTCGTCATTCTCCCCTCACCCTCGGTATATCACAGAGTGTTCAGAGACACAGGTTACAGAATCAGTGTACCCGGACACCGACGGGCGGATGCGATTATGCGCGGGCGGATTGGAGCAGCATGTCGATCACGCGCATGTTCTCGACGCCGTCCTGCGGGGCATAGCGCGGCGGACGCCCGTCGATCAGCGCCAGCGCGAAGTCGTCCGCCATCAGCGTGTACGAATTGGCGGGCGGCACGGTGATCTCGCGGTACGTGTCACCGTCGGGGCCGGCCTGCCACCAGCGGATGAACGTGGCGCGGTCAGGCGACATTACGAACGCCTCTTCGACGGTGATCTTGCCGTGCGTGCCGCGCAGGTGATAGCGGTGGTTGTGCTGCCCGCGCAGCGAACAATCGAAGTGGCCGACGATACCGGACTCAAACTTGAGCACGCCGGCCAACACCTCATCCACGCCTGACGTCGCGCCAAAGTGCGCAACCGCGTGACCCGTCACCGGCTCTGCACCCGTCATCAGCCGCGTGACGTTGACGCAGTAACAGCCGACATCCATCAGCGCGCCGCCGGCCAGTTCGGCGCTCAAACGAATGTTGTCCTCGCGGGTGAGGCGGAAGCTGAACGACGCTTCGACCGCCAGCAGATCGCCAATCGCGCCATCATCAAGCATCTGCTTGACCTGCACCGTCTGTGGGTGAAAGCGGTACATGAACGCTTCAGCAAACAGGACGCTGCGTTCGGCGAAGGCGTCGACCATCATCTGTGCTTCGGCGGCGTCAGACGCCAGCGGCTTTTCGCACAACGTCGGCTTGCCGGCTTCAGCGCATTGGATGCTCCATTCGGCGTGCAGACTGTTGGGCAGCGGGTTATAGATCGCGTCGATGTTCGGATCAGCGAGCAGTTCTTCATACGAACCGTAGGCGGTGGCGATGCCGAGTTCGTCGGTGTATTCCCGCGCGGCGTCGATATTACGGCTGGCGACGGCCGTCACGATGCCATGTGCGCTGGCCTGCATCGCCGGGACGACACGCTTGCGCCCAATGTTCGCGGTGCTGAGGATGCCCCAGCGGATCTTCTCGGTCATGGCCTTCGGCTTTCGATGATCGCGGACGCAAGCCCCTGATTATAGCGCGTGACGTACGTCTATCTGCGGCCGCCGTGGTCAAACATCCGACAGCAGCGGCGCGCATCAATCAGCCGTGGCCGTTTCCCCGCCCTACGAACCGCCCCCTGATCCCTGACACCTGATCCCTGATCCCTGACCACTGACTACTGACCCCTGACTACTGACTACTGACCCCTGATCCCTGCCCCCTGCCCCTAAACCAGCATGCTGCGCACGGTTTCCGCAAGCACCACCGCCGCGACCGTGACCTCGACGCCATCGCGCAGGCGCTTAACCTTGACCTCGCCGCGCGCTGCCTCGTCCGGCCCTTGCAGCACGACTAACGGGATCCCCTTCTTGTCGGCGTAGTTAAACTGCTGGCCGACCTTGCGGTCTTGCAGCATCAGCTCGGCGCGGATGCCCGCCTCGCGTAGTTGGGCGGTGAGCGCCGTCGCCGCGGGGCGCAGGTCAGGGCCGAACACGCCGACCAGCGCCTGCACGACCGTCCCGCCGATGTGCGCCGGATACAGGCCGAGTTCGTCCATCACGTCGATGATGCGCTCGATGCCGAGGCTGACGCCGGTCGTCGGCAGGCTCTCTTTGCGGAACATACCGATCAGCCCATCGTAGCGTCCGCCCCCGCTCAAGCTGCCGATTTGCGGCTCGGTCACGACCGTCTCGAAGATCGGGCCGGTGTAATAGCCCAGCCCACGCACCATCGTGAAGTCGATCTCCACGAACTGGCGCGGCACGCCGGCGTCGTTCAGATGGGCGGACAGATCGCGCAGCTCGCGGATGCCCTCTGCCGCCGAGTCAACGCCGCCCATCACGTCTTCGAGGATGCCGAGCTTGTCGGCGTTCAGATGATTGTCCACCAGCAGCGCCATCATGCGCGCGACGGCCTCCGCATCAATTCCGCGCTGGATCAGTTCGTCGCGCACGCCGTCAGCGCCGATCTTGTCGAACTTGTCGATACTGCGATACAGGTCGCCGAGCTGCGCATCCGGCACGCCGCTGTACTGTCCCATCGCGCTGAGCAGCTTGCGATTGTTGATCTTGACGGTGAAATTCGGGAAGCCAAGCCGGCGTAGAGTCGACACCACCACGCCCAACACCTCAGCGTCGGCGCTGACATCCGCGACGCCCACGATGTCGACGTCGCATTGATAAAACTCGCGGTAACGGCCTTTCTGCGGACGCTCACCACGATACACCGGCGCGAGCTGATAGCGCTTGAACGGCAGCATGATCGCGGACTCGTGCATGGCGACCACGCGCGCCAGCGGCACGGTCAGGTCGTAGCGCAGTGCGAGTTCTTCCTTGCCGCCGGGGTGCTGCGCGTTGTAGATCAGCTTTTCGGCGTCTTCGCCGTACTTACCGTACAGCGTCTCGCGCAGTTCAAGCACCGGCGTGCTGAGCGGCTCGAAGCCGTACAGGTGGAAAACATCGCGGACGACGCCGAACACATAGTCGCGTTTAATCATGTCGGCGGGCAAGAAGTCGCGCATACCTTTGGGCAGGCGGGGTTGGATGCGGTTAGCGCTCACTCGAATCTCCTGTGTGTGCAGGGTCGGATAGGCCGGATGGATATGATAGGAATTGTGCGTGTTTCTGGCGCGATTGGGTAGGGAGTGATCTCGCGAATCGATTCAGCCCCGGCGGGAATCTGATGTCGACACTGGAGGAATCGTGAGATCATCAACCGGCCACAACAGCGCGAACGGATGCTGCGCCCACCACCGGAAAGCGGGGATTGTGGGGTAAGATTGCGGACTTCGATACGCGATTGAGGTGACGCCCATGCCCATTCCCGAATACATCCGCAAAATGCGCGCAGTGGTCGGCCACGACCTGCTGGTGACGGTCGGCGCGGCCGCCATCGTCCGCAACGACGCCGGGGATGTGCTGCTGCAGCTCAGGGCCGACAACGGGCGCTGGGGACTGCCCGGCGGCGCAGTCGATCCCGGAGAAGACCCCGCCGCCGCCGTCATCCGCGAAGTGCTGGAGGAGACCGGCCTGCACGTCATACCGGAGCGAATCGTCGGCGTGTACGGTGGGCCGGACTTAGTCTTTCGCTATCCCAACGGTGACGAAATCGCCCTGACGAGCATCACGTTCGCATGCCGTGTCACCGGCGGAGTGCTGGCGATCAGCGACGACGAATCACTCGACCTGCGCTGGTTCCCGCCTGACGCCCTGCCCGACTCCCTACTGCCGATGCACCGCGAGCGTATCCATCACGCCCTTACCCGTGACACGCCGTATTTCCGCGTGCCGTGACCTGCTCCCGATCGCGATTCATTACAGTTTTCATACTTTCACAGCGATTCTAGCCGTCAGCAGGATTCGAGACCTGTAATTTCCAAACACCCATCGTTAAACGCTGCGACGCAAAATCTGCTAATATCCTGTTGGGATTCTGTGAGGTTCATTTGATCCTGTGATTTGGGCACGCGGGGCGCGGTGAGCCTTACTGGAATCCGGGTGATTCCGACGCGAACTTCGCATCATGGCGCGGTTCGAGTATGGGCGTTCGTAGTATCTGTTTTGCCGGCCTCATGGAGGGGCCAAAAGTATGAAGCACTACCGATTAGTAGTTTTAATGATCCTAGCGATTGTGCTGATCGCCGCCATCCCAGCGGCGCAGGCGCAGACCGTCAAGCCCCACGCATACGTCAGCGAAGGGGTCTACCAAGCGTTGAAATCCGGCCCGGCGAGAGTGCTTGTCGTACTCGACGTTCCGGCCTCCAACAACCTCCAGTCCATTCGTGACTCGGTAGCCGCGGCACAGGCGACTGTGCTCAACGCCCTTAATCCGCGGTTGTACACCCTGAATGCCCAGTACTCGCATCTCGGCGTTCTTTCGATGTCGATTGAACCCGAAGCGCTCACGGTCTTGACCGGCCTGTCCAACGTCCGCGCAATCAACCTCGATCAAGAACGATTCCTCTCTGACGTTGAATCGAACACGATCACGCAGGTCACCGATGTGCATACGTCCGGGTACACCGGAGCCGGCACACGCGTCGCCATCGTTGACAGCGGCATCAACGGCACGCATGTCAACCTGATCGACGACCTGTACTACGAGGCCTGCTACCGCACCGAAGGCGACTGCCCCGCCGGCACGTCCGGCCCCGGCAGCGCGCAGGATCAGAACGGCCACGGCACCCACGTCTCCGGCATCGTGACCGGTTCAGGCGGCACCGCCCCGGATGCCGAAGTCATCGCGCTCAAGGTGTTCACAACCGGCAGCACGAGCGACACGAACATCCTCAACGCGCTGAACGACGTCGTCGCCAACGACGCCACATGGCAGACCAACGTTGTCAACATGAGCCTCGGCGGCAGCAACTACGCCACCCAAACGGACTGCGATAACGACAACGCATCCTACGTGACGGCGTTTGGCAATCTCAACGCGCTCGGCATTTCGATTTTTGTCTCGACCGGCAACGATGCGTCCATCGTCGACGTAAGCGCGCCGGGCTGCGTCACCGGCGCGATCGGCGTTGGTTCGACCAGCGATGCCGTGTTCACCGCGACGTTCAGCGTCTGCACCGAAAACGGCCAGCCCGACAAAGTCACGTGCTACTCGAACACCACCTCGACTCAAGGCCCCGGTGAGTTGATGGACATCCTCGCGCCCGGCTGTTTGATCACGTCCGAGTGGACGGGCAGCCCGACCGCAATGGACACCATCTGCGGCACGTCGATGGCAAGCCCGACCGCCGCCGGCATCGCGGCGACGCTGCTCTCGTACGATCCGTCGCTCACGCCGACACAGCTTGAGGACTTGATCGAGTCGACCGGCGACCCCATTGTCGATTACCGCAACAGCATTACCTACCCGCGCATCAATGCGGCCTCGGCTTTTGCCGCGCTGGCGATTACCCTACCAACCCCGGCCAATCTGGTCGCGACACCGGTCTCTACCACACAGGTCGACCTGACATGGGACGACATCGCCGGTGAAAACCAGTACGAAGTACAGCGTTCGCTGGATGGCTCGGCGTGGTCGCCGTTGGGAACGACCGGCGCTGATGTCACGGCGCTGTCGGATATGGCGTCGCTGTGCGGCACCAACTACTACCGTGTACGCGGTGTCGATACGACCGGCCCCGGGTACTCGGATTGGTCTAATATCGCCACAGCGACAACCCGCGCGTGCCCATTGGCGCCCACCTCGCTGACCGCGACAGTCCTGTCCTCCAGCTCCGTCCAGCTTGACTGGGCCGACAACGCCACCGACGAGACAGCCTATCATGTGGAACGGTCGGACAACGGCGGCTCGTGGAGCGCGCTCGTTTCACTGCCGGCGAACAGCATCACTCACACGGACAGCGGCTTCGCCTGCGGTCAATACAGCTACCGCGTGCGCGCCGAGCGCTCTGGCGACTACTCGCCGTACTCCAACGAAGTCACCGTCGGCCCGTGCGCGCCTGCCAACGACCTGATCCAGAACGCCGAGGTCGTCACCGCAGCGTACATGGATGAAGAAACGAACATCCGCTACGCGACGATCAGCACAGGCGATCCGTCGCCGAGCTGCCGCTGGGGTGGTGGGAATCCGGGGTCTAACAGCGTGTGGTACAGCATCACACCTGCTGCCCCGATCAGCTTCTCCGTCGACACCCTGTCGTCCGACATCACCGGTGGTGGTGACCCCGCATACAACGACACGATCCTCGCGATCTACACCGGAACACCGGGCGCGCTCACGGAAGCCGCATGCAGCGAAGATTTCGACGCCACCAACCTCCTGTCGCAGATTTCGAACTTCTCGATGGCGGGCGGGACGACGTATTACATCTACGTCACCCGCTGGAGCGCCGTGCCGATGTCGTTCAACGGCACGCTGCGCGTCAACTTCGTCATCGACGACGCGCCGCCTACCTTGAGCGCGACGGGCGTTGTCGATGGTGTCGACTTGTCATGGACGAGCATAGCCAGCGCCACTGAATATCGCGTAGAACGCAAACCGGCGCTGTCGGGTGCGTTCGCTGAGATCGCCACGGTGACCGCCCCGGCGACGACCCATACCGACACACCGATCACGCCATGCGCGGTGTACGATTATCGTGTTCGCGCCTACAACAGCGGCACATCCAGCTTCGGCCTGTACTCGAACGTCGTGCGTATGGAGCCGTCGAACTGCAATCTTGCGCCCGACAACGATTTCGCCCAGAACGCAGAAGTTGTGTCGTCCTTCCCGTCGACGGATACCGAGCCGGGCGTGCCGTACGCAACGATCTCCGCTGGCGATCCGGTCGTCCAATCTTCGACGGGCTGCTCCATCGGGTTCCCGCGCACCGGATCGAACTCGATCTGGTATCAGTACACGCCATCAACCAACGGCCTCTTCGACGTCAACACTGAAGGCAGTTCCGGCTCCGCGACGGATACGATCATCGCCATCTTCACCGGCGCTTACCCGGCCCTGACTCAGGTGGCTTGCGACGACGAAGGCGGCACAAATTCGCTGTCGATGATTAACGACTTCTCGATGTCGGGCGGCACGACCTACCTAATACTGGTCGCGCGCTGGTCGGGTTTCGCAACGACCTCTGCCGGCACGTTCGTCGTCAACTTCGACTTTGTGTCCGACGCGCCGGGCGCCTTCACGCTGACTTCGCCAGCCGATGCCTCGGTGTACGCCCTGCCGACCGTCCCAACCACCTTCGAGTGGGCGGCGTCGACCGGCGCGGATACCTACACCTTCACGGTCAACGACGGTGTGAGCGACATCATCACGCAGACCGGCCTCACCAGCGCCAGCACGACGTTGAGCGCAGGTGAACAGGCGCTGCTGGTCGTGGGCGGTTATACGTGGAGCGTTACCGCGGTCAACACCAGCGGCAGCACCGTCGCCAGCAACGCGCCGTTCAGCTTCACCGTCGCATCGGGGCAGATTGAGCGTCTGTTGAACGGCAGCTTCGAGACCGCCGGCGCGACCGCAGATGAGGCCGCCGACTGGACAGGCTCGCTGCTGACGTCGAAGGACAAGCGTATGTGCGGCAGCGTCAAGTTCCCGGCCACCGACGGTACCTGCGTGTTCCGCTTCAAGACCGGAGCAGGCGCTGGTGCGGCTCGCAGCCTTAGTCAGAAGCACTCTGCACCCGCGTGGGGTGACACCGGTGAGCATCTCGACCTCAGCCTGTATGCAGGGGCCAAGAACCTTACGGCTGGAGCGAAGGTGGTGTTCAAGGTCAAGTACGCCGACAGCACCGTGACCAAGGCGAAGATCAACCTGCCGGTCGGCACGTATGCGGCGACCGAGTTCACCGATGACATCGACATCCTGCAGCAGGCCACGAAGGTCAAGGTCAAGATCAAGACCGGCTTGTCCACCGGCAGCTTCTGGCTCGACAGCATGTCGATGATGTGGACGCCGGCGGTTCCGCGCGCGGTCGTCCGCAGCGGCGTGCTGCCGCCGCCAGCGGCGCCGGACGGGTTCCGCGGCAACAACTAACCGATCGTCCCTTGACGATCACACGCCCGGCGCAGCAGTGCGCCGGGCGTTTCTATTTTGAAGCAGCAGTTGAGTGTGCGTACAACCCCCCAGTTCTGAACTACCCAATCAGCGCGATCGGCCCGTATAATGTGGCGACCTGCATCCCGCAGGATCGTTCAGGTTCCGCGCAGCGAAAAGGATCGTTATGGCGCAGCAAGCAGTCACTCCACTCAGCGAAGACGTCTCGAAGTGGTATAACGAGATCATCTACCGCGCGGACATGGCTGCCCCGTCGCCGGTGCGCGGATGCGTAATTATCAAGCCGTATGGCTACGAAGTGTGGGAGGCCATTCGCAACGGGCTTGACCGGCGCTTCAAGGCGACCGGCCATCAGAACGCATACTTCCCGCTGTTCATCCCCGAAAGCTACCTGCGGCGCGAGGCCGAGCACGTCGAAGGCTTCAGCCCCGAATTAGCGGTCGTCACCATCGGCGGAGGCAAAGAGCTGGAGGAACCGCTGGTCGTGCGCCCCACCAGCGAGACGATCATCGGTGAGGCGTTCTCGCTGTGGATCCAGTCTTACCGTGATCTGCCGCTGCTGATCAACCAGTGGGCCAACGTCGTCCGCTGGGAGCTGCGCACGCGCCCCTTCCTGCGCACCGCGGAATTCCTGTGGCAGGAAGGTCACACCGCCCACGCCACCCACGACGAGGCTCAGTTCGAGACGCTGCAAATGCTCGACATCTACGCCGATTTCGCCATCAACGAAGCGGCGATCCCGGTCATCAAGGGGCAGAAGAGCGAGAACGAGAAGTTCGCCGGCGCCCTGCGCACCTACACTATCGAGGGCATGATGCGCGACGGCAAGGCGCTGCAAAGTGGCACGTCGCATAACCTCGGCCAGAACTTCGCCAAGGCGTTCAACATCAAGTACCTCTCGCGCGAGAATGTCGAAGAACTGTGCTGGACGACGAGTTGGGGACTCTCAACCCGCATGGTCGGCGCGATTGTGCTGGCGCACGGCGACGACAAGGGGCTGCGCCTGCCTCCGATGGTCGCCCCCATTCAGGTCGTGCTGCTGCCGATCTACAAGACCGAGGAGGAGCGCGCCGCCGTCGAATCCGCAGTCAGCCGGATCGCAGCGGAACTCAAGGCCGCCGGCATCCGCATTCACGTCGACAACCGCGAGGAGACCCCCGGCTTCAAGTTCAATGATTGGGAGATGCGCGGCGTGCCGGTGCGGATGGAGATCGGCCCCAAGGACGTCGCCAACAACAACGCGGTGCTTGCGCGGCGCGACATCCCCGGCCGCGACGGCAAGCGGTTCGTGTCGCAGGATGGCATCGTGAACGCGGTGCGCGACCTGCTGACGGAAGTGCAGGCCAACCTGCTCGCCGATGCGACCGCCTTCCGCGACAGCCGCATTCACGACGTCTCGACCTATGACGAGTTCAAGCAGGTGATCGAGGCCGACGGCTGGGCGCGCGCGTGGTGGGCCGGCGAGGATGTTCGCGGCAGCGTCGACGAGGCGCGCGTCAAGGAGGACACCGGCGCGAGCCTGCGCTGCTTCCCCCTCGATCAGCCCGGCGGCTCTGGCAAATGCTTCCTGACCGGCAAGACGGCCGATCGGGTCGCATTGTTCGCACGGGCATATTAGGCTGGACGTTGGCGGGCGTCAGGTTGCAAACGCCAGCGATAAACGACCGGCGATGATCCCTCATCCCCGACGCCCTCTCTCCCGACCTTCAGTGCTTCCGTTGGTCGTCAGGGAGAGAGGGGCGAGGTCGAGCACAGCGGGACGGCGCTGAGGTTCAGCACGTCGGCCCCCTGCCCCCTGAACACTGTCCTCTGACAACTGCCCCCTCGTGAAACCTCGCACAAATCTGACCGCGTTCTGCTAGAATAGCCCCCGTTCGAAAGGCGTCTGCAATGACCTTGCCGATCTTTCTTGCGCATGGCGCGCTCGGCCCGTGGGACGAGATCATCTTTCTTTCCGTGTTCGTCGTGTTTCTGGTGATTATGGGCATTGCATGGGTGCGCAGCCGCGTGATCGGAGACCGTGACGTTGACGACGACGAGCCAGCGGCGTCGTCTGAGGCCCCAGCGGACGACTCGCCCGACCGCTTCACCCTTCAGTGATACGCCAGCGCCCATGACTCGCCGCATCCTTCTCCTGACCGTGCTGGTGATCTCCGGCGGCCTGCTCTCGTTTAGGGCGAGCGCGCACGGATTCCTCGTGCGGGCCGTGCCTAATGACCGCGCCGTGCTGGAGCGTTCCCCGGCGCGGGTGCAGTACTGGTTCAGCGAAAGCCTCGAACCGGCCTTCTCCAGCTTGACCGTGCGCACGCCATCGGGTGAGGTGATCGCCGAAGGTGGCAGCGATCCCGACAATACCGCCCTGCTGAGCGCGACCCTGCCGCCTAACCTCCCCGACGGGGCATACATCGCCGATCTTCGCCTCGCGTTCGCCAGCGACGGCCATGTGATCGCCGAGACGCGCGTATTCTTCGTCGGCGCGGAAGTCGCCGGGGTCGGCAGCGGGGTCGAAACCGGCGTCAACGTGATCGAGGCCGTGTGGCGCGCCCTAACCGCCATCGGCCTGATCGTGAGCTTTGGCGCGGCCGGATTATACGCGTGGGTGCTGCGCCCGGCATGGGGCAGCGCGGCGCATCCGGCGGGCGCTCTGCCCCCGCGCGTGATGAACCGGCTGACGCTCATCCTCGCCGTAGGGCTTGGCCTGACGATCATCGTGCAAATCGCCGCGCTCTTGCAGCAGGCGGTGACGTTCTTCGGCGTTGATTTCGGGCTGGTGCTGTCACAATCGCTGTGGGGCGTGGTGCGCAGCTCGACATTCTTCGGGCAGGTGTGGACGGCGCGTATGCTGGTGGTCATGCTGTGCGCCGTGATGATCGCCGCCGCGTTCATCAACCGCCGCAGTCAGCCCGAACTCACCCGGCCGATGTGGTCGGCGGCGGTGTGGGGGCTGGCGCTCGCGCTTGGCAGCTTGAGCGTTGTGAGCCACGCGCCCGGATCACGCGCGGCGGCGTGGGCGGCGGTCATCAACGACTGGGCGCATCTGCTGACGATCGCGCTGTGGGTCGGCGGGCTGATCGCGCTGGTGGCGGTGCTGCCTGCGGCGCTGCGCCCACTCGACCGCGAGTCCGCACGCAAGGCGCTGCTCGCCGCGCTGCGCCGGTTTTCTCCATTGGCCGCGGCGTGCCTGTTCATCGTAGTCGCTACTGGTGTGTTCAGCGCGTCGCTGTGGGTTCGTCCCGCCAGTCTGGTCGCGAGTTCGTACGGCCTGAGCCTACTGGTCAAGATCGCGCTGGTCGCCGCGCTGATCGGCGTGGGCGCGCTGCATCACGCGGCGCTCAACCCGCAGCGGTTCGAACGCTGGGCGGGCTGGGTCGACCGGCTTGGCGGGTGGCGGCACACGCTGCGGATCGAAGCGGCGTTCGGCGTGCTGGCGCTGGCCGGCGCAGGCTGGTTGACCGCGACGCCGGTGCCGGTGCCGCCCGATGCGCTGATCGCCGTCGCGCCGCTGACCGCCGAACAAACGGTCGACGGCCTCACCGTGTCGCTTTCCATCAGCCCCGGCGGGCCGGGGATCAACACCTACGACGCGACCGTGACGCGCGGCGGCGTGCCCGTCACCGGCGCTCGCGTGACGATACAAGCCGCCAGCCCGGAGCGTGACATGCGCGCGCCATGGAGTGCCTTTGAACCCCTCGACAACGGCGGATACGCCACGGTCAATGCCGACATCGACCGCGACGGCGTGTGGTGGACGCTGATCGACGTCACGACGCCCGATGGAGAGACAGCCCGCGCCGCGTTCACCTTCGATGTCACGTCCGACGCGACAATCGAGGCGGCGATTCCGCTCAACCCCGCGCAGGCCGGCGCGCTGGTTCTGGCGATTGCGGCGCTGATCGCGGCGCTCCGGCCTGTGTGGCGCGCGCTGCACCGTCGGCTCGACCTTTCGCCGCAGGCCGTGACGCTCGTGATCGTCACGCTGATCGGCTCCGGCGCGGCGCTGCTGGCCGGCTACGCATTCATCGCGGCCGAGAACGAGCGCTATCTCGACACCGTTAATCCGCCGCCGCAGATCGTCAACCCGACGCTGCCCGATGCCGGATCGCTCGGACGCGGCGCTGTGTTGTTCGACTCCGCCTGCGCGGGCTGGATTCCCGACTCGCCCGGATGGGAAGCGCTGACCGCCCGCCTCGACCGTACCCGCGACGAAGAGCTGTTCGTGTTCACCCGCGACGGCTTCCGCGGACTGCCGCCTTGTGCTACCCTGACCGACGCCCAGCGTTGGGATGTCGTGAACTATGCCCGTTTCGTACTTCGCACCGGATAAGGAATCCGCCCCATGCCCGTGAATCTCGCCTTCCATGACACCGACGCCGTGCTTGCTGAGAAGCTCGCCGCCGACCTGAGCGCCGCCAAGATCAGTGGCCCCGGCACGGTGCTGGTCGCGTTGATTTCAACCGCGTCGGCTGGCAATCCTGACGTGCTGCGCCAGATCGACGAAGCGGCCGACTCCGGCCAGCACGTCATCCCACTGCGGTTGGACGACACGCCGCTGCCTCGTGTGATCAACCACCTCGACGCGCTCGATCTACGCGACGGCGCTTACCCGTTCGACGCGATCAAGAAGCGCGTGACCGAGCTGACCGCGCCGAACGCGCCGCGTCCGCTGACGACTCACACGGCGAGCCTGCGCCAGTCGAACCGTCGCGCGGCAATCGTCGTGGCGCTGATCGCCGTCGCCGTCTTTGCGGTCGGCCTGTACGGGGTCGGCGTGCTGGGGATTCACGCGCCGCAAGACGAGTTCGACGCCATCGAGACTCAACGCGTGAATCAGCGCAATACGCTCATTGCGCCGACGCTTGAGCCGCTGATCCCGGTCGGGCAGTTCGCCGTCAGCCAGTTCGAGCTGACGGTCTCGGCCGTCCCGACCCGCCTGCGCGAGTTCCTGATCGGCACCGTCACGGCGACCGCGCAAGGCACGTACATCCCATCTCCGACTCCGCGCGCTACCGCCACGCCGGAAGGATAGGCGAACGTCGGGTGACACGCATCAAGTGCCGAGTACCGAGTGATGAGTGATGAGTGATGAGTGTCAAGTGATGAGGGCCGAGTGTTTAGCGTTGAGGGAGCGCCTGCTCCCTCACTATCTGTCGTAACACCCGACATTTCC
>JZRA01000027.1 GCA_001567485.1 Chloroflexi bacterium OLB13
CTGTGTGCTCGAATGCTCTGTGTCTAATCGGGTCTTTTGTGGCTCACTCCGTCGCCGAGCCAATCCATTCTCGCCGTCCAAACAGCCTCTTTAGTAGGCTTTGAACGTATTAGCCGTGCGTTTCAACGCTCGGCGGCCTGCGGCGTGAGGGGTTCCACGCGGTGGACGAGTCGTATTCGAGGATTCCCTCTGTGATCTCCCCGTTCTCTGTGTGCTCTATGTCCGCTTTTATCCCCTCACCCCCGGCCCCTCTCCCACAGAGGGCGAGAGGGGAGAACGACGTGCGTGGTAGTGGGTAGGGCGTAGTGTCCGAGCCGGCGGGACGGCCCTGCGAACCTTCTCTTTGTGATCTTTGTGTTCTCTGTGGTTCAATCGGTTTGTCCTTCACTCACGACTCATCACTCGTCACTCATCACTCTCTCAAGGGAGAGGGGAGAAGGACGTGCGTGCGGTGTGATAGTGTTGTCTGTGTGGCTGGTGACTTCTAACAGTTGCCCCTGACGCCTGAAACCTGACAACTGCCCCCTCTGTGCCCTCTGTGTCCTCTGTGGTTCAGTCGGTTTGCCCTTCACTCATCACTTTTCACTCCGAGTTTGGCAAGTCTTATTGTTCGGACGGTACTTACAGGCTATAGTGAGGGGTAATTATCTCGCGCTCTCTGTACTGATCGTCATGTCCACAAACCTAACCGGCCAGACCCTCGGCAAATACGAACTGCGCGCGCTGCTCGGTGAAGGCGGCATGGGTGCAGTTTACCGCGCCTATGACCATACGCTGAAGCGTGAGGTTGCGCTCAAAGTCGTCAACCTTGCGAAAAACGCGCCCGACCTACGCGCACGCTTCATCCGCGAGGCGGAGACTGCCGCTGGTCTTGAACACAGCCACATCGTCCGCGTCTATGACTACGGCGTCGAGCGCGACATCAACTACATCGTGATGCAGAACCTGACCGGCGGCACGCTGGCCGAGCGCATGAAACAGGCGGCAGAATCAGGCCGTTCGCGCGCCAGCCTGCCGGAGATCGCGCTGCTGCTGGAACAGCTCGCCGGCGCGCTTGATTATGCCCACGCGCAGGGGGTCATCCACCGCGACATCAAACCGCAGAACGTGATGTTCAATAATCAGGGGCAGGCGTTCCTTGTCGACTTCGGCATCGCCAAGCTCTTGACGGGCGCGACCAACATGACCGGCTCCGGCATGGCGATGGGCACGCCGAGCTACATGTCGCCGGAGCAGTGGGCGAGCAGGGAGATCGGCCCGGCGGCGGATCAATACGCGCTGGCGGTGATGACGTATCAGCTGATCGCGGGGCGGCTGCCGTTCGAGGCCGAGACGCCGCTGCAAGTCATGTACAAGCACATGAACGATCAGCCGACGCCGATCAGCACCTTCCGACCGGACGTGCCCGCCGACCTGATGCTGGTGATGGATCGGGCGATGGCCAAGGATCCCGCGGAACGTTTCCCCAACTGCACGCAGTTCGCGCAGGCGTTCGCGTCAGCGGTGGTCAGCGTGCCAGAGGGCAAGACGGAGTTCTTCACGTTCAAGCTCGCCCGCCCGGCGCTGTCCGGCGCGCCATACACGCCGACGCCGAATCAGCGGGCATCGACGCCGCTGACACCCGCGAGCAGCGCATCTCTGCCGGCGATTCCCCTGACCGCGCAGCCGGCATCCGGCCGATCATGCAGTTTGCTGATCGGCGGGATCGGCGCGCTGGTCGTGATCGGCGGCTTGGCCGTGCTGCTGTTAGGCGGCCGCGGCCCGTCTGAGGCGGAACTGCGCCTCACCGATGTCGGTCAAACCCTCGTCGCAGCGGGGCTGGCGACGGGAAGTGCCGAGACCCGTGAGGCCGGATTGGAGCTGATCGTGACCGACACCGCGCAGCCGGTGGACACCGCGATGCCGACCGGTACGCCGAGCGCGACGGCAACCCGCACCGCGACCCCAACCCCGACCTATACGGCTTCATCCACGGCGACGGCAACGAACACAGCGACTTTAACTCCGACGTACACGTCAACAAATACCGCGACAGTAACTCCGACCTATACAGCGACCCATACTGAAACCGCCACACTGGATGTGCGACAGGCCGCAGTTGCCACGCGTGATGGGTTCTTGACGGCTACAGCCACGCTGTGGACACCTACCCAAACGCCAACCGAAACATGGACGCCGGATATCCCGGCGACGATCGCTGCTGAGGTCACCGCGCTGTATTATGAAGACCAGACCGCGACTGCTACGCTCTGGACGCCGACGCCAACACCAACCGCGACTGCAACTTTCACCATGACTCCGTCGCCAACGGCAACCCACACATCAACCCCAACGCCAACTCCTGATCTATTGGCGTTGGCACACACTCCTGTTGCTCGTAATGCCAATTGGAGTCCAATCCAAGCCGATTTCGACGGCGTGACGATGATGCTGGTACCGGCCGGCTGCTTCCAGATGGGAAGTGACAACGGATGGGACCACGAACAGCCCATCCATCAGCAGTGTTTCGACGCGCCCTTCTGGATCGACAAGACCGAGGTGACGCAGGCGCAGTTCCGCGCTAAGGGCGGTGTAAAAGCCGCAACTAATCGTTTCAATGGAGATAACCGGCCAGTCGAACGCATCACATGGTTCGAAGCGCGCGATTACTGCGAACAGCGCGGGGCGCGGCTGCCGACCGAGGCGGAATGGGAGTACGCGGCGCGCGGGCCGGATGGGCTGGAATATCCGTGGGGGGACACATTTATCGCGGGAAACACGGTGTATGGTGAAAATTCCGGCAATCAGACAGCCAACGTGGGCAGCAGACCGGCTGACGCGTCGTGGGTTGGCGCGCTGGATATGGCCGGCAACGTATGGGAGTGGACAAGCTCGCTGTACGAGAGCTATCCTTATGTGGCAGCGGACGGCCGCGAGGCGGATACGGGGTCTCGCACGGTTGTTGCGCGCGTGCTGCGTGGTGGTTCATGGGGCACCAACTATACTGTTTACCTCCGTGCGCCGTTCCGCATCAGGCGTTTGCCTAGCTGGAGCGGCGATTTCGGGGTGCGTTGTGCCCGCTCTCTTGAATAGCTCTGATCGCTGTTTTCTGATCGCTGTTTTCTGCGGGCGCGAAGCGCCCCCTCTGTGTCCTCTGTGGCCTTTGTGGTTCAGTCGGTTTTGTCCTTCACTCGTCACTCCGAGCAACCCTCACCCCCGGCCCCTCTCCCTCAGGGAGAGGGGGGGAGGACGTGCGTGTGTGCGGTGGGAGTGTGAACGTCTCGCGGTGGGCTCTCGTTTGCTCTGTGTTCTCTGTGGTTCAGTCGGTTTGTTCTTTACTCATCACTCGTCACTCCGAGAAACCCTCACCCCCGGCCCCTCTCCCTCAGGGAGAGGGGAGAAGGACGTGCGTGCGGTGGAGTGTGAAGGCTCCTCTGTGTGCTCGAATGCTCTGTGTCTGATCGGGTCTTTTGTGGCTCACTCCGTCGCCGAGCCAATCCATTCCCGCCGTCCAAACAGCCTCTTTAGTAGGCTTTGAACGTATTGGCCGTGCGTTTCAACGCTCGGCGGCCAGCGGCGTGAGGGGTTCTACGCGGTGGATGAGCCGTATTCGAGGATCCCCTCTGTGATCTCCCCGTTCTCTGTGTGCTCTATGTCCGCTTTTATCCCCTCACCCCCGGCCCCTCTCCCTCAGGGAGAGGGGAGAACGACGTGCGTGGTAGTGGGTGGGGCGTAGTGTCCGAGCCGGCGGGGCGGCCCTACGAACCTTCTCTTTGTGCTCTTTGTGTTCTCTGTGGTTCAGTCGGTTTGTTCTTTACTCATCACTCATCACTCGTCACTCATCACTCTCTCAAGGGAGAGGGGAGAAGGGCGTGTGTGGCGGTGTCGTGGTGTTGTCTGTGTGGGCTGGTGACTTCTAACAGCTGCCCCCTGACGCCTGAAACCTGACAACTGATCCCTGAAAACTGACTCCTCTCACCTAACCGTCCACCCGACCCCTAACCGCTTTCCAACCGCCGGCCCCTACTCGCGCTTCGGGGGCTGTGTTAAGCTATCGCGGTCTGACCGTTATCTACCGTCTGCATGTCATGACCGTGACCGACCACACTCCTCCCGCCGCCGTCAGCACCGGTGTTCGCCGCTGGCCCGTCGATCCCGAACACGGGTTGCTGCGGCTTGCTGTCATCCTGACCTTTGTCGGCGGCAGCATCCTCTCGTACATCGTCTTCACGCTCCTGTTTCCGCAGGGGGACGGCGGGGCGGTCAACTTGCTCGGCGTGGCGGTCGCCATCGGTATAGCGATGCTGCTCACGCGGGCGGTCGAAGGCGGCCTCAAGCGTCGCTGGCCGTCGGGCCGCGTGTTCGAGATCGACGGCTCGACCATCCGGCTCACTGGTAAGGGGACGCCGACGGAGATCGACGGGGCGCAGCATGTCAACGTGCTGACGTGGCGGTTCACCATCAGCCGGCGCACGCGTGTGCCAAAAGGCTGGTTCGTCGTCGCGCTGGCGCTGGTTCAGAACGACCTCTACCTACCGGTGTACACGTTCATGTCGCCGGATGAGTTCAACAGCCTGCGGCTCAACAGCCACTTTTCGACACTGGCGCCCGCCAAGCAGAAGGACAAAGGTGATCTGCGGCTGGCCGGCCAACAGCGCCGGTTGCGCACCGCCGAATACGCACGCTGGAACGACGGCGGCGAATTGAGCAAAGATCACTTCATCGAGGCGCTCGACGCGCTGGGACGCGAATTTCCGGCGTGGATGATCTCGGAGTAAGGCGGCGTGGCGTGAAACTCTCCCCTGTCGCGCGCCTGCTGCTCACTGCGCTTGTCCTCCTGCTCGGCGTTCGGACGACGGCGTTCACACAGACCCAATCCATGCCCATCGAGCCGTTCGTGCCATACGAAGGCGAGCTGACCGTTCCCGGCGCGACCGATCTGTGGACGTTCAACGGCCTTGAAGGCGGGATCGTGTCGGTGCTGGTCACCAGTGACAGCGCGCTCGACCCGATTATTGAACTGCGCAATTCCAGCGGACAACTCCTCACCAGTAACGATGACTTCGCCTATCCGGGCCGGCGGGACGCGCTCATCCAAGCGGCGACGCTTCCGCGCATCGACACCTACTCGATCGCGGTCTACGGCTTCGGGCAGACCATCGGCACGTACACGCTGACCTTCATGCCGGGGTATGCCGATCCTGCCTTGAGCGAGCCGTTCGACAGCGCGGGCCGCTGGCGCGAGACCGGCGATACAGGCGCGGTGATCGAGGCGGTCGACGGTCAGCTTCAGGTGACGGTCGAGGGCGTGCGCGTCCCCGTGCCGATCCTCGATACGAACGGGCCGACGTTCAGCACGTTCTTCGCCTCGGCGCAGATCGAGATCATCCGGGGCGGCGCAGGATGGCGCGCCGGGCTGACCGTGCGCGGCACGCCGGACGGCACGTATGGGGTGATGCTCGGCGACGGCGGATCGTGGCGCATGGATTATTACCCCGCCGAGGGCGAGCCGCGCCAAATTCGCGACTGGACGTTCCATCCCGCGATTCAGGCCGGCCTGACGGAGTTCACGGTCAGCGTGTTGGCGAATGGCCCCGCGTTCGATGTGTTGGTGAACGGCGCGTGGGTCGGCCAAGCGATTGATACCGGCGGCGGGCCGGAAAGCGGCACGGTCGGTGTGTTTGCCGCCACGCCGGACGTGATCGGCGCTGGGATGACCGTCGCCTTTGACGAGCTGATCGTCACCCGCCCGCTGAAGGTCGGCGAGGCCGACGTGATGCCCACGCAGATCGTGCCGGGCGGACAGGCGCTCACGGTGCAGGAATTGGAGCGCCGACTCGTCATCCCCACCGGCGGACGTGCCTCGCTGACCGTGCCGGAAAGCTCCGGGCGGCAGATTGAAGCGGGCGTCAACCGTGTGCTGCTGGGCCGCGGCGTGACCTTCACCGATTACGTGGCCTATACGACGTTCACGCTCACCACCGCCATGCCAGATGCGCTGGTCGGGTGCGGCCTGCTGCTGGCGAATCTAAGCGATACGCAGCACGTCGTGGCGTTCCTCGACCGGCAGGGCGGATACGGTATCAGCGCGCGCGACGGGGCCAACTTCTCGCCCGGCTTGTTTGGGGAGAATGAGGCATTCGCCGGTGGTCAGCGCCACACGCTGATCGTGACTAAGATCGGCACGCGCACGGAGATGTGGGTCGACCGCGTGCATGTCGGCGGCTTCGATCTGCCGGCACGATTCGCGCAGGCGGGGCAGGTCGGTAACGCGGTCGTCAATTACGAACGCAGCGATACGTCATGCAGCTTCAGCGATACGTGGGTGTGGGAACTTCCGTAGAGGTGGGAAAAACGGATCCGCAGTCCGTCATCGGATTGCGCCGTGTTGGGTTTCGCCATCGCTGATATTGACGCACTCACCGGCGGAAAAGCGCCGGAGGGTGAGATTCGAACCCGCGCCGTGTTTTGCGCCCGGATCGGCCATCACCAGCCTCACTCCTCCCCGGTTCCCAATACCGCGTCCCTCAGCTCCAGCAGTGCCTCGCGCGTGGTGATACCGCGGATCAGCGTCGTGAAGTCGTGCAGGGTAGGGCTGGCCGCGCGCAGATCACGCAGCGCCGGGCCGATGGGATCCTCGCCGGCGACTCCCGGCACGCCGCCGACCTGATAGCCGCCGTAGAACGCGAAGTACGCTTGATTCAGCTTCCGGATCGGGTAGCCGTGGTCGAAAAAGAACGCTTGCCGCTGCGCCATGTACGCCTCGGCCGCCTCGACCTTGCCTTCAGCCAGCAGAGCATCGACGGTGACTCGCGTCTCGTTCATCTCTGCCCCGAAGTCGAACGGCTCATCCTGCGCAGCTGGGCGTGACGCTCGTGCCGGAACCCGCCCCGATGCGAGGTCGGGATAGTAGCGGTTCAGCACGGCCGCCGCGATCTCCTTGCCGACGATGTTGGCCGCCGTCTCATTGATTAGGCGTGAATCGGCGGCGAAATCAAGCTCCCAGCCCAGCGGAAACATGAACAGATAGTGGTGAAACCATTCGTGCGCGAAGGTCTCGACCGCCCACGTCAGGCTGGAGGTCTCGAGGATCAGCGCCGGATACAGCGCGATTCCGCCAATCGGCACGACCAGCGCCGACACATCTTCCGCGGCTTCGACCGATGCCTCAAGCCGCGCGCGCTCATCGATGGTCAGCGGGTCGACGTTCAGGCCGAGATCGATGCGAATCGCGTCGCGCGGCGAGATCACCAGCAGGTTCGGCGCTTGCGAGAAACGCATCGCAATCGGCGGAACGAGCTGACCGAGCACCCCATAGCCTTGCTCGACTAACACCGCCGCGACCTGCCCCTCGATGATCGCCTCGGCCAGCGACTGACGCTCCGCTAAGGACTGTCGCAGGGCGTCGCGTTCGGCGCGCAGTCGGGCGGTTGCGGTCTGCGGATCGGTGAGATCGGGCCGCGCGTACAGCACCGCGATGTCCTCCTCGATCGTCTGCGCGCGGGCTACATCGGCGAAATACACGCGGGCGAACGCCGTCCGTTCCTCCTCGGACATGAACGGGTGCGCGCCCCATAACGTCTGTTCCGCCTTCGCGCCCAGCGCGTCCACCGTCCAGCCGATAAAGTCGAACCCGTTCGAGCCGATCTGCAGCCCGATGCGTGCCCACGACTCGCCCAGCGGCAGTGTCGAGTAGCGCAGTAGAAACGCCACGACCAGCAGCCACGCCGTCCGCCGTAGTATCCGCACGATTCCCCACACGATGGACAGCACGTTCCACCCCAGTGATGCCGCTAATCTTCTCAGTTTACTGCGTTTCGACGCGCGAGTTGCCGGGATTCAGGAGTGGTCGTATAGTGTTGAAACCGCATAAGAGGACACAAAAAAATGCGCCATCGTGGGTTACATCGTCTCGCCGTCAGTGCGTTGATCTGGGTGCTCGTCGTGGCTGCGTTATCAACCACCTTCGCTGCGCCAGTCAATCAAGTCACACCCGCCAGCGTCATCCAACATCGTCAAACCGGCGTCGCGTCATGGATCACGTTCAATCCTGCATCGCCGGGCATCCTTGCGCAAGCGTCCGTCCGCGATCTGTCCGATCAGCAGCGCGCCGCCGTTTGGCTTGAACACTTCGCATCGGCGTTCGGGGTCGATGCCAGCAGCTTACAGCCTGCTAACCTCGTGCTGACCAGCGCCGACACCGCCCAGCCCATCGTCACCACGCGCTGGCAGCAGACGATCAACGGCGTGCCGGTCTACGGTGCGATGCTCGTCGTCAACGCCCGCCAAGACGGCAGCCTGCTCTCCATCAACGGCGAGACCTCGCCCGCGTTGAGCCTCGACACGACGCCGGCGACCTCCGCTGCCGACGGCGCATCCGCCGCGCTCGACTACACCGTTGTCCGCAGCGGCGAAGCGCGTGAGACGCTCGTGCCGCTAGCGCCGCAGCTGGTGGTGTATGACGCGCGGATCGTCACGCCCCAGACGCGCTATCAGCCGCGTTTGGCGTGGCTGACCGAGGTCGTCTCGACGGTCGGCGCGCCGGTGCGCCAGATCGTGCTGACCGACGCGGTAACTGGTGAAGTCCTGTTCACGTTCAACAAGATCCACAGCGCGCCGTGGATTGATCCCGATACTGCGCTCGCCGTGCCGTCTGCCCCGTCGATCGCGCCGGTGATCGGCCCGCGTGTGCTCGGCAGTCCCGACATGGCGACCTACGACGGCAACAACTTGCAAACACTTCCCGGCACGTTCCTGTGTGATGAGGCCGACGATCCGTGCACGGTTGGCGGCGCGGACACGGACGCCGACGCGGCGCACGAATTCGCCCGCCAAACCTACGACTTTTACGCCACCAAACACCTCCGCGACAGCCTTGATGGCGCCGGCATGCAGTTGATCTCGACGGTGCATTACTCGTCCGGGTACTGCAACGCGTTCTGGAATGGTACGCAGATGGCCTACGGCGATGGGTGCGGCGTGACGATTGTGCTCGATGATGTCGTCGGCCATGAACTCACCCACGGCGTCACCGAATTCACCAGCAACCTGATCTACCAGTACGAGTCGGGCGCGATGAACGAGTCGTTCTCCGACATTTGGGGCGAACTGCTCGATTTGTCCAACGGCACCGTCGAGGACACCCCGGCCAACCGCTGGGTGATCGGCGAAGAGCTGGTCGCGAGCGGCATCCGCAACATGAAGAACCCGCCGTTGAAATCTGACCCGGATCGCACGCAAAGCCCGATTTTCTATCTGGATTACGGCGATGTCGGCGGTGTGCACATCAACAGCGGCGTCGGCAACAAGACCGTCTACCTGCTGGTTGATGGCGACACGTTCAACAGCGTGACCGTCACGGGCATCGGCATCGACAAAACGCTGGCTGTCTATTATCGCGCGCAGACCAGCTTCCTGACGCCGGGATCGATGTACGTCGATCTGTACAACGCACTGGTGACCGGCTGTGGTCAGCTCGTTGGCGGCGCGGCAGGCATCACCGCGGCCGACTGCACGCAGGTTCAAAACGCCGCGCAAGCGACCGAACTGGACGAGCCGTCGTTGTTCCTGCCGGTCGTGGCGCCGGTGTGCACCGCTGGCTCCGTGGCGAGCGATCTGTTCTTCGAGGACTTCGAGGTCAACCCGACGTCGCGCTGGGTCGAAACCGGCACGACCACGGTCTGGACGATTGGCAGCACCTCCAGCCCGATCAGCGGCGCGCAGAGTCTGCGCGGCCTCGACCTCGGCACGTCGTCGGACGGCCGCGCCGAGATGAACAGCTCGATCCTTCTGCCGGCCAACGCCAAGCTGCACTTCATCCACAACTACGATTTCGAGATCGAAGGGTGGGATGGCGGTGTGGTTGAGTACTCGACCGACGGCGGCGCAAGCTGGAGCCGTGTGACCAACGCGATGCTGGAAGCCGGCGAGGGCTATGTCGACAATCTCGAAACCGCGCTCAACGGCAACACCAACGTGCTGGCGGGCCAAGAAGCGTTCGGCAACAGCTCGTTCGGCGTGGCGGCGGAACGCTACTCGCTGGCGTCACTGTCGGGCCAGTCGGTGCGAATCCGCTTCCGCGGGACGTCGGACTCGAGTTTCGGAGCGCCCGGCTGGTGGGTAGATGACGTGCGCATTTACACGTGCGTCGCCGCGCCGTCCAACCTGATCCTTAACCCCGGCTTCGAGACGACCGGCGCACCCGGCACGATCCCAAGCTGGAACACCACCAACCTCGGCGCAGGCAACAAGGTCGTGTGCAACAAGGCCGGCCAAAGCTCCGAAGGCGTGTGCGCGCTGCGCTTCAAGGGGCAGCCCGCTGTGAGCGCCAGCCTCAAGCAAACCCTCGACCCGACGCTGTTCGCCGGCATGGACGAGGCCACGTTCAGCGGTTGGCTGCGAGGGGCGAACGCGTCCGGCGGCAAGGTGATGGTCAAGCTGAAGTTCGCGGCCAGCAGCCCGGTCAAGCTGAAGTTGACACTACCGGTCGGGACGACCGCCTTCACCGCATACTCGGTCACCGACACCATCCCCGAACCCGTGACCAGCGCGTTCGTCAAGGCGTCATACACGGGGCCAGCCGGCAAGATGTGGGTCGACGACCTCGAGCTGACCGTCGTCGACATGCGCCGCAGCGCGGGGGTGCTGCCCCCACCGGCCGCGCCGGACGGTTTCCGCGGCGGGAACTAACCGTCAAACGCCGGCGTTACGTCAGACTCAACCAGCGCGGAGGGGCGGCCTCCGCGCTGGTGATTCTACAAGGTGGGTGGTTATAGGCAGCAGCGCCTAAATCTACACAAGTCTCACTCGAAATCGGTTAGCGAAAGCCGGCGGGCTAAACGATCCGACTCGCGGCGCCATACGAGTGAAAGGGGGTGGCGCTTGTTCATCACTCACCACTTTCAACTTCTCACGCTAGGCCGTCTTCTCCGACAGCGAAATCGCATACGCTGTTACGGCTCGCGCATCGGCCGGCATGTCTCGCATCCGGGATTCCATGGCCTCGAGTACCTCCGCGTCGAAGTAGCGATGCCCGCAGTGTGGACACACGAGCGCTGGCACATCCTCGAATATGTACCACTGGCCGTGACGCTGACGAGTCACAGTCACCCGTTTCAGGACTTGCGACTCGTTTGTATCGCAGTATTCGCACATGCTCATGTTCTCTGTCTCGCCTCCGCGTCCTCCGCGTTAGTCAACAACGTAAACAGTGATAATGATGAGCAGCATTCCATCACGACGAAAGCGGCAAACTACATCGACTTCGTCCTCGTGTACTTCTCCCCGAATGACATATCGTGGCCCACGCGGATCATCGGTATAGGACGAATCAAGCGCTCCATGCCGAAGTACGTTCAGTATATCATCAAGTCTCAGGTCGTCGCTGTCAGCTTCTTCGAGGGCATGGTCAGAGATAAGGTAGCGCTTTTCGCGTATCGCTTGACGTATCCGATTCAGAATTGTCGTACTCATGGCTCAAATCGGCCTGATGGTTTCCGCACGGAAGCGTATCGTAAGTTCGGTAGCGCGCCAACCGCCGAAGCACGAAGTTGAAAGTGATGAGTGCCGAGTGATGAGTGATGAGAAAACGCCGCGCCGTATAGCTCGACTAACGCTGCAAGAGGGAGACCGAATCACTCCACTTGCGAACACCGGCTTAGGACTCTGACTCTTGGTTTCGCTCCTTGAATCAACCAGCGCGGAGGGGCGGCCTTCGCGCTGGTGATTCTACAAGGTGGGTGGTTTACAGATCGGCGGACGGAGACTACTCTTCGTCTTCCGCGTCGTCGTCCTCGTCATCCCAGTCTTCGTCGTCCCAGTCTTCATCCAAATCGGCGCCGTGGACGTGTCCGTGCTCAAGTTCTTCGGCGTCGGCGTCGCGCAGGCCCACCACCTCAACCTGATAGGTCAACGTCTTGCCGGCCAGCATGGGGTTGAGGTCAACCTTGATCTCGCCGTCATGAATCTCGGTGATGACGCCTTCGTAAATGTAGCCCTCATCATCTTCAAGCATGATTTCCATGCCCAGTTCAGCGCCTTCCACCTCGTCCTCATCGAGGATTTCAAAGTATTCAGCGTCGTACTCACCGAATCCTTCCGCGGGTGGAACCGTCACCGTCAGCTTATCGCCGACCTTGCGGTTGTCCAACGCGGCTTCGAGGCCGGGGACGATCGTCTCTGCACCGTGTAGATAATCAAACGGGTTCTCGGCGTCGTATTGCTCGACGATTTGGCCGTCGACCGTCATCGTCAGCACGAGGCTAACGACCTTGCCGCTGGTAATCGTGTCACTCATGGGTGGGTATCCCCTATCTGCGTCAGATCATTACTTCCGGAACCGCCGTATTATAGGGGCCGCAGTCGGTTCTGTATAGGACGGCGCACATCCCGTATAATGCCGTTAAGCCAGTCGTCGAACGCTGTCCGTTCACCGCTGCCAGCCAAGATGCAGCAGGTTTGCTCTGGAGCCAATGGGTAGCGCAGAACGGGAGGCTAGAACCGAATGACTGGCAGATCAAACACCGTGATGACGCCGTGATGATTGCTGAGACCCGAACCCTCCTGAACCCCGTGCAGATCGGGGATATGACGATCGACCCGCCGCTCAGCCTTGCGCCGATGGCCGGCCAGACCAACCACGCCTTCCGCCGGCTGTGCCGCGAGATCGGCGGGGTGGGGCTGGTTTGCACCGAACTGCTGTCGAGCGTCCCGCTGCAGTTCAAAGGCGGCCTCAAGACCAGTTTGCAGTATTTCGACTGGCGGCCGGAGGAACGCCCGTTCGCCGTGCAGTTGTTCGGCAGCGACCCGTCCGTGATGGCCGAGGCGTCGCGCATCGTCGTCGATCACGGCGCGGCGATAGTCGACATCAACATGGGCTGTTGGGTGCCGAAGGTCGTCAAGAAAGGCGGCGGCGCGGCGCTGCTGCGCGACGTGTGCAGCGCGACCGCCGTCGTTGAAGCGTGCGTTAAGGCGGTCGACGTGCCGGTGACGGTCAAAGTGCGCGCCGGGTTCGATGACGGTGTGATCACTGCCGTGCCGTTCGCCAAAGCCGCGCAGGACGTCGGCGCGCAGATGATCGCCGTGCATGCCCGTTTCGCCTCGCAGGGGTTCACCGGCTCCGCCGACTGGGACGTTATCCGGCAGGTCAAAGAGGCCGTGACGACCCTTCCGGTTTTCGGCAACGGCGATGTGACCTGTGCCGACGACGCCCGCCGGATGCTCGAACAAACCGGCTGTGACGGCGTGATGATCGGCCGCGCGGCGCTTGGGAATCCGTGGATTTTCAAACAGATCCACCACGAACTGACGACCGGCACGCCGTTCCCTGCGCCAACCGTGCAAGAACGCGCGCAGACTTGTCTGTATCAAGCGCGCCTGACGCTGGAGACGACCCGCATGGCGTCGGTCAAGGCGATTCGTGAACTGCGCGGACAACTGTGCAAGTACACTGCCGGCATGCCGGATGCCACGACCATCCGCGACGGAATCGTGCGCGCCGAGTCGCTGGAGGACATCGAACGCGCGCTCGCGCCTGTGCTGAGTGCTGAGTGACGAGTGCTGAGTGACGAGTGAAGGGCAAAAGCGGACACAGAGGCCACAGAGGGGTCAGTTGTCAGGTTTCAGGCGTCAGGGGGCAGTTGTTAGAGGGCACCAGCCCACACAGACAACATCACCCATCGCGCGCGCATCGTCCTCCCCTCTCCCTCAGGGAGAGGGGCCGGGGGTGAGGGTTTCTCGGAGTGATGAGTGAAGGGCAAAAGTGATTGAACCACAGCGGACACAGAGGAGGCAGAGGGGATCCTCGAATACGGCTCGTCCGCCGCGTGGAACCCCTCACGCCGCAGGCCGCCGAGCGTTGAAACGCACGGCTAATACGTTCAAAGCCTACTAAAGAGGCTGTTTGGACGGCGGGAATGGATTGGCTGGGCGACGGAGTGAATCACAAAAGACCCGATCAGACACAGAGCATTCGAGCACACAGAGGAGCCTTCACACCCCACCGCACGCACGTCCTTCTCCCCTCTCCCTGACGACCAACGGGAGCACCGCAGGTCGGGAGAGGGGCCGGGGGTGAGGGTTGCTCGGAGTGCCGAGTGAAGGGCAAACCGATTGAACCACAGCGGACACAGAGGAGGCAGAGGGGATCCTCGAATACGACTCGTCCGCCGCGTGGAACCCCTCACGCCGCAGGCCGCCGAGCGTTGAAACGCACGGCTAATACGTTTCAAAGCCTAC
>JZRA01000028.1 GCA_001567485.1 Chloroflexi bacterium OLB13
AGCGAGCTTGGAACACGCCTATCCAGCAACGTACCGGTTCATGTTCGAGCCGATGCCCGGTCATGCGTTCTTGGGTGCGACGCCGGAGCTTCTGCTTGAGGTGATGGGCCGCGTGCTGCGAACTGCCGCGGTGGCCGGATCAGCTGCGCGCGGGGCGACACCGGCGGAGGATGCGGCGCTCGCGGCGGAGTTGTTCACGAGTCCGAAAGAACGCCACGAGCACGCGCTTGTGGCGGATGCCGTGCGTGACCTTCTTGAGCCTATCAGCGACATGCTCTCGTTTCCAGATGAACCGCAGATCATGCGGCTCGGGAATATCCAACACCTGTTCACGCCGTTTACCGGTCATCTGGCCGATGAGGTCGACATCTTGGAAGTGGTGTCGCGGCTGCACCCGACGCCTGCGCTGGGCGGCTACCCCGCCGACGCTGCGGTCTCCGCAATTCGTGACATCGAGTTGTTTGATCGAGGCTGGTATGCCGCGCCGATTGGTTGGCTTGATGCGAGCGGCGGCGGGATGTTCGCCGTCGCGATTCGCTCGGCAGTCGTGAACGGCGACCACGCTCGTCTGTACGCAGGATGCGGCATTGTCGAACAATCCGACCCGCTGCGTGAGTGGGATGAGACGCGGATCAAGTTCCGCCCGATGCTCGATGCGCTCGGAGCTTGCGAGTCATGACGCCGGAGAATCGTAGCATTTTGTGGGCGAGCGTCGTCGTCGATGAACTTGCGAGACACGGCGTCCGGTGGGCTGTCATCGCGCCCGGCTCGCGTTCGACGCCGCTGGTTGCTGCGCTCGCGCGTCATCCCGATATCCAGACGATCTCGATTATTGACGAGCGCAGCGCGGCGTTCGTTGCGTTGGGCATTGGCCTTGTGACCGGCACCCCAGCAGTCGTGGCGTGCTCGTCCGGCACTGCCGCGGCGAATTTCTACCCTGCCGTGATTGAGGCTAAACAAGCGTGCGTTCCGCTGCTCGTCCTGACAGCGGATCGGCCGCCGGAGCTGCGCGAAAGCGGCGCCAACCAGACCATCGATCAGGTTCGGATGTACGGTAGTCATGTACTCTGGTCGGTCGATGTAGCGCTGCCTGAACAGGATCCGGCGGCGCTGATCGTTCGCAGTCTGCGCACCTTGGCGTCACGGGCTGTCGCTCGCTCGCTCGATACCCCATGCGGGCCGGTGCATCTGAACTTTCCATTTCGCAAGCCGTTGGAGCCGACGGTTGTTCCAACCGACGTCACACGTCTGTTTGACACGGGGCGCACCGATCAGCTTCCGTTTACGCGCGTTGATAAGGCGATCCTTGAGCCATCTGAGTCACAAGTCGAGTCGCTCATCCACGCTGTGGAAAACGCACATCGCGCAGTGATTTTTGCCGGGCCGTTCACACCCGCCTCTGACATCACAGAGGCGCTTGCCACGTTCGCCGATACCACAGGGATTCCCGTGCTTGCCGATCCGTTGTCAAACCTGCGCTGGTCGGCCGTTCGGACGCTCGGTGCGTACGATTCGTTCGGGCCGCTGCGTGATGTATTGGGAACGGTGGATGTCTGGATTCAGCTGGGCGGGCAGCCCGCGTCCAAAGCAGTCGAAGATTATCTGGCGTCCGGCGCTGCGTCGCGCGTAATTCAGATCAGTCACGATGGCGTGTGGCGTGATCCGCATCACCAGCTGGCGGAGTTGATTCACGCCTCCCCCGCCGCGCTTTTCCGCCGTGCGACGCGGATGCTGCGAAACGAGAGCCAGATCGACCGTCATTGGGTATCGCAGTTATGGGCGCGGGAGGGTGCGGTCTGGCGAGCGTATGCTGAGCGCTCCGCATGGTTTGACGGCTCAGTCGTGTCGACGTGTATTGAAGCCGTTCCCGAGGATTCGAACGTCGTCATCGCGAACAGCTTGCCGGTTCGTAATGTTGAACAGTTTGTGGCTCCGTGCAGCCGAACGCTGCATGTATACTGCAATCGGGGCGCTTCCGGGATTGATGGCACAGTCTCTACGGCATTTGGCGCAGCAGTGGGCAGTGGTCGGCCGACGTGTTTACTCATTGGCGACCTCGCGCTGCTGCACGATATCGGCGGCCTGCTGAGCGCAACGCGGGTGACTGCGCCTATCGTGATCGTCGTTATCAACAACGACGGAGGCGGGATATTCCGGCGTCTGCCAGTGCGAGACTTTGAACCTGTGTTCACAGAACTGTTCCTTACGCCGCATGGTCGCACGTTCGAAGGGGCGGCGTCGATGTACGGACTGTCGTATGTGAGTGTGCAGGACGTCGAGTCTCTCCGGCGTTCGGTTGGATCCGCGATGAGCGATGGCACAAGCTGGCTCATTGAGGCCAAGACGGATTCCGCCAATGACCTTCGTGTGCGCAGTGAGATGATGCAGGACGCCGCTCAGGCGGTGAAGCACGTTTTTGTCGAGGGATAAGCAAGGAACGGTGAAGGGAAACGCAATGAACTGGGTTGAGGTCAAGTCGTATCAGGACATCACATTTCACAAGATGGATGGGATTGCGCGAATTGCGTTCAATCGGCCTGAAGTGCGTAATGCCTTTCGGCCGGAGACGATTAACGAGATGATCGACGCGTTCATGCACGTGTGGCACGACGCGGAGATCGGCGTTGTGCTGCTGACTGGCAATGGGCCGGCGGCAGATGGCAAGTACGCGTTCTGCTCAGGCGGAGATCAGCGTGTTCGTGGCAGCGCGGGGTATGTTGGAGGAGATGGCGTGCCCCGGCTCAATGTGCTCGAACTCCAGCGCATTATCCGCACGATGCCGAAACCGGTTATTGCGTTGGTCGCGGGCTACGCAGTGGGCGGCGGGCATGTGCTGCATGTCGTTTGTGATATGACGATTGCAGCGGAGAACGCCATTTTCGGTCAAAGCGGGCCGAAGGTCGGTAGTTTTGACGCCGGTTATGGGTCGGCGACGCTGGCGCGGATTGTCGGGCAGAAGAAGGCGCGGGAGATCTGGTATCTGTGCCGGCAGTACAATGCGCAGCAGGCGCTGGATATGGGCTTGGTCAACGCGGTTGTGCCGGTGGAACAGCTTGAGGCAGAGGGCATCCAGTGGGCGTCGGAGATCCTGCAGAAAAGTCCGATAGCGATCCGCTTCTTGAAGGCGGCGATGAACGCGGATATGGACGGTCAGACCGGGCTTCAGGTGCTGGCGGGCGACTCGACGATGCTGTTCTATATGACCGAAGAAGGCAGCGAGGGGAAGAACGCGTTTCTGGAGAAGCGTGATCCGGAGTTCCGGAAATATCCGTGGCGTCCGTGATGAGGTTATGCGGGACGTGTGGAGTTTGGGGGGGAGGCGCTGGCCTCCCCTTTTGAGTGGTGAGAGTGGTGAGGGTCTGATGCGAGATTGGTTGAGGCGGAGTGCGGAGCTGAGTTCAGGCGCGGTAGGTTTGCGCTGTGCCGGGCGGATGATGACGTTTGGTGAATTGGATCAAGGCGTTGATCGTGTCTGCGCAGGGTTGGCGGGGGTCGGTGTTAGGCAGGGGGATTGGGTTGGTGTTCTTGGGCACACGAGTATTGATTTAGTGTTGATATTGTTCGGACTTTGGCGGTTTGGCGCGGTTAGCGTTCCGGTGAATATCCGTTGGTCAGAAGCGGAAGTTGTGCGGGTGGCGCGGGGGTATGGCGTTGCGCGTTGGTTGGTGGATCATAGTAATAGGTGGCTAGAAGGTGAGAGGTTGGATCTTGTACATGACTACACGAAGTTAATTAACCAGAACGCCACCACCGATCCTCGGAAGGTCGCGACCGCGGCGCACCACCGCGACGATGTATGCTGCGCGCTCTTTACCAGCGGCACCTCTGGCACGCCCAAAGCTGTTCAGATTACACATGCAAACCTTCTACACAACGCCGCGCTGACCTCCATTCGCCTCGGTATTCGTCCCAACGATCACTGGCTGTGCTGCTTGCCCCTGTTTCACGTTGGCGGCCTCGCCATGCTCTACCGCGCGATCATCACCGGAACAACGATTTCGCTGCATGAGCGCTTCGACGTTGAGGCGGTCAATGACGCTATCAACCATAACGGCGTCACCCACGTATCGCTTGTCCCGACGATGCTCAGCCGCTTGCTTGACACGCGTACCACTCCCCCACCCCACCCTGTGACCGTCCTGCTCGGTGGCGCTGCTGCCCCGGCGGCGCTCATCACGCGGGCGCGTCAGGCGAATTTTGACGTGCTTTCGACTTACGGCCTGACCGAATCGACCTCACAAGCCGCGACGCAAGCGCCAGCTGCCGCCGGTGTCAAGATCGGTAGTGCAGGACGATCCGTGCCATTCGTGACGGTGACCGTTCGCGGCGCGGACGGCATGGAGCGTCCTGCCGGCGAGATCGGCGACATCTACGTCAAAGGGCCGACGATCATGAAGGGGTATGCAAACGATCCCGCCGCGAACGGGGCAGCGATCACGCCGTATGGCCTGCGTACCGGCGATCTCGGATACCTTGACGCTGACGGCGATCTATGGATCGTGAACAGGCGCACCGATCTGATTGTTTCAGGTGGCGAGAACATCTATCCCGCGGAAGTCGAAGCCGCGTTGATGCAGATCACAGGGATCACGGCGGCTTGCGTCGTCGCCGTCGATGATCCGGAATGGGGTCAAATTCCGGCGGCGGCGGTGATCTCGGAACGACCTGTCGCCCTCGCCGAGCTGCGCGCTGCACTGAATCCGCTGCTCGCGCGCTACAAGCACCCCAAGCGACTGCTGCGCGTGAATACGCTGCCGCTGCTCGCCAATGGAAAGGTCGACCGCAGGGCGGTTGCGTCAATGTTCAAAAACGGCCCCGATCACTGATAATCGGGGCCGTTGGGGTCAACGCCTAGTCCGCACTGCTCGGCGCGGGCACGTTAGGCTGGCGCGATGCAAACGTCAGCCGCCTATGGATCGGCGTAAGCAGCTTATAGGCGACGGGGACGACGACCAGCGTGAGAACCGTGCTGCTGACCAAGCCGCCGATCACGACCGTCCCTAGCTCGGACGCGATCAGCGCACCTTCAGACAACCCGATCGCCAGTGGGATCAGCGCGGTAATCGTCGCCAGCGCCGTCATGAGAATCGGCCGCAGGCGGCGTTCCCCCGCCTCCAGCAGCGCCTCACGCACAGGCATGCCGCCCGTCATGTTCTGCCGCACGCGATCAATCAGCACGACCGCGTTGGTGATGACGATACCGATCAGCATCAGCATGCCGATGAGGGCGGAGATGCCCAGCACGCGGTTCGTGAGGGTCAACGCGACCGCCGCACCCACCGGCGCCACGACGACGCTCAGGATAATCGCCAGCCAGTAGATCGGCGACTGAAGCGACAGCACGAAGATTACAATGACGATAGCGATAGCGATGAGCATTGCGACGAATAAGCCGGCGAAGCCCTCCGTCTGAATACGGCTCTGATAGCCCTGCGTCACCGTCAGCGTTTCGGGGAAGTCAGGAATCGCCTTGATCGCCGCGATGGCCTGCGCTGTCACGCCAATCGTGTCCTCAGTCGCCAGTTCGGCGCTGTACTTCAACGCCGCTCGGCCGTCAACACGCAGATACGTGACCGGCGCATCGGGGCCAGCTAGCGCGGCCAGCGAAAGGTTGCTGCTCACTCGCTCAATTCCGGCCACGCCGTCAATCGCCGCGATCACCGCGGCGTCCATCGCCTCCAGATCCTCCAGCGGCCCGTAAACGACAACTTCGAAGCCCCCGAATCCCTCGGAGGACAGCGAGGCGACCGCCAGCGATACGTTCCCGTCGCCGAAGATCGCCTCGGCTTCGGGCGTCAGTTCCTCGACAACCTTCTTGAGCTTGTCCGCGCTCATTTCCGCGTTGATCACGATATTGGCCCGGTTCTCGGATACCGATCCGCCGCCAAACAGCGCCTCAAGGCTCAGCCCTGCCCCGCCGATCTCCGTGCGCACCGACCGGAGTTCCTCATCCGGGATGGACTCGAAAATCACCGCCTCGAACGCACGAACCATGCCGTCGGTCTCAAGGATTTTGGTGGACTGCGGGAGGTTGACGTCGACCGTAATCTGCGGCTCGCCAAGCTCCGGCAGGAACGCGGCAGGTCGTGTGCCGAGAAGCAGGCCGCCGAACGCCATACTGCCGATTGCAAGCCCCAGCACGATGAAGCTGTGCAGCGGATGGCTCAACGACCAGCGCAGCACCGGATCGTAGATTCGGCTGAGGATACCGCCTTCTTCCTCGCTGGCATCGCTCACGCCGATAAACATCAGCATCAGCAGCGGGATGACGGTGATCGCCACTACGAATGACGCGCCCAACGAATACGTTACCGCCAGCCCAAACGGCAGGAAGAACTCGCCGATGAGGCCGCCGGTCATGCCCAACGGGAGAAATACGACCACCGTGACCATCGTCGCGACAAAGATTGCGCTGGATACGTCGGTCGTCCCCTTGAGGACAGCGGCGCGTTTATCGCCACCCGCCTGAATCTCGCGAAACGCGTTCTCAAGCACGACGATGGAGTCGTCCACGATACGCCCGACCGCCACCGTCAAGCCCGACAGCGTCATGATGTTGAGTGTCAGCGACTCAGGGAACAGCCGCAGGATAAACTGCAAGATCGGCGAGCCTTCGGACATCGGAGCAAGGACGTTGTGCACCGCCGGCGGAAGCCAGCGCATGAGCGCGAACGCCGCGAGCACCGACAGCGGCAGGCTTACGCCGATCACAAGCGTCGCGCGCCACGCCGGCACGGGTAGGCTCCCCGGCCACAGCAGGATCACAAAGCCCGACACGACGCCCACCAGCAGCATCACACGAAGCACGACGTCGACCTGTTCGAAGCCCTGCGTGATACTCACGCCGGATGCCTGCGCCTGCAAGAGCGAAAGCACGATCAGCAGGACGACCGAACCCGCCAGCAGAACCATGCCCGCACGGGAGCGCGGCGAGCGGTTCCACGTCCCACCGCTCAAGAACAGCATAATCACGATCATCGCGAAGCCAGCGCCGGTGAGACCTTCACGCGCGACGCCGCTGATTGACTCTTCGACGAAACTCGACTGCTCAAACGCCGTATTCACGACGATTGAGGGGTTCTGGCGCTGAATTTCCTCGATCACCGCCTTTGCATCGTAGTAGGCCTGAACCGTATTGGCATCGTTCGGCTTGAACACCGTTACGAGCAGGCTCGATTCGCCATTGTTGCGGGTCACGGACGCTGTCGGCACAAATGGCGTTCCGCCCGCCGCCGCGCGATCTTGCACGCTTTGTGGAAGCTGCGACAATACATCCTGCGGAATCAGCTGCACTACTTCCATGCGCAGGTTTGGCAGTACCGTGGCATCGCGCTGATCGATGTACTGCCACGCCTCGGCGGACATCTTGCCGAACAGATTCCCGGCAAACGCAGCGCCCTGCGCGCTGTCGAAAAAGCTGTTGAACCATCCGGCGACATCCGGGAAGAAGCGGAACGGATCATCCGCCGTGTCCATCTCCACGCCGAAGAATGAGGCGACCTGCCCCCAATCCGCGTTGAGCGCCGGCGCATTAGGATCCGCGGCGGGACTATCGGTCGCGTACAGCTCGCGCAGCGCGTCAAACGCCGACGGCTGTTCGCCGCTTGCGATTGCAGCAATGGCCGCTTTCGTTTGCTCGGAGCGGCCCGCAAGCGCTTCCTCAGGAAGTTCCGCCAGCACCGCCGGCGAGAGTTTGAGCAGCACGCCGTCATCAAGCGCGCCCCAGAAGCCGGGTTCGTTGACAGCAAGATATTGGAACAGCCCGAGGCTCATGCTGTCGAACAGCCGGACTTCGTAGCCAGCGAACGACTCGGGGACGGACTGGTTGATGGTATTGAGCACCGACGAGGCACTGCCGTTACCGATTGCGATGAGGTCTGCGCCATTGGCTAAGGGCTGCCCAGCGAACTGCGGCTGACCTGCGAGCGTATCCCAAACATCCGAGAGCGGAGGTGAAAGCCGCGTCAGCCCCTGAAACACGTTCGGAAGCTGGATACCTGCGCCTGCCGTCTGATCGTCAGATGGCTCAACGGGCGCGTCCGGAACGACCGGCGCAGGATCATCCTCGCCAGCCTCGCCGACCGCATAAACGCTGAACGTCGCCAGCGGAAGATCGGAAAAGCTGAACGTCAGCACCTGCGGCGGATTGATACGCCACTGCGATGGTAGTTTAGCGTCCTGTCCGTTAGCTTCGACGCCCGTGATCTCGGCGGCCAGTGTGCGGGCGGCCAGCGCATCTCGCGTGAACCCGTCAAGTCCGGCGATGAACGCGTCGGGCAGCATATCAAACACGTCATCTGGCAGGGCTGCAAGCTGATCCGAATCGAGGTACCCCAGCAGCGACGGCGCGACGTCGATCATCTGCTGCATGATCTCCGGCGTCAGATCACTCGTCTGCCCTAGCGCGCCAACGATGCGGCCTGATTGTTCAAACTGGTTGAGGACGCCCGCCGCCGTGGTGGTCAGGGTGCGGATTTCGAGCAAATCAGCGGCGGTTGAAAACGCCGGCGCTGTCCACGACTCGGGCAGCGCGGGGGCGCGTTCGGGCAGTGTCAGTTCCGCCGACGCCAGCCGATCCGCCGCGCCCGCATCGAGTGTCAGCCCGGCGAGTTCCGGCACAACCGAGGTGGCCGCATCCCACGACTTGGGCGAGAGCTGCATCAACAGACTGCGCTGCGCCGATAGATCGACGCCCGGCAGTCGGTGTGGCACCGCTTCACCCGGAAGCGCCTGCCCGCCTGAGATCTGGACGCTTGCGATATTCGGCAAGGCGCTCAGCTGCGGGATGATCTCACCTTCCACGAGTTGCAACAGCGCGCTTTTATCGCCGGTGGACTCGTCAGTCTGTTTGGCGGTATAGCTCAGCAGCGCGGTGATCGTATCCGGTGACAGCTTGGCCCATGTCTCGGGACTCAGCTCGAAAACGAAATTCCGGTCGTTGATCGCCAGCCACAGCGCAACATCCGGCGTTAGATCGCCCAATAGACGGGCCGCGAACGCGTCTTTGTCTTCGCCCTCACCCGCTTCGATCCGCCGCAGCGGAAGCCATACGTCGTCGATCCCCGCTTGGATGTCTGACAGCAGGCGGGCTTGATCGATCCCGAACTCGCTTAACAGGGTCAGCACGCTGCCGATTGCGCCGGTCGTCGTGGACTCGATATTTACGATCCCGGGTACTTTAGCCAACCGTGTTTCGAGCCGTTCGGTGAGGAACGACAGCGCCTCTTCCGAGGTCAAGCCGGAAACCTGCGCGAGCACAATCGTTTGGGGGAACTCAACCGGAGGGAGGAGTTCTTGATTGAGCTGTGTTACGGCGACGCCGCCAGCCGCCATGACGAGCAGGGCGGCGGTGATAGTGACTATGCGAAACCGGAGACTAAACGCCGTAATCGCGCGGAAGATCCCTCTCATGTGCTGTCCTTCACCGTGGTGTCTCGGGCAAAGTTTCTCTCAGGCCAACGATAATGCAAGATTTCACAAGACACAATGGGCGAAGGCGAAACGCAGGCACGAGAATCCGTCCCCATTCGCGACTGCAGCCATTCAGGCGGAAGTGACTTACCCGAATCTTTCCCGGCCGGGGTCACTTCGCCGCAGATCGCCCCGTCAGTACCACGGCATATCCGTTCGGCGTCGTCATCGGGATCGGGCGAACGTCAAGTTCGGCAGCACGGAACGCCGCCGTCAACCGGCGATAACGAGTCACAAGTTGATCGTGCGAAGGGACACGATCCGCCACGATACTCCCCTGCCCCGTCACCCGGAACAGTGCATCGGTGACCCGCCGCCACATCCCACGCGTCAGCACGCCGTGAACAACGACGGCGATCTCCGCCCCCGGCTTGAGCGCGCGGCGGAACTCACCGAGGGCGGCTGCATCGACGATATAGTCCGAGGGGAACGTGCAAACAATAGCGTCGACGGTGCTTGCTCCGAGCGGGATAGCCACGGCCGATGCGGTGATCAGACTCGTTCTAACACCTGCCCGCGACAGTCGGCTCCGGGTGATCCGCGCCATCGCCCGTGACCGATCGAGGCCGATCATCCGCCAGCCTCGCGCCGCCATCTCCACATGCAGAGCGCCGGTGCCAAACCCAACTTCAAGCACGAGCGCATCATCCGGCGGATTGACACACTGCAATGCGGTTCTCCGCCACGCTGACCACTCTCCGCCGGAGACGATCCACGCGACGGCGTCATACATCCACGCGAACTGATGGTAGAGAAGATGAAATCCGAGGCGGACAACCTGCCGCCACAACCCAAGCACTAGTCGCTCAAGGCGTGAAGAATCCGGTCGGGGAAGTCGGTCATCACGACGTCAACGCCGAGATCACGCAGTTGGCGTGCGCGCTCCGGATCGTTCACCGTCCACGTATTGACCTTGTAGCCGTGCTGCCGTGCTGCGTTCATGTACGGCGTGTCGATCATGGCGTGGTACGGGTGACGGGCATAGATCGGCACCCCGGTCATCATCTGGGCAAGTTGAGTGTACGGTTCGCCGTCCATGTACAGGTAGCCGATCCGGATTTTCGGATAGGCCGCTGCGAACCGATGCAGCACGACGGGATTAAACGACGACACGACGACGGCATCACCCACGCCGTACTTGCCGACCAGTTCCGCCACGCGATGCTCGATGTTTTCCGTGTCCGCCTTGACCTCGATGTTGAAGATGAGCTTACCGGCAAGCGTCGAAAGCACTTCATCGAGAGTCGGGACTTGTATGGGCGCGTGTTTCGGCCATTTCGGGCCTGCGGCATTGAGCGACTTAATCTGTTCGAGCGTCAAGTCGACGACCATCCCCTGCCCGTCGGTCGTAGTATGAACATCGAAGTCATGGATCACAACCGGCACGCTGTCAGCCGTGAGGTGAACGTCAAACTCTATACCGTGCGCCCCTTGCTCCAACGCAAGGCCAAACGACTCCATCGTGTTTTCCGGCGCATAGCCTGACGCGCCTCTGTGTCCAAACACCAGCGTGCCGTGTTCCGCAAGCAGCGTGTCGATATCCATGTCGAGTCCTCGATTAGAACGGAAAGGCGGCTCCCGTATCCCGGAAGCCGCCTCAATCTTACCGCTTCTTCGCCTTTGCGATATAGACCATTCCGTCATCGACCCGGGTCTCGAAGACCGGCACCGGAACGAGTGCGGGCGGTGCTTTTACACTGCCATCGCGCAGGTCAAATTGCGCGCCGTGGCGGGGGCACTCGATGAGGCAGCACCCGATCACGCGGCCATCGCTCAGCGGGCCATCGTCATGCGTACAGCGATCCTCGATCGCATAGTACACGCCGTCAACGTTGAACAACACGATCCACGTCCGTCCGACTTGAACGACTACGCGCTCACCGGGTGGTACATCGGCTGTGCTCGCAGCCGCTACAAATCCGTCCATGATGTCTTACCGTCCTACGATCTTGGCTTCAATTTCCGCCTGTAGGCGCTCGCGAACCTGCTCAAACGGCACGCGCTGCAGCAGTTCGTCGAAGAACCCGTCAATGACCATCAACTCCGCCTGATTGCGCGGAATCCCACGGCTCATCAGGTAGTGGATAGGCGCTTCTTCTAGGGTGCCGAACGTCGCTGCATGGCTGCATTTCACGTCGTCGGCCTCGATTTCCAGACCGGGGATGCCGTCCATCCGCGCATCGTCGCTCAACAGCAGGTTCCGATTCGCCTGATAACCGTCGATCTTCTGCATCTTCGGCAGGGACTTAATCATGCCCTGCCACACCGTGCGTGCCGAGTCACGAGCGGCTCCCTTGAACAGCAGGTCGGTCGCGGTCAGGGGCGCATTGTGATTCTGCTGCGTATCAAGGTCGAACACCTGTTCCTTGTCCGCGAAGAAGAACCCGCTAATCCGACCGTTCGCGCCTCTCCCGTCTGCGTCGAGGTTGATGTAGTCCTTGAGCAAGTCGCAGCCCATCACGCCGAACACCCAATCCAACGTCGCCTCAGCGCCAACCCGTCCACGCTGGTGCGTGAACTCGGTGGTTGTGCGGTTCCAGTTCTGAAGCGAGACGTAGCGCAGGTTCGCCCGTGCGCCGACCAGCAGTTCGGTCGCCCCAAAGAACATCGACGGATCATCGCTGGACGCCGACGCATACTCGACCTGCACCGTCGCCTGCGCATCGTCCTCAAGCACAACCAGCACATGTCCCAGCGTTGTGCCGGGCGTCCGGTTATAGAACACGACGTGAAACGGCCCTTCGACCTTGACCCTACGCGGGACGTACAGAAAGAACCCGTGCGTCCAGAGCGCCGCGTGCAGCGCCGCGAACTTTCCATCCGTCGGCATTACGGCGTCGGCCATGAGATGCTTCTGAACGAGGTCAGGGTGAGACTTCGCGGCCGACGCCAGATCGGTGAAAATCACGCCGCGCGCGCTCAAAGCGTTGTCAGCGCGATACTCGACCACCTTGCCGTCTACGAACACCAGCGTGCCGCCCTCAGCGCCGCCGACAAGGGGCTGCCGTGTATCCTGCGGAACAATCTGCACAGATACATCACCTGCCTCAACAAGCTGACCAGCGGCCGCCCACGGCACACCGCGGATATCCGTCCGGCGCCAGTCCTCGTCGGTGCGGCTGGGCATCGGGATGGACTCGTAGGTATCCCACGCGTTCAGGCGGAAGTCACGCAGCCACTGCGGTTCATCGTTACGCTCGCTGAGCGCCTTGACATCCTCGACTGTATACGTAGGGCCGACCGCCCCACGTGTGCGTATTGCGTTCGCTAACATTAACCAATCGACCCTTCAAGCTGAATCTGGATGAGGCGGTTCAACTCCAATGCGTATTCCATCGGGAGCTCCTTGACGAGCGGTTCGATGAATCCGTTGACGACCATTGCGTTCGCCTCGTCTTCACTCATGCCGCGGCTCATCAAGTAGAACAGTTGATCCTCGCCTACCTTGCTGACCGATGCCTCGTGGCCCATCGTGACACGCTTCGCATTGACCTCAATCGTCGGGTAAGTATCCGACCGGCTGAGATCATCGAGCAGCAGCGCATCGCAAACGACATTCGACCGGACGTTATCCGCGCCGTCCATGATCTTCAACAGACCACGATAGCTCGCGCGGCCACCGCCCTTGCTGATCGACTTACTGATGATCTGGCTAGTTGTGTTAGGCGCTAGATGGGTGATCTTCGCGCCGGCGTCCTGATGCTGCCCCTTGCCGGCGAACGCGATCGACAACACCTCGCCGTGCGCGCCTTCCCCTGCAAGGATGACGGCCGGGTACTTCATCGTCAGCTTACTGCCGAGGTTGCCATCGACCCATTCCATGGTGGCGTTCTTGTACGCCATCGCACGTTTGGTGACGAGGTTGTACACGTTGTTCGACCAGTTCTGGATGGTCGTGTAGCGGCAGCGCCCGCCGTCCTTGACGATGATCTCGACCACCGCCGAGTGCAGGCTGTTCGAGCTGTACGTCGGAGCGGTGCAGCCCTCGACATAGTGCACATAGGCACCCTCATCCACGATGATGAGCGTGCGCTCGAACTGCCCCATGTTCTGCGTGTTGATGCGGAAGTAGGCTTGCAGCGGCATCTCGACGTGAACGCCCTTCGGCACGTAGATGAACGATCCGCCCGACCAAACCGCCGTGTTCAGCGCCGCGAACTTGTTGTCCGCCAGCGGAATCACGGTGCCGAAATACTCCTTGACCAGATCGGGATGCTCCCGCAGGCCGGAGTCCATGTCAAGGAAGATGACGCCCTTCGCCGTCAAGTCCTTGCGGATGTTGTGATACACCGACTCGCTGTCGTACTGCGCGCTGACGCCTTGCAGATACTTCTGCTCCGCTTCAGGGATACCCAACCGGTCGAACGTCCGTTTGATCTCCCCCGGCACCTCTTCCCATGATTGGCCAACCTTGTCGGTGGCGCGCACATAGTAGTAGATGTCGTCGAAGTTGATCCCGGATAGATCGCCCCCCCACATCGGCATTGGCTTCTCGAGGAACGCCTCATACGCCTTGAGTCGGATTTCGGTCATCCACTCCGGCTCGCCCTTGATCTTGCTGATATTGCGGACAATGTCCGCACTCAGTCCCTTCTCGCTGATGAAGCTGTACCGCACGTCATCATCGTGGAACCCATACGTTTCGTCATAGCTGCCGCGCACGTCGGTCAGGCGCGCTTCCTCTTCGGTCAGCTGCTTGTCACTTGCGACAAACTCCACCATTCTAGCCTCCCGTCGATACGTTATTCGGCGACAACAGCAGCGTCGAACTTCTCACGCACCATCGCGTAGCCCGACTCCTCCAGCTTGAGCGCCAGTTCAGGCCCGCCGCTCTCAACAATCCGACCTTCATACAGCACGTGCACAAAGTGCGGCTTGATATAGTTCAACAGCCGCTGATAGTGGGTGATGACAAGCACACCCAAGGGCGGCTCCACCTGCTTTTCCATCACCTTGTTGACACCGTCGGAGACAATGCGCAGCGCGTCAATATCAAGGCCGCTGTCGGTCTCGTCGAGGATCGCCAGCGTCGGCTCAAGCGTCGCCATCTGCAAGATTTCCGCGCGCTTCTTCTCACCACCGCTGAAGCCCTCGTTCAGGTAGCGGCCAGCGAAACTGTGATCCATGCTGAACATATCCATCTTGGCGCGCAGCAAACGCCGGAACTCCGGAATGCTGATGCCTTTGCTCTCCGGGTTGACCGCCTTCAGCCGCGCATTGATCGCCTGCCGCAGGAAGTTCGCGAGCGTGACTCCCGGGATCGACACCGGATACTGGAACGCAAGGAACACCCCGGCACGGCTGCGCTCATCCGGCTCCATCGCCAGCAGGTCTTCACCGTTGAACCGCACTTCGCCTTCGGTGACTTCATACACCGGATTGCCCATCAGAACGTTCGCCAGCGTGCTCTTGCCGCTTCCGTTCGGCCCCATCAGGGCATGGATCTCACCGGGGTTAATTGTCAGATCCACCCCGCGCAAGATCGGGCGCTCTTCGCCCTGCACACGCGCGTGTAGATTGCGAATTTCAAGTGTCGCTGTCATCAGGCTGCTGCCTCCTCGTTGTTTCACACGGGTTAAAGTGGGGAGTTACCCGTGGTATAATCCTTCTCGCAGTATATCAGCCGGCAAGATAGGGTGTCAATGACACCACCTCATGCCTATAATCGAAATGACCGTACGTTAATCAAACGCTGAGACAGCCTACGAGGAGAACCGATGACCGACGTGGCACAGCCCAAGACTGAAGACGGCCTGCGCGAAGCGCTGCGGGTCGTGATTGATCCCGAAATCGGCATGAACATCATCGAGCTTGGATTGGTGCGCGATGTTGACATCCAAGAAGAGCGCGCGCACGTCATAATGATTATGACGACACCGTTCTGCCCCTATGCTCCGCAGCTGCTGGAAAAGACCCGGCAGGTCGCGCAGCAGTACGTCGAACGCCCCACCACCATCGAGATGGGCCTTGAGATGTGGGATCCGTCGATGATGGAAGAGGGCGCCGCGGACGACTGGGGGCTGTTCTAGCTCCATTCCGAGGTTGCCGCTTGACCCTACCCCGGCACGCGGACTATACTCTAGGGACATCCACGGGGTATGGCGCAGTCCGGTAGCGCGCTTGCATGGGGTGCAAGAGGCCCTCGGTTCGAATCCGAGTACCCCGACACGAGTAACGCGGTGAGGACGTTTCCTCACCGCGTTTCGATTCACCGGTTCGGGCGTGTCTTGCGCCGGTGGCCGCCCCGTTCGTTGATCTGCTCGCGACGGGCCTGCTCCGCGCGAAGCGCATCCGCCGCGCCGCGAACCGACGCTGCCCGCCCTTTGTCGGCGTCGAACGCCCGAAACGCAGCTGCCATCGACTCCGCGCCTTGCGCTTTGATGCCCCGTCCAACCACTAAGCCGGCGTCATCAGCAAGCCGGTCGATCTCGCGCGCCGACAGCACCCGCTTCCAGATGCCTTCCCCGACCCGATCCTTCGACACAGCAGCGAGAAAGTCGCGGTAGGCGTCATAGCGTTGAACGTCAACCAACGGCGGATCGCGTCGTTCAAACGCATACAGCGCCGTATCCACCGCCGGGCGCGGGGCAAAGTCCGAGCGCTCGAACGCATAGACCGGAGCAATGTCATACCACGGGGCAATCGCCAGTGACTTGAGCGTCGGCCCGCTGCTGCTACCCGGAAGCACCGACTCCATCGCTGCTCGTTCAAGGATCAGGTGAGCACGATACGGCCAGTGGTTCGGCTGAAAGAGCTTGTCCAGCACGGCAGAGGTGATCGCGAACGGCACGTTGGCGAACGCGGCGTAGGTCGCCGGCAGCCACGCAAGTCCAACACTCAGGAAGTCGGCCTCGATGATCTTAACGTATGACACCTGCCCGAACACGCCGCGCAAACGGGCCGCTAGCTTCGCATCCAGTTCGATGGCGATCACACTGCCCGTCGCGCCCACGGCATCACGCAGTGCATGCGTAATGATCCCGTGCCCCGGCCCGATTTCCAGCACCGTGTCGCCCGGCATGATGCGCGCGAGCTTAACGATCTGCTCGACTAAGCGGCGTTCGCGCAGAAAATTCTGCGAATATCGCAGCTTTTCGAGCCGCTTGCCGGGATCGTCAGAGGCCACCAGCCTACTCCGGATCAAGCACAGCGCCGCCGCACGGATTGAAATCCGCGCCGACGATGACCTCGTAGTCGACCGTCCGGTTCGGATCAGGCTGCACGATGACAGCGCCTGCGCCGAGGTTCAACGCGCGGATGATCTGCTGGGCAGCCCCACCGCGCTCACTTCCAACGTGGTCGATCAGCACGGTTCGCGCCGGATCGTAGTCATCCGTGTGCCCCGCGGCGAGCGCCGACAGCGTCACCTCGCCCAGACGCGCCGCGCCAACCTTGTCCCAGTCGGGGTTTTCCGTCGCGTTCAGCACGCGGATCGACGCCTGCTGAAGCGCAATCTGATTGCCGGTCGGCGGTGTATAGAAGTCGGTCATCAGGTCAAAGACTGGCCCCGGCTGTGGTAGCTGCACGAACTGACCGTCAGGAGGCTGCCACGGCAGCGTATGATACGTCCGAATAAGCCGGTACGTCTCGATGCTGTCCGGATCGAGCGAGAGCGCCGTCGGGATCAGGCCGAGCACGTCCTCAACCCGCAGATCGGTATCGACACTGGCAAGGCCGTCACTAATCAGCCCCGGAAGCCGCCCGATGTCGGAGAGCAGCCCTTGATCGCGCACCGCCCGAAACGCCGCGCGAATAATCGCCTGTTGACGCCGTCCACGGTCGAAATCGTCGCTGTTCCCACGCGAACGTGCGTACCACAACGCTTCCTGCCCGCTCATGTGATAGTAGCCAATTGGCAGCGTGTACTGGAGCGCTTCAGGGTCGGTCAACTGCGCCCCAGAGGGGACGGTCGCACCGCGAATCTGATAATCCTGAATGGCGCAGTCGACCGCGATATCCACTCCGCCAATCGAGTCGATCAGCTTGGCGAAATTCGTTAGGTCGACCATCGCGAAGTAGTGCACGTTGATCCCGAGGTTATACAGGATCACCTGCCGCATGTAGAAGAACGGCCCGCCGTCCCAGCCCAGCGCGCTCCCGACGCCGTATGCCACGTTGAGCCGGTTCATCCCGACCTGTGGCATGTAGACATACAAATCGCGCGGCAAGCTCAACATGGCGACGGTGTTCGTGTCGCGGTTGATCGACACGACGATCATCGTGTCCGTGCGCGCCAGATCGTCGCCGGTTACTTCGTTGTCCTGTCCCATCAGCAGGATATTGAACAGATTCTGGCCGTGCCGGTCGATCACCGGAAACGCCGTCGGGATCGCCGTCGGCGCGTTCTGGAGGTTCTGCGGGTTCGGCGCGAACAAGATCGTCGGCAGCGGCGCGAACGTCGGCGTTGGGCCAGCCTGTGGGGGCTCCGTCGGCGCAGGCGTCACCACCGGCTCGACCGCCGAGTCGGGCGTATTCGTCGCGAACATCGCGGGCGACTCACCGCGCGGCGTATTGGTGGCGAACAACTGCGCGACATCGACCTGCGCGCCCATGACGACCGCCACGCCGCCAAAGCGGTCTAACCCCATATCAACCGGGGCGAGCGCGGTCGCCGTCGCTGAAATCGGCGTGCCCAGCGCCGCGTAAGTCGGCGCGTTCTGCTGGTATGCGTTCCGTTCTCCGGCCTGATCGAGGAGTACCTGTACGAGACCGGCAATCGCGAAGATGAGCAAGATCGCCGCGGCGAACGGCAGTCCAAAGCGATACGCCGCGCGGAAGAAATGGCGCATGATCCCTCTTTCAATCGGTTGAACCCGCGCACCACTATAGTCAGCGCATCAATCGCTGTCGACACTCGGATTGCACCGGTTGACCGCCGATCACGCGACTATTCAATCCCGATACGCACCGCGCACGCCGCAGTCGGCTTTTCGGCGTCCTGTTCGTTGACGATAACACGCAGCCAATACAGGCCGGGTTCCAACGCGCTCGGCTCGATTACGCCTAAGACTGACAGCACCACCGGTACGCTGAAGTGTTCCTCGATGACCGGCACAGGGGCGGTGTCCGCGCGCATCTCGATCACATACGACTCGATACGCGCCGAGAATGCGGTGCCGATCACGCGGAACGGCTCGGTGAACGACGTATTGGGCACCGGCGCCGCAATCGTGACAGTCATCGGAACCTCACAGCCGACCATGCCGGGTGCCAGCAGTTTCTCAAGGCCGGCGTCCTCGAAGGTTTCCGGTTTGACCGCGAGGACATCCCCGGCCGTAAGGTCTTCCGGCGTCTCGGCGCAGCTTGCGATCAGTGTATAAGCGGCCTCGTCGTCCCCTACGCGCTCGGAGATTGCGCCGAGCACGCCCGACGAATACGGCACGTAGACATGCTCTGGCGGCAGCAAGCACCGTCCGTCGTCGTCAAACTGTCCCAAGACGAAGGGCGTCGCGGTCGCCGTCGGCACAAGCGTATCGGTGGCGGTGGCGGACGGCGTTGGCGTGCTGCTCGACGTGACCGTAGCCGTCGGCGTATCAGTTGCGGTCGGTGAAGGTGTAGCTGTCGCTGTCGCGGTGGCCGTCGCGGTCAGCGTATCGCTTGGGGCCGGCGAAGGCGAAGCGGTCAGCGTATCGGTTGGGGCCGGCGAAGGCGAAGCGGTCAGCGTCGCGGTGGCGGTGGGTTTGGGCGTGTCCGTCGCCGTCCGCGATGCCGTCGGACTTGGCGGGATCGTGGGCGCCTCGGTGTCGGTTGGCTCCAACGTTGCGGTCGGCGTGATCGACGGCGTGCGTGTCGCAGTCGGAGCGCGTGTCGCGGTATCCGACGCGACAGCAGCAGTTGTGGCCGTGTCGGTCGGTTCAGGCGTTGCTGTCGCGCTCGGTTTCCGCATTGTGGTCGGTTCGTCGGTGAAGGTCGCCGCACGCGTTGGCGATGCTGCCGTGGTCGGCGTATCGCTCGGCTCGCGGGTCGCGGTCAGCGTCGACGTGGGCCGGTCGGTAGCCGTGTGCACGATCCGCTGCTCGGTCGACTCCGCTTCAGTTGCAGTACTGCGAGGCGTGCGCGCCGACGTCGATTCGCCCGTCGCTTCTTCTGTACTCGTGGCGGCTTCGGTTCCGCCGCCGTCTGGCGATGACGTGAACGTCGCGGGGGCAGGCGTCTCCGTCGGCTCCGCCGTCGCCGTGACGACCGTACTTTCCGGTTCGGGCGATAGCGGCGTGACAGGCGGAACCTGCGTCACCCGTACCGCGGTAATCGTCACCTCCACCGCGGCGGTCACACTCGCCTGCAGCGTGGCGTCCGTCGAGACAGCCGCGATCACCGTCGGTTCATCTGCTGACCCGCCCGGACTGACAACCGAGAGGATCACACCGAAAACAACCGCCAGCGCAATCACGCCGACAGCAACGATTGCGATCAAGACTTCGTCGCCAAAATCTCGCTGCATCGGCCTAGTTCCTCGCCTGTGGCATGAACTCTAAGCGAACGTTGAACCGTGTCGGCCCACCCACCGAGGACTCGACGTCAATCGTTCCGTCGTGCGCTTCGACAATCTGCTTGGCGATGGCGAGGCCAATCCCCGTATCGCCCAAACCTGCGAGCAGCGGATTCTCGCTTTGGTAACGCCGCCCGAACACACGCGGCAGGTCTTCCGGCGCAATCCCCGCGCCCGCGTCGGTCACGGCGAGATGCACCCAGCGCCGTCCTGCCTGTCGTTCAAGGTCAATCGTGATCTCGACGACACTGCTTTCCGGCGCGGCCAGATAAGCATTAGTCAGCAGCTGCAGCACGACTTGCTTCATCGCCTCCCGATCCGCGCTGACTATCGCCTCATCGACCGCGAGGTCGAGGTTCACTTCAATGCCCTTTTCGCGCAGCGGCACCGACACCTCGCTGATCGCGTCCTCCACGATCCCGACCAGATCGACATGCTCGCGCTCAAGCGTAAAATTGCCCGAATCGAGCGCGGCCATGCGGATCAAGTCCTCAATCATGTTCGACAGACGGGTGACGTTGGCGGCGACCCGCTGAAGGAACCGCCGCTGCATATCACCCAGAATGCCGACCGACTCCCGCAGCATGAGGTCGACGTAGCCGCGCATGGACGTGATCGGCGTCCGCAAGTCCTGAACGAGGCCCATCACCGATTCGGTCTCAAGCGCCGGTTTGCCTCCCTCATGCGGCGCGGAGCGCGACCGCAGCGTGGACAGTTCGTTTTCGAGGTCTGCGATACGCGCCGTCGCGCGGCTCAACTCGATGGTGATAGGATCGGCCTCACCCTGCTGAGCCGACTTACCGCCAGCGGCCAATAACTGCGTATAACGCTGTTGAAGCTGTTTGAGTTGTGCTTCGAGCAGTGTGACACGCTCTACCACCCGTTCGCGGAACTTGCGCACCGCTTCAAATCGCTCGACCAGTTCGTCGCGTTGGCGCTTGTAGGCATCACGCTGCCGGACGACCGTCTCGCGGTCAGCCAGCACGTTCTGAACCTCTCGTTCAAGCCGTTTGATCGAATTGTCGCTTTCGCGCAGCTGCGCCAGTCGCTGCGCAAGCCGCACGCGATCCTGTGCGATAGTGTCTTTCTCGGCCGTCACCGTCGTGATCCGCGCCATCAGCGAGGTGCGCTCGGCGTACAGTTCACTGATGAGCTGAGCGATGCCCGACGGGCTGGCGTCCAACCCAAAAGATTCAAGCTGCTTGGCGAGCAACTCGAACCGGCTCTTGAGTTGGTTGCGTTCTTCGACAAGACGCTGCACGTCCGCGTCCATCTCCGATACGACCTGCGCGGCCACCGCGGGGCCAGATGGCGGGGCCGCCATCAAATCGTCAAGCTGGGCCTGAAGCCGTTCACGCTGTGCCGCGAGGTTGTCGCGTTCTTCACGCAGCGAGTCGATCAGCTGCCGCAGCGCGGTCTCGTCCCCGTGTTCGCCTGCCCCGCTCAGCGCGCTCTCCATCTGACGCAGCCGTTCGGCCAATTGATCGCGCTCTTCACGCAGGGCGGCGCGCTCCTGACCGATGGACTGAATCCGCTGCGAGATGCTCAAGTCCGCGTCACTGTCGCTCAACGACATGGCGAGTCGGTCGCGCTCGATCGCCAGCCGTTCCTCCAGCCGCTTGACCTGTGTCGACAGCGCGTCGATGTCCAGCCGTGATTTTTGCAGCTCGGCCAGCGCGGATTTGCGCGCGGCGTAGACCTGATCGTCGCTGATCTGCGAAAGCGGAATGCCCTGCGCCATCGCCTGAATAGCGCGTTCTTCGGCCAGCAGGCGCTGCTCCTCGGCCATATCACTCAACGCCAGCAGCCCCGCCGCAATCACGCCAAGTCCCTTAAGCGCCTCGGACTCCGACTCGCTCAATTCGCGGTCGGCAAACGGGAACCCCACCATCAACACGCCCTGCAGCTCGCCCTCGCGCGTCAACGGCTGAAAGTACGCCGGCCCACTGGTCTGATCCAGTCCGAGCCGCGTGTAGAGATCGTCTAGTTCGGCTTGGTTGCGGTCGGGAAACAACGGTCGCTGCTGCAGCCGTTCGATCGCGTTTTTGAGGGTGGGTTGTGCGGCAAGGCTCACCGCCAGCCCCTGCTCTGATTTCTTGCGCGCACGATCCATCACCACCACGAGATCGGCATAGTTCGCGTCCTGCACGCGGATCAGCGCGCCGATGTCTGCCCGCAGCATCTCCAGCGCGGCGCGCACGACTTGGCCCGGAACGGCGGACGGGTGCGTATCTTCGATCATCAACCCGAGCGCGCGCAGCAGCTGCGTCGACTCACGCTCTCCGGCGGTTGGCGCGCGTACCACGACCGGCGGCGGCTGTCGCTCGGATGTGCTCACCTGCGTCGAGGCGCGCTGCACCTGATCCTCAAGGCCGCGCAGCTGTTCCAACACGCCGGACAGCAGCGCGCGGTAGGCGATCACGGCCATCACCGCCATCGCGCCGATGAAGGCCAACCGGAGCGCTCCGATTGAGCCGTCATCGCTGCCGAGGCTGGACTGAAGCAGTCCGATGATCGCGCCCGCGATCAGCACGCTGTAGAGTACCAGCTTCAGCGGCCCGTCCGCTGACCGTCCGCCCTGCACAAGCACACCGGCGATGAACACCCCACCAGCGGCGGCAGGCAGCAGACACCAGATCAGCGCGGCGACCCCCGAACCGCCGGACAGTCCCTCGCTCACTGCCCCGCCTGTCGTCAAGTAGAATATGAGCGTCGTCACCGCAATTCCGAACGCGCCGCGTCGAAGGTTGACTTCCAGCGAGGAATCGGCCGCGGGGCTGAGAGCCAATCCCAGCGCAACGACGATCCACACTTGAACAGAACGTTCGAGCGCCTGAAGGCTGTTGAGATGAAATTCCTCGCCACGCAGCAGAGCGAACACCACCGCCAGCAGAATCAACATCCACGCGCCGAAACTGAAGGTCAGCCCTGCTGCAAGCCGGGATGCCGACTGTGTGTTGCGGCGCACAGCCTGCCCGACCGTCATCAGCAAGCACGCCATCAGCACCACAACGACCAGCACAAAGTAGACGAGATCGCCGGGCGGACGAACGAATACGGTCAGGAAGTTCATGTGGGCTTACACCATCCGGTTGCGCACCGCGTGAGTCCTTCGGCAGTATACCCCACCTTTCACCGGGCTGTCACTCACTGCGTTCGGGTTGCGTGGGTTGTGCGCACTGGTCGGTAAGGGTCTGGTCAGGCATAATGCGGGCTATGACTGACCCTACCCGTCCTCGCCGCATCGCCGGTTTGCTTCGCCGCGCGCCGTGGATCATCGGCCTGCTGTATCCGTTCTATCAACTCACGCGCCCGCGTGTCACGATGGGCGTCGTGGGCGTATTATTGGATGACCTCGGACGGGTGCTGCTGGCGGAGCATGTCTATCATCCCCGCATGCCGTGGGGGCTGCCGGGCGGCGCGATCAATCGCGGCGAAGACCCCGCCGACGCCCTCCAGCGCGAAATGCGCGAGGAGTTGGGGATCGAGGTCACTGTCGGCATGCCGCTGCTGGTCGAGCGCACCTACCTCGGCCATGTCGACCTCGCCTTCATGTGCCACGGCCAAGTCGAGCCACTTGTCTCAAGCCCCGAGATTCTGGATTTCAACTGGTATCGGCGCAGCGATGTGCCGGCTTTAACGAACTTTCAGCAACGCGCACTCGACCGTGCGTACAGGTACTTCGACACGACCGGGAAGCAGCCGTATGACATATAGCAAGCGCCCAAACGGCCGGCGCCGCTCCCGTATTCCCGTCCTGCGCATCTTGTCGCTGGCGATGCTCATCGCTGGCCTTGCCTTGTTTGGCGTCGAGTTGTACGGATTCAGCCAGCGCGAAAGCTTGCTGGCCGACGACGTCACCGTGGGCGGCGTTCCCGTCGGCGGCCTGACGGTCAATGAGGCGTTCTCGCGCTGGGAGCAGGTGTTCAATCAGCCGGTCGTTCTCATGTACGGGGATGCCCCACCGATCCTGCTCGACCCCACCACGATTGACTTTCGGCTGAACAGCAACACGATGCGCGCGAACGCGCAAGCCTCAGCCGGCGACTTTTGGCCGCGATTCGTCGCATACTTGACCGGCACGCACGTCGAACGGCAGGGCGCGTCTGTGCCGCTGCTCGCCGACTATCAGGAAGGGCTGCTGCGCAGCGTGCTCGAAGACATTGCGCGCCGGTATGATCGTGCCCCCGGCCGACCCGGCTACGACATCGGTACGCTGACGGTGTTCGCCGGCACGCCCGGATCACAGCTCAACATCGAGACCGCCATTGACGCCATCGACGCCGCCCTCCGCAGCCCGGTGAATCGCGTCGTCGAGCTGCCGATTGGCGCCAGCACCGCAAACCGCCCCAATCTTCAGCTCCTGCGCCAGTTGATTATCGACTACCTCGATACGCAGGGCTTCATCTACGACAGCCCAACCAGCGTCGCCAGCGTCTTTATCATCGACCTGCAAACTGGCGAAGAAGTGAATATCTTGGGCGACGTCGCGTACTCTGCGGCCAGCACCATGAAGCTCCCGATCCTGATCGACTTCTACCGGTCGATTGATGCGCCGCCTTCTCAGGAAGAGGCGTTCATCATGGCGAATTCGCTGCTGTGCAGCCGGAACTCGTCTTCAAACCTGCTCATGCGGCTGATCGGCCAGAACGACATTCTCGCAGGCGTCCGCAGCGTGACGAACACTGCGCAGTTCTTGGGCGCCAGCAATACCTACATCAGCGCCCCATTCGTCGAAGGCGTCGCTGGCGAGCAGTTCGGCAGCACGACCGCGCCGCGAACTCAACCGAACCCGGACTTCAACACCGACCCCGATCCGTTCAATCAGACTACGCCAGAAGACTTGGGAACGCTGCTCAATCTGGTTTATGACTGCGCGAACTACGATTCGGGCCTTGTGTCCGCGTACCCCGGTGGCGAGTTCACGCAGCTTGAATGCCGGCAGATGTTAGAGCTGATGAGCGGCAACGACATCCAGCGGTTGATTCAGGCGGGTGTGCCGCCCGGAACGCGGGTATCGCACAAGAACGGGTGGCTGACCGAAACCGTCGGCGATGCTGGCGTCGTTTATCCGCCGAACGGACGCGACTATGTATTCGCGATGTTCATCTGGGAAGACACGGGTTTCCAGAATTACGAACGCCTGTGGCCGCTGATGGAGGGCGTCAGCCGCGCCGCGTGGAACTACTTCAGCCCCGATGAACCGCTGCTGACCGCGCGCACCGACATCCCGGCGACAGCACAGGCTTGCGAAGGCAATTATCTGCCCCCGTCGCCTGAACTCACCAATCTCGACGACATCGACGCGTGGCGTCTACGGCCCTAATGGCGCGTCAGCTCAGGCGTTTCTCCATCCGGAAGTGATTGCGGCTGTCGGAATCAGAGTATTCGACGCGATCCATAAACCGGCGAACGAACTGAATCCCCCAGCCCCCTTCCGAACGTTCCCACAACGGCGTCGAGGGGTCCGGTTTCGGCAGGCCGAGCGGGTTGAACAGCGGAGCGTCGTCGATCACCTCGATGATAAACGTCTCGTTATGCGTGAAGCACCAGATTTCGATCTTTCCGGTGCGTTCGACATTCTCATAACCATGTTCGACGATGTTCGTGCAAATTTCTTCAACCGAGAGCTGGCAGCGGTAAACGCCCTCGTCATCCATTCCGTGACGTGCCGCGACACGCGCAACGAACCCGCAGGCTTCGTGCACCTGATCCATCCGCGCTGGTATGGTGATCCAGCCGTGCTCGTCCAACGTGCGTCCCCTAGCAGTTCACCTTAGTAGCTCTCAACGGCATCCACTGAGGTATCAAAGATCAAGAAGATCGTATCTAAGCCCGCCATCTCCATGACTTCGCGCACGCGCCGCGTCGGCTGCGACAGCCGCAGGTCACCGCCGATGCGTTTGACCTTCTTCAGCGCGTTGACAAGTTCACGAAGGCCGGCACTGCTCATATAGTCGACGCCGGCGAGATCAAGCACCAGATGCGATACGCTTCCGGAAATGTGTTCGGACAGGGCTTGGCCCAGCTTCGCTGCAGACATACTGTCAATACGCCCGCGCGCAACCAACACCATCACACCGCCCTGATCGGAACTATAGATTTCCATTCAACGCCCCGTGATTGATCTCCGCGCCCGGGGGCAAAGATTCACTGCATCCTCACCCCCAGCCTATATAATACAAGTTTGTTCGGAGAATTGCTTGAGATTTCCACGCCCAACCGATGAACGACACACTGCTTATCATCACCGGGTTCATGACGTTCCTGCTGTTTCTCGTGCAGCGCAGCGAACGAAAAGCGCGCCGCCTCGTACTGATCCTCTCTGCGGCGATCTTCATCGCCATTCATCAGGTCGTGCTCAGTCGAGGCGACGCCTCCGTTGCGTGGAAGGGTCTCGTGATCGCCGTGGTGCTCAACGTCATCTTCTGGTTCTTGATCGGGCGCTACAACCCACCCGGATCCAGCGACGACATCCAAGTCCTCGGCATGGACGATTAACCCGCGCTGGTCATGCTTAGCCGATGATGTTCATCGGGATCGCGTCTGCCTGCTGCATCAACGTCACGCTCACACGCGCGGCGATCTGCTGCGCGATCTGCGAAAATGCCTGCCCGGCCGGGCTGTCCGGCTCAGTGACGACCACCGGCCGCCCAAAGTCACCGCCCTGACGGACGGTCGCTTGAAGCGGCACACGGCCGAGGAACGTCGTTTCGCGTTCCGCAGCGAGCCGCTCACCACCGCCTTCCCCGAAGAATTCGCCGGCCATGTTCTCGATCACACCGAGAATCGGCACGTTCAGTTGATCGAACATCGCCATGCTTCGCAGCGCGTCACCGACCGCCACTTCCTGCGGCTGCGTCACGATCACCGCGCCTGTCACCGAGAACTGCTGAGCAAGGCTCAGCGGTGCATCGCCGGTTCCCGGCGGGAGGTCGACGATCATGTAGTCGAGGCTTTCGCCCCACTCCACGTCGCGGAAGAACTGCGAGATCGCGCTGTGCAGCATCGGCCCACGCATAATCATCGGTTTGTCCGGCGAGGTCAGGAAGCCGGTGCTCATCACCTTGACTCCGTACACCTCGATTGGAACCATCTTGGTGCCGATGACACGAGGCCGCCCCGTGGTCAGCCCGACCATCTGCGGGATGTTCGGATTGGTGATGTCCGCGTCGATCAGGCCAACGGTCGCCCCGGCCTCGGCCAGCGCCACCGCGATGTTCGTGGACACCGTACTCTTGCCGACGCCTCCCTTGCCGCTGCTCACAGCGACAATGCTGCGGATGCCCCCGATGTTCTGGCGGCCCAAGCGGCGATCTGTCGGGACGAGCGAGTCCCACTTGATGTCGAGCTTCGTGATGCCCGGCACCTTCCCGATGATCGCCTCGTTGCAGCGCGTTTCAAACACGTTCTTGAGCGGGCATGCCGGCGTCGTCAACACAATCGTGAAGACGGCGGTGTCCCCCTTGATCTCGAGATCGCGCACCATGCGCAAACTGACGATGTCACGGTCAAGTTCCGGCTCGATCACCGTGCTGAGCTGCTGCATCACAAGCTCGTTCGTCGTACTCATTTACCTGCTCCCTAGCTTCCTAATACGTTGTCCTTCACAGCGTTCCAGTAGTAGGTGAAACGCCTCAAATCCAGCTTGCGCGGCGCATGGACGAACGGCGTGCGCTCGATGATGTCCACGCTGAGCCGCCCCTCTGACCTCTGCGCGATTTGAGAGACGATCTGCGCATGGCGGGGACTTGGGCTGGAACTCGTCACAATACGATTAGACCCGTGTTTCGCCGCGAAGTCTGTGACTTCAGATACACTATCCCCGCGCCGGATCGTCACCGGCAGTTCAAGCAAGCACTCATAGATAAAGACGATGCGCTTGAAGCTAATCTTCCATTCGCGCAGCAATTCATCGTCAAAGACGAATATCGCAGGCGCATCAGGGTGAGACACCAGCGCAGGGCTGAGCGGACTCAGATCGTCCCTATGAACCCATACAACCGTACGCTCCAACGTCATCGTCTCCCCCGTCCTCGTCCCCGTCCGAACGACCGGCGATCCTCTCCGCCAAAGACCGACGGATCAGCATTCGGGAACAACCGCCGCTGCTGGCGCTCATAGCTGCCTTCAAAGTCGCATCGGCCGTACAGCGGACATTCCTTGCAGTACTCGCCCTCCGTGTACTTCTCAAGGTTCTCCCGATTGAATACATACGGCTTGGCGCTGAACGTGCTAGCCACCCACTGCCACGACAGATTATTGCTGGCCGGATCGCCGTCGATCAAGTGCGACAAGAACCACCGCGCTCCTGCTTGCCACTTCACGCGCCGCCAGTGTACGACATAAGCCGCCAGCCACATCCGCACATGATGATGCAGATAGCCGGTCTCGTACAGCGCGCGCACAAACGCGTCGATGCACGGCAGCCCCGTATCGCCGGCAGTAATGTCGTCCGGCAGTTGATCGGCATAGCGTTCCCGATCCCAACCGGTCTTGTACGGTTCGCGGTCGTCCCAAATGCCGTCGCCGATCTCCGCATACACGCGCTGCCAATAGTCGCGCCACGCAAGCTCGTTGACGAACTTCTCGGCGTCCTCTGACAGACGTTCCTTAGCAACCGCAGCATCGCGCACTTCCGCCAGCGACAGCACGCCGTGCCGGATATAAGCGGACAACCGCGACACCGGCCCATGCACGTAATTCCGCGACGCCTCGTAGTCCTTGCCTTTACCGAGTTTCGCGAGCTGAGCCTCAGCGGCCGCGCGCCCGCCGCGCGTTTCGCTCACGTGGTCGTCAACCGCTGCGGCCTCAGCGAACTCGTCGCGTAGGTACGCAATAAGCTCGTCCCGATTCGCAAAATCGCGCTTCAAGTCCATCATACTTGCCGCTCTCTACTTGACCCCGAGCGCAGCCGCGAAACGCTCCAAGGCCGCTATACCGTTCGCGACGCCGTCTTCATCACGGATACATGCCCCAAGTTCGGAGGCACGCTCCGCATACGACGGTGTTTCGACGAGTTCCTTGAGCCGGAAAGCCAGCGATTCGCGGGTCAGCACCGGCTTTAGGATCGGTTCCGGCCCCGCGCCGCTCTCATGCACGCGACGGCCCCAAAACGGTTGATCGGCCATGTGCGGCACGATCAACGTTGGCTTGCCTGCGCGCAGGCCCGCGGCGGTCGTCCCTGCCCCGCCGTGATGCACGACCGCGCTGACCTGCTGCATCAGCCAGTCATGCGGCGCGCGGTCGATAACGCACACACGTTCCGGCGCGGCGGCTTGATGCTCCACCGCCCAGCGCGACATCACGACGGCGCGCACGCCTGCTATCTCGACCGCATCGCAGATCAACGCAAACAGCCCCGCCGGATCACGACTGTTCATGCTCCCGAATCCAATGTAGATCGGCCGCGGCGACTGGCTCACGGCATCCATGAGCGCCGCCGGTGGCGTCCACTCGCTCGCCTCGTCAAGAAACCAGTAGCCCACCGTCGCGCTGAGTTCCGGGTAATCCGCCGGGTGCGGCACGATATGGCTGCTGTACGCGTTGATGAGCGGGACGTCGCGCAGGCGGCGCACCATATCGAGCATCGAGATGGTCGGCATGCCCAGCCGTTCGCGCATGTCGGCCACTGGCTTCTGCACCATCCGGACGATCATACGCTGTGCGAACAACCCGAACCAGCGGTTCAGTCGGCTGTCTCGCCGGGTAAGCGGGTTCATTGACGCGGCAGCCGACCGGGTCGGGCGATAAGGCTGAAGCGCCGCCTCGATCAAAGGCCGCTTGTACTTCTCGGCAATCACCTGCGCGAAAGGTGTCGAGACGAAGCCCGAGACCAGCAGGTCACAGTCGCCTCCATGCGCCTCGAGTGATCGTGTCATATCGTCGCTGTGCGAATGCAGCAGCTTGCGCATCACACGAAGCTGAACCTGTGGATTCGTCCCCCGCTCCGACCACTCGACCGCGTCCGCGGTGCTCATCATCGCGTCCATGTCGAGGCCCGGGTGCGTGGTGAAGCCATAAGACTCGACCCACGGCACGAAGTTGGCCCCACAAAAGATCACGACCTCGTGGCCGGCGTCACGCAGGCCGCACGCGAACGCCAATGCAGGTTGAACGTCGCCACGCGTGCCAAACGCAATCAGGTTGATTCTCATCGCATCCCCAGATAAAACGAACGCCTGAATCGACAATCGACGCAGGCGTCCGATAATCACTCGATCTCAGCGGCCCTCCCTAGTTGTCGCCGCCTTCTTGCTTGGCCTTCTTGCGGGCCAGCGCCGCTTCACGCTTGGCGAGACGCTCGGCCTTCTTGCGCTCCTCCTCAGCCTCATCCACCACCGGCGCGGGCGCATCGGCGACGGCCTCAGCGACCGGCGCAGCAACATCCGCAGCCGCTGGTGTTTCAGCCGCGGTACTCGCTTGGGGCGCGGGGGCGGCGGCAGGCTGCGCAGCAGCGGCGGCCCGTGCCGCGGCCGCTTCACGCTTCTTCCGTTCCTTGATGACGTCGATGTGTTCCCACCCGCCGCGTGCTTCGGCTTCTTCCGTGGCGGTCGTCGGGGCGATCGACTTCCAATAGCTGAACGGCTTGATCAACCGCTCGTGATCGTGGATGTGTACCGTCGTCCGATCGTAGCTCGCCAGCTCGTAGTCGTGATCCATCTTGATCGCATCGAACGGGCAAAATTCCATGCAGAACCCGCAGTTCATGCAGATGTCGATGTCGATGTAGAACTCATCGGGCCGAGGCACCGGACGGCCGGTGTTCGGATCGGACGCACGCACGATCCAGATACACTGCGGCGGGCATACTTTCGCGCAAATGCCGCACGCCGTGCACCAGTCCGCGCCGGGGGCATCCGGGTGATCATCATCATTGACCACCAGAAACGGCACAAAACGAAAACGTTCCGGCACCGCGATCTTCTCGTCAGGGTACATGGACGTGAAGATGCCTTTAGTCTCCGGCCCCTGCCGAATCTGGAAATTGTCCACCGCTTTGGTGTACTTCCGCAGGCCGTACCTGATTTCGTCGGTGTACGTCGCGAAGAAGTGCTTGATCGTGATGCCAAGGCCCTTGAGAATTCCCATTCCGTACATGCAGAGATCTCCTAGCGATCTGTCTCACCCAGCACGATGTCGATACTTCCCAAGATCGTGACGACATCAGCGATCTTCATGCCGCGTGTCATCGGGCCGAGTGCGGTGAGGTTAATGAAGCTTGGCGCGCGAACATGATAGCGCCACGGGTTCTGCGTACCTTTGTCATCGCCGTAGCTGACGACGTAATAGCCAAGCTCGCCCTTCGGGTTCTCGACGCGACCGTACGACTCGCCGGGTGGAACGCGCGGGCTGTACGCCTGCGTGCCGGACACAATCGGCTCGCCTTTCGTCTGTTCAAGGCGCGGCAGGATTTGACGCAAGATACGCAGCGATTCCCGCATTTCCTGCATGCGCACGGCATAGCGGTCGAAAATGTCGCCGTTCTTGCCGACCACAATATCGAAATCGAGTTCGGGGTAGATGCTGTACGGCTCAGCGCGCCGAACATCATAAGCCACGCCGCTGCCGCGCAGCAGCGGCCCTACCGCGCTCAGGTTGATCGCGTCTTCGGCCGGCAGAACCCCAACGCCGATGCAGCGTTCGCGTAGAATTTCGTTCTCCGTCAGATAGCGGTCGTACTCGTCGATAAACCGCGGCAGGCGTTCGTTGATCATCTGGCTGAGAAACTGCATCGTGTCGTAGTCACGAACACGATCATTGACCATTGTCGCCATGCTTTTGATGCGCTCAGGGATGTCCTTGAACACGCCGCCAAATCGCATGTAGTTACACATCATGCGTGAGCCGGACGCGGCCTCGAAGAAGTCGAGGATCTTCTCACGCTCGTTGTTCGCGTACAGCATCGGCGTGAAGAACGCGCCGAGGTCGTTCAAAAGGAAGCCGATCGACCACAGGTGGTTGACGATACGGGTCAGCTCGGCCATCAGCACGCGGATCACCTCCGCGCGGTAGGTCGGCGGGCTGTAGCGTGGGCCGAGGGCCATTAACTGCTCAACCGCAATCGCATAGCCGAGGTTGTTACCCATACTGCTCAAGTAGTCGAGCCGGTCGGTGTACGGCATGTTCATCAGGTACGTGTTGCGTTCACCGATCTTCTCGTGGTTGCGGTGCAGGTACCCCATCACCGGTTCGAGGGTGTTGATCGACTCGCCGTTCAGCGAGATGATCATCCGGAACACGCCGTGCGTACTCGGGTGATGCGGCCCCATATTGACAACCAGCGTGTCTGTGCGGACGCCGTCATCCATCGCGTGCATTTCGACGTCGACACCGGCCATCTTATACAGCGACTCTTCGGATATATCCGTCAGCTTCGCGAGGTCGAAATCAGCCGGGTAGCGCACGTTCTTGCCGAAGACGTTCTTTTCTTCGGAGCGGTGCACCCCGCCGCCATCCGGCCAACGGCTGTCGAACGGCTTAAGCTCATCCTCGTAGTACGCTTCCTTCCAATCCTTGCGCATCGGGTGGCCGTCGAACCCCTCCCAAAGCAGGATACGCTTTAGGTTAGGATGTCCGTCGAAATGGATGCCGTACAGGTCGTAGGCCTCGCGCTCTTGGAAGTCCGCCCCGCGCCAAACCCCGACAAGAGACGGAAGTTTCGCGTTCTCGCGGTCGGTCTGCGCTTTGAAGTTAAGCGCGGTTCCGCCCGAAATCCGATAGGCGTGATAGACCATCTCAAGATGGTCGCCATAACCGAGGTAGTCAACGGCCGTTGCGCTCGACAAAAAGTCGTAGCCCAGCTCATCCTTGATCGTCTGGGCGACCTCGACCAACTTGGCCGGGTCAACGATCACGCCCTGAAAGCCGGGGCGGGTATCGGCGCTGACCGCGCCGGGGAATTTCTCTAGCAGGTACGCGGCCGCATCTTCGGGCGTGCCGGTCTTGAGGGTCTCTACTGGCTCTGCTGCGTGATCAACCATCGTATCGCTCCCTATCGTGTCACCTAGTTGGCCTTCGCAGCATCACGGGCGCGCTTACGAGCCAAAGCCGCGAGCCGCCGCTTGAGGATCTCTTCCCTGCGTGGATCTTCGGCGATCTCCGCCGGCGCCGCCGCCGCGGCCTTCGTGACCTTGCTCGGGACGGCCTTCACCTTCTTGACCACCGGCGGAAGCTCACGCACGTAGGTCGGTTCGCCGCGCGCCGCGAGTTCGGCCTGCCGGCGGATCAAATCCATCTGCCGTGGGTCGATGATGTCCGGCCCCAGAATGGGGATCGGGGCGGGTTCGCTCGGGCCGACGCCGTACCACGGCACATCATCGAGATTCGCCAGCGACTGGCCGTCGATCTTCTTCTGCAGCGCGATCAAACCGTAGAGCAGCGCTTGCGGGGTCGGCGGACAGCCGGGGACATACACATCCACGGGCAGATACTTGTCGATCCCGCTGACGACGTTGTAGCCTTCTTTGAACGGGCCGCCACCCGATGCACATGCGCCCATCGCCAGAATGTACTTCGGCTCCGGCATCTGGTTGTACAGCCGCACAATCGGAACGATCATCTTCTTGGTGACCGTACCGCTGACAATCATCAGGTCAGACTGGCGCGGCGTCGCGCGCATCACTTCCATGCCGAAGCGGCTCAGGTCGAAGCGAGAGGCCGCCGTGCCGATCATTTCAATCGCGCAGCAGGCCAAGCCAAACAACATCGGCCACATCGAGGAACGCCGGCTCCAGTTATAGATGCGGCTCAAGCTGGTGACAGCTACATTACCTTGCATCTCCGCCGGCAGGGGGAACTCCGTATCATGTACATGCTTGAGGTCGAGTTCCTTACTGCTCATACACCGCTGCTCTCCTCATACCAATCCCGAAGGATCGCCTCCAACAGACCTTGATTAGCCATCGCAGGATCGTCGGAAAAATCCGGCAGGGCGATGACCCACTGCTCTAGCTGCTCTATGCCAACACGTTCGAGGTCTACGTCTGGATGCGCCTCCCTTAAGGCAAGCGCAATCTCATAGCTCGCGTCCCAAGTCAACATCGGCGTTAGTTTAACCTACGTTTCGCACACTTTGCCAGAACACTCAACTTCCGTTCAAGTCTCCAGACAAAACGGCGTCCGTATCGATCTGCGCGCGCTGAAGCCGCCCGCTGAAATCGACATAGACGGACTTCCACTCGGTGAAGCTGTCCAATCCGGCCTGCCCTGCCTCGCGCATGCCGTTGCCGGTTCCACGCGTACCGCCGAACGGGAACTGGATCTCCGCGCCGGTCGTGCCGTGATTGATATACACGATGCCCGTCGTAAGGTCACGGATCGCCTGAAACGCCTTGTTGACGTTCTCGGTGAAGATGCTGCTTGACAACCCGTAGGCCGAGTCGTTGTTGACCTGAACCGCTTCCTCCAATGATCCGACCTCGATCATCGAAAGCACCGGCCCAAAGATCTCCTCGCGCGCAATCCGCATCGCTGGCGTTACGCCGCCAAACAACGTCGGCTGGAAGAAATATCCCGGCCCGGCCTGTGTGTCACGCCCGCCGCCGATGAGCAGGTCGGCGCCATCTTGCCGAGCGACGTCCATATACGCCGATACCTTGTCCAGCGCCTTCTGGTTGACCAGTGGCCCGACTGTCACGCCTTCCTTCAAGCCGTCGCCGACGACCAGCGTTTTCGCCTTAGCGAGCAGCGCCTCGGTCAGCTTCGGCCGGATCCCCGACTGCACGATCAATCGGCTGCATGCGGTACAGCGTTGGCCGGTCGTGCCGTATGCGCTCCATGTGATCGCATCAACGGCGAGGTCGAGGTTGGCGTCGTCCAGTACGATAATGGCGTTCTTGCCGCCCATCTCCAGCGTGACCTTCTTGCCGAGCGCCGCGGCCTTCGAGTACACAGCCAAGCCGGTCGTCGTCGAGCCGGTGAACGACAGGATGCGCACGTCGGGATGTTCGGTGAGCGCCGCGCCCGCATCGCCATAGCCGAGCACCAGATTAACGACTCCGGCCGGGAAGCCCGCGTCGATAAAGGCCTGCACGAACATCGCAGACGACGCCGGCGTGTCCTCGCTCGGCTTCCACACCACGGTATTCCCCGCCACAAGCGCCGGCAGCATCTTCCAACTCGGCACAGCAACCGGGAAATTCCACGGGGTGATCAGGCCGACGATGCCGACCGAGTCACGAAGCGCCATGCCGAACTTGTTGGGCATCTCGACCGGCGCGGTATAGCCCTTGAGCCGGCGTCCCTCACCGCCCATGTAATAGGCCATGTCGATGGCTTCCTGCACGTCGCCGCGAGTTTCAGCGACGGTCTTGCCCATCTCCTGCGTCATCAGCCGCGCGAGGTCGTCCTTGCGTTCCGTCAGGATCAACGCGAGCTTAAAAAGCAGTTCTCCACGCCGTGGAGCCGGTGTAAGCCGCCACGTCGAGTAGGCCGATTTCGCGGCGGCCACGGCATCAGCGACATCCTGTGCCCCGCTGCGGACGACGGGTGCAATCACTTCTAGGGTCGCCGGGTTCGACGTCTCGAACGTCTGACCGCTCCGGCCTTCAACCCAGCGGCCACCAATATAGTTCTTGACGAGATCTGTCATAACGTCGGTGTCCTTTGTTTATGATCGGGGGCAAACGGTAATTTAGCCCAAGTATAGCGGATTGTAGTGAATTTCACAATTAGCCTTCAATTTGTGTTGAGAGGACATGCGCACCCCGGCCATGCACGGACGCCACCCGCGCGTCGCAGGTCAGCCCCGCTTCGTCGTACACCGCCATCAACGCCACCCGAACACGGTCTGCCACTGCACGGTCGTCGCAGATCGCGGCGAGTGTCGGCCCGGCTCCGCTGATGACCAGCCCGTAAGCACCGGCAGCCTTCGCCGCAGCGCGGCACGCATCAAGCCGCGGCATCAGATGCTTGCGCGCCGGCTCAACCACGATGTCCGCCTCCATCGCCGCCGCAAGGGGACGGATTGCGCCGGTGTGCAGCGCATCGACCACCCGCGCGGCGTAAGCCGTCTGATGCACCATCGTCTTGAGAGATACGGTCTGTGGAAGTACTGCACGAGCCTCCGCCGTAGGCACCGCAACGCCCGGCGTGACGATAGCGAATACGAGTCGTTCCGGCACAGGCAGCGCGAAAAGCGAGTCCGGCGTAACCCCGGTGATCAGCAGGATGCCGCCCAACAGCGACGGGCCGACGTTGTCGGCGTGGTATCCGCTGACAGCCGCCTCACCCTCAAGGCAGGCCGCTAACAGCTCGCTTCGTTGGAACGGACTGCCGAGCAGCGCATTCACGGCGACGGCTCCGGCGACGGCGCTGGCCGCGCTGCTGCCGAGGCCGCTTGCCAGCGGAAGGCCTTTGGTGATCCGCAGTGACACTCCGCGATCAACATCGGCCATCCGCAGAACCGCCAGCGCGGCGATGCCCGCGGTATTCTTAGTGGGATCAAGGGGAAGGCGGCCGTCGTCGCCGGTTATCGACGCGATCGTGACGCCGGGCGTGTCCGACCATTCGGCGCATACGGTGTCACCGCCCGAGTCAAGCGCCAGCCCAAGGATGTCGAACCCAACTCCGAGGTTCGCCATGCTGGCTGGGGCGTAGGCCTCTGCCCTAGAAATCAACATGAACGGTGCTATCCTTGGCGCCGGATCGGTCGAGACGCACGAGAGGTTGAACTTGGCGAGCATCTTACAGTGCATGGATTGTGAGCGACAATACCCAATCGACGCGGTCATGTACGTGTGCGACTCGTGCGGGGGATTGCTCGACGTCCACCATGACCTCGACGCGCTCAAGCCGACCGTGACACGCGCGCTTTTCGAAAGCCGTCTCGGCGCGTTGGACGCCCCGTACAACTCCGGCGTATGGCGCTATAAGGAGCTGATCTATCCGGACATCAGCGACGACATGATCGTCAGCCGGCCCGAAGGCAACACGAATCTCTACCGTCAGGCCAGCCTCGCGGCGTGGTGCGGCGTTGACACGCTGTACCTCAAGCACGAAGGCGAGAATCCGACCGGATCGTTCAAAGATCGCGGCATGACCGGCGGATTGACGCAAGCGCGCCGTCTGGGCATGCAGCGTGTCGCCTGCGCCAGCACCGGCAACACGTCAGCCTCGCTGGCGGCCTACGCGGCATTCGCTGGCTTGGAAGGGATCGTGTTCTTCCAGAACAAACAGGTTGCTGTCGGCAAGCTCGCCCAAGCCGTCGCTTACGGCGCGACTGGTGTTCGCATCGACGCCGATTTTGACAAGAACCTTGAACTGGTGCGCACCGTCTCGGAGGCGCTCGGCATCTACGTGCTGAACTCTGTCAATCCGTTCCGCCTCGAAGGTCAGAAGTCGATCATGTTCGAGGTGCTGCAGCAGCTTAAGTGGAATGTGCCGGATTGGATCGTCGTGCCCGGTGGGAACCTCGGTAACTCGTCAGCGTTCGGCAAAGGCTTGTGGGAACTGCACCACCTCGGGCTGATCGACCGTCTGCCGCGCGTCGCTATCATTCAGGCGGAGGGCGCGTCACCGCTGTACGAGGCGTACCAGCGCGGTTTCGACCGCCTCGTTCCGCAGAAGGCCGACACCATCGCCACCGCCATCAAGATCGGCAATCCGGTCAACTACGCGAAAGCCGTGCGCACGATCCATTGGACAAACGGCGTGGTCGAGTCGGTCACGGATCAAGAGATCATGGACGCCAAGGCGTTGATCGACGCGTCCGGCATCGGCTGCGAACCGGCATCGGCTTGTTCGCTGGCGGGAACGAGCAAGCTGGTCGAGGCGGGGATCATCCAGCGCGGTGACAGCGTTGTCGGGATTCTCACCGGCCACGTCCTGAAGGATCCGGAAGCGATCATCAACTATCACAGCGATCAGCTTCCGCACATCCGACCGGCCTACCCGACCCGCCTATACGAAAGCGGGCCGTCTGTCGAGGAACTCTCGCGCATCTTGCTGCGCGAGCCAGCCAACCCCCTCAAGTCCGTGCGCGGGTAGCCTTGCCTAGACGAAAGCCAGCGCCTGTTCGAGATCGGCAAGGAGGTCGCTGGCGTCTTCTATGCCAACAGCAAACCGCACCAGATTGTCCTTGATGCCCAGCGCGAGCCGTTCTTCGGTCGTCTTTTCGTAGAAGCTCATCAGCGCAGGCTGCTCGATGAGGCTTTCCACGCCGCCGAGGCTGGGCGCAATGATCGGGACGCGCAGCGCGTCGATAAAGCGCGATGCCGACTTAAGATCGCCGGCCACCTCGAAGCTGACCACACCGCCAAAGCCGGACATCTGCTCAACGGCGATCCGATGATCCGGGTGCGACTGCAAGCCGGGATACCACACCCGTTCGATGCGCGGATGTCGTTCCAGATAGCGCGCCACAGTCAGCGCCGTCTCGTTCTGCTGGCGCACGCGGATTCCGAGCGTCTTGATTCCGCGTTCCAGCAGATATGCATTGTGTGGATCAACCACCCCGCCGAGCACGCCGCGGCTGTCACGCAGCGCCTTGATGCGGTCGGCGCGTCCGCTGACGACCCCGGCAAGGATGTCATTGTGGCCGCTGAGGTACTTGGTCGCGCTGTGCACCACGAAGTCGATGCCCCACTCGATCGGCCGTTGATTGACCGGCGTGGCGAACGTGCTGTCGATCAACGTCATCACGCGGCGGCGCTTGCCGATCTCCGCGATCGCTTCCATATCGGCCACGCGCAGGTACGGATTCGTCGGCGACTCGCTGATAATGAACCGTGTGCGGCGCGGGATCACGGCGGCGTCGAGCGCGTCGTAGTCGCCGCAGTCCACCACCGTCGTTTCGATACCGAGCCGCGCAAGAAACGTATTGCAGAACTGGCGCGTCCGGCGGTAACAGTCGCCCGTCATCACGATATGCGATCCGGTCGGCAGCACGGTCAGCAGCAGCGACGTCATGGCCGACATGCCGGACGCGAACAGCACCGAGTCCTCCGCGGCGTCGAGCGCGGCGATACGCTGTTCGACCGCGTGCACCGTCGGGTTGCCATACCGGCCGTATTCCTCGCGGGCTTCGCCATTCCCCCAGACTTTGCTCTCCATAAAGTCGATCAAGTCTTGGGTATCGCGGAAGGTATAGGTCGCGGTCTGGATCACCGGTGAATTGAGGCTGTGATGCGCCTTCTGTCGCGCCGCGCCCGCATGAACTGCGCGCGTGCTTGCGCCGGTTGGCAATTCCTCGTTCGTGTTGTCGTCGGTCAGTTGTTCCAAGCTCACATCCACCATCGCCTACCTGCTCTCAGACTCTCTGAATCAAAACGCCGGAACCTCATCAATGAAGGCTCCGGCGTAGATCTCAGATGCTTCTGAAATAAAAAGACCCCGCTCAGAAGGATATGAACGAGGCTGGTTGGCGTGGGACGCTGCGCAACACAAGCTTATCTGTCAGAGCCGAAGCTCCGCCGGAGTTGGCACCTTCCCGTGTTCTGAGGCACGGGGGTTGCCGCGGTTTCACAGGGCCGATCCCTCCACCGCTCTGGATAAGGTACAGAGTTATGTGCTACTCTGTGGCGTTGTTAACCTGCATGCAAACACTGTACCCCAATCTTGGCGCGGATGCAAGAGAACCGCGCAGGCCAAACCATCAAACGCCTATGACTCTTTCTTGGCTTATCGTCGGTGCAGGCATCCACGGCATGCACGCCGCCCTGCAGTTCGTCACGCATGGCCGTGTCCCGCACGCCGGGATACGGATCCTTGACCCACACGAGGCCCCGCTGGACAACTGGACATCCACGACTCGCGCAGTGGGCATGTCTTATCTGCGCTCGCCCTCTGTCCACCACCTGCATTGGGATCAGGGATCGCTCAATCTGTTCGCTCGCATCCAACACCGCGACAACGCCGCGGAATACATCCCACCGTATTCTCGTCCGTCGCTGTCGCTGTTCAATGCGCATGCGTCGCACGTCATCGCCAAGCACCGGCTTGACTTCCTGCTGGAGCGCGCGACGGTTCGCAGCCTGCGCAGCGCCGGCGCAGAGTGGATTGCGGAAACAGATCAGGGCGCCGTTCGTGCGCATAACGTGGTGCTCGCGTTGGGACGTTCCGGACAGCCGGAATGGCCGCAATGGGCGCAGCCATATCGCGGAACCCGCCGTATCGTTCACGCGTTTGATTGCAGTTACGCCCCACCCGCATCGGGCGAGACGGCCGTTGTCATCGGCGGCGGGCTGACCGCCGTGCAGATCGCGACGTACTTCGCGCGCGACGGATCTGGCCGCACCGTCCTTATCCACCGTCATCCGTTTCGCGTGCACGACTTCGATGCCGACGTCGGCTGGATGAACCCGATCCATCTGCGCGGGTTCGCTCAAGTGCCGTCTTGGAGCGAACGGCGGCGGATCATCGGCGAGGCGCGCCATCGCGGCTCGATCACGACGGATATGGCCGTGCACCTGCGCGATCTTCAGGCAGAGGGTCGTTTGGATGTGATTCAGTCGGAGGTGCTGTCGGTGCTGGATCGGGACGCCAAGCTCGCGTTGTTAACCGACGCTGGAACCGTCGTGACCGACCATGTCGTATTGGCAACTGGATTCGAGCGACGCCGGCCCGGGGGACAGCTGGTCGACTCCCTGATCTACGATCACGGACTCCCGGTCGCTGACGACGGCTACCCGATTCCATCCCCTGCCCTGCGCTGGGCGCCGGGGCTGTACGTCATGGGCGCGCTCGCTGAGCTTCAGGTCGGCCCCGCGGCCAACAACATCATCGGCGCCCGCCTCGCCGCCCAGCGCATTCTATCCGGCCTATAGACGATTCAGCGCCCAACCACCAGCGCCCTGCGTCCTACGTCCCGAACTGACGGTCGCCGGCATCCCCCAGCCCCGGAACGATGAAGCCGCGCTCGTTCAGGTGCGAGTCGACCGCGCCAACGTGGATCTTCACGTCAGGGTGCGCGCTGTTGAGCGTCTCCACTCCTTCCGGCGCGGCGATCAGCCCCATGTACTTGATCCGCGTGATGCCCGCGTTCTTCAACAGCGTGACCGCCGCAACCGCCGTGCCACCGGTGGCGAGCATCGGGTCGAGGACGATACAGAAATTCATGCGCGACTGGCTCGGCAGGCGGTTGTAGTACGTGATCGGCTGAAGCGTCTCCTCGTCACGCCGCATGCCGATGTGCCAGACCTGCACGCTGGGCAGCATCGCCATCACGCCCTCGAGCATTCCGAGGCCGGCGCGCAGGATGGGGACGACGCCGACATCCTCGCACTTATACCCATCGGTCGTCGCCAGCGGGGTCTGCACCGAGCGCACCACCCCCGGTAAGTCCTGCGTCGCCTCGTAACACAGCAGCATCGACAGCTCGCGCACGAGGTCGCGGAAATCACGCGGGGGCGTGCCCACGTCGCGCAAGGCGGTCAGCTTGTGCTTGACGAGGGGGTGCTGCGAGACAAACACATTGTCCATGGGTGATATCCCTGTTCAATCGACTCATACGGATTAGTATGCGCCATCCGCCGGAGTCGATGCAATGTCAGGCTCCGACCCTGCCGGCGGCTGTGATATACTCGCCCCGGATTGGAATGGATGTTCGGATTGCCTCATGTCTGAAGAGCGGTTGGTGAGCGGCGGCCTGAAGCGCGATGAACGCGAAAACGCCGCGCTCCGCCCCAAGTACTTGCGCGAGATGGTCGGCCAAGACCGCGTGCGGGAGAACCTGTCGATCATCATCGAGGCGGCGCGCATGCGTAAAGAGCCGCTCGACCACACCCTGTTCTACGGCCCGCCCGGCCTCGGCAAGACGTCGCTGGCGCATGTCATGGCGAACGAGATGGCGACCAATATCCGCATTACGTCCGGCCCGAGCATCGAGCGCGCCGGCGATCTCGCCGCGATCCTCACCAATCTGAAAGCCGGTGACATCCTATTCATCGACGAGGTGCACCGGCTGGGCCGCGCAGTCGAAGAGATTCTGTATCCGGCGATGGAAGACTTCGCGCTCGACATCGTCATCGGCAAAGGCCCGGCGGCCAAGAACGTGCGCCTGCGTTTGCCACGCTTCACGGTCATCGGCGCTACGACCCAACTAGCGCTCTTGGCGGCCCCACTGCGCGACCGCTTCGGCGCGCGGTTCCGCCTCGACTACTACGACCTGCCCGCGCTGGAACACATCATCCGGCGGGCCGCCGAAATGCTGCACGTCGACGTGAAGCCGCCCGGCCTCAGCGAGATTGCGCGCCGTTCACGCGGGACGCCGCGTATCGCCCTGCGACTGCTGCGCCGCGTGCGCGATTACGCCCAAACCCGCGCCGAAGGCATCATCACCGGCCCGGTCGCTGGCGAAGCGCTCGAACTACTTGAGATCGACCACCTCGGCTTGGACGACATCGACCGGCGCATGATGCGCGCGATCATCGAAAAGTTCGGGGGCGGGCCGGTCGGCCTCAACACAGTCGCCGCCGCGATCAGCGAGGATCAGTCGACCATCGAGAACGTGTATGAGCCGTTCTTGATTCAACTCGGCTTCATCGCACGCACTCCACGCGGGCGCGTCGCCATGCCCGCCGCCTACGAACACCTCGGCATACCCGTTCCGCCGACCACTCCCGCACCGCCCGATCAGCCCAGCTTGCTCTAGGCGAAGTGGTGTGTATCCCGTAACGGAGAACTGCCGAGTCCGTCGTTTTCTCTGTCCTGCACATCCGAGGCGAAATACGCCGATCTGAGTAACGTTGGCACTGTGACCCATGACCCATATTTCCGAATTCGACTATGAACTGCCGCAAGAGCTGATCGCGCAGACCCCGGTCGAGCCGCGCGACTCGTCCCGGCTCATGGTGGTGGAGCGCGAACACGGCTCAATCGACACCAGCCGCACATTCCACGACATCGCGGATCTGCTCAATCCGGGCGACGTGCTGGTGTTGAACACGACCCGCGTCGTTCCTGCGCGGCTTCCGGCGCTCAAACCCACCGGGGGCGCGGCTGAAATCCTGCTGCTGCGCCAGCTCACCCCTACCCGCTGGAACGCGCTGGTCGGCGGTAAGAACATCACGGTCGGCACCCGGCTCGGATTCCCCGGCTCGGCACTGTCCGCGACCGTGGTCGAAGACCTCAGCGGGGCCGAGCGCGTCGTAGAATTTAGCGAACCGCCCGGCGGCCATCTCGCGCAGATCGGCCAAACGCCCCTCCCCCCCTACATCCACACGCCGGTCAGCGACCCCGAACGCTACCAGACCGTGTATGCGCAACAGGAAGGCTCGGCGGCGACGCCCACCGCTGGCCTGCATTTCACACCCGACCTGTTGATCGCGCTGCGCCGTAAGGGAGTCCTGTTCGCCCACTGCACGCTGCATATCGGCCTCGATACGTTTCAGCCGGTTAAGGTCGTGACCATCGAGGATCACGAGATCCACAGCGAATACGCCGAGCTGCGCACACAGGACGCGGAGATCATCAACAAGGCGAAGCTCGCCGGCGGGCGGATCATCGCGGTCGGCACGACCAGCGCGCGCACGCTTGAAACCGCTGCCCTCGTGAGCGCAGGCGGCGACCCGCAGCATCCCGAAGACAGCGCTGATCTTTGCCCGTGGCGGCCGGTCGCCGCGTTCGCGGCCGATACGCGCCTCTTTATCACGCCCGGCTATCGGTGGAAGGCCGTGGACGCGCTCATCACCAACTTCCATCTGCCGAAGTCTACGCTCTTAATGATGATCTCCAGCTTCGCCGGGCTTGACCTCACACGCAAAGCGTATGCCACCGCGATTGCGCAGCGGTTCCGCTTCTACTCGTTCGGTGACGCAATGTTGATCGTATAGCGCACAGGTTCCTTCAAGCCGAGGATTGACCGGCATTTCCGGCTGTGCTATAAATGGCGGGTCACGCCCCGTGTTGGGGCGTTTTTGAACGCCGTCTTCCCCGCGCGCTTGACTTATCAATCCCAAGCTCAGCCGTGGAAGCAAGCGAAGATTGGAGCGCATTTCGCATGTATGCCATTTTCCGTTCAGGCGGGCGTCAGTTTCGTGCCGAAGTCGGGCAGGAAATCGACGTCGAACGCCTCCCCTTCGATGAGAACCAGTCCGTAACGATTGACGACGTTCTGCTGATCGGTGACGGCGACGACACCGTGATCGGCACGCCGACCGTCGACGGCGCCAGCGTGACCGTCACGGTCACCAAGCAGCTGCGCGGCGACAAGGTCATCGTCTTCCGCTACCGTCAGCGGACGAACTATCGCCGCAAGACCGGACACCGCCAGTACTATACCCGTCTGCGTATCGACGCGATCAACCGGTAATCGCAGGTTTCAGGAGACACGACCATGGCTCATAAAAAGGGCGGCGGCTCGACTAAGAACGGGCGCGATTCAAATGCGCAGCGGCTGGGCGTAAAAGCCTTCGGCGGCGAGTTCGTCATCCCCGGCAACATCATCGTGCGGCAAAACGGCACTAAGTTCCACCCGGGTGAAGGCGTGGGCATGGGCCGCGACTATACGATCTTCGCGGTCGAGGAAGGCTACGTCTACTTCGAGCGTATGCGTGGGCGCGGCGCGCAGAAGCAGATCAGCGTACGCCCCGAAAACCCGAACAAGACCACGGCGCCTGCCGAGTCGGCAAAGTCAGAATCCGCCGCAGACTAAGCGGTAAACCCTGTGAATTCCGGGTGCGCCACCCTCCCTTCTGGGGCCGCGCCCTGTTGTCCTAGGAGACATCCATGAAGGCCAAGATCCACCCGAAGTGGTATCCCGCCGCGACCGTCGTCTGCGCATGTGGCAACACATGGACGACCGGCGCGACTATCCCCGAAATCCGTACCGACATTTGCTCGGCGTGCCATCCGTTCTACACCGGTGAACAGCGCATCGTTGACACCGAAGGTCAGATCGACCGCTTCCTCAAGAAGCTGCAAGTTCGGACGAACATGGCGGCCGAGGCCGAGGCGCGCGCTGCGATCAAGGCCGCGCCGGCCAACCCGACGCTTCAGGACTTGGGCCTCGACAAGCGTACCATCAACTCGCTGAAGGAAGCGGGCGTCGAGTTCGCCAACGAGCTGCTGCATAAGCTGGTCGACGAAGGCGAAAATGCCATCCTTGCCATCGGCGGGATTGGCCGACAGTCGCTCATCTCGATCAAGAAGGCGCTGCGCTCTCACGGCTACGAAGTGCCGGGCGCAGAGGCCGAGTAAGTTCCCTTAAGGCCAATTCAGACAAGGCAGGCCGCATCGCGCGACCTGCCTTTTTCGTTACGTTTCACAACGCTGTCAACTGAAGGATCACGTTTATGCGCCATCACAGCGGGCACATCGAGGTCATCTGCGGGAGCATGTTCAGCGGCAAGACGGAAGAACTCATCCGCCGCGTGCGCCGGGCCGAATATGCGCGCCAGAACATTCAGATCTTCAAGCCCGATATCGATACGCGCTACGCGGCGAAGTCGGTCGCCAGCCACAGCGGGCAGACAGCGACCGCACATCCGATCAAACAGGCCGCCGACATCGTCCGCCTGCTGAAGCCCGAAACGACCGTCGTCGCCATCGACGAGGTTCAGTTCCTCGATAAAGAGATCGTCCCGGTGGTCGAGACTCTTGCCAACAAGGGTATTCGCGTCATCTGCGCCGGCCTTGACCTCGATTTTCGCGCCGAGCCGTTCGGCTCGATCCCGGCGCTGATGTCCATCGCCGAGGAAGTCACCAAGCTGCGCGCGATCTGTGTGATCTGCGGTGATGTCGCGTGCCGGTCGCAGCGGCTCGTCAACGGCCAACCTGCCCGTTACGACGATCCGGTCATCATGATCGGCGCGCAGGAAGCGTATGAGGCCCGCTGCCGCCAGCACTTCTCTGTCCCCGGAAAACCCGGTTTCCGCCTAGAACCATAGCGCGGCGCGTACTGGCAACCCCAGCGATGTTTCGCTAGAATCCCCGACGGCAGGTAAGTGAGACCGCCTGTATAGCTGCTGAAGGGAGCGTGTCATGGCAGTTGCAGCATCGACTTCGAATAGTGTCGTGCGTGGCGACACCAACAGTATGTGGTTGCGCACGCGTCGCTGGGATTTGATGTATATCACGTTCAGCGTCATCGTCGTTCCACTGCCGTACTTGGTGTATCTGCTGCTGCGCGCCACCAACCCCGCTGATGCGGCATGGGATGATTGGTCGCGTAACCTCGTAAACGCGTTCGTAGCCGTAGCGGTCGGTGGGCCGCACATGATGTCGACGTTCCTCCGCACCGGGCTGGATGACAGCTTCAAGAAGCGCTATCCCATGCTCATCCGGTCTTCTATCATCATTCCGATTGTGGTCGTGTCGCTCGCGTTCCTCAACCTGACACTGCTGCTGACCGTATTCTTCTTCTGGGCCGCGCTGCACGTTCTGCATCAAGTGACGTTCATCGTGGAGCTTTACAACCACAAGGAGACCACACAAGTTCGCCGTGGGAGCGCAGTCACGCCTATCGCCCGCGCGATCGACTATGCCGTGATCCTCACCTGTCTGTTCCCGATGGCGGCGTTCAAGATCAGCCAAGGCTCGTTCGACATCGGCGTGAACGATCTCACCCGCGTCATCCCGGAGTTCTTCCAGCAGGCGTGGTTCTTCTATACCATGACTGCCGTGTTCCTTGCCGCGGTCGGTGCGTTTGTGCTGAAGTCGGTGCGGGAATACCGCAGCGGAATCCTGAACGTCCCGAAGACGACGTTCGTCGCCTTTACCGTGGTGATCGCGTTCGTGATGCCCGCCTTGCCGAACCTCGACACGGCGTTCCAAGGGCTGAACACGTGGCACTCGTTCCAGTATCTGGCGATCACGTTCTATATCATCAAGATCAAGGCGGCTTACGGCGATCTTCAGGCAAGCGCGCCGCTGGTTGCGCGGTTCAGCAAGGGCAAGGACTCACGCGGTCTGTACCTGCTGAGCGCGATTATGCTGGTCGGGTCGGCGCTGGTGTTCGCCGTCGTCTACGCGCTCTCGCACATCATCACCCCGCAGCCCGGAATGCTCACGCAGGGCATCCCCTACGAACAGGCGCTCGGCAACTGGAGGTTCGACGTCGCGTACTACACCGCGATCCTCTCGTTCCTCTGGATCCACTACTATCACGACCACTTCCTGTTCACGGACTTCGAGTCGCTTGACGACGCCTACGCCACATAACGCCGGCGTACTGTCCAACAAAGAAACGGGCCGCACAATCGTGTGGCCCGTTCTGTTTACAACCGCATCCGGCGTGCTTTAGGGGAAGGCTTCAGCGGCCCACTGCATCGGGTCGACCGGCGTCCCGTGCAGCCACACTTCCCAATGGAGATGAGCGCCGGTTGCCCGCCCCGTCGAACCAATCGCGCCGATGGCCTGACCGGCCTGCACGAAATCACCGAGATTCACGTACCGGTCGCTCATGTGGGCGTAAAGCGTGTACACGCCCCAACCATGATCGATGACCACGCACACACCGCGGATATTGAGCGTGTCCGCAAGCACCACACGCCCGGCGGCAGCAGCGATCACCGGCGTGCCGGGCGCGCCTGCGAAATCCGCGCCGGTATGATGCCGGTTGAAGTCGCTTCCGTTATACGCACGCTCTGCTCCGAACGCGCTGAACATCGAGGCGGCAGCGGGTAAGCCCATCGGCCCGTCGACGTACAGATCGGGGGTGTAGCGCGATGTGAGCGCCTCCAGCAGGCCGCGTTCGTTATCCTCGACGCCTTGCACGAGCAGCGGCACCTTGCTGTCCGGCAGCGTAATATACTGCCGTCCGTAACCGCCCGACGTGACTTGCACATTGAACCGCAGCACTTCCGAGCGTCCGGTGGTATCGGCCACCGACACGGTGATGTCGTAGATTCCCGGCGCCGTGCCGAGCGCTACAGGCAGGAACGCACGATGCGCCACACCGCCATCGGACGAGGACACCGGAATCACGCGGTTGAGAAACGTGACGTTCACGGTCGCCGGCGCCGCAGACGTAATCAACAGGCGGGCGGACTTCCCCTCCGTCAGCACCAACGGCGTGAGGTCAATGGTCGCGATCCCATCTGGCAGCGCGCTCACGGCGCTGGACGTGCGCGCATCGGGGATAATCAGGTCTTGCCCCGCGAAGATCCGCGACGCGTCTTGAATGCCGTTCGCCGCTTGAATGGCCGACATATTGACGTCGTACTTCTGGGCGATTCGGAACAGAGTTTCTCCACGCTGCACACGGTGGATGACCTGTTCACGCGGTGGTTCCGGCGAATCGGGCGCGCCTTCAGCCGGCGCATCAGTCTGCGGGATTTCCCCGCTGAGCCGCAGCACTTGGCCGACATAGATCGAGTCCGGGTTCGCGAGGCTGTTGAGCGCAACCAGCGTCTCGAGGTTCACGCCGAACGCCGCGCTGATCGACGCCAGCGTATCCGCAAACTGGACGATATACGTCTCGGGGGTTTCTGTCTCCGGGATGAAGTCCGGGCCGGGGATGATCAACCGTTGGCCGACGAGGATGTTCGATGGGTTGAGTATCCCGTTCACGCGCGCCAGTACATCAGTCGTCAGGCCGTATGACTGCGCGATGCGGAACAGGGTTTCACCGCGCTGGACAACGTGTATCGTGCCTCCCGCGGGCGGCTGCTGCGCCATCACGAGCGTACTGCTCAGGATGAGAACACAAACGGCCGTTAAGGCCCATGCCCGTATCTTGATGTGAAAATTCATGGCGTGCTGCCTGAAACGTTACGTCGTGCGATCTGAGAACGTCAGCACGTCGCCGATTTCTACGCTATCCAGCACGCTGACGTTCGCTTCAACATAGTACTGAGCGGGGGCCTTCGGTGCATAGGCCGGCCTCCACGGTTTCGCCACCGCTTTATCGACGACCCGGCCATCCTTCGCCAACCACACAACGCCGATGGTGAAGCGCATAAAGAACATGTGGATCGTCGTCGCCGCCTTGCTCTCGCGGCCCGTGACGAATAACAACCCCTCCCCTTGCGGAAGGCCGGCGCGGCCCATCAAACCGACGAAGTGGCACAGGAAACTCGCGCACCAGCGCGCTCGCCCCAGCACCACCTCGCCAGTGCGGGTGTTGCGAAGCACCCGATAGTCGCTCATTTCGGGATGAGCAGCATCTGTCCGTAGAAGATGCGGTTCGGATTCTCGAGGTTATTGGCCTCGATGATCGCCCGCGCCGTGACTCCATACCGGGCTGCAATCCGATACACCGAATCACCAAACTGCACGAAGTGACGGATCGGCGCAGGTGTGTTGGACGGCGCTGGCGTGGCCTCCGTCGTTTCCTGCTCTACCGGGATGACCAGCACCTGCCCGACTGTAATCAGGTTGTAGTTCAGGATACGATTAGCCTGACCAAGTTTGACAACATCCACGCCGTACTGCTTGGCAATCGCCATGAGCGAGTCGCCCGGCTTCACGCGGTAAGTGACCGGTTCAACCGTCGCGGGCGCGGCCTCGGTCGCGGTCGCCGCGGGTTCTTCGGTTTCCGCTGGCGTCACTTCCTCGGTTGCCGCCGGGGTGGGTTCCGCCGTGACCTCGGTATTTTCGAGCGTCGGGACAACCGGCGTGCTGACCGGCACGATCAGGCGGTTTCCGGGGTAGATGATCGCGGTTTCGCTCAGGCCGTTAGCCGCGCGGATCGCCTCGATCGAACTGCCATACACCACGGCGATGGAATACAGCGAGTCACCGGGCTGCACGACGTGTTCAATCGTGCCGGGCGCGGCCGCGGACTCCGCCGGAGTCTCTACCGGCTCGACCGGTTCTTCGGTTGGCGTCGGGGCGTCAGTCGGCGCTTCGGTCGACGCATCTGCCGGCGTGTCGGTAGGCGGCGCAACGACATCCGTAGGCTGTACCGTAAGCGACGCGTTGTCCACGTAGACATCGGTGACCAAACGCGCCTCGGCAATTGTCGTGCGGACGAATACCGTCGCGAACTCACCGCTGGGCGCGGCCGTGACCGACACCGGCACGAACGCGTCATACTGGCTGATCGGCTGTGACCAGATGATCGTCGTGGCTTCGGGGTCGATGCTGCCGGTCGGGTCGATCCCGACTTCAATCGTCACACCGCCCGGATCCACGCTCGCGGCGGGATTGCTGTCGTCCCGCGTCGACCAGACCCACACATTGGCGGTGAAGGTCAGCGGCACGCCGGGCGCTAGGCCGGTCACGGATTGAAACACGCCCGCACGATGCGTTGCCAAGAATGACGAGTACATCTGCGCGGTGCCGTCAACCGCACGATCGGCCGGCGCTTCCAAGAAGTCCGGGCGCTCGGTCAGCGGGCCAACGAACCACGGCATCCACCCGTCCGCGACCATGCCGCCGCCCGTGTCGACGAACGGCCCGTCAAAGTTCGGATTGCGCAGAAGTTCCTCGCCCTGCGCACCCGCCACACCAAACGTCACACTAAACAACGCCACTATCGCGATGAATGCGAGTCTTCGCATTGTTGTGCCCCCTAGCAAAGCAATACTCGTCTAGTCTCAGTGTAAATCATTCATGCGACTTCGGCCAATAACGTTTGGGCTGCTCTCCCCGCTGAGCTATAATCGCGGTTTCCCTACTTTGGCGAGGTTGGCGTTGGAACAATCGACGGAACAGGTGTTTGACCTCCTGCGGCGTTATGGCGCTGCCGTGATGTCCACCGCCGAACTGCATGACCGTCGCATCGAAACAGCCCGTGATGTGCCTGCCCTCAAGATCGATCTGTCGATTGATCAAGAACGCGCGCTCACGGTGCTGCGCGCTGCGGTTGCTGGCGGGGATGCCCCGATCGTCGTACAGGCCGATCCACTCTACGGACTGCACGACTATCAGGTGACGGCGGTCGCTAACGGACTCGAAATCCCGCGCAGCTCGTGGCAGCCGCTGGCAGCGCTAATGCAGGCGGTATATCGTGCGTTCGTCACCGCCGACCTGCTCTCGCTCCATCTCGAACCCGTGATATACACCGAGGCGGGCATCTGGTACGTCGGCGGCGCGCGCTCGATTTTCGACGGCGCGGCGCTGTTTCGTCATCCCGAGGTCGCTAACGCCATCTCAGAGCCGTCCATCGGCCCGCGTTCCTTAAAGGCACTCGGGATCACGTATATCAAGCTCGGCGGTCAGATCGCCTGTATCGCCAACGGCGCGGGCCTCGCGATGGCCGCGATGGATGCCGTGACACGCCTCGGTGTGCCGTACAATATCACGCCAGCCAGTTTCGTCGATATCGGCGGAAGCGCGCGCTCGGAGACGGTGCGCACGGCGCTCGGCGTCGTCCTTGAGGACGCCGCGGTACTGAGCATCATCTTGAACGTGTTCGGTGGCCTGACACGCCCCGACGATGTCGCGCAGGGACTCATCGGGGCCTATTCGTCTTCAATGCGCACGGTTCCGATGGTCATCAGGCTGCATGGAAGCGCAGCGCAAGCGGGCAGCACCCTGATCCAAGCGGCCGGACTGGACTCTCTCGTCACTTTCGCAGACTCACTGGATAACGCGGCGTCACGGGCGCTCACTGCCGCGCGAGGCGGATAATGGGACTCTTCACGCGAGCTGATGATCTACGCGTCGTGGTGCAGGGCATCACAGGCGCGAGGGTGGATTTCACACACAGATCATGCTCGCCTACGGCACTCACATCGTGGCTGGCGTCACCCCCGGCAAAGGCGGTGAGTGGGCATCCGGCATTCAGGTGCTTGACAGCATGACCGAGGCGGTGAGCATCTCAGGCGCGAATACATCGGTCATCTTCGTGCCTGCCGCGCAGGCTGCAGACGCGATCTTCGAATCCATCGACGCCGGCATCGAACTCATCGTGTGCGTGACGGAGGGCATTCCGGTTCATGACATGCTGCGCGTTTGCGCACGGCTTCGCGCGAGTAATGCCCGGCTGATCGGCCCGAACTGCTCCGGCATCCTCGAACCCGACCGGGTATCCATCGGCACCTTCCCCGTTGAAGCCGCCATGCCGGGCCGCATCGGGGTCGTATCACGGTCAGGCACACTGTCGTACGAGGTCGTCGCCACGCTGACCGCCGCCGGGCTGGGACAGTCGTGTGTCGTCGGTATCGGCAGCGATCCGATTGTCGGAACAACGCTGACCGACGTTCTGACCGCCTTTGAATCCGACCCCGAAACGGATGCGGTCGTGTTGATCGGCGAGATCGGCAGTATGGCAGAACTCAACGCTGCGGAGTACATCCGCGCCAACATGACCAAACGGGTCGTGGCGTATATCGCAGGCGTCAGCGCCCCGGACGGCCTGCGGATGGGCCACACCGGTGCAGTGATCCGCAGCCCGGAAGAGCGCGCGGAGTTCAAACAGGCGGCGCTGCGCGCGTCCGGCACGCACATCGCGCACAGCATCAGCCAAATCCCGTCGCTGATTAAACCGGGGACGTAATCACCGGCTCGTACGCGTCCCGATTGACCCAGCCCTGCCGGCCGTCCGGAAACGATAGGAGCGCCCGTCCGCTTTCCACGGCCTCGATTCGGGCTTCCGCGCCCGCATACACTGTCCCTAATTCAAACCCTGCGCCGTCGCTCTGGTTGTACAGCACCGCCTCTAGCGCCGTGATCACCGCAGGAGGCGCAAGCCGGACGGATGCGACGCGGACGGCCAGCAGCACGGTCAGCAGCCCCGCCACGATGCTGAGCGTGACGGCAGCGACGCGAATACGCCGCCGTGTGACATGAACCAGCCATGCGCCGCCCGCCGCCGCCAGCGTAATCACCGTCAGCCACTGCAGCTCCGCCGCCGAGACCAGCTCAGCGGTCACGCGCTCCAGCGCCGGAAGGATGCGCTGATCCTCCTGAACCACGTCTACACGCAGTGAACGGACGAGCGCGAGGCCAAGCTGAACCTCCGACGCGCGCGGCATATCAAGCTGCGCCCGCTTAAAGTACAGCATCGCCCGCCCCAGATCGTCGTTCATCAACAGCGCCTGCCCTGCATTAATGAACGTTGCCGGTCGCGCATCTTCACCGGCCGCCTGCACCCACAGATCAGCCGCGCGTTCGAAGTCGCCCGCCTCATACGCCGCTTCAGCCCGTTCCGCCGTGGACTGGCCGACCGCGAGAGACGCCAACAGCGTCAGCGCAACGACGCTAACGAGCCACCGCATTACGCCGCTCCTCGACTGCTTTGACGAACCCGTATGCCCGGTCAACCGCCCGTGATAGGACAGCGTGTGGTTCGGGCGCATAGGCGAGGCCCTCAAGCTCGGTGAGAACAGCGGCCGCCGCCGAATTCGCTGAAACGTCTCGCATTCCAATATCCGTCAGATACCGCCGCACAAGGCCACCCAGCGCCTCGATTCGATTCGCGTCGGATGCGCGACGCAGCCCGGCCCGGAACTGCTGGAAGGCCCGTCTCGCACGCCGCCTGCGCCGCCAAGCCTCAAACTCCGATCGGGCGAAGGGGATCGCAAGCGCCGAGACCGCCAGCGCCGGGCCGACGATCCACAACAGCCATGCGGGATACGACAGCGGGGGCACGTCGTCGACCAGTGGAAGCGCCTCGCTGGGGACGAGCGCGCCAGTATCGCGCCGGATGCTGCCGTCCGCCGCCGCGAGCACATCCACACGCACGGCAGGCGCCTCGATATCGACAAATCCGGTGCGCGGATCAAAGATCGTGAACGGCGCGACCCCCACCTGCACAGTCCCCGCCTCATCCGGTATGGCCGTCCAGCGCAGCGTGACCTCCTGCGTCGCCAATGCCCCGTCGAACGTCACGTCCGTCTCACCCGCGTCGGCATAGAGACGCCACGACTGCGGCAGGACAAGCTCAGGCGCGGGACTGGCTTCGAGGTTCGCGCTTCCCGACAACCGCAGCGTGACACGCACCGCTTCGCCCAGCCGAATCGTCGTCGGCTCGACCGTCAACTGCGGGATCACCGCGCCGACCAGTCCGCCGAAGTTGTCCGGGGCGGGCGGAACCGGCGCCGCCTCAACCGTGAGCGATTCGCCCGCCACGATCACGGACTGGCCGCTGCCGTCATCAATAAACTGAACGCGCGGCCGTTCAATCGTAAGCAGGCCGTCTCGCAGCGGATACAGGCTGATCTGGAAAATCGCCGCCTCGTATTGTTTCCCGTTTCGCGTCTCCGAACCTTGGAACGAGCGTACTTCGCCGTGCCAAAACCCGTTGAACTCTGGCTGCATCAGCACGATTTCGCGCGACGCGTCTGTGAACGCCGTCACCGTGTAAATCAACTGTTCGCCGACGAATGCCCGCGGACGATCCAGCGCGACACTCACCAGCACCGGTTCGTCCTGCGCGGCCACGCCGACTGTCAGCACGCCAAGGATCAGCAGCGGGACAAGCCACCTCACCAGCCCACCTCCGGCTCGCCATCCGCGCGCGGCGTCTTTGAAAACGGGATGATCGGATCAGCGTCACGCGCGGCCGCGTCGAGCAGCCGGAGCGCATCCTCAATCGTCAAGCTGCCGCTTTCCACCGGCGCTGGTGTCGAGTTCGCCTCAGCGCCGAAGTCACCGGAACCCACCTCAGGGGTTGCGGTTGGATCAGGCTCCAACTCCTCACGCGGCGGCGTGGGTGTCGGGCCGTCGAAGCCACCCGATTCCGGTGTCGGTGTCACGGTCGGATCGGTGCTGCCGTCGTCCGGCTCGGTGCGCTGCTGCTGCTCTCGTGGCAGCGGATCTTCGACGAACTTCAGCGAGAGTTCGTAGTTATAACGGGCGTCGGCATCGGCGGGATCGCGTTCAAGGATCTCGCGAAATGTGCGAGCCGCCGCCGCATACTCACGAGCGTAGAATCGCGCGACGCCGAGGTTGAACGCCGCATCGCGCCATATTTTGGGCGATCGTTCCTGTGCCGCCAACTCAAGCCACTTCGCGGCACGCAGATCGTCAAGTCCGATCCATGCCGTCCCCGCGCGGAACACGTCGAACGGGCTGGCGTCAGGCTGCACGGCGGCTCGTTCAAACAGCTGCGCCGCGTGTTCAGTGCCCATCTCGCGGCTTGCCCGGACGGTATCCGGCACGGCGCGCGAGAGCACAAACGCCACGATCAGCGTTATCAGCAGGGGCGGGCTGAGGCGGCGAATCGCTGCGCGCACCTATCCCTCCCGCCGGCGCCAGATGTCAGCGCCCAACAGCACCAGCGCAGCCAAGACAGCCCACCCGTATCGCGACACACCGAGCGACTGCAACTGTGCACCAACCGCGCCCAGCTCAAGCTCCTGCACCGAAGCGATGACCGCCACGGATTCAACGCCGGTGTCGGTCGCGCGCTGATACGTGCCGCCGGCCGCCTCAGCGATATCGAGCAGGCTGTCCTCGTCCAGCCGTGTCGTGACGATCTGCCCGGCGTCATTCGCCACAAGGCCGATGCGATTGCCCGCCGCGTCGTAGCGAGGGATCACGTCGCCTTCCGGCGTCCCGTAGCCGATCACATGCACGCGAATGCCGAGTTCCCGCGCGCGAGCCGCAGCCACAACCGGATCGCCGATTTGATTCTCACCGTCGCTCAGCAGCACGATCACGCTGCTGTCTGCGCCCTGTGACGCCAGCGCCTCGATCGCCTGATCCAAGGCGTCGGCGATGACCGTGCCCTGCCGCGTGACCAAACTGCTCGACGCGCTTTGCACGAACAGCCGCGCGGCTTCGGCGTCAAACGTGAGTGGTAAGTACACATACGCTTCGCCCGCGAACACGATCAAGCCGAATACGTTGCCCTCGGCTTGGTCGATGATGTCCAGTGCGGTCAGCTTGGCGCGTTCGAGCCGGCTTGGGGTCATGTCGATCGCGTCCATGCTCGCGCTCACGTCAAGCACCAGCATCACCGCGCCACCCCGCGCGTCGATCAAGTCGAGTTCGACGCCGAAGACGGGATTTGCCAGCGCGACGATCACCGCGGCAAGCCCGCCCAGCCACAGCAGCCTGAGCGGCCGCCGCGACGACGTCCCAAGCGCCGCGCCCCGCAGCCGACGCCGCCTTGCCCGAACGCGTTCGACAAACGGGATCGCGACCACAAACACAAGGAGGATCAGCCAAGTGGGTGACGTGAACATAGCGGCTGCCTACGGCGCGGTATCGAGCACAAACGCGCGGAGCGTCCACTCGGCCAGCAGGCAGATCAACGCCGCGGCCAACAATGCGGGCGCCCAGTCTCGCCATGGAATGTACACCTGTCGGCGAACGGGCGTGCGTTCGAGGCGGTCAATCGCCGAGGCCGCCGCGGCTAGACTGGCCGAATCCGCCGCGCTGAAGTACCGCCCGCCGCCGATGTCAGCCGCCCGCTGAAGCGCCGATTCGTCCAGATCGGATTCGATCATCGTGATGTTGCCTTCGCCGTCCGGCGCGGGCACCTGCCCCCTGCGACCAACCCCGATGGTAAAGACTCGAATCCCCACGCCGCCGCAGCCTCGGCCGCCAAGCTCAGGTCAACTCCTGAGTTCGTCGCGCCGTCCGTGAGCAGGATGATGACCTTGCTCCGCACGGTGCTCTCCCGCATAAGCGCGGCCGACGCCAGCAGCCCAACACCCGATGCCGTGCCGTCCAGCGCTTGTTCGCCGTCGGCCGTGCGCAGTTCGGAGATCAAGCGGACGCCGTCCAGTGCCGAGCGAACCGTCTGATAGTCAAGCGTCAGCGGAACCAGCGTATACGCAGCGCGCGCATAGATCACCACGCCGATCCGGTCGAACTCGCGCCCTGCCACGAAATCCGCGATCACGTCTTTCGCCGCCTCAAGCCGGTTCAACGGCTGAAAGTCCAGCGCCGCCATGCTGCCCGACACGTCGAGCGCGAACACGATGTCGATGCCCTCGCCGCGGATGACTTCCTGCGCCGTGCCGGCTTGTGGTCGCGCCAGCGCCACGACGAGCAGACACCACGCCGCGACACGAAGCGTATCCGGCAGCGGATGCAGGCGTACCTTCCAGCTTCGGATGCCGGTGCGCGTCAAGCGGACGTCGCCGTACAGGCGCGCAGGAAGACGCCTCCGCCAGCGGCCCTTCCAGATCACCCAGCCGGCCGCGATCAGCAGTGGGAACGCCCACGCATGCGCAAACCGGAACTCATCCATCGAGAATCTCGTTGATTGCCCGCAGCGCCAGCCGCCGCAGATCATCGGCCTCGTCCGCCGTCACGGGCGTGGTGCGATATAAAAGCGCCTCGGCCGTGTCTCGCGTTCGCCGCAGCCCATCCGACTCCGGTTCCAGCCGGTAGGCTCGCTGCACAATTCGCATCACCGCGCGCGATACAGCACGTGGGTCGTCACTGCTGATACGTCCGAGCGCGCGCGCCAGCGCATCCAGCGGATCGGGGGGCGTGGTCAATTCGGCGTCAGGGCGCAGCTTCGGCAGAACGACCATCAACACCACCACGCATATCCCGGCGACGAGCACGAGACCCGGCCACGGCCAGATCGCGCCCGGAAATCCGACCGCCGGGATCGGATCCTCTGCGCCGGCCTCCAGCACGGTTGGCACACTGAAATAGGCTTCCGTCACCGGCACGCGCCGAATATCGCCGCCGCCCGCGCCATAGCCGAGGTACGTCGGCGGCGTTACGGCGTCCTCCGGCCGCCAAAGCACTACGACGAACGACTGCGATACCGAGTTTCCAACCTGCTCGACCGGCTCGATCGAACGCACCTCGAACGGCCCCCACGGATCGGTGATCTGCGGCCACTCGACCAGCGAGGTGTCGGGTGTCAATTCAACCTTCAGCGTCAGGGTGAACGGCTCGCCGGTCAGGGGCGCGTAGGTACTCGCCTCGAAGCGCGCGCTGACAATCGGTGAGTCAAAGTCCGCCGCGAACGCCGCCTCCACCATGCACAGCACCATCGCGGCAAACAGCCAACGCCTCACAGCCGCCGTCCTTCCGCGGCCCTACGGCGCATGAATCGGGCCAATGCGGCAATCGGGTCATCGCCGGTCGAGAGCGTCATACGATACGCCCCGCTGCGGACGATGGCGCGGGTGCGCGCCTCATCGAACTGCTGCGCACGCTGGGCAAACCGCGCACGCCACGCCGAGTCCCCTGAATCGACCACGATCCGCCGCTGAGTCTCGGCGTCTTCGAGGACAACGAGACCGGCATCGGGCCATGCGCGCTCAAGCGGTTCGGAGACCACACAGGCGACCACGTCGTGCTTCGCGGCGGCCAACGCCAGCGCCGATTGATAGTCCCCCGCCGACGCCAAGAAATCCGACAAGACAAAAATAATCCCGCGCTTACGCTGCGCCCGAACCGTCATCCGCAGGGCTGTCGTCAAGTCCGTGCCAAGCAAACTCGCGTCCTGCCCCAACACCGCACGGATGACGCGCAGCACGTGATTGCGCCCCCGGCGAGCCGGCACGAAGGTCGTACCGCCGCTGTGAACCGTCAGCGCGCCGACGCGGTCGCCCGCACGCCCGCCGATCCACGCGACAGCCGCCGCCAATTCCGCAGCTACCTCACGCTTTGAACGCGGTGCGCCCGCGCGCATCGAGCCGCTGTCGTCGATCACCAGCATGACGGACAAATCGCGCTCGGCGGCAAACTGCTTGACGTGCGGTTCCCCGATTCGCGCGCTGACCTTCCAGTCCATGTGGCGCACGTCATCGCCCGGCTCGTATGGCCGGACGGAATCGAACGTGACGCCGCGCCCGCGAAAGGCCGCGCGATACGCCCCGATCAAGCTGCTGTCGACCATTTTGCGTGTTCGCAGCTCGATGCGAGCGACGCGGCGTATCAGGTCGGGGTCGATCGCGCTCATGCGGGCACTGCGACCCGTGCGATCAACTGCTCGATGATCGTATCGCTGGTGACACCCTCCGCTTCAGCCTCGAAGCTCAAGCTGATCCGGTGGCGCAGGATGTCCGGCGCGACCTTGCGGATGTCGTCGGGCGTGACATGACCCGAGCCGCGCAGATACGCATGTGCCCGGCTTGCGCGCAGCAAGCCCAACGATGCGCGCGGCGACGCCCCAAGCGCGATCAGCGGCGTCAGCGGCTTGAGGCCGTACTGTTCAGGATTGCGTGTCGCCTCGACCAGCGACAGCACGTACTCCTTGAGCCGGTCATCGACGAAAATCTCGTTATGCACCGCGTGCTGAGCGTTGGACAGGTCACGGGCTTCCATCACAGGCGCTGGCAGCGGCGGGATTTCGCTGCCCATGCGCTCCATCACCTCGCGCTCCTGCGCCCGCGTAGGATAGCCGATCACGACCTTGAGCAGGAAGCGGTCGAGCTGCGCCTCTGGCAGCGGATACGTCCCCTCCTGTTCGATCGGGTTCTGCGTCGCCAGCACCATGAACGGCGAGGGAAGCATCTCCGTCGCTTCGCCCAGCGTAACCTGACGCTCCTCCATCGCCTCCAGCAGGGCCGACTGCACCTTCGCCGGCGCGCGGTTAATCTCGTCGGCCAGCAGCAGATTCGCGAACACCGGCCCGCGCTTCGCCGTGAACTCGCCCGTGCGTGGGTTGAAAATCTGCGTGCCGATGATGTCGCTCGGCAGCAGGTCGGGCGTGAACTGCACCCGCTGGAACGAGACGTGCAGCGCAGACGCCAAAGCGCGGACGGTCAGCGTCTTGGCAAGGCCCGGCACACCTTCGATGAGGACGTGTCCGCCGCAGAGCAGGCCGATCAACAAGCGGTTGACCAGTTGATCCTGACCGACGACCACGCTGTGAACCGCCGCTTCGACCTCTTGGATGCGTGTCTGAATGACCGACTCTGCCATGCCTAATATCCGAAGAGTTGACAAAAGTTGACCTGCTGCGGTGTCCCGCACGTTTGAAGCACGCTGTTGACCGCCAGCGCGGTGACGACGCACATGGCAATCGCGCCCGCTAACACCACGCATCCACAACCGGGAACCGGCCCAAAGTTAAACAGGTTCACGGCGAATTCCACCAGCCCGCCGATCAGCTCAAAAACGATGCCCAACGCGTTCAGCACCGTTCCGATCACAAACAGCACGATGCACAGAATACCGCAGCCTGCCGCGATGAGAATAAGCGTGCCGCTGTCCATAACGTGTTACTCCGGACACTCCCCTGAGGCCGTCGACTGCAACGCCCACCGGTCTTCACTACGCACATAACAGTCGCAGTAACGCGCAGGCTCGCCTTCGCCCTGCCAGAGCATGTAGTTCACGGCAGTCTGCACACACACCGCATCGCTCCCCTGCCCCGAAGCGATGTACGACCGCGTGACGTTCAAGCCGCGCGTTTCGACATCCATCAGCAGCTTAACCTGAAGGAACGGGTGTTCGTGACCGTCCGGGAAGTCCGAACCGTGCCACAGCGCCACTTCGCCTTGAACCGCGAGCGCGAGCAGCACGATCGGCAGAAGGATCAATGGCAGCCAGATGACGAGGCATCCGGCGCGCCACAAGCATCCGCGCACAGTCATCGGCGGCTTGACAACGATGGGTTCCGGCGTCGTTTCAGTCACAGTGGTGCCTACCTGCCCGTAGTTTGTCCGCGCGGCAGTGTAGCAGATTGCGTGGTGGATTACGCATACCGAATCACAATCCGGTCGTCGGCGTCATAGCTGACGTGCGCGAAGTACGGCGCGTCGCCGGGCTTCATCGCGAGGATGCGACCCAGTGCGTGCGGCAGGTCTTCGACCAAATCCAGTCCGAGCACGCGATCCAGCGGAACCCACTCCAACACGCCTTCATGACTATGCGCAAGCGGCGTCTGATCGTCGCCATCGGCCGTGAACACGAACAACAGAATCCCGCTGTCCGCGCCGGCGTCGATGTGATGAATCCCGCACAACTTGAGGTTTTCGACCTCTAGCCCGCTCTCCTCGCGCACCTCACGCAGGGCCGATGTGTGCGGGTCTTCGTCGCGTTCGAGATGTCCACCGAGGCCGTTATAACGATTAGGGAAGATGCGCTTATGCGGCGCGCGTTTCATGAAGAGAATGCGGTCGCCACAGCGCACAAATATGAGCGTACGCGCGCTCACCATCCAGCGTCCATCCATCTGCCCCGCGCCCTGTTCTGCAGCGCCCATCCCGTCCTCCATCCACATCATTAAGCCAATTAGAACACAGGCTTGAAGTTGCATCGACCCACTTTAACAATCGCGTGTTACACTCCGGCCTAGCCGGCGTGCGCATCGGGCTGCGTCGCGCTTTTGTCTATGCAGCAGTGAGGTTTCTTATGCGGCTCAGAGTTTCAGGTTTATGGATAGTGGCCGCGCTTGCGGCCCTTGCGCTGGCGTTTGCGCCGGGCGCACACGTCGCGCAGGCGTCCGCCAGCGGGATCGTGATTAGTGCGCTCAATGGAGGCGGCGGTAACTCCAACGCTGATTTCACACACGACTACATTGAGTTGTTCAATGCAGGCGCATCGTCAGTCGACATTAGCAATTGGTCGGTGCAATACGCCGGTGGGACCGGAACATCGTGGGGCAATCTTACCGTAATCCCGGCTTCAACCACGCTGCAAGCCGGCCAGTACTACCTCATTCAGGAAGCCGCTGGATCGGGTAATGGCGTTGCCCTGCCGACGCCCGATCACATTGATCCCACACCGATTAACATGGGTGGTGGAGGCGGCAAAGTAGCGCTTTTCAATGTATCAACTGAATTCACCGGTGGAAACGACCCAACAACAAGCCCCAATTACGTCGATTTCGTGGGCTACGGTTCTTCCGCGACGACCTACGAGGGTACTGGGCCGACTCCACCAGTTGGCAACGGCATTCATGCCGTGCGAGCCAGCAGCGGCTGTCAGGATACCGACGACAACAGCGCGGACTTCGCGGCCGTCGACGTGTTCACGCCGCGCAATACCGCGTCTGCGCTGAATCCGTGCATCGCCCCTGACCTCGTCACTGACGTGGCCGGCGCATCGAACGGCGTCACAGGCACAGCCGAGACGTACACGGCTGTCGTCACCAATCAGGGTAACGCACAGGCCGACAACGTCGTGATGACCGTCGACCTGTCTGGCACGGCGTTCGCTGGCGCGACGGTCGGCAGCTTCGTTGATCCGTCCTCGTTCTGCGCGTATTCCAGCCCGACCGTCACCTGCACCATCGGCACGCTGACGGCCAGCAGCAGCTATACCGTTAGTTTCGACGTCACGCCGACCGTTGATGGCACGCTGACGCTCGACAGCGACGCGACCTCCAACCCCGCCGACGCCGGCCCGAACACGGATCAGCACTCGACCATCTTCAGCGCGGCGGCTCCGGACGTCACGGTCAGCATCACCGAGAGCGTCGATCCCGTGCTGTCCACCGACACACTGACGCTCACGTTCACGATCAGCAACGTCGGCACCGCCGATGCCAGCAACTACACGCTGTCATCCACGCTCAGCGGCGGGATCGGCACGTTTGACGCTGCGCCGGTGGGTTGTACACTTTCAAGCGGTAACACCGTGCTTGACTGCACATTTGCAGGCCCACTATCAAGCAGCGGCAGCCCGACCATCGTCAACGCCGATGTTTCGTTCACGGCCGCCGGCACGCTGACGACCGATGCCACTGCGCAAGTCACGGGCGATCCCAACACTGCCAATGACGCCGACAATGAAACCACGACGGTGAATCAAGGCTGCGGCGTGGCATGGGACAGCATCCACGACTATCAGGAAGGCGGCGTCAATGCGGCTGTGCGCGGCGTCGTCATCACGACTGAAGGCGTCGTGACCGCGGACTTCCAACCCGGCAGCCCGAACGGCATCGGCGGATTCTTCGTCCAAGAGAAGTTCCCGGATGCGAACCCGGTGACCTCCGAAGGCATCTTCGTCTTCAACAACTCGTTCCCGGTGAACGCCGGCGACTATATCCGCATCACCGGCACGATTGTCGAATACGATCCCAGCGGTGGCACGCCCGGCGGCACGCTCACGCAGCTTTCGTCGGTCTCGAACGTGACGACCTGCGCCACCGGCGACTCGGTGCTGCCGACTCAGGTCTCGCTGCCGATCGCCAGCCTCGCCGACTGGGAGAACTACGAGAGCATGCTGGTCAAGATCGTCGGATCAAGCGGCGCGCTCACCGTCGCGGATATGTACGCACTCGGCAGCGTCGGCGAGATGATCGTCAGCGATGGCAAGCTCTATCAGCCGACGCACCTCTACGCGCCGGGATCGACTGACGCGCTCAATCACATGGATTTGGTCAGCCGTGCGCGCATCGTCGTGGACGATCAGCGCAACGGAACCGGCCCGAATCCTGTCCCGCACTTCCCCGCGGATGCGAACGGCCTGATCCGCATGGGCGACCAGACGGACTCGATCACCGGTGTGATCCTGTACACCGAGTTCTCCAGTACGCCGATGTTCCGCCTGCACTACACTGTCGCGCCGACCTTTACCGAG
>JZRA01000029.1 GCA_001567485.1 Chloroflexi bacterium OLB13
GACCGGCCTCAGCTCACATCCAGCAGCGCGCCGCCCTCCCGTTCGACCGGCGAAAACAGCCCGTCACCGCAGACCCGGTGACTCATCGTCACACTCCCGGCCCGGCGACCGGCCTAGCTCTGCTAGCAGCCGGCCAGCGGACAGCAAGCCTGCGGCGAAGCCCGACGACAAATCCGGCGGGCGTGGATTTGGCGGGTTTTTCAACCGGGGCAAGAACGAAAAACCCGACGACAAGAAAGATGCCGGCCGCCCGCCGCAGAATCGCCCGCCCGACAAGAAGAAGGATGAGGGCGGCGGCAGAAACGTATTCAGCGCGATTGGAAGTCGTTTCGGGCGCGGCGGCGACAAGCAGGATGCGAAGCCTGATGCCGGGCGCGGCACGCCAGCGCCATCGTCGTCTTACGGACGCTCGGCGCCGCCGCCGAATAAGCCGGATCGCAAGCCGGGAAGCGGCGACAAAGCGGCTGACGCGGGCCGATTCGCCGCGCTGACCGGCCGTGTCGGCGGACTCTTCAAGTTCGGCAAAGGCAAGGACGCGAAACCGGACGCGAAACCGCCCGGCCGCGATTCAGGCCCCAGCCAACCGCTTGCCAGCTCGTCCGGGTCGCGCTCGGCCCCACCCAGCCCGCAAAGCGGCGCGCGCCAGCAGCAGCCCTCGAGTCGTACCGCAGCCGCTGACCGTAGTGAGGGCAAGGGCGGGCTGTGGGAAGCGCTGACGAGCCGGCTGCGCGGTCGCGGCGGCAAACAAGACGCGCAACCGCAAAGCCGCACCCGCCGCGAGGGCGCCAGCAGCCGCGTCCCGGAAGTCTCGACCGCGGGCTGGAATCTCGATACGCAGCTCGATCTTGTCGGCATCGGCCTGATGCTCGGCGCGATCATCCTGCTGCTGTCGTCGCTGTCCGGCGATCAGGGCGCGGCGATTGGCGCGGTCAATACCTTCCTCGGTCAGGTGTTCGGCTGGGGCGCGATCGTCATCCCGTTCCTGATGGGTGGCATCGGCGCGTTCCTGCTGATCACCCGCTTTGGCGATACACCGCCGCAGATCGACGCGGTGCGAGTGGCCGGCGCGGTCAGCTTCTACGTCTCCCTGCTTACACTGTTCCAGTTCATCGTCGTGCTCGACCCGCTGTTCCAAGGCGACCTCGCCACCATGAAGCTGCTGGTTGATGGCTATACGTGGGGTTTGGGACGCGGCGGCGGGGTGATCGGCACGGGCATTCACCTATTCCTCGTCGAGAACATCGGCGAGATCGGCGGGTTCGTCCTGCTGGCCGGCTGGATGGGCGTCAGCCTGATGCTGTTCACGCGCACGTCGGCCACCCAGCTCATCGTCATCATCGTCAGCCTGACGCGCAGCTTCCGTGTGTCGTGGCAGCATCGCCAGCAGTTGAACGCGGCCCGGCGCGCTGTGGCGCAGCAGGAAGCGGCCGCGCGTGTCGCGGCCCAACGCCAGATCGCCGTCTCTAAGCCCAACGCCGGCGAACTGCGGCCGGGCGTGGCCGGGGCGCTGCCCGCCGGTGAAGCGCGTCAACAACCCCTGCCTCTTGAGGACTTGCCGATTCGGGTCGGCGGCCAGATGGTGAACGCCGAGACGGTGGCGAATACCGCAAGCCCGGCGGCAACGGGCGCGCGCGCGGCGTTCGGCGGCCTGCTCAAGCGCCTGCCCGGCACGGGAAGCCGCGGCGCGCAGTCCGACTCCGAGGCCGAGACGGCCCCCACCGGCGGAGCGCGTGGGTTCCTCTCGCGCCGGGCCGGATCGACGTTTACGAACGGCGCGCTGGAAAGCGGCAAGTCGTCAGCTTTGCCGCCGCCGCCACCACCGCCCGCCGTGCCGCCCGTGATGCAGCCTGCGGCCCTACAGCAGCCCGCGCCACCGGCCGCATCACCGGCTTACGCGCCGTATCAACAGCCGGGGACACCCGCGGCCCCCGCCAGCGCGGCGCCGTCGACCCTGCCTGCGCCAGCCATGCCCGCCCCGCGCCCGGTTCAACCGCCGTCACAGCCCGCGCCTGAGCCGGCTACGCGCCAGCCCAGCCCGTATGGCCCGTCGGTGCAGAACCAACACGCCGATCAGCGCGCCGAAGCCGCCGAGCATCGAGACGAACCGGCCCAAGCGCAGCTACACGATGGCGGATTCCGCACGCTGCT
>JZRA01000030.1 GCA_001567485.1 Chloroflexi bacterium OLB13
GGAGAAGGACGTGCGTGGTAGTGCGTGGCGGGCGGGTGGATCGTCTCTACGAATCCTCTCTGTGATCTCCCCGGTCTCTGTATCTCTGTACCCGCTCTTGCCCTTACTCACGACTCATCACTTGACACTCATCACTCCGAGAAGCCCTCACCCCCGGCCCCTCTCCCAACCTGCGGTGCTCCCTTCGGTCGTCAAGGAGAGGGGAGACCCACGCGCAGCGTGTGTGGGCTGGATGTGGCGTGCTGCTTGGCGGCTGACTCCTGACACCTGACTCCTGACCCCTGACCCCTAACTCCTGACTCCTGACTCTGACCCCTGACCCCTGACAACTCTTCTCATCACTTCCCTTCAGGGATAGGCGGCGAAGGCTCGCAGGCCGTCGCATTCGTCGAGGCCGCGCATCAGGTTCATGCACTGGATCGCGCTGCCGGCCGCGCCCTTGCCGAGGTTGTCGAGCGCAGCCACGATCACCCCATGCGCCGGATCGTCGGCGTCCAGTTCCCAGCCGATATCGCAGAAATTCGTCCCGGTGACGAGGCGGGGTTCCGGCAGACGGTGCAGGCCGGATTTCGCGGCGACGAGGCGGACGAACGGCTCACGGGCATACGCGCCGCGATAGGCCGCCCACAGCTCCTTCTCGGCGACTGGCCGAGCGAGGTCAACATGCGCGGTGACATGCACGCCGCGCACCATCTCGATGGCCGTGACGGCGAACTGCACCGGCACATCACCCAGAACTTGCGCGACTTCGGCGTGATGGCGGTGGCCGGCCGCCTTGTAGACGCGCACGGCTCCGCTGCGGATCGGATGATGTGACCCCGTGTTGACCTCTGCACCGCCCTCCGACGACCCGACTTTGACCTCGGCGCTGGCGCGGACGAGCAGACCGGCGCGGATGAACGGAAGCAGCGCCAGATTGACCGCCGTCGCATTGCAGCCGACGCCGCTGGCGTATGACGCGCTGCGCAGCGCCTCCCGATTGACCTCAGGCAGGCCATACACGAATCGGTCGACCCACTGTGGTGCGGCGTGCGGTTGACCATATACGCGCTCGTACCGCGCCAGATCGCGCAGGCGGAAATCGGCGGACAGATCAATGATCGTAGGCGCAAGCGCGGCGAAGCGGTCGATCTCGCGGCTGGCGACACCGTGCGGAAGGCACAGGAACAGCACGTTGCACGGTTCGAGCGCGTCGGGGTGAATGAAGCGAAGCGGTGTGCCACCGCGCAGGTGTGGATGCGCCGCGTGGATGAACTGCCCCGCGTACGCGCGGCTGGTCACCTGCGTGACCTCAGCGTGCGGATGCCCCAGCAGCAGACGGATCAATTCGCCGCCGGTATACCCGCTGGCCCCGACGATGCCGGCGGTGATCACAGCGTCGCCTCCGTATTAGCCGCGGCCGGCTGTGACAGCAGAGTCAGCGCGTAGTCAACCATTGCGGCGGCGATATCGACGCCGGTCGGCGCGGATGAGTTGCGGAACTCCATCGTGTGATTGATCTCGTTGACGACCAGCCCGTCGGGCGACTCGAACACGTCGAGCGCCAGCAGGCCACCGCCGACCGCATTGGCCGCGCGCGCACACAGCTCGTCGAGTTCGTCGGTGACCGGACAGTTGGAGGTCGTGCCGCCGCGTGCCGTGTTCGTGATCCAATGCGCCGAATCCCGGTACACCGCGCAGATCGTGCGATTTCCGACGACGAAGGTGCGGATGTCGCGGCCCGGCTTTTCGACGAACTGCTGTGCGTAGATTGTGTGCTGAGTCCAGTCGCCCAGCGTGAAGCGGTGTTCGAGTACGGCTTCGGCCGCGTCGTGGTCGTTGACGCGGGCCAGCAGGCGGCCCCATGAGCCGGTGACGGGCTTGAGAACGGCAGGATACCCCACGGCGGCGATGGCGCGCATGGCCGAGTCTTCGGCGAACCCGGCGGTCGCGTGCGGCTGAGGGATGCCGGCGCGGGTCAACGCCAGCGTTGTCAGCAGCTTGTCGGCGCAGGTGACGGCCGTCCGGTACGTGTTGACGGTGCGAATCCCCCAGCTGTTCAGCACGGCGAGAGCGTATATGCCGCGTGATGTGCTGACGCAGCGCTCGAAGACGACGTCATACGCCGACCACGGCACACCGCTGGGCGCGTACTGTTCCGGCCCTGCGGTCAGGTCGAACACGAGATCGCGGTCGAGGATCACGTCGGGCGTGATACCGCGCGCGCCGAACGCGGCCAGCAGCAGCTTTTCTTCGGGGCGAACGTGCGTGATGAGCAGGGCGGCGCGCATGGCTACTCGCCCCAATCTTCTTCGACGTCCGGCGCGAGGTCGAGCGTCAGCGGGTTCAAGCTCACAACTTCGAGATCGCTGCCGCAGTCCGGACAGCTGATCAACTCGTTGGCGACGACATCGGCCGGGACGGGCACGACGGCGTCACAGGTGGGGCAGGTGGGCAGCGCGGTCATGGGTGAGTCTCCTTCTTTCGTATGGGTTGAACTGCGGCAGGGCAGAAACGAAAAACCGCCGCCCGGATTCACAGTCCGGACGGCGGTTCGTGTCACACGTTACAGGCACAAACGAAGCTATCCAGACGGCGTGTCCGGCTTCTTGACCTGCTTGCGCTTGCTCTCAAACGGGAGCGCGGCGGGTGTGACGGGGTTCATCGGGATCTCCTGTGGCGTCTGAAATCGGAAACAAAAAACCGCCCGTGAGTGCGGGCGGTCTACTGTCAGCTTTGTCGTCGTCAAGAACGCGAAAAGCCCGCACTCATCGTGGGGTGTAGGTCTTCTTCGCCTTCTTGAACATGCCAACCATACTGGCGATTCCGTTGTGCAGCGCCGATCGTGCGGAAAGATAACGTGTCGCGCCACCATCCGCAAGACGCCGGCACGATCACTCATCAAATACTCATAAACTGCGAATCCACGGGATCGGGCAATTGTTGCGCGGCGGAGTGGTGGTGCGTTACCGTACTGCGGTTTGCTCTACACCACACACACCACGGGGAGGGGATAGAGAATGAGTGATACCGTTCGTTTTGACCTGCCGCAGTCGGAGATTCCGGCGCACTGGTACAACATTCAGGCCGATCTGCCGCGTCCACTGCCGCCGGTTCTGCACCCCGGCACGCATCAGCCAGTCGGGCCAGATGACCTCGCGCCGCTGTTCCCAATGGATCTGATCCTGCAAGAAGTCAGTCAGGATCGCTACATCGAGATCCCTGACGACGTGCGCGAAATCTATAAGCTGTGGCGTCCGACCCCGCTGCTCCGCGCCCACCGGCTCGAAAAGGCGCTGGGAACGCCGGCGCACATCTACTACAAGTACGAAGGCGTTTCGCCCAGCGGCAGCCACAAGCTGAACACGGCGGTTCCGCAGGCGTACTATAACAAGCGTGCAGGCGTCGCTGGCCTCACGACCGAGACCGGCGCGGGGCAGTGGGGCACGGCGCTCAGCCAAGCGTGCAATTTCTTCGACCTCGAGTGCCACGTCTATATGGTGAAGGTCAGCTATCAGCAGAAGCCGTACCGTGGCGCGATGATGCGCACGTTTGGCGCTGACGTCACGCCCAGCCCGTCGAACAAGACCAACGCTGGCCGCGCCATCCTCGCTGAGTCGCCCGACAGCCCCGGCTCGCTCGGCATCGCCATCAGCGAAGCGGTCGAGGCGGCGGCGACCAGCGGCGGCAAGTACAAGTACGCGCTCGGCTCGGTGCTCAACCACGTGCTGATGCACCAGACGGTGATCGGGCAAGAGGCGTTGAAGCAGATGGAACTGGCGGGCGAATACCCCGATGTGATCGTCGCGCCGACTGGTGGAGGCAGCAACTTCGGCGGGATTGTGCTGCCGTTCGTGCGGATGAACCTCAAGGAGGGCCAGCGCACGCGCATCCTCGCGGTCGAGCCGGCCTCCTGCCCCAGCCTGACCAAAGGCGTCTATGCCTATGACTTCGGTGACACCGGCGGCATGACCCCGTTGGTGAAGATGTACACGCTTGGCCACGACTTCGTACCGCCGCCCGTCCACGCTGGCGGTCTGCGCTATCACGGCATGGCGTCGATCGTGTGCGAGCTTTTCGATCAGGGCTTGATCGAGGCGCAGGCCATCGCACAATTGGAGACGTTCGCCGCTGGTGTCGCGTTCGCGCGCGCCGAGGGGATCGTTCCCGCGCCGGAGGCCGCGCACGGCATCGCCGGGGCCATCCGCGAGGCGCTGGCGGCCAAGGAAAGCGGCGAGAAAAAGGTGATCCTGTTCAACTTGAGCGGCCACGGCTATTTCGACATGAGCGCCTACACCGAGTACTTCGACCAGCGGCTGTTCGACTACGATTATCCGGAGGCCCAAGTTCAGGCGGCGATGCAGCGCCTTCCGCAAATCTGAAGTAGGTTATCGAAAATCAGCAGACTCAATCTTCTGCTTCAGAGGGTTCTACGAGCGGTGAAGGCTGGTAGTCACTCAACACTTTCAACTTCTTACATGAGCGAGTAGTTGAAAGTGCCGCGTGCCGAGTGATGAGAGAATGTCATGCTGTATCGCTCAATGGCCGCTGCGTCATAGGGAACCCGATCGCTCGCATTTCAGACGATGGCCTAGCTGATCGCGGGTGTCTGCCCTGACGATAGGGCGCTGCGCTGTCAACGCAAGCCGGTTGACAGCGCAGCGCGTGCGCTATCGTTTGGCAGGCTCAGCCGATGTTCGTAAGTCGAGAGATTCGGCCTCCCATCTTGCAGCGTTAGACGAGCTATACGGCGCAGCGTTTTCTCATCACTCAACACTTTCAACTTCGCGCTTAGCGCGCGGCGTTGAGCTGGCGGTTACCCATCGTCAACACTGTCCCACCGAAGCCTTCCAGAAAGCGCCGGTCATGCGTGGCCGCGATGATTGCGCCGGTGAAGCCGCGCAGCGCGTCCTCGAACGCCTCCAGCACGTCGAAGCTGAGCGTGTTGGTCGGCTCATCGAGGATCAGCACGTTGGCCTGCTGCCGGATCAGCTTGGCGATTTGCAGCTTGCGCCGCTGACCGCCGGACAGCATCCCGACTGTGCGGCGCACTTCGTCATACCGGAACAACCCGCTGACGAGCAGGTCGCTGATCGCCGCCTGTTCCGGCAAGTCACTGCCATCGATATAGGCGTCGACTACCGTCTGCGAGTCGTCCAGATCGGCCCCGAACTGATCGAGATAACCGAGCTGCACCTGTGGGCTGATATGCACCTCGCCGGAGTCCGGCGCTTCGATCCCGACGATCATACGCAGCAGCGTCGACTTGCCAGAGCCGTTCGGGCCGACAATTGCAATCCGCGCGTCGGGCGCAACGCTCAGCGAGACGTCCTCGATCACCCGGCGCGGCCCGTACCCCTTGCTCACACCGCTGACGGTGATAGCGAACTGCCCGCGCAGCGCCCTCGGATCGAAGTCGGGGCGGAACATCAGCGGGCGCGGCGGGCGCGGGATCGGGTCGGCTTCGATGCGGGCGAGGCGCTCCTTGACGTTGTCCAGCTTGCGCGTCAGGTGGACTTCGGTGCGTCCCTTAAAGAACGCTTTGGCGAACTTGTCGTTGCCCACCTTCTTGGTCGGTTTGGTTTGGCTCATCGCGCGGATTTCGTCGTGAATGGCGATGCGCAGGTCTTTGATCTCGTCCTGCTGCGCCGCGTACTCCTGTTCCCAACGCTGCCGTTCGCGTGTCTTGGCCCTGAGATAGTCGTCGTAGCTTCCGGTGTACTGCTTGGCGCGGTGGCTGAACTCGTCAATCTCTATGATTGATGTCACGGTCGCGTTGAGAAACGCGCGATCGTGGCTGACCATCAAGACGGCGCCGTGTTGATCGCGCACGCAGCCTTCGAGCCATGTCATGCTGTCGACGTCGAGATGATTGGTCGGCTCGTCCAGCAGCAGCGCATCCGGTGCGCTGAGCAGCAGTAGGGCGAGCTGAAGCCGCGCGCGCTCGCCGCCCGACAGCGAACGCACGTCGCGGTCACGCGGCAGGTGGTCGATGCGCAGGCCGGCCAGCACGACGCCGACTCGCGCGTCGCATCCCAACCGCCGGCGCGTCGAACGACGTCGGTTAGTTCGCCGTAGCGGTCAAGCAGTTCGCCGAGCGCATCGCCGGTCAAACTGCCCATGTCTGTTTCGAGCGTGCGCACTCCGCTCCATCGCTCGCTGGTCGCGACGCCTGCTCGATCAAGCTCCAATTGTGCCT
>JZRA01000031.1 GCA_001567485.1 Chloroflexi bacterium OLB13
ACGGTTTCGGGTGGGCTTCGTTCCGCGACGCAGACTCGCGAACGGCGTCGATTCGATCCTGCGTGGGTGAAAGCGGCGATCCAGCGACCACAGCGGCGGAACGACCAAGATCAGCGCGCCGCGCGTGAGCCAGATCGCCCACGCGCCGACGGCCATCAAAGCAAGCAGTCCGAGCGCGACGATCGGGTAATGCACCGCCAGCACAAGCGCGTTTCGCCACACCTGCACGCCTTCGCTGTCGAGCAGGGAAGGCACGCACAACGCGAAAACGCCGATCATCAGCAGCGGAAGCACGAGGACGCAGACGACGCAGAGGACGATCACCGGCAGTTCGAGGAACAGCAGCGTCGAAAGAAGCAGCAGCCCGCACCAGAACACGGCGGCGGCCAGATAGGTGACGGGATGCGAGAGGACATCGCGCCAGCGCGCGGCCTTCGTGCGTGCTTCCCGCCCCGCCATGTTGATGATCGCTGCGCCGGCGATGGACGCGGGGAACGACGCCGGCGCGACCAGCGCGAACGCGCCATCCAGCAGCGCCAGCAGTGCCGGCAGCAGAGACGCCGCGAATATGACGCTCGCCAGCGTCCAACGCGGCAGCCCGAAGAAATAGGCGAGAAGCGCGCGCCCAATCGGGGTGTCGGAAAGGCCGCGGATCAGGTGCATTGGCCGCTAGCCCTTGAGACCGGTCGAGACGATGCTCTTGATGATGTACTTCTGCAGCAGCAGGAACACGATGAGCACGGGGACGATCGCCATCGTCAGCGCGGCGGCAATCGTGCCGAGCGCACCGGCCCCGAACTGACCCCGCAGCAGAGTGAGGCCGACGGTGATAACTTGCAGCTTCGGCTCGTTGATGACCACCAGTGGGAAGAAGTACTGATTCCATACGCCGACGAACGTCAGGATCGCCAGCGTTGTCAGCACCGGCCCGGAGAGCGGCAGGATGATCCGCAGGTAGATCGTGAAGACGTTCGCTCCGTCGACGCGGGCCGCGTCTTCGAGGTCAGTCGGGATGGTGATGAAATACTGCCGCAGCAGAAAGACGCCGAACGGGTTAATCAGGCCGGGGAGGATCAGCGCGGCGTGGGTGTTATACAGTCCGAGCTGCCGGATCATCACGAAAAGCGGCACGATGGTGATTTGTCCGGGAACCATCAAGGCGGACAGCAGGACGAAAAACAGGATATTCTTGCCCGGAAACTGGAGGCGGGCGAAGGCGAACGCTGCCATCGAGCACGTAATCAACTGGCCGAGCGTGACGAGCACCGCCAGTTTCAACGAGTTAAACATGAACAGGTGATACGGAACCTGATCGAAGACGTCCTGAAAGTTCTTGAGCGTCGGGTGCGCGGGAAGCCAGCGCGGCGGCAGCACGAACGCCTCGCGTGTTTCGCCGAACGCCGATTGGATGATCCACAGGAAGGGCGCAATCATCAGCACCGCGCCGAATCCGAGTATGGCGAGGACGATCAGCGTCGTCCACGGGAACGGTTTGCGGGAAGTTTTCACCGCTGGGGGAAGGATCTGCACGCTCGCCTTCGTCGACATTGCGTTGTTCCTAACTATAGAAGACCCAGCGGCGGCTGAGGGCGAACTGAATGATGGTCAGGACGAGAATGATGATGAACAGTGTGAAGGCGATGGCCGAGGCATAACCCATATCGAAGAAGCGGAACCCCTGTTCGTAGATGTACATCACGATTGTACGGGTCGCGTCGCCGGGGCCGCCGTTGGTCAAAATCTGCGGCTGCTCGAAGATTTGCAGCGCGCCGATCACGCTGATCACCATGAGGAACAGGATCGTCGGCGATAGCAGCGGCAGGGTGATATGACGGAACTGCTGCCACGCCGTCGCGCCGTCGACCTCGGCCGATTCATAGAAATCGCGCGAGATCGCCTGCATGCCGCCGAGGAAGACCAGAACGTAGAACCCGACGTTCTTCCACACGTCCGCGATCACGATCGCCAGCGGCGAATAGGTGCTTGAGTTGAGCCAGTAGATACGCTCGAAGCCGATCAGGCCCAAGTAGTAATTGATCGGCCCAAGGTCGCGGTGGAACAAGAATGTCCAGATGATCGACACGGCGACACCGGACACGACAAACGGAAAGAAGTAACTCACCTTAAAGAAGTTGCGGATGATCGTCGGCATCTTCCGGTCGAGCAGCACCGCCAGCGCCAGACCGAGCGTCATGTTGCACGGCACGATCATCGCGGTGAGCCGGATGGTGGTCAGATAGACGTTTCCGATGCGAACGTCGCTAAAGATTTTCTGGTAGTTTTCCAGCCCGACGTATTTGGGGGCCGTCAACAGGTTCCAGTCATACAGCTGATCGCCAGACCCGACACGACGGGGATAGCGATAAAGACGACAAACCCGATCAGAGTTGGCAGGATAAGCCCATACGCGGCGAAGATCTCCCGCCGTTTCATCGCCTGATAGGTGATTGTTTTAGGTGCGGTTCTAATCGCCGTCACGTTGTTCATAAATTGGGGTTCCTGTCGGTTAATTATGCGTGCCGGGTGCGTACTGTTCAGGATATCCCGAACAGTACGCACCACGGGTTTAGGCCGATTGGGCTGGCCTCCGATAGGAGCTTAGTCGCAGGTGACGACGCCCATCAGTTCGGTCTGGGCGGCGTTCATCGCGTCCTCGACCGTCATCTCATTCGCCAGCACCAGATCGACGTAGCGGATGAAGATGCTCTCCAGCTCGTTGAAGCGCGGCGGCGCGGTGACCGGCCGGGCGTTGCCGTCTACCGAGTTGTAGAAGGCCTTGTAGTTCTCCGGCGGGAACTGCGACATCTGCTCGGCGACGCTGCGCAGCGCAGGGATGTTGCCGAGGGGGCTGCCGGTATCGACGCTGGCGATCAGACCTTCCTGAACCTGCGCACTCGACATGTACTTGAGGAACTCCCACGCGGCCGGCACGTTGGCGGAGGTGCGGAAGATGCCGAAGCCATCGACGCCGTACTCGGTCAGCTGGTCGGGATTGCCCGGCCACGGGACGATGTCGTAGTCCGTGAAGCCTTCACGATACATGCCGCCAACGGCCCAGCGGCCAGCGGGGAACATCGCGATCTCGCCGTTGATGAACTGGATTTCGGTGTTGGTGATCGAACCGGGGGCCGGGGCGATCTCGTATTCGTACACCATGTCGTGGATGAACTGGATGGCTTCCATCACCTTCGGATCGGTGAGGTTCGGCCCGCAGAAATCGTCGGTCACGATGTTCGCGCCGTTGGCGAAGACCCACGGGAGCGTGCCGAACATCCAGCCGCCGCTGCCGCTGAAGCCGTACTGATCGTTGACGCCATCGCCGTCGGTGTCCGCCGTCAGCGCCTGCGCCGCCGCCAAGAAGTCGTCACGAGTCCAATCATCGGCAGGATAGTCCAGACCGGCGGCGTCGAACATGTTCTTGTTGTAGTAGATGACCATGTTGTTCCACGAGTAGGGCAGGAAGTACAGGCTGTCATCTACGCGGAACCCGTCGATCAACGCCGGCGCGATGTCGTCGAAGTAAGGTTGTAGTGCTTCTGCGTTTTCGGCGACCAGATCATCCAGCGGCAGCATCAGGTCGAGGCCGACGAGGAAGCGCACGCCTTCGGTGGCGACCCAGATGATGTCCGGTGTTTCGCCGCCCGCGATCAGGGTGGCGGTGCCATTCAGATAATCCGACCAAGCGACGCCGGGCACGCCGATCAGGTTGACGGTGACATCCGGGAACTGCTCGTTGAAGCGCGCGACGTGAGCTTCCCAGCCGGCGCGCGTCTCGGTGGTGTTATCCCAGAAGACGAAGGTGATCTCACCGCTTGGTGCATCCTGCGCGGAGATACCACCGACCACAATCAGCAGAATGGTGAGCGAAAGTGCGAGGAATTTGATCTTCGATCTGAACATCGTTCTCACTCCGTATAGTTGTTTCGTGTCATCAAAAGGTGGTCACCGGACTCAAGCCCCAACGTCCTGTTCAATAGCCCTCCTTTACTGAACGGCCTGACGAGGCGAACCCCGACTCCGGCACGGCGAACTCGCCTTGTTAAAGCGATCGAGGTGAGAGTAAACGATTTCACAAACATTGTCAAATTTTGTGGTGTCCTTCAGCCGGGCATACAGGCGAAGCAGCGAAATTAGGGGGGAATTCCGGGAAGGATGCGGCAACAATTTGACGAAATATGGGAAAACGTTTACTCTCACAGCGATATTCAGATTGCGGTGATATTCAAAGATGAGTTTTCTGATTTCGGTGATACGATCATGGCGATATGCGGGGCAGCTTGACGATAGGTGCATTTTCCGGGTGCGCGCCGGTTCGGAGGTGAGCCGCTTTACCGAAACTGTACGGCTGATGGAGAGAGGTGTGCGTGTCGCGTTTCGCGATGCGCGTTTATCAGTGGGATAGTGCCAAATGGCGAGCATGACAGATGTGGCGCGCCGTGCTGGCGTTTCGATCGCGACCGTCTCGCGCGTGCTTGCCGGCAGCGAGTCCGTAAATGCCGCGCTGCGTGATCGTGTGCTAACGGCCGTGCGCGAGCTGAATTACCGGCCCAACAAAGTCGCGCGCAGTCTGCGGGTTCAGAAGTCGACGTCGATCGGGTTGATTATCCCGGACATCCAGAACTCGTTCTACTTGTCGATTGTGCGGGCGGTGGAGGATGTCGCGTTCGACTCTCATTTCCGCGTCTTCCTGTGCAACTCGGATGAGGATGTCGCTAAAGAGGCGTTGTATTTGAGTCACCTCGACGACGAGCAGATCGCCGGGGTGATTCTGGTGCCGGCCCGCGAAAAGCAGACGCCGAACACTGAGCAGATTCGCCACTTGGCGGAGCGCGCGCCGGTCGTCCTCCTCGACCGCCGGATCGCCGGACTCGACCTCGATACCATTCTCACCAACAACGTCGATGCCGCTTACGATGGGGTCACGCACCTAGTCCGGAACGGCCACCGATCCATCGGCGCGATCCTCGGCGTGTCCGACATCACCACCGGTCGCGAGCGATTCGAGGGCTATGTTCGCGCGTTGGCGGACGCCGGGATCCCGTATGAGGCGGAATATGTCCGGCAGGTCGTCCCGAAGGAACCGAACGGCTACGCGGCCGCTCAACAGCTGCTCGCGCTGCCCAACCCGCCGTCGGCGATCTTCACCGGCAACTGCGAGCTGACGGCCGGCGTGCTGCGGGCTGTTTGCGACCTCAACTTGAACATGCCATCCGACATCGCCCTCGCCGGGTTTGACGATATGCCGTGGAACGTCATCGTGCGACCGGGCATCACGGCGATTGCACAGCCCACTTATGAACTGGGCCATGTTGCCGCGACAGTGCTGATGGAACGCATCGCCAAACCGGCCAAGCCGCTGCGCGAGATCGTGTTAAAGAGTAAGCTGGTCGTGCGCAAGTCGAGCCAGTTCACCGACGACTCCGGCCACGCCTAAGTCGGTGTTCGTAAGTCGAGAGATTCGGTCTCCCATCTTGCGGTGTTAGTCGAGCTATACGGCGCGGTGTTTTCTCATCACTCATCACTGATCACTTTCAACTTCGTGCTCAGCGGTCGCGCCTATTACGCGCTTGACGTCCGCCGTCGACCTGCCGGCTTGCAGATGTTGGCATAGACTATACGTATACCTGTCTTAGCCATCGCCTGTTCTCCCGTGTTCAGGCTCTCTCCGTAAGGCGTGCGACTCTATGGCGACTGAACTGCATATCTTCATTAGCTCCAAGATGCGCGAGCTTGCAGCGGAGCGTCAAGCCCTTCAAGACCTGCTGCCAGCGCTGGATCACGACAACATGCGGCTGCGCACATGGGCGTTCGAGCAGAACGCGCCGGCCAGCAACAAATCGATCCGCGACGTGTATCTGGATGCGCTCCACGATTCGGCGCTGTACGTCGGCCTGTTCTGGAACGAGTTCGGCGAATGGACGATTGACGAGTTCGAGCAGGCGACTGCGTTGGGCATCGAGCGCCATGTGTACGTCAAGAACGTGCATCCCGATCAGCGCGATCCCCGCCTGCAAGCCTTCCTCGATCGCCACAGCGATGTCCGCTTCGGGATCACGCCTCGCTGGTTCACCGACGTCGAGGACTTGAAGCGGCAGTTTGCGAAGTCGATCGACCAGTGGCTGATCGACCGTCAAGTCGCCTATCACAGCGCGACCAATGCCGTCCTCGCGTACGTCCCCGACGATGTCCCTGAACAGCCAAAGAAGCTCATCGGCCGTGACGACCTCGCTTCCGAGATCGCCGCGCTGCTCGCTGAGAACAGCCATGTGCTGCTTCGCGGGTTCGGCGGCATGGGGAAGTCGGCGCTGGCGGCCACCGTCGCGGCGCAATACGTGTCGGAAGGCAAGGGGGCCGTACTCTGGCTCAAGGCCGGCGCTGTCGAAGCGGATACGCTCTTTGAAGCCATTGGCCGCGCTTTCGGGGTTCAGCAGACCATCGCCAGCACGAGTGGGGATGAGCGCGTGCAGGCCGTCCGGCGCATCCTCGCTGAGGCGAAGGTGCTGCTGGTGCTGGACGATGTCTGGAATGGGACGGCGCTTGCACGGATGGTCAAGGCCGTGCCGCGCGGCATGCCGCTGCTGGTGACCTCACGCCACCGCTTCCCACTGGACGAGATCATTGAGGTTGGCGAGTTGAAGCCCGAACAGGCGCTCAAGCTTCTGGGCCTGTATGTTCGCGGGCGTGATTTCAGCGCCGATCCGGACGCCGTTCGCCTGTGCGAAGTCCTCGGCCATCACAGTTTTGCGCTCGAGATCGCGAGCAAGTCGCTCAAGGTCTATCAACTCACGCCGACCGATCTGCTGCGCCGGATCGAAGGGGCGCCCCACGATCTCAGCATGCCGGCCAACTTCGGCGAACTCGGCCGCACCGGCATCAAGCTCCTGCTCGACGCCAGCGTCAACGTGCTGTCGAAGCCCCTCTACGATGTATTCGTCACGCTGGGCGGGTTGTTTGAACCCAGCGCCACGCCCGACCTCCTCGCACGGGTGATGCAGCTCGACCCGCATGACGTCCGCGATGCGCTCGACCAGCTTGAACTGCGCGGTCTAGTCAACCTGCGAAGCCTGAACCGCGTGACGTACTTTCGTCTGCACGATCTCGCCTACAGCTATGCGAGAAACCTGTTCCTCAACCGCAGGACTGGCCCGCTGGCCGTCATCGTGGCGTGCCGCGATTACGCCGTGAGCCACAAAGACGATCTCGACGCGCTCGATGTCGAACAGAGCAACATCCTTGAGGCGGCCGAGGCGGCCAGCGACACACAGCACGACGATCTCTTGATCGACGTGATGCGGACATTAACCGTGGATGGGCCGTATTTCGCCGCCCGTGGATATGCTGCGCTCGCCTTGAAGCTCATCCACAGCGCCGTCGATGCGGCCAAAGCCAAAGGCGATCTCGAAACCGCCCACTACTTGTTGAGCAAGCTGGGCAATGCCTACGCGGATTTTGTCGGAGACAGCCTGCGCGCGCTGGAAGCCTATACCGCGGCGCTCGAACTCGCGCAGCAGCTGGGCGACCGCCGGCGCGAGGCGATCCTGCTGACCGTCATCGGCAAAGTGCGCTTTCATCGGCACGACGCCGATGCCGACCGCTTCTATCAACGCGCCGAGACCATCGCCCGCGCCATCGCCGATGATTTCGCACTTGGCTTCGTGCTGCACCATCGCGGCTACCAGTTCATCAACCAACCCGTCCCCGATTACGAGCGCGGCCGCGACCTGTCAGACGAGGCCGCCGCGATTGCCGCGGGGTTGGGCGTGTCGGATATCCAATTCTGGTCGCTGCTCAATCGTGGCTCGTGCGAGCACGAACTCGGCCAGCTTGAGCGTGCGTTAGCGACTCATCGCGAGGCGTATCAGCTCGCGACCGGCGAAAGCAATCACTATTGGGAAGCGGCTGCCCTGCGCTCGATGGGTGAGGACTACCATCGTTTGAACGACCGTGAGCAGGCGCAGGACGCGTTTGACCGGGCGCTTGACCTCTGGCAGCGCGTCAAAGCGAAAGCGCAGGCCGATGATCTGCTACAATTTATGTCGGAACAGGGCTATTGAGGGGACGGGGCGGGCATCTGCCTGCCGGCCGACGTGTGAACAGCGCCGCCCCACCTGAGAATCCAAAACCGCCGCTAGCCGGTCAGGAGATACGCCGATGTTGACCTCATCAAAGACCGCACGCTTCTTCTGCCTGATTTGCACGATTTGCGCCCTATTCCTCAGCGTGACCGCGGCCGGCGCACAGCGGCATGTCCGGAGCACAAGCGCCTGTACGCTGACGCCCGATCAGGTGCTCGGTCAGGCCTTCAGCGGGACGGCCGGCGCCGAGGGCGAGACCGGCGAAGCGGGCCTGACGCCGGAAGGTGAGGACATCGTAGCCGAGGGCTTGGACGCCAGTCCGGAGTGGATCATGGAGGCGCTGCCGTATGCCGGATTGGGCACCGAGCCGGTCGCGATCCTCGTGATTGATGATTTCTCATCCGATGGCGCCGGCGAGCTTCCCATGTCGCACGGTTGGCTTGTCTGGCAGGTGTTCGAGCACCTCATCGGGCAGCTCGCGCCGGACACGGCCGCGTTGATCACCCTGCAGCAGGTCAATATCGCCGATGAAGCAGGGTATCGCTCTGACCTGATCGTTCCGGAACTGCGAACTGCGGTCAGTGAACTCAGCGAACGCGGAATCGGCCGCTTCGTCCTCAACATGAGCTTTGTGTTCATCCCGTGTACTGATCGGGAACTGGGCTTTGACTTCGCGGATTTCACGAACGCGCGGCGGGATAATACCCGGCTCTCCCTTGTCGAGCATATTGGTGGCGATCCGGATTACGTCCGTTCCATCCTCGAAGATGCGCGTGTCGGTTACATTGACGAAAGCGGGCTGACGAGCCTCGATCAAGAATCGCCACGGGGCAGCGAGTTGCTCCAATCGCGGCTTGATCCGCAGGATGTCGAGATCCCGCCGACTCCAGAGCGCGCTGTCCCCGAGTTTCGCAGCCGCGATCTGTCTGTGCTCAAGCTGTTCAATAACACCGCGCTCCAGTCCGACCCGCTGCGTGATTATCTGCGCGAAATTCGGGATGTGATCATTGTGCCGGTCGCGTCGTCTGGCAACTTTAAGCAGCGCCAGCCCTTCTATCCCGCGCGCTGGCCGGAAGTTATCAGCGTCAGCGCCAACGAGGGGGATGATCTGCGCTTCTGGCTGCACAGCAACAACGGTGATGTCAGCGTGCCGGGCGCATGGTTCCTGTTTGACGACGCGGTTTTCCGTGCGGGCACGTCGTTCGCTGCGCCGGTGGTGAGTCTGCTCATCGCGCTCGACTTGACGCAAACCGAACCGACCTGCCAGAGCCGGGGAAATGTCCCTGCGCTTGCGCACGGGGCGTTTGACAATACGCTGCTCGCCGATGCCGTGGGCCAGTTCTGCGGCCAGTAGGGCGGAGGCTCAGGGCGCGCGTCTGATTGAGATGTGCTGGACGACACGTCGAACGTAGATCAGTCATTCGCAGATATTCGTCCATGTACCCGCGTCCGCCGTCAGTATATGCGAGCGCGCTTCCATCCGGTCACCAGCTCAAGTCATAGATCGGCCCGGCTGCCTGATGCTGCTCGGCGCTCGCCAAGCGCGAAGTTGAAAGTGATGAGTGATGAGAAAACGTCGCGCCGTATAGCTCGACTAACGCTGCAAGATGGGAGACCGAATCTCTCGACTTACGAACACCGGCTCAGTCGGGTGCTGTTGGGACGCCAAGCGACGTTGTAGATAAAGTCGCTGTGACCGGCTAACTCATGCACGAGTGTACCTTGAATCGACGTCCCAAATCTGAACTACTGTATCGTCGCCCGCACTCGTGATTACTCATACCCCTCGTGTGCTGAGGGCGTTTTACCGGTGCGGGTACGGCGGAGTCTGATGGGGGAAATAAAACAGCTCTTGAGCCTGTTCAAGAGCTGGGTACTTTGTTGACCCCAACGGGACTCGAACCCGTGTATCCACCTTGAAAGGGTGGTGTCCTAGACCGCTAGACGATGGGGCCGTAACGCATCGCAGTGTATCAGTCTCCGCAGATCACGTCAAGACGAACCCGCCACCCGTGCGCTACTCTGCGATCTCCCACACGAGCGCGTATGCGTCCTCGTACACTACGCGCATCGACGGGTCGGCGCTCGCCTGTGCGATGAACGCCTCGGCATCGACACCGCTGACGACGAAGCGCGTACCGAACTGGTCACGGATTACGCTCGACGGGTGAGGCGTCTCGCCGCGTCGGATGCGCGTCCATGCCTGCCACAGGTCGGGATTGGCTTCCAGCAGATAGGTCGTGTCCAGCCCATTCAGATAAGTATTCGACGTATTGTTGAAGAACAGCCGCGTGAAATCGTCGTAGTCCGTCTGAAACACCAGCGAACCGGCGGGCGTGTTCGCTTCGAGCCAGTCGGCCGCGCCGGCCAGCGCCGTGACATCCGGCTCATCGGCCATGGTCGTATACGTGGCGATGAACGTGATCGTGCCTAACATCGTGCCTGCGACCAGCGTCAGCACGCCCGCCATCTTCGCCAGCCGGGGACGGAAGCGCCACAGCCGATACACCGACGGACGTCCCCAAATGACCGCGGCGAACAACAGCGCGAACGGCGGGTAATACTCGACAAATCGCCGCGAACGCAGCAGCATGAACAGCGTCAGCAGTGCCGCGAACAGCAGCATCCACGAAACGCGATCGCGGACATCACGCCGCCAGACGAACCCGATCAACCCGGCGCCCAACGCGATGAGCGACCCAAACGCGCTGATGAGCAGTTCATCCCACTTGTACGGGTACCACTCGTTGCCAACTTCGACACTGCCGGCGATGTCCACTTTCGCACCGAGGTGATCGAGGATGAACCCGATATTCTGTGGGAAGTACGGGTTGACGATCAATCCCAGCGCAAGCCCGGCCACGCTGTAGATCACCGGCCACGGATTCAGCCGCCGCGTGCCGATCCAGTCCGCGACGACGTAGAGGCCGGCGAATACGGGCATGAGGATAAAGCCGTTGTACAGCCACACAAACGCGAACGACAGCGGCAGCATCCAGCGAGGACGCCGCTTCAGCAGGATGTAGCATGCCGCCAGCAGCAGCAGTAAGGCCGCGCCCTGTGTGCGAACCATCAGCAGGCGGTAGAGGAAGTGGAAAGACATGGCGAACAGCGCCATCGCCCACAGCGCCGGCAGACGAACCCGGCACGCGCGCAGCACCGCCCACAGCATCACAAACACGCCGGACGCAACGACGATCTGGCCCAGCTTCGCGCCGGTCACGCCGCCCCAATGCGACCACGGCGCAAGGTACAGGTGATACAGCAGATGGTGATCGACGAAGCGCTCCGGGCTGAGGATCGTCAGCGGAAGCCACGGGAAATCAAGCGCCAGCCTGCGCTGGACGAGGATCAAATCCGAGACGCGCGCATGATAGTAACCATCGACGCCGTTGAAGCCGTTCGACGCGAAGATCAACACGCTGAGGATCACCGCGCTGACGGCGAAGATCAGCGCGCCGGACAACACGGGTTGACTGGACAGCGAGAGCAGGCTCCCGCGTGATTTTGGGCTTACAATGTTCGTCATCCGCACCGTTCCTCACGCCGCGTGTGTCATTCGCCGCCGCTAGAATGCGTAAGTATAGCGTGAACACGGCGCGCTATGCCCGTCTCACGCGGGCCGCGTCGCCTCAATGCTTACCCAGTCGCCTTCGGTGCGAACGGCGGTGACCCGATACCCCGCACGGTTGAGCGCGGCCGACACATCTGTGACCTGTTCGGTGATGATCCCGCTGAAGATCGCCACGCCGCCGGGGCGCACAATGTCGCCAAGCCCGTGATCGCACATCTCGATGATGATCCGCGCGAGGATGTTCGCCAGCAGCACGTCGAACCGCCGCGCCGACGTGCGCACGGACTCGAGCGAGCCGTGCATGGCCGTGATGCGATCCGCGACGCCGTTGGCTTCGGCGTTCTCGCGCGTGATGTCGGCGGCGACCGGGTCGATATCGACGGCGGTGACGTGCGCCGCGCCGAGCAGGACGGCCCCGATGGCGAGGATCCCCGACCCACAGCCGAGGTCGAGCACGCTCAGGCCGGGCCGCATCAAATCCTCCATAGACATCAAGCACAAGCGAGTCGTCGCGTGGGTACCGGTGCCGAACGCCATGCCGGGATCAAGCGCGATGACGAGGTCGCCGGCTTCAGGCGTATAGTCCTCCCACACCGGCCGCACGACGAACCGGCGGCCAATCCGGGTTGTGTGATAGTGTGCCTTCCACGCCTCCGCCCAGTCCTGATCATCGACGCGCTGGTACACCGCCGGCGGCAGACCGTAGGCGGCGAGCGCCGCGTCGATCTCCAGACGGGCCGCTTCGGCGCGGGGATCCGCCACCATATACGCGCGCACGATGGACTTGTCCGGCGGGGGCAGTTCGCCCTCGTCCCAGTGGTCAGGCTGAATATCGTCGCGTTCGATGGACACGCCCTGATGGCCGAAGTCCTCGAGCACACTGGCGGCCAAGTCGGCGAGGTTGGGGGGAAGCGTGACGGAGACTTCGATCCAGTGCATGCCGGGGCTTTCTACCGGGTTGGCCGGAGGATGCGGGTCGGGCCGTGAATGAACAGATAGTATAGCGCCAGCAGCGCGCTGAGGGTGACGACCGCCGTATAGATGGTGAGGCTTACGCGCAGAGTGTCGGAGATAGTCCCGAACCGCTGAAAAAACGGGACGATCAGGAATAAGTCGTAGACGAGGAAGCCGGCGAGCTGTCCGCCTGCGTTCGACCAGTACCGCTTGTATAGGCCGTATGCGAAATACACCGCAGCGCCGAGGAACATCGCGCCGAACAGCACCGACAGATCGGGTGTGATCTGCCACGGCATGATTCCGGGAGTCTTGAGGACGAGCGCGCCGCCCGCGATGATCAGCGCGCCGACAAAGACAACGAACGCAATCAGGATCGGTCGCGGCGTCGGATCCAGGTCGCGATATCGCTTGCCCCATGACTGAGTCAGCAGCCAAACGCCGAACGCCACGCTGACAACCGAAGCAATCGCAAATGGGATCGTGTTCGCTTCAGCGCTGTTGACCGCGAGGGCGAAGAGGACGGCCGGCGCGAAGATCACGACATAATCGAGTGCGACCCCAGCCACGGACGCGGGGTCATTGATCCATACGCACCAGAGCGTGGACGCCGCTGCCGCGCCGAAAATCGACGCGATGAACGTGAATGACAGCGCGGTCGTCCCCGGAAACGGCCACAGTCCGGTGATGGCCGGAACTTGCATCGTGAACCCAATGGACAGCACGGCTTGAACAGCGGCAACAACAGTCAGTAATAAGCGAAGACGGGGGTTCATCTTGTCCCTCTCAGTGAAGATGATAACCAGCTCGCTGAAACGCTTTATCCCAGCACCGGAGACGGACAGCGCAACAGCCCTTCTCACATTGTAAGCGGATTCGGGATGCTGGCATCAAATTCGCCGGCCGCTGCTATGCGTGCGCGAAGACCATCGCGCACCACCCCCGCTGAGAAACGCTGCGAACCAACGTGAGTCCGTGCGCTGTGGCAAGCGCGGCCAGCCGATCTGTTTGAACGTCGAGGACGCCGCTGCAAATCACCTGTCCGCGCGGGGCGAGCGCGTCCGCGATCGGGCCGATCAACAGCTTGAAGATCGGCAGCAGGAGGTTCGCCACGATCACGTCGAACGGGCCGTCGGCGGTGTCGATGCTGCCGAGCCGGACGTCCATTCGATCTGCGACGGCGTTGCGGACGGCGTTGTCTTGACTATGCAGGACGGCGGCCGGCTCGATATCCATGGCCTGCACGCTCGCTGCGCCGAGACGCGCCGCGCCAATCCCCAGGATGCCCGAGCCGCATCCCAAATCCAGCACGCGGCTCTCCGGCCTGACCATATCCGCCAGTAACGTCAAACAAAGCTGTGTCGTCGGATGCGCGCCGCTGCCAAACACGCCGTGTTCCACGACGTCGATCACCAGCGCGTCCGGATCAGGCTGCTTTCCGAACAGACTGGCGGCGTATGCTGAGGCGGGGCGCATGGTGCGAATCACAAACCTCGGCGGGACGTTCACCGTGAGGAACGGGATCCAGCTCTCGTTCTTGTCTTCAGGATCGCTCATGGCACATCCAATGCAGGCTTGAACTCAACGAGGTGTCGTCCCGGGCCAGAGACAACAGCGAAGGCGGGCATCTCAAGGGCTGCCCATGTCGAATAGGCATCCACGCCCGTCCAGTGCGTCAGCACCATCGCCATGATCGTTCCATGCGTGACGACACCCAGCGATTCACCGGGGTGGGCGGCGATGAGCGCATCCAGCGCCGTCGTGAACCGGACGCGCGCGGCGTTGAAGGCTTCCTCGCCGAATATCACGTGTTCGGCGTCTTTCATCGCCTCTCGAATGGCGCTGCGAAACAGGCCGAGATTGTCGAAGTATGCTGCGGACTCCCGGCGTGTTTCCCGAACGCCGGCTCGATAATCAACGGCGCGGCGATATTGAGATGCGTATGCAGCGTTTCGGCGGTGGTCACGGCCTTCGGCTCGTCGCTGGTCGCGAGCCGGCTGAGCGCATAGGGACGGAGCGCGTCGGCAAGCGCGGCGCACCGCTGAACGCCGAGATCGGTCAGCTCCCATGTGTGTGCTGAAACGCCGGGAACTGGTTGAGAGATCGAGTGCCGGATGAGTGCGATATCGGGCAAGGTCGTTATGTCCTTGGCGCGCAGACGGATTCTCATCGTATTGTACAGGCATCCTGCAAGGGGCGGCGGCTCGATGCACAACTGGACGGCGGAGAATTGTCGAATCTGATCGGCGCGCCATCGGGTCTGGCCGTATACTGTGCGAATACAGATGGCGTCAGGGGGCTGCCATGGGACGTATTCTGGTCGTTATCGGTGTCCTTGTACTGATCGCGGGGATCGCGCTGCCGTTCGTATCGTCGTTCGATTTCATGCGCGACATCAGTTCATTTACGCAGAACGTCATAACCGAGCCGACCGCCGCCGAATACTGTAACGCGGGCGAGACGCTTGAGGTCGAACAGGGGGCGTCCACGCGTACCGGGACAAGCTCGACATCGGGCACCGGCCGCACCACGTTGTACTACTGTGTATCGGGCGCGGGTGAGCGCCGCGATGTGACGGCCGCGGTCGTCAAGAACATTATCGGAGGAGCCACGTCGTTCGGCGGCCCGGTCGGATCGCTGCTTGCGGGCGGCATCGGCTCGTTTGCGCTCACCGGCGGCGGCATTGTACTGATTATCGTCGGCGTGCTGATGGCCGCGCGCAGCGGATCGCGCTCAGCCCGTCGTATCGTCGGCGTGGAACGGCCGTTCAACCCGACCAACGCTGGTGGGCAGGGGCAGTCGATGATCGACGCGCTCAAGGCGCAGTTGGATGCGGCGTACCGGAGCGGGCAGCTCTCGCGCGAGGATTATGAACGCGCGCTTGAACAACTGAAGCGGCGATAGCGCATATCCACCGCGGCGATGCCCTTAGTGCGGACTGAAGTGAACCACGGAGGAACGAAGCGTGTTCTCGACATCGGCGGTTACTGTCCGGCAGGAGTCGATCAACGACTACCTCGCCATCGCGGATGTTCACTACCACGCCTTTGAGAATCGACAGGCGGAAGCAAAGATCGTCGCGCTGCATCGGCAGCGGTATTGTTTCGAGCCGAAGCTGTCGTTGGTCGCTGAGACGGGCGGGCGGATCGTCGGGCATGTGCTGTACTCACCGCGCACGCTGCGCGTGATGGGGCAGGACATCGGCGCCTTGATTCTCGGCCCGTTGGGCGTCCTGCCGGAATGGCAGGGCCGCGGCGTTGGCTCAGTGCTGATGCGGGCTGGCGACGATTTGGCCCGTACCCTCGGCTATCCATTCGTGGTGCTGCTGGGACACGACACGTATTATCCGCGGTTCGGTTATGTCGGGAATGCGTTCGGGTTCTCGACGCTGACGCTGCGCGCCGGCGCGGCCCTCCATCTGTTCGAGGGCGCCGTCGAGGCGCGCCCGGTGCAGGCCGGTGACGAACCTGCGCTCATGGCCCTGTGGCGAATCGAGGAGGCCGGGGTCGATCTGTCGGTGGTTCCCGATGACGATCTGTCGGCATGGTTGAGTCCGAACCCGCGAATCACATGCAGCGTGTATCTGCGTGATGGCAAGATCGTAGGTTACACGCGGGTATCCGCGGACGAACCCGGTCAGGTGCGTATGTTCCTCGCACGGGATGTCAACGCCTCGGTAGAGATCGCCGCGGCGTTGGGGCAGGGCAGATCATTAGCGCTGCCGCTGCATCCTCGCAGTGGGTCGGCGCGCGTGTTGAGCGAATACGGGGATTGGAGCTATCGGGCCGATCCGCACTGCATGGCGCGCGCCTTGACTCCGAGCATGTTCGACAGCTATATGGCGCTTATGCGGCGCGGACAGCGCATCCCCGGACGCATCTTGTGGCCGGCCGAGTTCGACGTTTAGCCAGCGTCGCTATTCGCCGGCGAAGAAGTCCCGCATCCGTTCGACGAAATTCTTGCCCGTTCCACTCACCGTCGGGTTGACGTTGGTGCCGAACGACTCGGCCAATTTCGCGAACAGCTTGCGCTGCTCCTCGTTGAGTTTGGTCGGCACCTCGACGATCACCTGCACGAGCTGATCGCCGCGGCCGCTGCTGGTGCCATCCGAACGCAGGCGCGGGAATCCCTTGCCGCGCAGGCGGTACACCTTGCCGGTTTGCGTGCCGGCCGCCAGCACCAGTTCAACGTCGCCATCGACTGTCGGGACGTTGACCTTGTCGCCCAGCGCGGCCTGAGCGACGTTGACTTTGATCTCCAGCAGGATATCGTTCTCGCGCCGTTGGAAGTATTCATGGGGACGCACATGCACGTGGACGATCAGGCTGCCGCGCGGGCCGCCACGTTCACCGGCGTCGCCCTCGCCGCGGAACTGAATCTGCAAGCCCTCGCGCACGCCGGCCGGGACTTTGACGGTGGTCGATGCCCGCTGACGGCGGCGGCCCGCGCCATCACACGACTTGCAGCGGTTCTCGATGATCGTCCCTGTGCCGCCGCAGCGTGGGCACGGTGAGGCTTGCACGACCGATCCGAGGAAAGTTTGGCGTACCTGCCGGACTTCACCGGTTCCGCTGCACTGCGGGCAGGATGTCGCGCTGGTGCCGGGCTGCGCGCCCGACCCGCCGCACGTCTCGCAGGAGTCCAGCCGTTCGAACTCGACAGGTACTTCCGCCCCGTTGACCGCTTCGACGAACTCCAGCGTGACGTCCACGCGGATGTCGCTGCCTTGGATCGGCCCGCGCCGCCGCGAAGCGCCGCGCCCGGAAAAGCCCGCGAAGAACTCCTCGAAAATCTCCTCGAACCCGGCAAACCCCGCACCGCCGAATCCCCCGAAGCCGCCGCCTGCCGCGCCGCTTACGCCGGCATGCCCGAAGCGATCGTAACGCGAACGTTGATCGTCATCGCTCAGGATGCCGTATGCCTCGTTGATCTCTTTGAACTGCGATTCGGCATCGGCGGATTTGTTGATATCCGGATGATACTGCCGCGCCAGATCGCGAAAGGCTTTCTTGATATCGTCTTTGCTGGCGCTGCGGGATACGCCGAGTACGTCGTAGTAGTCGCGGGGCATTGGAGGTCAGCAGTCCTATATGATCGGCGATGATCGGTTTGGAATGGGAAAGGACGCGCGCCGGTTGGCACGCGTCCTTGTCATCCGTTCTGGCGGATCGGTGTCGGGTTACGCTTCGGTGAACTCGGCGTCGACGACGTCTTCACCCTTGTTGTCGCCCCCGGCGCCGTTACCGGCGTCGCTGCTGTCGCTGGACGGGGCCTGCTGATACATCGCCGCGCCGAGCTGCTGGATGTGCTGCGCCAGCGCATCCGACGTCGACTTGATGCGATCGACATCGCCGGCTTCGCGGGCAGCGTTGACGGCCGAGATCATCTCGTGCGTCTGCTGCTTCTGCTGTTCAGGGAGCTTATCGCCGTGCTCGCGCAGCAGCTTCTCAGCGGTGAACACCACGCTGTCGGCGGCGTTGCTGGCCTCCACCTGCTCGCGCTTCTTGGCGTCTTCAGCGGCATGCGACTCCGCTTCCCGCACCAGCCGTTCCACCTCGTCCTTGTTGAGGCCGGTCGCGCCGGTGATGACGACCTTCTGCTCACGGCCGGTCGCCTTGTCCTTGGCGCTCACGTTCAAAATGCCGTTGGCGTCGATGTCGAACGTCACCTCGACCTGCGGCACGCCGCGTGGGGCGGGGGGCAGGCCGTCGAGGATGAACTTGCCAAGCGTGGTGTTATCCGCGGCCATCGGGCGTTCGCCCTGCATGACGTGGATCTCGACCTGCGTCTGGTTATCCGCCGCGGTGCTGTAGACCTGCGACTTGCGAGTCGGGATGGTCGTATTGCGGCTGATCATCGGCGTCGCGACACCGCCCAACGTCTCGATCGACAGGGTCAGCGGGGTGACGTCCAGCAGCAGGATGCCCTTGACGTCGCCCTGCAGCACACCGGCCTGAACCGCCGCGCCCAACGCCACCACCTCGTCGGGGTTGACGCCTTTGGTCGGCGGCTTGCCAAAGAACTTCTCGACCGCGGCCTGCACCGCCGGCATGCGGGTCATACCGCCCACCAGCACGACCGCTTCGATCTGATCCTTGGTCATTCCCGCGTCTTTGAGCGCCTGCTCGACCGGCTTCATCGAACGCTCGATCAGGTGCGCCGTAAGCTGTTCGAGCTTGGCGCGGCTGAGCGTGATGTTCAGGTGCTTGGGGCCGGACGCGTCCGCCGTGATGTACGGAAGCTGGATATCGGTGCTCAACGCGCTCGACAGCTCGATCTTGGCCTTCTCGGCGGCTTCCTTAAGGCGCTGGAGGGCTTGACGATCCTGCCGCAGGTCGATGCCCTGCTCCGCCTTGAAACCGGTCACCAGCCAGTCGATCACCGCGTCGTCGAAGTCGTCGCCGCCGAGGTACGTGTCACCGTTGGTCGACTTAACTTCAAACACGCCGTCGTTGATCTCAAGGATCGAAATATCGAACGTGCCGCCGCCGAGGTCATACACCGCGACCACGCCGTTCTTGCGGTCGAGGCCGTAGGCGAGGGCTGACGCGGTCGGCTCGTTGATGATGCGGACGACTTCGAGGCCGGCGATGCGGCCCGCATCCTTGGTGGCGTTGCGCTGGCTGTCGTTGAAGTACGCCGGCACGGTGATGACGGCCTTCTCGATCTTCTCGCCCAGATACGCTTCGGCGTCGGCCTTGATCTTCTGCAAGATCATCGCCGAGATCTCCTGCGCGCTGTATTCGCGCTCGGCCATCTTCACGCGCACGTCTCCGTTGGGCGCGGCGCTGACCTGATACGGAACGCGCTTGACAGCGTCCTGCACTTCGCGGTCTTGGAAGCGCCGGCCGATGAAGCGCTTCACCGAGAAGATGGTGTTGTCGGGGTTCATAATCGCCTGATTGCGCGCGACGCGGCCTACCAGACGCTCCCCGTTCTTGTTCATGGCTACGACCGACGGGATCAGCCGGCCTCCTTCCGATGACGGGATGACAGTCGGCTCGCCGCCTTCCATGACTGCTACGACCGAGTTGGTGGTTCCGAGGTCAATTCCGATAATGCGACCCATGTGTTTGCTACTCCTCTGACTTTGTGCCTACTTAGCGACGCGAACCAACGCAGAGCGCAGCACTCGATCGCCGCTGATGTAACCCTTCTGTAGGGTGGTGCTTACGAAGCCGCTTTCGACCTCGTCTGTGTCTTCGACCCCAATCGCCTCATGCAGTGTCGGATCGAACGGCTTGCCGGTGGGTTCGATCTTTTCAACGTTCATTTCGGTGAGGAACTTGTCGAACTTGTTCAGCAGCAGGTCAATGCCGCCGATCCACGAATTGTCCTTGAGTTCCTCCGGGACATGCTGCATGGCGCGCTCGAAGTCGTCGATGATGGGAAGCAGGCGTGTCACGGTATCTTGGATACCGCGCTGCCGGACTTCGGCTTGTTCGCGCTCAACCCGCCGCTTGTAGTTGGTGAACTCGGCACGCTCGCGCTGCCAGCCGTCCTTGTATTCCTCGATCTTTGCCAACAATACCGCTACCTCCGGGGAGACGCCTGCCTTGGATTCGGTATCCACTGTATTCACGCTCGCTGTGTCCTCGCCGACCTCGTCTTGACTGTCGTTCGGCGTCTGTTCCGCGGCCGCGACAGAGTCTTCGGCGGCCTCGTCCACGGGCGTCGTCGATTCCTGACTCAATGCATTCTCTCCCGGTTACAATGACTGGTTACAACTTCCGCAGTATATCAACCGAGTCATAGAATTTTGTATGAAATTCCCGGTCAAACACAGTTTTTATACGGCGGAAGTTTCTCGCGCTGTGCGTGCTCGGCGGTATGGCGCACGCCGCGCGCTGACTGCGCCCGCCGGCAGGTTGAATCAAGACGCCGTCCCTTTCACAGGAGCGGCCGTCGTGGCTGTATAGGCAGGGGTCGAAACTACTTGACTTCGACCTTGGCGCCGGCGTCTTCGAGCTGCTTCTTGGCGTCGGCGGCCTTGTCCTTCGACACGGCTTCCAGAACCTTGGCGCCAGCGGTTTCGGTGACGTCCTTGGCTTCCTTCAGGCCCAGCGAGGTCAGGGCGCGGACGACCTTGATGACGTTGATCTTGTTGGCGCCGGCGTCGACGAGGATGACGTCAAATTCGGTCTTCTCTTCGACTTCTTCAGCCGGGGCGGCAGCGCCACCGCGGCCGGCATCGCGGCCATCATCATCCCGCCAGCGGCGGCCTTCACGCCCCACTTCTCTTCGAGAAGGGTCTTGAGTTCGGCGGCTTCCAGAATGGTCAGCGCGCTCAGGTCTTCAACCAGCTTGTTCAAATCGGCCATGACTGATGCTCCCTTAGGTGCGATCTGCGCGAGGTGCGCGTATGCGAAAAAGTGTATGGAGACGAGCCGCCCGGTTGGGCTAGGCTGCGCCCTGCTCGCGGTCGTCCAGATACGCTTGCAGCACGTTGACCACGCTGCTGTTGGCGGCCTGAATGACGCTGACAATGCCGGTGGCCGGAGCCACGATCAGCCCGATGAGTTGTCCCCGCAGTTCGTCGAGCGACGGCAGCTTCGAGATGGCGTCGACCTGCTTGTCAGACAGGACATTGCTGCCCATCTGGCCGCCGACGACCTTCATCTTCTCTGTGCGGGTCGCGTCTGCTGCATAGTCGAGAACCGCCTTGGCCACACCGGGGAAGTTATCGAACCCGAATGCGATGCCGTTGGGGCCCTTGAGCAAGTCCGAGGGGACTGCAAGCCCGGCCTCTTCGAGCGCCTTTGTCAGCAGCGTGTTCTTCGCCACGACATACTTGCCGTTGGCGTTGCGAACCGCGGCGCGCAGGCCGTCGATTTCTTTGACGCTCAGGCCGGATGCCTGAACGACAACGAAGCCGTTGGTCTTGCTGAGCAGATCGACGTACTGGGCGACCAATTCGTTCTTGCGCTCACGTGTGAGTGCCAAAGGTCTACCCTCCTTACCGATAATCCGACCTTGTGCGCCGCAAATTGAAAGCGGCCTCGCAAAACGCAAAGGCCGCCATACGGTCTGTGAATCAGTCCCTATGCGCCTTCACCTCGGCAGGACATTAAGGGCGAACCCACCTGCATTCTGCGGCAAAGTACGGTCGGAATTATAGGTCGGGCGGTCGCAGTGTCAAGGGCTGGGTGCGTTGGTTGGCAGTGGGAGCGTCACGGAGAACGTGGTGCCTACGCCGATCGTGCTGGCGACCATCAAACTGCCGCCGAGCCGTTCGACGTAAGACCGCACCATCGGCAAGCCGCGTCCCGGTTCGCTGTTGCTCGCGCCGGCAGATACGGTGTTCAGGCGATGGCCGCGCAAGGCCGGAATCGCCGCGTGAGGCGGGATGCCGGCGCCGGTGTCGCACACTTTAATCTCAAGCACGGTATCGCGTAGGGCGATCGATAACCCGACTTTGCCACGCGCCGTAAACTGACACGCATTGCGCAGCAGTTGATTGACGATGTGCGTGAGCAGCGTGCTGTCGAGGGGGACGCCGGCTGGCAAGCGGTCGCTGATGCGGCACTCGAACGCCAGCCCCCGCCGACCCGCCATCTCGCGGCCGAACGCGCACCACTCGTCGATGAGGGCGGGCGTGGCGTTGAACGGCTTCGTCACGGCGGTAGATGCCTGACCTGTCCGGTTCGTGGTGCGCTCGGTGACGTCGGTGAGGACACCGTAGATACGCCGGATGACTCCGTCCATGTCGTATTCGACGCGGATCGCCGCTTCGACGGTGCGCTGTTCGCCATCCGGCCGGATGATTCGATAGACCAATGGCCCGGCGTCTCCTTCATGGATGCCCCGCATCAGCGTGGCCTGTACACGCCGCCGGTCGGCCGGATAGATCATAAGGCTGTAGTTCTCGATGGTGGTATCGAACTGATGCGCGCTGACGCCGAAGATCGCGAACATGACCGGCGACCAGCGCATGACGCCAGAACGCAGTGACCATACCCACGCGCCCTGTGTCGGGCTGTGGTCTTGAACCTCGTTCGGGACGTCGGCATCGTACACGGCTTGTACTTCACAGCCTCTGAATTTCACCGCAGTCTCCAACTTACCACGGAACGTTGTTGCAATTTCGTAAGGTTTTTGTCTAGATTTTGGCGGGAGCGTTCGCCGTAGATTGCAGCCGGTTGACGATAGAACGTAAGGATTCTGGTACAGGCGTGGATGACCGACGCATCCCCAACGGCGCGGCGCTCGCCCTACCGTATCGAGGACTGCATTGTTACACTCACGAACCATTACAGTCGGGAATCGTATCAAACGCGCATGTCGGAACAACCGTCTCACGATCCACCTACCGGCGAAGTCCGCCCGATCGCTCCGGTCGAGCCACAGGTGATGTCCGTATACCGGCGGCGCGGCCCGAATACGCTCGGGTGCATCGTGATCGCCGTGACCGCGCTGGTGATCGCCGCTGGATTGATCGTGGTCGGGCTGTTCCTTCCGCCGTTCAACCTTGCCGAGTCGTTGTTTGGGCCGGAGTTCGTGATGTTCGACGGCCAGAACAACGCCGCCGCCGCGGACGGACTGCGTGTCATCGTTAACGACGTTGATGAAGCGGACGGGTTCGGCGTGGCCCTGCGCGCGCTGTCCGCCGAGGCGTTCGCCTCTGACGAGGACAACGCGGCGGCCCGGCGGGTGGCGCCGGCGGCGCTCATGGCAGCTGGCCCCATTTACCGGCTTGATACCGTCGGGCGGGTACCGTCCGGCATCGCGCTCGACTTCGACCTGCCTGAAGGCGCCGACCTCGACACGCTCGACGTGTACGGGTACGACGCGCAGACCGACCGCTGGCGCTTCCTTCCCTCACAGTTGACGCAAGCGGGGACGCTGCTTGTCTCGTCAACACGCGTTGTCGATTACGTGGCTTGTTTAGCGCTTCGCCGGTGGATCCGGTGGTCGTCGTGCCGGTCGAGATCACGCAGGACTTGACGCACGAGGCCGCGCAGCTCGCGTCAATCGTCAGCCCCGCCGGCTTGACGCCCAACGCCGCGGGCCAGCTGATCGGCAGCCTTGCGCCCGGCTTTGTCACCAACGCGGCGTATCGGGTCATGCCGGTGGTGCGCAATTTCAACGATCCGCGCGCCATCGACGTGCAAACCGTGGTCGACCTGATCCGCGACCCGGCGCTGCGGCAGGCGCACATCCTGAACCTCGTCTCTGTGGCGATCAGCAGCGGATTCGACGGCCTGTTCGTCGAATATCGCGGGCTGCCGCTGGACATCCGCGACGAATTTTCGGATTTCGTGAGTGAACTCAAACAGGCGTTCTCGTCCAATGGGCTGCTGCTTGGGGTCATTGTGCCGGCGCCTGAGAACACCGGCGGCGAGTGGGATACCGGCGTGTTCGACTGGCGCGTGATCGGGCAGGTGACTGATTATCTTCAAGTTGACCTCGGCCTCGACCCGCTGGCGTTCGCGCCCGGCCCCGATCAGCGCATCGAGGCGTTGTTTCGGTGGGCGACCCGCGAAGTCAGCCGATACAAGCTGCTCGCCGGGCTGAATGCGCTGTCACTGCGAGAGACGCGGGGCGGGTTCGTGCCGGTATCGTACGCGGACGCCTGTCCAAGCTGGGTAATGTGCAGGTCGCCGGCAGCGTCACCGCGCCCGGCGAAGTCATCCGCGCGCGCCTCGACGGGTTCGATGCGCTGCCTGGCGTCGAGACGGCCGTGCAAGCGCCCTACATCTTATATCGCAATCCAGATGGCAGCGCCGTCGAGAAAGTCTGGCTGACGACCGCTGGCGCGCTGCGCTTCCGCCTTGACCAACTGCGTCCGCACATGATCGGCGGCGTCGCGCTGTCCGACCTGTCATCGGGCGGGCTGGCCGCGGGCGTGCCGGAGGCGGTGCTGAACTTCAAACTCTCGCTTCCGATTGAGCCAAGCGTCCCGGACTTGTCACTGCGCTGGCGCGTGCAGGACAACAGCGGGGTGCGCAGCGAGGTCATCACCGGCCTGAACGAAGAATTGGTCGTGACGCTGGAGGCGGTCGAGGGCAATTTCGCGATCAACGTCGAGGTCGTGGATGGCGAGCAGGCCGTCGCTCGCAGCGGCGCGCAGGTGGCGGTGCTGCGGCCGACCCCCACGCCGACTCTGCTGCCAACTGCCGAACCGACGCTGATCCCGACTGAAACGCCTACGCTCTCGCCAATTATCCCGACGCGCAGCGCCCAATTCGGCCCCGGCAGTCAGTTCGCGGCCGTCAACCCCGGCCCCGGGTCAATTATCACCGGCGTCTTCGAGTACGGCGGGCAGGTCACGAGCGTCGAGAGTCAGGCAGCCATTGACGCGATGCAGCGCGCGGGCATGACGTGGATGAAAGTGCAGGTGCGTTATTCCCCCGGCACCGGCCCGGAAGCGATTGCCGACGTGGTGCGAACCGGCCGTGACCGTGGGTTCAAGATGCTGGTCAGCGCGGTCGGCTCCCCGAATGACCTCGCGCTTGGCGGCGGCGGATATATTCAGGGGTTTGCCAACTGGCTCGCCGGAATCGCTTCTGCGGGGCCGGACGGGATCGAAGTCTGGAATGAGCCGAATATCGACCGCGAGTGGCCGCGCGGACAGATCAGCGGCGCTAACTACGTTGCAATGCTCGCCAGCGCCTATAACGCCATCAAGAGCGTCAGCCCCGGCACGATAGTGATCTCCGCCGCGCCGGCGCCGACCGGCGGCGAACTGGACTTCCCGGCGGGCGCCGTGCGCAATGACGACGCTTGGTTGGCGGAGGTGGTCGCGGCGGGCGGGTTGAACTATCTGGACTGTGTGGGCGTCCACTATAATGAGGGTATCGTGCCGCCCAGCGCGACCAGCGGCGATCCGCGCGGTGACTACTATACGCGCTTCTTCACGTCGATGATCAACGTATACAGCGGCATCACCAACCGGCCGCTGTGCTTTACGGAACTGGGGTACGTCACGCCGGAGGGGTACGGCACGATCGCGCCGAACTTCGCTTGGGGCGCGAACACCACGGTCGCGCAGCAGGCGGCGTGGCTGGCGGAGGCGATGGCGATTGCCTCGCAAAGCGGCCGCGTCAAGCTGCTGATCGTGTGGAACGTCGACTTCCGCACCTACGATGCCAACGATCCGCAGGCCGGATACGCCATCATCCGGCCCGGCGGCGGTTGTCCTGCCTGTGATGCAATCGCGGGCGCTCGCTAAACACATCACCGACACTAGGAGCACACTCATGTCCCGTACGCCGGTCATCAAGCATCAGGTTCGAGGATTCGTCCTAACGTGGTCGATGCTGACCTTTATCATCGCCGGGTTGACGTTCTTCGGGATTTACCTGACGTATACGCCGACGTCCGCCGCTGAGACCGCGCTGGAGAACGTCGCGTTCCCGACGGCGACCGATCCCGCGGCGGCAGCGCCGGCGACCGACCTGCCGGCCCCGACTCACACCACGCCGCCGCAGCCCACCGACGAGCCAGAGCCTACGACGCCGCCGACGGCTGAATCGGCGCAGGCCACGCCGGTTGTAATCGCACAGGCGCAGGCGGCGTCGCCGGAACCCCTGCCGACGCTTACGCCGACCGTGTCGCCCATCGACATCGACACGTTCGAGCTGGGCATTCAGGTGCAGGTGCCGCCGAGCAACAGCCAAGACGAGATGGACGGCTGGATGAACGACGTCGACCAGAAGCTGCAAATGGACTGGGTCAAGATTCAGGTCGGTTGGGAATACACCGAGCCGGTTCCGGGAGACTATGACTTCCGCTTCTTGCGCACAGCGCTTCGCGCGACGGACAAGACCGGCACGCGCGTGCTGCTTTCAATCGTCGATGCGCCGGACTGGGCGCGCGAACCCGACGCCGACCTGACTCGGAAAGGCCCGCCGGCGGATTACCAGTCTTACGTCAACTTCGTCTCCGAGCTGGTCACCCGCTTCGGCCACCGTTTCCATGCCATCGAGGTGTGGAACGAGCAGAACCTCGACCGCGAGTGGACGTCGGTGCGCGGCCTGCGCGCCGAGGATTACGTCGAGATGCTGCGCCAGACGTATCAGGCGGTCAAGCAGATCAACCCGAATATCATCGTCGTCAGCGGCGCGCTTTCGACCACCGGTGGCTGCACCAACGCGGCCGGCGAGGTCTGCGCGATTGACGACTTCGCTTATTTCGACGCCATGATTCAGGCCGGCCTGCTGAATTACGCCGACTGCATTGGCGCGCATCACAACGGGTATAACCTCAACCCGCTTGAGCGCTGGGACTCCGTCACGGATGACCCGTCAGCGACCTTCCGCGGGCCGTTTGATAACCCACATCACAGTTGGAGCTTCCGCAGCACGCTCGAATACTATGCGACGCGTGTTCAGGCGGCTGGCGGCACGCAGAAGCTGTGCATCACCGAATTCGGCTGGGCCTCGGGCGAAGACCTCGAAGGCGTGCCGGCGGGCTGGGATTATGCCGTCGACAATACACTGCAGGAACAGCGCGATTGGACGCTGCAAGCCCTTGATCTGATGGTCGAGATGGGAACTGTGCGCTTCGCCATTCTGTGGAACCTGAACTACGGGCCGCAGGCGGGTTGGGCGCCGGACAACGACAACGTGCCGTATTCAATCGTTGGCCCGGATTTCGTGCATCGCCCGGTGTTCGACGCGCTCGGCGAGTGGAGCCGGGAATACAAGGGCATTCAGTAACTCCGATGGAAGCCTCTGTTTCGCCCTCCGTATCCGCACGGATGCGGAGGGCGGTGTTTGTCCGCATCGCGGCGCTGTTGACGGTCGCGCTGGTTGTCACGTTTGGCGTGCTGCTGCTGTTGAGAACGCGCGCCGACGACGACCCGTTCATGGGCGCGGCGGTTGTCGACCCGCCGTTCGAGTCGCTGACCTATGCGATTCAGGCCTTTCTGTGGTGGGATGGCGGGTTAGCCACTACGCAGATGGACTGGATCCGGATGATGCGGTTCACGCACATCAAGCACACCGTGGCGTGGGATGATCTGCAAGCCGAACCGGGCGGGCCGTATGATTTCTCGCGGCTTGACGAGATCATGGACGGGTTGGAGGCGCGCCGCGTGCAGATGGTCGCGCGGTTAGGTGTAACGCCGGAATGGGCGCGGGCGGACGGTTTCTCGCCGATGCGCACGACGGCCCCGCCGCCGATCTCGCCGATGTCGCGGACTACTGCGGCGCGGTGGCCGGCCGCTATGCCGGGCGCATCCGGGCGTATCAGGTGTGGAACGAGCCGAACCTCTCGCGCGAGTGGGGAGGGTTTGTGCCGACGCGCGCGGCTATGTGGACTTGTTGGCGGCGTGCAGCGGTGCGATCCGCGCGGCCGACCCGGACGCGATCATTATCTCCGCCGGCTTGTCGCCGACCGGCAACGATGACGCCATCGCGCGCCGTGACGACCTGTACTTGCAGGATATGTACGACGCTGGCTTTCAGCAGTATGTCGACGTCGTCGGCGCGCATGCCGCCGGTTATGACGCGCCTCATGTTGGCCCGGATGATGCGGTGGCGAAAGGCCGGCAGCGCTGGATGAGCTTCCGGCGCATCGAAGACCTGCGCAAGATCATGATCGCCAACGGCGATGCCGCGCGGCAGATGGCGCTGCTTGAGGTCGGCTGGACGACCAACCCGAACAACCCGGATTACAGTTGGTACGCCGTGACCGAAGAACAGCAGGCAGAGTACATGCGCGAGGCATACGCCTATGCCGCCGAACACTGGCGGCCGTGGGTTGGCCTGATGAGCGCGATCTTCCTTGCCGACGTGCACTGGACGGAAGACGACGAGCAGTACTGGTTCTCGATCACCGTGCCGCATCTCGACATGGGCTATATTTCGCTGCGCCCCGCGTTCGACGCGCTGCTGCGTATGGAGAAAGTGTGTGGGGACTTCATCGTGCCGGCCTATCCGCCCGACCAGATGCAGACTCCGCTCGATCCATATAACCCGTGCGGGTAGCCGTTACCGACCGATGCTGCGCACGACCGCCACGATCACCAGCACCTGAGTCAGCGCCAGCCATGCGCCGATCAGCAGCGCGCCGAGGCCGAGCATACGGGTCTGCGCCGCGACCGCCTCGCGCGTGGTGTCGATGATATCGCGCACGTCCTCGATCACGTCACTGACGTCGTTTCCGAGATTGGTGAGAAAGTTGACGTTGATGGCTGTCGGGATCGTGATCCCTTCGAATAGAGGGATGTGAACCCCCGGCGTGTTGTTGATGAATTCGATCACGGCGTTCACGTTGTCTCGGATAAAGCTGTTGATCTCGCTGAGTCGGTTTCTCAAGCTGTTGATCGTATTGGCGATCGGCTGAAAGCTGGCTTTGAGGCCATCCATCGACGTTCCGAGGCGATCAGCCGCATCGTTCAGTGACTCCGAGGCCGACTCATATACGGGCGACACGGTATCGATCATGTCGCGGGCGGCCGTGAACAAGATGACTCCGGCGCCGACCGGCACGGCAAGATACGCAACAACCAAGAGGATCAGCAGCAGACGGATCATAGGGTACCTCCCCGCAGTGGCACAGGATGATTCCACTGTACCGCGAAAGGCCAAATCGCGTGACCGCGTCGTGACCGGATGATGGCACGCCGTACCGTTGATTGCGCGGCAACCCCGTGATACACTGACTCTTAACGCGGCGCCGCCGCTGTATTCGTGCAGTTCGACTGCACTCATCACGAGCGAGGGAGGGAACAGGCCCGGCGAACTCGCGGCAACCTCCGGTTTTCCGGCACGGTGCCAAGTCCTGCAGAGGTCGCCTCTGGGAGATGAGTGAAAGCCTCACACCTACCCAAGACGCCCTTAACCGTAAGCGGCGTTTTCGTTTTTTGTTGCAACGAGGAATCGAGCCATGGCATCGCTGGAACGTGCAGCGCAATCAAGCACATTGACGTTCATCACGTCGCCGAGCTTCATGTATACGTCAGAATCGGTGTCGGAGGGGCACCCGGACAAGCTGTGCGATCAGGTGTCCGATGCGGTGCTGGATGCGATCTTGACGCAGGATCCCAACGCGCGCGTGGCGTGCGAATGCGCGACGACCACCGGCCTCGTAGTCGTGATGGGGGAGATCACCACCACGGCCTATGTCGACATTGAGAAGGTCGTTCGGCAGACGGTGCGCGAGGTCGGTTATCTCGGCTCGGACGCAGGCGGTTTCGATGCCGAGACGTGCGGCGTGATGGTCGCCATTCACGAGCAGTCGCCGGACATCGCGCAGGGTGTAAATCAGGCGTTGGAAGCGCGCGAGAACCGCCTGTCCGACGCGGAGATCGAGGCGATTGGCGCGGGCGATCAGGGCATGATGTTCGGCTTTGCCTGCGATGAAACGCCCGAATTGATGCCGCTGACCGCCAGCCTTTCGCACAAGCTGGTACGCCGCTTGGCCGAGGCTCGCAAGTCCGGTGAGATTGCATGGCTGCGCCCCGACGCCAAGAGCCAAGTCACGGTTGAATACTCCTTTGGCAAGCCCAAGCGCGTCGATACCATCGTCATCAGCACGCAGCACTCGAAGGACGTGGATCAGCGCACGATTCGAGATGTGGTCACGCGCGACATTATCCGCCGCGTCGTGCCTGAGCATTTGATCGATCAGGATACGCGCATCTTCATCAACCCGACCGGCCGTTTCGTAGTTGGCGGGCCGCAGGGCGACGCCGGCGTGACCGGCCGCAAGATCATCGTCGATACGTACGGCGGCGTCGCGCGTCACGGCGGCGGGGCGTTCAGCGGCAAGGACTCGACCAAAGTCGACCGCAGCGCGGCGTACATGGCGCGTTACATCGCCAAGAACGTGGTCGCGGCGGGGCTGGCGGCGCGCTTCGAGCTGCAAGTGAGCTACGCGATTGGGGTGTCGCACCCGACGTCGCTGGCGGTCGAGACGTTCGGCACGGGGGTTGTGCCCGACGACGTGATTATCGACCTGATCCGCAGGCACTTTGACATGCGGCCGGCGGCGATCATCCGCGACTTGGCGCTGCGCCGGCCGATCTACCGGCAGGTGGCGGCTTACGGTCACTTCGGGCGTGAAGACCTCGACGTGCCGTGGGAGAAGACTGATCGCGCCGCTGCGCTGCGGGCTGCTGCGGGCCTCGAATAGCCCCGCCGCGCGGTCGTATGCGCCGCACGCCGCCGCACGCCGTCGTCATCGGCACGGGGTTGTCGGGTCTGGCCGCTGCCCGCGCGCTCCGGAATCGAGGGGAACTCCGCATCACGCTCATCGACCTCAAGAAGCGGGTTGGCGCGTCGGTATCGACCCATCGTGCTGGCCCGCTTGAGATCCAGATTGATCGCGGATGCGTTGGCACGTTGGACGATCCGGCTGATCCGCTGTGGGACGCGCTTGGTCTGGAGGACGAACTCGTCCCCGTGCCGATGGGCGACGCCCGCACTTGGTTCATGTTCAGGCGCGCTCAAGAGTCGGTGTTGGGGGCGGTCGGGATGTCCCCGGACTACACGCTGCTCATGCAATCGGCCGTGACGTCGGTGGGCGAGTTTGACGCGGCGGCCCGTGCGCATGGATTTCCGCGCTTCTGCGTGTGTTTGGAAAACGGAACGGTGCTGGAATCCGACGCGGTGGTGATCGCCGTGTCGGCGCCCCGCGCTGAACGGATCCTGCGCGGTCTCAGCCCCGACGCGGCGGCGCGGTTGGAGCGCTACCGCTTCGACACGATCGCCCGCGTGAACGTCGTGCAGTACACGGCGGATATCGATGGCAAGCTCCCCGCCGCGCTTCCGGCGGATCACCCGATCACGTACATCGCTCGCATCGACCATCCGGTTCGTGTCCCCGAAGGGATGACGTGGTTGCAGTTCGGGATGCGCTGTGATCCGGCCGTTCTTGAAACCCGATGGAACCCGGATGACGTTGCAGCGCAGGTGACCCGGATGTTCGATCTGCCGCTGGGGCTGATCCAGCCTATCGTCAGCGTGTGGCCTTTCGATGAACCGCTGGAGTGGCAGGATACGGGCTTTGCCGCGCGCATGGAGGCGCTGCACCGTGCGCTGCCGGAAGGCGTCGCCGTCGCAGGCAGCGACTATATCGTCACGAACCGCCGGCCCACGCTGACCGACCGCATCCGGTCGGGCTTTGCCGCCGCCGAGCGCGTGTATCCGCCGCTGACCTAGCCCGCGAAACCACTGATCGCGGGGTGATTGAGTACACCGATGACCTGAAACCAGAACGGCTCAGGGATGGGGTTCTCGTACACCGTCATCCCTAGTTTGTGCATCACACGCTGGCTGGGCAGGTTGTCACGCTCGGTTGCTGCGATCACGCGGCACACTCGCATGACACCGAACAAGAATTCGTGCGTGAAGGCGTGTGCCGCTTCGGCCGCGATTCCACGGCCGCGCCACGCGCTGCGAGTCGCCCAGAACAGGCCGTATTCCGCGCTGACGAGCGTGTGATGCGGCTCGCCGGGCAGCCGGAAGGCCGGCAGCACCGCCCACGGCACACCCGCTGGCACCAACCCGACCGACCCCACGACCTCGCCTGTATCGCGCAGCACGACGGCGTAGTCCCCGTATGGCGCCTGAGACATCGCCCCGTGTTCGCGGTAGCTGGCGATTGTCCAGTCGAGCCAGTCCCGGTGCCGCTCAAGCGTATCGTCGCTCCCGAAGGACTCCCGCATGAGCGCCTCACGGTTTTCCGCGTCACCCCCGGCGTATTCGCGGAGGATCAGGCGCGGCGTATGGATTGTCGAGAACCACGACATGAGGACTCCTTTACCGCTGACGGCTATCCGCCGAGTATATCCGCCGAGCGTTGAAACGCACGGCTAAACCGTGCGAAGCCCACTGAAGGGGCTGGGGGCAGCGTCAGAGCGTAATCGCTGCGGCGGCGATCAGTTTGCCGACCGTCGGTGCTCCCGTTGATCGTCGGGGGAGAGAGGAGCACCGACTGCGGGGCGTATAGCTGCCCTCTGACAAACTGTCCCCTGACGATA
>JZRA01000032.1 GCA_001567485.1 Chloroflexi bacterium OLB13
CTTGCTCCACGCTGCATCATTCAGGTCACTGGGATAAGCTTTTCGTGTTGTCATGCCCCCACTTTATCCCATTCTTTCGACTTTTCAAACACTCACTCAGCACTCAGCACTTGGAGAGGCTCTCTGTGTTCTCTGTGATTCAGCCGGTTTGCCCTTTACTCACGACTCGTCACTCATCACTCAGCACTTCCTCAATACGTGTCGGGCAGATCGTTGAGGTACAGCACCGTATCACCCGGCTTCAACTCGCGCTGAGTCCACGCGACCGCCTCGCTCAGCAGATCGACGGTGTGTAGACTGGCCTCAGGAAATCCTGCCTCCAGCGCGCCGGCCTTAATCGGCGCGGTCTGCTCCGGCCCGACCAGCACAATATCGGTCGCTGCCTCAGCGGCCGCCGCGCCCAGCGCCTTGTTCTCCTGTGCGCGCAGCGGGCCAAGCTCGATCATCCCCGGCGTGACCAGCACCCGGCGTCCGGTCGTGTGCAGCGCCAGCGCCGCCAGCGCGCTCCGCGACCCGACCGGATTGGCCGAGTACGCATCATTGAGGATCGTGATGCCCTGCGCCGTGACCTGCCGCACGAGCCGGCTTTCGGCGGGCTTCAGCGTCCGCGCGCGCTGGGCGATCTCCTTGAGCGACATGCGCTCGTTGACGCACACCGCTATCGCGATCAGCAGGTTCGTCACGTTGTGAACGCCCAACACTGGAACGTCGAACGCCTGCTGTTCGCCGGTGTGCGTATCATGTACGGTGAACGTCAGCCCGTCGAGCGATTCATGGACATCAGTCGCTGCGAAACGCACATCACGCGGGGCCGTCGCGGGGTCGATCTGCCGGCTCACCCCGATACGCGTCGCCGGATAGCCTTTCTCCTGCATGGCGCGGATATACGGGTTGTCCCAGTTGAACACGCCCACGCCATCCGGCGGCAGCGAGGCGATCACCTCATATTTCGACTCGGCGGTGCGCTCCAGCGTCTTGAAGCGTTCCAGATGCTGCGGCCCAACCTCCACCTCGATGCCGATGTGCGGCGGGGTCAAATCGGCGATGCGCGCGATCTCGCCGGGGAAGTACGCGCCCATCTCGACGATGAAGTAGTCGATCGCGTAGTTTTCGGCCAGATCGGTGTTGATCGCGCGGCAGATGCCCATCATCGTGTTGAAGCTCTTCGGCGTCGCATACGCCCGGTAGCGCGCGTTGAGCAGGTCGGCGATGAAGTTCTTGGTCGTCGTCTTGCCGTAACTGCCCGTGATCCCAATCACTGTCGGGTTGATGCGCTGGATGATCGTGCGCGCCAGCCGGATATACGCGCGCCGGTACAGCGATTCGACCGGCGTCATCACGATGTTGCCGAGCATCAGCCACAGCGGCGCCAACAGCCATGTCAGATATCCGGATACCCCGGCCAGCACGATCGTCAGCCGGTCGGAATCGATAATCTCGCCGATCAACAGCCCGGACACGACGCTGTCCACCGCCGCGATGACGAACGCTGTGCCGAGGATTCGCTTAGCGCGCGCTGTCGCTACGAAACGCTTCTTGACCTCGCGCTCCGGCCGCGGCCAGCCGATCCACGCCGCCGCGATCACCCAGATCACCGCCGGTAGGATCGGCCCGCCCTCGCTGAACAGCACGGCGAAAACCGCCGCCCCTCCCGTGATCACCGGCGACCGGCCCGGCAGTACACGTTCGACCTTGCCGAACCACCAGCGCGCGAACCGGTTCGACTTGTACTCGTCGATCTGATAGAACCGCGCAAGGCGGTAAGCGCGAACGACCGTCGCGGCGAACCATACGAGCAGAATGAGCAGAAGGGCGATATCGAGCATCGGGGATGGATTGACCTGACAGGACGGCGAAACGGCGCCATTGTACCGCACGCCGGATGCGCGGCTCTACGGCGTGCGTCACACGTCACTGCCCGCCGGCCCGAGCTGATAGAACCGCGCGCGCAGTTCGTCAGTCGTCAGCACACCGCGCGCCGCCTCGATCTCCGCCAGCCGCGCCGCATGATCGGTCGGTCGGATGTCAGCGAACTCGGCCAGATACCCCGCGCCCCAAAACGGCAGCACGTCCGCCGTGATCTTCTGCGCCACGCGCACCAGTTTCGGCCACAGCGTGCGCTCGACGAACTGGCGCTCGGCGACGGTCGCGTTGGCCTCGGTGGCGTTCGCGTCGATCAGCCCGACCGGCACGCCGAAGATGCTCAAGATTTCGTCGCGGTGGGCGCGCCGCCCGTTCAAGAAGTCGAGGTCGGTGTGGCTCAGGCCAATCGCCTGCCACTGCACCGATCCGCCGCGCAGGAACGCCGTCCGCCGCTGACCGCCGCCGTAGTTGGCGCGCCACTCGCGCTTGATGCGCTCAAAATCCGTCTCGGTAATCGGGTCGTTGATCGTGACGATCCCGGCCGGAATGCCACGGTCTTCACTGAACGCCGCGCGGTTCCACTGGGCCATCGCGCGGTCGCCGTCGATGCTCATGCGCGCCGCCTGCACCGGCGACAATCCGAGGTAGTCGTTAGTCGGGTGCCAGCGCCGGAAATGCACGACTTCCTCGGCCGCCAGCGGCACACGCATCGCCCCGACCTCATAGATGTATCCCGCGACGTGCCGTTCTGGATGCGGCACGACGCTGACACGATCCGGCCGCAGCGGCCATATCTCCTGCGGCGCGCCGCTGCTGCCCGACAGATACCAGTACGCGCTGCCGGTCAGTTCGAGGAAGCCTAGCGTCTGCTCGAACAGCTCGAAGCGGCTCAGAAACGGGTTGGGGCGTTCGAGCAGCAGCTCCAGCGGATGATTCTCGACCGCGAATTTGCGCTCGCCTTCACGCCGGTACACATGCAGCGGAACCAGCGCGCCCGCCTCGGCGATGCGGCTGACCGCGACGTAGACCCACGGCGATCCGGCGTAAGCGTCCAGATCACGCGGGGCCGCCGGTGGCGGAGGAAGTGGGGGCGCGGCGGTGATCGGCAGCGCAGGCCGCAGCCCGCGAGCCTTCGGAAACGACGGGATGACGCTCGACAACAGCTTGAACACGGGAACCTCCTCACTGGAGCGGACGAACACAAACGCGCCGGACTTGCAAGCGAATCCGCGCGCGAATTTGGGATATCTGCGATATTTGGGATAAGTTTGGGATAGTTCGGGGTTGGTTATCGCAAGCGGTTATCGCAAGCGCAGGCCGTGATGTTGATAACTTGGGGACAGTTGTCAGTTGTCAGGGGTCAGGGGTCAGGAGTCAGGGATAGGTTGGCGTGCGGGACGCGATGTATCGCGTCCCTACCACACCGCGACGACGTGTGAAATGGCGGGAGACCCGCCGGGTCTCCCCTACAACTCTCTTGGTGGCTTCTGCGGTTCAATCAACCAAGCGGACACGGCAGTGCCGTGTCCCTACGCAAATCCGGCTGCTACCGGCTTTCAGCATCTGTCACGAGAGACGGAGTACTCTTCTCATCACTCATCACTCGGCACTCATCACTTCTCTTACTGTCTCTGCGCAACCGCCAGCAGGAACCCACCCGCACCGTCCGACCGGCTGACGATGATCGTATACAGCCCGCTCTTGGGCAGCGTGATGCGTGGAATGACCGCATTCGAGCTGCTCGCGCTGCCTTCGACAATCGTTGCGCCACCCTCGTCCAGCAGAGTGACCATCGGCGCGAGATCACCGTCCACGCGGTTGACGACGATCGTGAGCGTATCGCCGCCGTTGCCGTAGAACGCATAGCGCCGGCGTGGAAGCGCTGCGTTCAGCACGCCGCCAGCCGAGGCGTTGTAGGCGATCCGTTCGATGTCCGGCTCAACGGTGTCGAACGCGTTGCCGGTGATGGTTAGCGTCAGGCGAAAGCCTCCAATCGTCGTGCCCGCCGCACGTTCGAAGCGCGTCGCCTGCACGTAATACAGCCCGTCCGATGGAATACGATAGCCGGAGATCAGGCTGTCGCGCTGCTGGCCGTCCACGATGTCATCATGAGTCGCCAGCTCTTGCAAGTCGGCATTGAGCAGCACGAGGAACGGATCGAGCGTGCCGCTGATGCGGTTCATGCTCAAGGTGATGAGGTCGTCGACGCGCGCCTCGAACACGTACCAGATCGCTGCGCGTTCGGCCGTGATCGCGTGCTCGTCCGGTTGGCCGGGGAAGAGGCGCACGGCCGCCTGCGGTGTATTGCCTAGCGCCGACTCCGGCACCCGATCCACCGTCAGCAGAAAGGTGCCGGTCGTCGTGCCCGCTGCGCCGCCGTATCGCCCCGCGACGATCAGATACTGCCCGTCTTCCGGCACAAGCCAGCGTTCGATGCGCGCGTCAGGGGTGCTTTCAAAGTCGTCATTCTCGACCAGAATGCGCCGGTTGGCATCCACGAGCTGCAGCAGCGGGTCAAGGTTGCCGCTGTCGAGCCGCATCGTCAGCGTGATCAAGTCACCACGGCGCGCGCGCAGGCTGTAGTACACCTCGTATTGGTCGTTGGTGATGCTGTTGGCGACCGTATCGCCGAAACGCAGCGCCGAGCCGCTTTCCGCGCTCACGCCCACACGGTCAATCGACAGCGTGTAATCGCCGGCCGTCGTGCCGCGTCCGTGTCCAAACCGCGCGGCGACCAACCGATGCGTGCCGCTGGCCGTCAATCGAAGCTGGATCGTGAGCGCATCGCCCTCGGGGCTGTCGTCCCGCCGCACGATCAGCGATCCGTCCGGCGCGAACAGGGCCAGCGTGGCGTCGAGATCGCCGCGTGTCACGCGCAGCGAAATTCGCAAGTACTCGCCGCGCAGGCCGTCGAACGAATACGCGGCGGTCGGAGTCGTGCCGTCCAGCCGTCCGTCGACCGACTGGCCGAACGTCACGCCTGCGCGCCCTGCGCCCGAACCGGAGCGAAGGCGCACAGCATCAGCACGAGAAGCACAATCACACGGCGCATGGGGACAAGTATAGCGCCAGTTGAGGTGCTGAGTCCTGAGTGCCAAGGTGATGAGTCAACGCGCTCGGCGCCTTGCCCCGTCAACTGATAACTGACCTCTGATTCCTGACTCCTCAAAAGCAAAACGCCGCCCCGGGTTGGGCGCGGCGCTCGGCGTCGACGTGAGTTCGATTCAGGCTTTTAGATGACTGTTGCTTGGCCGTGCAGATTGAATTACAGATGCTGCTCAATGAGGGCGACGAGATCGGCGCTGCCGCTGGCCCGCGCCAGTTCAAGCACCGTCTTGCCCTGAAAGTTCGTGGCGGTGGCATCGGCGCCGTGTTCTAGCATCCAGCGCGCCATGCCGGAGTCTCCGCGCCCAGCCGCGTTCAGCAGGCCGAGTGCTACCCCGGCGCCGTCACAGCCGTTCGCCATCAGAAAATCGCACACGGCGACCCGCCCACTGAACGCGGCGTGTCCCAATAAGGGGATCCCGTGCGCGCCGCGTACGTTGACGCTGGCCGGATCCGTGTCGATGAACGCTTCGAGCGCGCCCGTCATGCCAAGCATCGCGGCGGTGGTCGGGGTGAGCGGCGCGCCTAGCCCCAGCAAATACTCCGCGATGCGCCGATTACCGACGTGTGCCGCTGCGCCAAGCGGCGTCTCTAGGCCGCCTTCCGGCCCCCAATCGTATTCGATGTTCAGCCATTCCGGATGTCCTTTCAGACCGGCTTTGACGCCATCAAGGTCGAAATGTGCGGCGATCATGACCTGTCGGTGTGGATCGTTCTGCTGCGCCATGTTATCCCCCGGTGATCCACGTTGATCACACCGATAAGTGTAGCACAAATGTGCAAGTTTTCAACACCAGAGTCGCACATTTGTGTTAAATCTTCGTTACGTGTTTCAGCCTTGAAACCTGCTAGCCTACAGGCTCCAGCGTCCACGTTACAGTATGCCGCGCGCCGCCCTGCGTGACCTCATGCGCTTCGCCTACGATCCAGTACACCGCGTCGACGCCGCTGTGCGTGTCGATCACGCGGATCGCATCGAACAGCGTGAGCGCCAGCGCATCGTCGTACCGCACCCGTTCGCTCAGCGTCAGCGTGCGCACGTTCGTCACCGGCTCCGCTCGCCTCGCCAGCTCGAGCGCCGCCGTTTGATCGGCATCGTCAAGGCTGTCGATCAGCGCCGCGTCGATCTCCAGCAGGCGCGGGCCGTACTTCGCCGCGCTCGTGCTGTCGACCGCCTCGATCACCACCGGCTGACCGCCCAACAACGGCGTTCCGCGCAGCTTGGCCCCCGCCAGCACGTAGATCGGCGACCCGCTGGAATTGGTGAACTTGAGCTTGGCCGCGCTGCCTTCCAACGCCAGCACCGTGACGCTCAAACTGGCCGTCACGTCCGTGCCGCTGCCATCCGGCGCGGTGTTGGCGCTGTAGTCCGTCACCGGAACCGGCGTGATGACGCTGGTCGCGCCGGCCCGCCGCCCCTGCGCATCACGCATCGGCACGACCAGCCGCAGTGATCCGCTGGCGCGTACCTTCTGGGCGCTCGCCAACGTCCACAGTGTCGATCCCGCCGTGCCGAGCGCGCGCGGACGCACATGGACACGCACCGTGTTAATGACGTCTGCGCCGTGAAAAAGTTCCATCTTCTCCGCGATTCGATCAAACGTCGCGTCCGGCGTCGGGCTGCTCGCCAGCGCATCACGCGCCAGAAACCGCATGACGCCGCCCCGCGTGGTGAAGAACCGCCCGCGCTCCGCCTCGACGATCTGCCGCACCGCGTTCACCGCGCGGATCCCGCCGCCCCACTGATCGCCGGCGTAAGCGAACGTCTGCACGCCGGTGTCCAACGAACGGGTGAGCTGATCCAGCGGCGGCACATCCAGCACGGCGTCGAGCAGCGCGTCACTGCGCATGTTCGCCATCACCGGCACGCGCACCATCACGCCGTCCAGCCACACATCGCTGCTGTGCGCGATCAGCCGCGTTTGCCGGCGTCCGCGCCCGCCCGCATCCGGCACGGCCTCGACGATCCGCCCGGCGAAAAAGCCCTGCGTCCCGGTGTCCGTCAGCCGCGTGATGCTCACCTCACGCCCGGATCGAGCAGCCCGTCCTCATCCAGCGCGGGGCTGGCGCTGCCGTCGGCGTTGCGCAGCACGACCTCGCACTCGGCCGCCGGCGCCATCACGTCATACGGTGCGCGCATCCCGATCCGCCACCGCAGCGCGCGCACTTGCGCCGTGATCTCGCGGCTGTTGACGCCATCGCTCAGCGTTACCTGCAAGCTCATTCGACCTCCAGCGTCCATACATGGCGAAACACCGCGCCGACGAACCGTCCAATCCCCTGCCGTATCTCGCCGATCTCGACCTGCACGCGGGCCGGTAATGCCAGCGCGCCACCCAGCATCGGGTCGGCCTCCAGCGCCGCGAAATACGCGTCGATCAACTGCGCCAGCTTCGGCTGCGGATTGGCCGCCATCCCCGCCACAGCCACCAGCAGGTGATGCCGCACCGATACGCTGTAACGCGCCGGCCCGCCCTCGAACGGCAGCACGTCGAACCCGCCGGACGACTGCGGAAACAGCCGGTCGCGCGGATCGGCCAACTGGATCGTCAGCGCCGGCAGCAGCGCCGGATCGACCGGCCCCGGCAGCGCCTCCATCCCGAAACTGTGCGCCACGCCAGCGACATCCAGCGCCGCCAACGCCTCAAGCGCGTCCTCAAATGTCGTCATACATCCTCCTCGTTCACACCGTCACACGACGCAGATGCGCCAGACCGCGGTCGATGCCCGCCGGCCCATGCGCGGCCGTGTTCCCCTTCGCCTTCGCGGTACAGCCACGCCGCCAGCCTGAGCGCGAGGCTCTTCGCTTGATACGCCGGCACATAGCGCAGGATCGGCGCATTGGCCGCGTGATCGACGGGTGCTGTCCCGTTCTCGCCACGGCGGACGGTCAGCGTGTCGCCGGCAATCGCGGTGACGCGCAGCAGTTCGTCGCCGATCCGGATGAGGTGGCCGATCCGCACACGCGGCGTATCGCCCCACGCATCCGCGCCGTCCACGTCATCGAGGGTGATCGTCACGTCGGCGCTGTCAGCCGCCGAAGCCAGCACGGCCTCCGTGTCGCGAAAGGCTTGATCCGGCGCGGGATGAAACGCCCACAACCCGCCGATCTCGACCGGCCCGCCGGGGAGCTGCACACCGTCTGGCAGGCACAAAATCCCGCCGTGCCATGTGATATCGGCGATGGCATAGTCGACGCCGTCGGCATCGCGCACGGACGATAGTTCGAGCAGGTCGTCGCGCAGGGCGAGCATCACGTCGCCGGGCCGCGCCCAATGGACGACCGTCTTCATCAGCGGCGCGTACCGCCGCCCCGTCAGCGTCTCGATCTCCGCCTGCGCGATCCGCAGCGCCGACTCGATTCGTGTGCTGTCCGTCTCGCTCAACGTGATGTTCTCAAGCCCAAGCCGCCGAAGCAGCGCATCGGGCGTCAGCCAGCGTGTGTCTTGCATCGTGTCTCCCTTTGGAATGCTATAATGTGCCGTCTCAGGTGGCGCGCGGAACCAGCGGATGAACCGGATTCAACTCGCGGAAGCGATGGAACTCGACCCTGCCGGCGATATGTTCATTACCGATCTCGAACTGAATCGGTGGGGCCGCGAACTGGTTTTCGTCTGCGAGTACGTGTCGCCGTCCGCGCTTTCTGTCCCGTTCCGCCTGCGCTTCACCGACTGCCGCGATCTGCGTTGGAAGACCTACGCGCACGCCGCCTTTGACGAGCTGCCCCCCAGCGCCGAACTCATCGAGTTCGCGCCCGGCTCCGGGAATCACCGCCGTGATGCCAGCCTGCTCACCGTGCATTTCGCCGCCACCCTCAGCTACGGCACGCTCATCGTTGAGTTCGGCGGCCGCGAGATCGCGTTTTAGAGATCAGGAGTCGGTGTTCAGTCGTCGGCCTCGGCAGCGGCAGCCTCACCCCCTGCCAACTGCCCCCCG
>JZRA01000033.1 GCA_001567485.1 Chloroflexi bacterium OLB13
GCCTGCTGCAGTCCTTCGGTGCGCGCCGCGAAGGCGCGTGCGAGCTCACCCAGCTCATCCTCGGCTTCGAGCAGCGGCAATTCCGCCGGCGGACGATCTTCGCGAACTGCCTGCGCTAGTTCGCGTACCGGATCGATGATCCGGTACGCGGTTAGTGCAGCCAACCACGCTGCCGCGGTGACTGCAACGGCGCAACCGATCACGAGCGACAGGAAGAGCCACCCCTCCAGACGCTCGAAATCGCTCTCGTCATAAGCAAGGACATGACGGCGCCCGTTGATGTCGCCGACCATCACGAAATCGTTCTGCGATCCCTCCTCGATGGTGTGAAAGCCCGGCGACAAGGTCGAGAAGGCGGTCGGGATGCCCGGGGCGATCCAATGGCGCCGACCTTCCGGCAGCGGGCCTTCGTACCCCTGCTCGCGCAGAGCGGCGACCCAGGCCAGGTCCTCGGCCATACGGCCAGGGAACACCGTATGCTCGACTCCCTCGACAACGAAGTAGACCACCGCGGCAAAAAGGCAGCACACCACCGCGGTGAGCAGCGTGAATGCGACGGTTATGCGTCGCGACAGCGGAAGTCTCATCGCTCGCGGGGAAGACTGTCGGGGCGCATCAGCTTGTAGCCGACGCCGTGGACGGTATGCAGCAGCGGCACGGGGTACGGCTTGTCGAGCGCTTGTCGCAGGGCGTATACGTGCGAGCGGAGCGCATCGGTTTCGGGCGGTCCGTCGCCCCATATCTCGCGCTCCATCGCCAGCTTCGACACTACTTTCGGAGCGGCCTTCATCAGCAAGGCCAGCAGCCTGAAGCCGATCGGCGGAAGCTCGAGTCGGCGTCCGCCGCGATACGCTTCATATGTCTCGAGGTCCAGCGTCAGGTCGGCATAGTGCAGAACAGCCACGCGCTGTAACCCTTGCGCTCGGCGCACAAGCGCCTTGAGCCGCGCGTCCAGCTCGGGTAGTTCGAAGGGTTTGACCATGTAGTCGTCCGCACCGCTTTCGAAGCCCACAATCTTGTCTTCCAGGGCATCGCGCGCGGTCAGCATCAGCACCGGGGTATGCCGATGGTGTACCTGCCGCAGGCGCTGGCAAAGATCCAACCCGTCCATTCGCGGCAAGCGCAGATCGAGCACGATCACATCGAAGTCCTGATGCGTGGCAAGTATGAGTCCGGACAGGCCGTCCGTCGCGCTGTCGACCCGATGACCGAGCGCTTCGAAGTACTGATACAGGTTCGCCAGGATGTCGCGGTTGTCCTCGATGATGAGAACGTGCATGTGCATTTCGCAGTTCGGGAGCTTCAGTCCGTAGATGACGTTGACAAAATCTTCACCGTTCCCCCACGAAGGCATCACGAGCCGGCCGGTAGCCTCGGGGCCCTCGTGTCGGACCGCGATACTGCCGTATGCGCATCGATGCTTCAGCGTCCTGATCGGGGCGTTACCCCGCAATTATGCACGTTTCCCGCGACGGACTTCCTGTGTCGAGCCTCGTTTCCCGTCCGTCGGCGTCGCGCCTCGCCGGCGATGACGTGCGTTTCCCGATCGCGTTGATGCTCGGCTGGTTCGCTGCGCAGGTCGTTCTCCGCGTGCTCGTCTCCGACTCGCTGGAACTCGACGAGGCCGAGCAAACGCTCGCCGCACGCGAGCTCGCGCTCGGCTACGGTTCCCAGCCGCCGCTCTACACGTGGCTGCAGCATGCGTTCTTCCGCATTTTCGGCGTCTCGGTCTTTTCCCTGGCGCTCGCGAAGAACCTGATGCTGTTCGCCGCGGGCGCATTCACGCTGCTCGCCGCACGACTCGTGACGACACGGCGCGCGGCCTGGCTCGGCACGCTGTCGATGCTCTGGCTGGTATCGCTGTCGTGGGAGGCGCAGCGCGACCTCACCCACACCGTACTCGCGACGACGACGTCCGCCGGCGCCCTCTACGCGTTCGTGAGCGTCGCGCAGCGCCCGACCACATCGCGGTATGCGGCATTGGGCCTTGCACTGGGCCTTGCCATGCTGGCGAAATACAACAACGTCGCGTTCGCTGCGCTGCTCTGCGCAACCACGCTCGTCGTGCCCGAGCTGCGCCGCCGTGTCGTTTCCGCGCGCCTGATGTGGACGATCGTTGTCGCCCTGCTTGTCGTCGCGCCACACGCGATCTGGCTGCTCGAGCATTGGCAACTGGGCGAGTGCGGGGACGATGACGAAGATGGGCGTCGATCCTGCCCGGATGTCGGCGGTCGGCCTGGGTAGCGGGCTGCTTGCGCTCGTCGGCCTCGCGACACCGTTCTGGATCGTCGTGCTCGGATTCTTCGGCCGGCGCGCCTGGTCGCCACCCTTCGCTGCCGAGGCAGCGCGCGTCGTGAGCGCCTACCTCCTGCTCT
>JZRA01000034.1 GCA_001567485.1 Chloroflexi bacterium OLB13
CAACCGTATGTCTTCCGTAAACCCGTTTCCCCTTACCCTGCCACCGGCACAACCGCCGAGGGACATCTATTTCTGCATTCGCCTGTCGCAGACCGAACGAAGCGCAATCAGTGAACTGGCGGAGCGTCTGCATCTTCCAGCATCCACCCTGGCACGTCATATTTTGCTACAAGCTGTTAATCATTTGAAAGGTGTCGAGGAGGCAGCCGTTGAAGCCTGAGCGCCTGTCAGATGAACAACCCAATATCACAGAAAACGGCGGCATCAATCTGCTGTCGCTGTATCGTTCCATGCTTCGCATTGTTGCGCGGTTGGACGAAAGTGAGTACACTGAGAATAATTCGTTGTTGCGCCAGACCGAAGTGTACCACCACCCCGATCTGGCTGACCCGGCAAGTGCTGAAGACACTGTGCAGGGCTGAGAGCATTGTAACCCAACGCGCTCTGTCTTGTCGCATCACTTGCCCAGGACAGGGCGTTTTTCATTTCGAGGAGACGAAGAAATGCCCAAATACCGGCGTGCCGAAACACAGCAGATTGACCCTTACCGACAGCAGCCGCTGCCGGTGGATCGTCCTGCCGCGATTTATTACCGTCAGTCGTCCGATGCCCAGATTGGCAATATCAACACCACCCTGCAAACAGTGGATATGTTTGAGCGCCTCGTTCGTCAGGGATGGGCACGCGACAGCATCCTGATGATTGACATGGATGCCGGGATCAGCGGCTCGAAGAAAATCAGCGAACGTCCCGGATTATCGCGGCTGATGGAACTCATCGAAAACGGTGAAATCGGGCTGGTGGCAGCGCAGGATGTAGACCGCTTCTTCCGCGACATCACCCAGATTCAGACCAACATTTTCATTGATGCCTGCAAACGCAACCATGTGCGGGTGATGACGCAGCGAACGGTGTATGATTTCACCCATCCGACGATGGGTGCATACGACATGAAGAACTTCCGCGAAGAAGCACAGGCAGCCGCCGATTATCTGGAATATCACATTCGCGGGCGGTTGGGACGCAGCCGGGAATATCTGGTCGATCAGGGCTTGTGGTCAGGGCGCAGTGTTGCCTTTGGCTACATGGTCGATTTGCGCCAGAAGCTGCCCGATGGCTCACGCAATCCCACCTACAAAAAGTATGTGCCGTTTGAACCCTGCGCGGCAGTCGTGCGTGCTTACTTTGCCATTTTCAAGCGTTTTAACCGCAACCTCAAGCAAACATGGGAATACATCGAGGAACACGGCCCGTTCATGCCGGAAAATGTCTACGAACTGGTGCCGGACAGGTTCAAAATCAATATCATCGTCAAACATCACTCGATTCATACTGGACGGCTGATGCACTCGTATTCCGGTTTGCAGCAGATGTTCACCAATGTCGTCTATCTCGGTCACTGGGTCAAGAAGGGTGTGATTCTGTACTATCACAATCATGAAGCGCTTGTCAATGAAGATGACTTCATGTGCGCCTTCAACGCGCTGTCGGATGTAGACTTTCAGGGTGATCCCAACCCCAACTACATGCCGCAGCGTCCCTTTGTCCGCCATGATAGAGCGAAGCGCGGCTGCCAGCCACCCGTGTATGCCGGACTGATCTTCTCGGATGATGTCCCCGGTGCGCCGCACCGCCGCATGTACAGTTCCTATAACAACATCAATGACAACTACGGCTATGAGCTGAGTAATCTTCGCAGCCAGATGGTCTTCCGGGTCAAAGCCGATTGGTTGGATGCAGCGATTGATCGCCTACTGCTGGAACGGCTGGAAGCGACCACGCTGGATGAAAGTGCCTGGCAGTCGGCGCTGGAAAGTACCCGGCGCGACGGCTATGGTGAGGTGCGCCGGATGGAAAATGAAATCCGCAACGCGGAACGCACGAAACTCGCCATCATGGAGAACCTCAAGACCCTGCAAAACCCGGAGATGGTGCGGCAGCTTCAAGCCAGTTACGAAGCCAACGAGCGCACCATCGTGCGCTTGACGGCTGAACTGGCTGAACTGCAAACAGGCAACCGGCAGCGGCAGTCGCTGTTGGATATGCGCCCGGTGCTGGAGAAAATCATCGCCAACTGGCAATCAGTCCCGTCTGAACACCGACGTGAACTATTCCAGGCACTGGCATACCACGCGAAAGTGACTGAGCTTGACCGTCTGAACCGCCGGATGACGATTCACTGGCGGGATGGCAGCACCTCGGATTTCGATTTTCGACGTGGGGCAAAGCGTGTTTTCTGGTCGGAGGAAGAACTTAACCAGATGAGGGCGATGGTAGAAACAGGCGTTCCGCAGTGGCAGATCATGAAAACTTTTCCTGATTGCAGTTGGCACATGATTGTTTTGCGTTACCTGTATCACTTTGGCGAAGGTTCGTTTACCAGAGTGTATCAGGGTGAGAAGCAGTATCCCTACAGCGCCTGCTGGAAAGATACGGATGAGTACCAAGCGGAGCAGTCCAGTTTTCAAATAAACGCCAGTTTGAGCGTTTCTCATGCCGATCCAACCGCTCCACATAAATATTGCGGCTGATGCTGTGCAGTTCGCGCTTCCACTTCTCAACCAGATGCGGTGGCGCGACAATCAGCACCACCTGATCGTCCGCGATTTGCCCACGCAGCTGCTCAACCACACTGGCGGCTATCGCAATCGCAGTGGAGCCGCCGATCAGGGTTTTGCCGACACCCATTTGGCCGACCAGCAGGATGCTGTCCCGTGACTGAAAGCCACGCACCGTCGCGCCGACCACATGCTTCTGCGCCGTGTACATCGGGTATTTGCCCTTCAGTCGGATGCGGTCTAACCAGCGACCCATCCCGGCAAAATCAAAGCCATACATCGGCTTGAATTTCTGGTTGAGATAGCTCGTCAGCGAACACTTGTTGGCGGTGATGAACCCCAGCAGCGCCTCATCGCCTTCCATCTCGACTACCGTGCCGTCCTGCGCCAGCAGCGTTAGAGTCGTTGTGGGTTTGAGGCGGATGGTCGTTTTCTTAACCTGCCGTTCCGGGTCGCCGGGAGCAGCCTCGATTTCGACACGAGCAATCTGCTCGACATGCTGCGTCTTCCCGCGAATGGCGACCTGACCATAATCTTCGGTCTGGATGACCGCGCCGTTGGCAACCCCTGCCGCCAGCACCAACGCCATGTGTCCGGGACGCGGCGCGACGACGGGTTCAATCTGTTCCGGCGGACGCGGCACTTCCAGCAGCGCCTGAAAGCCGTTGGTCTTCCATGCGCCCTGTTCCTGAATCAACCGCAGCCCTTGCTCCTCGTCAATCACATCCGGCGCGAAAACGAAGCGGGTGATGTGCGGTGGCGCAGGCAGCTTGTAGAGGGGTTCGGGCTGTACCGTCAGCGGACGTGGACTAGCTTTGCCATCCAGAACGGATTGATAGAGTTCCGTTGGATTAGGATGTGTGCCTTTGATGGCCGCGATGACCACCTGATCGTACTCGCCCTGATGTTTCCCCGGCAGCGCCCACACATCGACGCGGCTGCTGTTCTTGGCTAAGAAAGCCGCCGAATCTTCCGTGATATGCTGGCTGTAAATACACCACAGCGCCAGAGCGCCGTCTTGCAGCCACTTCCAACTGTGCCGCAGGTAGGCAAACTCAATCCGCTTATTGCCTTTTTCGACCTTGCTGTGGTCGTAAGGGGGATTGAGCCACGCCGCGCCAAAAGCATTGTTGGATGCCAGCAGCCGCTCGACATCGCAGCGCACCGCCTGTTTCGGGCCAAATCGCTCGATGCACTTCTGTGCCCGTTCACCGTCCAGTTCGTTGGCATACGGCGTGACATTCCACGCCTGCGCTGCCACCTGGAGGAACAGCCCATCCCCGGCGAAGGGGTCAAGCAGTTTCACGGCTGGTGTGGCAGGCAGCACCAGCGATAGGATGGCGGGGTGATGATGTGAGTCAATCGGGAGATACCCCATGATGGCTTTTGAGGAAGCTCTTGCCATGAGAAAAATTCCTTTCACGAGAATCGAAAACAGCCGTCTGTCAGACCACTGGCAGGCGGCTGTTGGGTGGATGGGATGAAATTAGTTGGTGATGGGAAGTGTGATTACGCCCTGTTCGATACCACCCGTAATCAGCCGCGTCCAGGCATCAATGTCTAAATCAACACTGAGCAAATCAATGTCGCCTGCCGAGCGTGTCGGACGGACAAGCATCGCGGTTTGTCCGGCGTGATACAGGTAGCCCGCCCACGCATCAAACACCGGGACTTTGACCAGTTCGGTGACGTGATGTTTGAGCTTCGCCGCTGCCTGTGCCTCATCGGTACGGAAGATGAAGGTCGTGGACTTGCCACCGTAATTGGGATTAACCAGCAGATCGTGGCAGAGAATCAGCGAAGTGAACTTCGCTTCCGGGATGTTCTGCATGTAATCGTGGTACATGCCCGTATTCCCTTCGCCTGCCGTGAGTTCAATGGCAGGCGCATCCCAGGGGACACAGTTCACGATTTCTGACTTACTGAACTTCGCCCGGATCGCCTCGACTGCCATGCGCGGCCCGCCCATATTCACGAACACACAGATGCCTTCGTGGATGGCGTAACCGAAACAGTAGACATTACCCGTGATGCTGCCGGTCAGTTCACCGACGTAAGACTGACCGATGGCTGCATGGATGCGTTTCTGGGAAACCGTCATCAGCTGTAAGACGGGCGTGGGCTGCGTTTTCGCATGGACAATCGCGGTCTGCACTTCGTCCAGCGGCGTGCCATCTACCGGAAGTGACTGCGGTTTGAAGACTCGGATCGGCTGCGGTTCTTCAGGTGTACTCGGCTCTGGCGCAGCTTCCGGTTCGGCTGATGGCGTATCTATCACCAATGGTTCAGGCTGATGTCCACTTTCCACCAGCGCTCGTTTCAGGTCGGCAGCGGTGGGTGGTAATGCTGCAACCGGCGGCACCACTGCGCCGTGTGTGATACGGATGCCGGGAATGGGGGCGAGATCGGTGAGTTCACGCTCAAAGTACCAGCCCGTACCAATGTCTGCAAACTCTACATCATAGCTCCAGCCATGCTGTGCGTTGCGGTTATAGAGCCGTGAGATCGTTCCGCGTGTACCCGTCGGAACGGTTTTGCCATCAGACGTTTCCAGTTCGTGCCGGGCGTAGACTGTCTGCCCGATCTGGAATAGACGCGGTAATTCGTCGGGTTTCGATGGTTCAACCGAGGAACTGGGCTTCAGCGGCACACCGAGAATGGCTGACGCTTCTTCATCCGAGCAGGGGGCATCGTCTTCGACCAGTGTGGTTGGCTCCGCTTCAGTGGTCGCATATTCGGTGATGAGCCGTTTAATGCCGCCGGGCAGCTCCCAGCCCACATAGTACCAGGCACGCCTCTTGCTGCTGAACCGCGCGCCCCAGCGTTTGAGTGTTTCGCGCTGCGGATAGGTGTCGCCCAAAATCCACCACCAGGGGCGTTCCTGTGGACTGCGCTGGCTCTTCTCGGCACGGATGCCTGCCACCGCCGCTTCCTTTTCGCCTGTCGATGGTGCAACCGGACGAAACCCCGATGGGTTGAAGCCCGGACCGGAACGTGCTGCGGATTCAGCATAAGCAGGATTACGTCCGTGCGGCAGTTCCAGCCAGCGGTCAGTCTGCCAGAGATAGACTGCTGCCCGCTGATGGCGGCGCGTCACCGCTTCTGCCCGTGCCAGTTCGTCGGCAGTCACGTTCAGCAGCAGATAACCATGCCGGACGGTGGTCTCACCCTCAATCTGGACATAGCGGTACGACGCATGAGGCGACGACACATCGCGTGCCTTCGCCCCGTACAACACCAGCAGCACCTCACAGGCGGCGCTGCTGTACCCTATTTTATAAGCCGAAACCATCTGGTTTGTGCCGGGGTGCTTCACCGGCTGCGACCCATAGGTGTGAACCGCGAGAATGTGTGTCTCAGCCATGACGCGCTCCCTTCAACGCAAATGTCATCAGGTGCGCTTCCTTCTGGCGGCTGACCATATACTCATAGCCGAGCTTCGTGCCTTTGCTGTCGCCGTTCCAGATGAACATGCCGCGTGCTGAGTTATCTACCATCCAGCGGTCACGGACATGGTAACG
>JZRA01000035.1 GCA_001567485.1 Chloroflexi bacterium OLB13
GGGCCGTGCAGGTCGAGCCGGGCCGCGTTCAACATCGTCCCCGCCTCGGCGCGCATCGCGTTCGAGTTCCGCCACGGCGATCCCGCCACGCTCGGCGCAATGGAGGAGGCGCTGCTTGCGCTGGCGCGGCAAGCGGCTGACGATCACGGGCTTACTCTGGAGATCACGCCCGCGGGCGGCGCAGAACCGGCCCTGATGGACTCGCGGTTGGTCGATATCGTCGAGCGCGCGGCCGAGCAGGCAGGCTTGAAGCGTCAGCGGCTGATGAGCTTCGCCGGCCATGACGCGCAGATGCTGGCGCGCGTCACCCCCAGCGTGATGCTGTTCGTGCCGTGCAAGGACGGTATCAGTCATAATCCAGCCGAGTACTGCGCGCCGGAGGACTGCGTCAACGCGGCTCAGGTGATCCTGAACAGCGTGCTTCTGCTGGCCGGGTCGGATTCCGGGGCTGGCGCACGCGCCTCACGCTGATCCCGATTACGGTTTTCCGCGCTTTTCTTTGCGGATGACCGCGGCGAGCTGTTCTTTGAGCTTCGCGCGCCGTGTCTCGTATACGTCCTCGGCGATTTGTCCGTCGCGGTAGAGCAGGTCGAGCTGCGCGATCTGAGCGACGAGCGACTCGGAACTGCTGAGGCTGCTGCGCCGCTGCTGGATGATGAGGACGGCGGCCAGCGCAATGGTCACGACGCCGACGACCGTAAGCACGATTCCGAGGATCAGCTGCGGGCTGGGCGGCTGGGCCACGGGGTCGGACGGGTAGAGCGTGAAGATCAGCAGGTCGCCGGCGTTCAGCGGATCACCGACGTAATCGTCGAACATCCCGCCTGAGAACTGAAGCGTCCCCTGTGACTTGAACTGACTGCTTTCGACGCGGAACTGACCCGGCACGAGCATCAATTCGGGCTGATTGGTCATCGGGTAGTCGACGTTGAACGTCAGCGTCGTGCCGCCGGCGTCGAACGGCATGATATACGAGACGTGGATGATATGATCGGTGTTCGGGATGATCGGCATCGTGTCGATGATCGTGCTGCTGGCTTGATCCCAGACGTACCGCTGCGTATCGAGGCCGATTGGCACCGCGCCGGCGGGAAGCTGGATCGGGATCACGCCGTAGCGGTTGGGCTGCACAAATGACGACTGCCGGTAAACCTTGTCGGAGTGGTTCTCGATCTGTGTAACGAGCAGCACTTCCAGCGTGCCGTCGCTGCGTGGGGCGGCCTGATGCAGCAGCAGGCTGATGGTGAGGTCGGCCGGGTCGCTGGTAACGCCATAGACGGTCAGCGGCATGTCGAGCACGCCGGTGTCAGGGGACGCGTCGGCGCCGGTGCGCATATCGCTGACGAACGTCACTTCGTTGTAGGTGGTGCTGGTCATATAGACGTACTGTGGATCAATTGGCACGTCTTCGAATCGGTAGCGGCCATCTTCCGCGGCGGCGGTCGTGGTGAGCACCTCTTCGCCGGTCATTGAGAACACGAACAGGCGTGTCTCCAACCCGGCGGGCAGCGTGATATCGGCGGAGCCTGCGTTGATCGTACCCTCGACCGACCCGAACCGGACAGCGCCGGGCGTTTCCGGCGTCGTGTCCGTGCTGACCGTATCGGTTTCCGCCGGTGTCGGGGCCGGCTCCTGTGCAGCGAGGTCGACTAAGCTGTAGGCGTATTGCGCGACCGCGCGGCGCTCGTCTTCGCTCAGCGCATCACGCCACGGCGGCATCAGGTTTTCGATGCGCCCGTTGGTGATGACCTCGTAGTAGTCTTCGACCGTCTTGTCAGCACGCTGGACAGGGTCGGTCAGGTCGGGGATGGTGTCGATTTGGCCGCTTGAGACCATCTCGCCGTCGCCGCGTCCCTGCGGCCCGTGGCAGGTCGCGCAGCGCGCCGCGAAGATCTGCGCACCGGCGGCCACCGGGTCGGAGATCGGCGTCGCGGGCGCGGTGAGTGCAGGGGCCGGGCGCAGCGTCGAGACGACCTGCGGCTCACCGCCCAAGCCGCTGCATGCCGCCAGCGATACCGTAATCAAGACAGCCAGTACCCATATCCGGGGCGACAACCATCCCGGCGCGACATGCTGAAGACTGTGCATTACGACCGTTCCTGAGCGATGGCCTCTGCTGCCGGGTGCGAACTGAGATACTTAGCGACCGCGTCCTCGATCATCTCATCGACGCTGTCGTGCGCGGCGTCCGGCGTGGCGTTGGTGGCCGGCGTCGTCCGCTTCTCGAACTCCTCGATGGCTTGCAGCACAGCCACGCCGCGCTGCATCCAGCGTTCGCGCTCCTCCTCGTAGGCCGCCATGTCGAGCTTGCCGGCCTGCGCGTCGTCGTCCAGATCGCGCAGGGTGCTGGTCACCTGTTGGTAGTAGACCAGCAGGGCGTCACGCTGGCGCTGGCGTTCGGTGGCCTTCGGCGCGGCCTGACGCCGGGCGCGGGCGAGCGGCGTCAGCACGGCCACGACCGCGCCGAGAATCAGCAGGACGGTGATGACAAGCGAAGCAGGTTCCATTAGCTGCGCTCCCCAAGCAGAGGATCAATGACCTCACGAAGCTGCGCCTCGGTTACGCCTGCAAGGATGAACTTGGCGACGCTGCCGTTCTGGTCGATGACGAACGTCTCCGGCACGCCGCGGATTCCGTACAGATCGGAGATGCGCGTTCCCAAGTCTGGCGCGTTCAGATAGTCGATCTTGTACTCGTCGAGATAGGCCATCGAGCGCACGCCGTTGTCGGCATACGCGATGCCGAGGAACACGACTTTGTCGCTGGGCCGGTAGTGCTCCCACGCTGATTGAAGCTCCGGCGCTTCTTCACGGCACGGGGGACACCAGCTCGCCCAGAAGTTGAGTACGACGACCTTGCCGCGGAAATCTGACAGCCGGTGTGCAGCGCCGTCGAACGTCTCAAACTCGAAGTCCGGCGCGCTGCCTTCGGTGGGTTGCGGGGCGGACTGCTGGAACAGCTGCAGCGCGATCACCGCGCCGAATACCACAAAGCCGATCAGCAGGAAGATCGTTCCGGCGCTCAACCGCTTGCGTGTACGAGCCGCCTCGGGCTGCGGACTTAGCAGTTGATCGAGGGTGTCAGTCATGTGTACAGCTACCTCGCAATATCGCGCTCGATTTCGGCGCGCAGTCGTTCTTGTAGGCTCAGGCCGTCGTTCTGTGCCGCCGGCGTCACCGCGTCGAGGCGGTGCTGGGGCGGCGTGTGGCGTGCCCGTACCGAAACATAGATCACCAGCGCCACCACGCCGACCGCCGCTAGAATCGGGATCACGAACGACAAGGCGCGCAGCACCGGATCGTACGGCGTGCCGACGACCCGATCACCGAAGCGGCGCACGAAGTCCGCCTTGATCTCGTCGGGTGTGAAACCGTCCTCCAGCATGAGCCGGATTTCGTAGCGCCAATCCTCGCACGCCGCGGTCGGACAGGTGTCAAGCGGGATGTTCTCGCATACCGGACAGTACAGCGTCTTGGCGATTTCGTTGACGTCGTTAGCGGTCACGGTTGACGTGTCCTGCGCGGCAGCCAACCCGACGGCCACGACTACGGCGATCAGAAGGGCAAGCGCGAGTATCGCCCGCGCGGCGCTGCGTTTACGCATCAGGCGCGCCCTCCGCCAAATGCCCGTCTGTCAGGCGCGCTGACACGGCTTTCGACACGCGATGGCGCAGTGTTGGGATACATCGCTGCGAGCGTGCCGACGATCAGGATCAGGCCGCCCCACCACACGAGGTTGATCAACGGGTTGATGTAGATCTTGAAGGTCGCGCTGTTCTGACTGATCTCGTCCCAGTTCAGCAGCAGCACGTAGAAGTCGTTCTCCAGCGTGCTGTGCGCGCCGGCGATGGTCATGCTGTTCATATCCTGCTGGTTGGGGAAGAAGTCGCGGCGTGGGCGAAGCGTCGCCAAGTGCTGATCGTTGCGCCACACGCTGACGACAGCGATATCCATGATGCGGCCGTCTTCCGCCACCTGCCCGCCCTCGAACCGGTCATAGGTCATGGTGTAGCCGCTGATCGTCGTCGATTCGCCGACGCGCAGCGTGGCCTGCGTCTCCTGCTGATAGGCCGTGCTTCCGATCACGCCGACGCCGATGACCACGATTCCGAGATGGATCAGGTAGCCGCCGTAGCGGCGCGGGTTGCGGCGCAGCAGCGACAAATAACCGGTGATCGGGTTCTCGCCGCGCTGGCGAACGCGCGCGCGCAAGGCCCGATACGTCTCGTACACGGCGACCCATCCAGCCAACAGCACGAAGAAGTAGCCGATGATCGACCACATGCCGGAATGGCCCTGAAGAATGAAGATCGGTAGAGTCGCCACAGTGAGGACAGCCGGAACGATCAGCCCACGGCCGAGGCGCGCGAGCGCGCTCGCGCCCCATGCCGACAGCGGCGCGATGCCCATCAGGATGAACAGCGCGAGGAACAGCCACGGCGTCACGCGGGTGAAGTACTCGACGCCGAGCGTGATCTTGGTGTTGAAGAACAACTCGGATGAAATCGGCGCGCCGAAGCTGCCCCAGAAGATCACGACGAACAGCGCGAGGAACACAAAGTTGTTGAGCAGGAACAGCCCCTCGCGGCTGAAGATGCCGCTGAAGGTGTGATCGTCGCGCAGCTCACCACGGCGGCGGCGCCATACGATCAGGCCGCCCAACGTCAGCGTGACGCTGAACCAGATCAGCAGCATCGGGAAGCCGATGTCGCTGCGGGCGAAGCTGTGCACGCTTTCGACCAGACCGCTGCGCGTGGCGAACGTGCCGAAGATCACCGCCGAGAACGTGGCGATGATGAGGAACATATTCCACGTCTTGAACAGCCCGCGCTTCTCTTGAATCATGATGCTGTGCAGATAGGCAGTGCCGACCAGCCACGGCAGGAACGCCGCGTTTTCGACCGGATCCCAGCCCCAGTATCCGCCCCAGCCCAGCACGTCATACGCCCAGCGCCCGCCGAGGATGAGGCCAAGTCCGAGGAACACCCACGCGATCAGCGCCCAGCGGCGCGTCGCGCGGATCCAGTTGTTGCTCAAGTCGCCCGTCACCAGCGCGGCGAACGCAAACGCGCATGGCACGAGGAACCCGATAAAGCCGAGATACAGCATCGGCGGATGGAACGCCATGCCGACGTGCCGCAGCAGCGGGTTCAGACCGCGCGCCGACTGGGCGAGATTGAACTCTGACGGGGCGGCGAGGCCAGCGGGAATCAACGCCGACTGCACGACCTCGGCGCCGTCCAACCAGAAGCGGTTGAACGGGTTTTCGATCACCAAGCTGAGCAGTAAGAAGAACGCCGTGATCGTCGATTGGAACACGATCACATACGGGATCAAGCGGTAGTTGGAGCGCCAGTTCAACGCGACGGAAGCCGCGCTGAATACAGATAACAGCCAGCACCAGAACAGCAGTGAACCGGCCTGCGAACCCCACAGCGCGGTGATGCGGAAGAACGTCGGCATGCTGGGATTGCTGACCGACCACACATAGGCGATCTGATAATCCTGTGAGAGCAGGGCGATCATCAGCGTGCCGAGCGCAACCGTCAGCGCGCCGAAGATGACGAACGTCGCATTGCGCGCGCTGAGGATCAGGCTGGAACTGCGTCGCCTCGCGCCGAGCAGCGCCGCGAAAACGCTGTAAACCGCGACGACGAGCGCAAGCCACGCCGCGACATACCCGATTTCTGCAAGCATTATGCTTCGCCTTCGATCACCGGTTCGGCGGCCGACTCTCCGGCCTCCGGAACCATCTCGCTAAAGCGGCTCGGGCATTTCAACAGCAGGGAGTCGGCGTAGAACTTGCCATCGGCGCCCAGCGTGCCGGTCAGGATGGCCTGCGCTTCGTTCACCAACAGGTCGGGCTTGACCTCGTTCTCCATCACGATCTCAAGCCGCTGCGCATCGGCGTTGTTGACGGCGAGGTGCAGCGCCATGCCGAGATCGTCGTTCTCGGCCGGCACGTTCGCGACGGTAAAGCTCAGGTCGAGCGTCTCAGGGTTGTAGTTGATGCTCTCGCCGATGACTGCGCCGGTGATTCGCACCGACTGGCCGACCAGCGACTCGTCCGCCAGCAGATCGTCGACGGTGATGAAATACCGCATACCGGAAAGCGTACCGCTTACCATCAAGACGACGACCGCCGCCAACAGCGCGCCGCCGCCGATCAGGTACTTCAGGCGCTCTCCACTGATGGCACGGTGCGGCTTAGGGGCTTCAGCAGTTTTCGTCCATCCGATTTCAGCCATGGATGTTCCTCTTCCACTTTGTCCGGAAGTGCTCTGATCGGCTGTTAGGTCGCAATCCTCTCAGATCGCCCGAATTATACCGGACTCGTACACACATTTCCCCTACTGTGGATCACCGCTGAACGTGACGATTGTCACAATTCAGCACAGACTTACCAATCTCTCACACGTGATCGCGGTGTGGATGAAAAAACGGGAAAGATTTCAGTTTGTCGTGTGATGTCTATCACACCACAAGCCATGAAAGATACGAAACAATAGAGCTTGATGGGGGAGCGCATTGACTGTGTTGAGAAGCCTTCACGCCAAGCTGTTGATCTCCTTTTTGATCCTCACGATTGTCCCGCTGGCGGCAACGGCGATCTATGGGGACTTCTTCACGCAGCGCACACTCTCGCGCCAGCTTCTTGAGCGCTCTCAGAATCAAGTCCACCTCCAGTCTCAATCTATTGTGAGCGCCTTCCAGCAGGCGCAGGGTGACGCGCTCTACCTTGCGAACATGCGCAGTCTGGATGCGCTGCGCGCTTCTTCCGTTCAAGACGATGGGTTGAACAGCCTCAGCGATGTCGAGCAGGACATGCTGATCTATGCGTCGGTGCGTCCGATGTATCTGCGCCTCATGCTGATCAACGTCGAAGGGACGGAGATCGCGTCTGTCCGCCAGACTGGGGATGGGCGTGTGCGAATCACGGAGATCGAGCGCCGTGCTGACCACGCCGCGGCGCCCTACTTCACCGCCGCAATGAACCTCCCGCGTGATGGCGTCTATATCGAGCCGTTTGTGTTCGAGAACGTGCCTTATGTGCGTTATGCCGTGAAGATCGCGGGCGGCGTGCTGGTGATCGACCTCAGCGCACAATGGCTGCTGCGGTCACTGCCCATGCAGCCCGGCGCCGATCAGTGGGCCGTCATTGACCGGCAGGGCGAATTTGTCGTCTATCCCGAGGGGTTCGACCCGGCGGAGATCGCCGAGTACATCCCGCGTATGCTCACCGCCGACAGCGGAAGTTTCGAGACGCACGACAGCGTGATCGTCTACGACACCGTCTACCCGTCGCGGTTGGTCACCGATGACGGCCAGACGCAGTCGTGGGTGATCTTGCGACACACCTCGACCGAGGTGCTTTTCGCCTCCATCTATGACTTCTATCAGCTTGCGATGATCCTGCTGCTCGGCGCGGCTGTGCTTGCGGTGGCCCTTGCGCTGCTCATCAGCTATCTGCTGGTGAAGCCGATCAAACAGCTCGAACTCATGGCGATCAAGTTCGGCCACGATGGCGAAGCGCCGCGGCTCCCCGATAACGTCCCCAATGACGAAATCGGCGGCCTGATGCGCACCCTCACCGCGATGGCCGGCGAACTCGACCGCAAGCGCAAAGATGAGCGCCGCCTGATCGAACGGCTCATCAACGCGCAGGAGGAGGAACGCAAGCTGGTCGCTTACGATCTACATGACGGACTGCTCCAGCAGTTGGTCGGCGCGCGCTTCTATCTGGGCAACTATCAGGAGCAGTTCGCCGCCGACATGCCGGAGCTAAGCAGCGGAATCCAGCGTGGATGCGACGCCCTGACCAGCGCAATCGTTGAGGGCCGGCGCATCATCGAGGGGCTGCGGCCCGCCGCGCTGGACGATCTCGGCCTGTCCGCCGCCATCGAGGACATCGCGTATTCGACGGCCGATCTGGCGGGCTGGGATCTCAAGCTCGACCTTCAACCGCTGCCGGTTGAGCCGGAGGTGACGATTGGCGTCACCCTCTATCGCATCGCGCAAGAGGCGCTCAACAACGTGCGCAAACATGCGGACGCCAAACACGTCACGGTAACGATGCACAACGGCGACGCGATTCGTCTTTCTATCGTAGACGATGGCGTTGGGTTCGACCCCGGATCGTTTCGCGCTGCGGAGCCAGAAGACGGCAGCACGCGCGGGCTGGGCATCACGACTATGCGCGAGCGCGCCAGCCTGATCAATGGACGATGCGAGATCTTCAGCGAACCCGGCGCAGGCACACGGATCTATGTCGAGGTGCCGCTGACGATGGACGCGCCCGCACGCAAGCATGATGTGATTCACGAGCTAACGATGGCCGGATGGATGGAGGCGGATGAACAATGACCCAGAATGTCGCCGAAAAGACTATTCGCGTTGCAATCGTCGATGACCACGGGATTGTACGTCAAGGGCTGCGCGCCCTGCTGAATCGGCCGGGGATCGAGGTCGTCGGCGAGGCGGACAGCGGCGCCGCGGCGGTTGAACTGGCCGCGTCGATCATGCCGGACGTGATGCTGCTCGACATCCGCATGAAAGACGGCGACGGCCTGCACAGCCTGCCGCACATCAAGCAAGTGTCGCCGCACACGAGCGTCATCATCCTGACGACGTACGCCAATCCGTCGTATCTGGCGCGGGCGATCAGCGGCGGTGCGGCGGGCTATCTCTCGAAGGAGACCAATCCCGATCAGATCGTGCGGGCGGTGCGCGCCGCGGCCGTGGGCGAGGAGTTGATCGACCGGTCGCTGCTGCAAGCCGCGCTGGCACAAGCGGTTCAAAACGCCGACGAACGTCGCCGCCACGAACCCGCCACCCGTGAGGATCTGGCCGGCATCGAGCCGCTGTCCGATCGCGAGCTGGACGTGCTGCGGTTGATGGTGCAGGGATTAGCCAACAGCGCAATCGCTGACGCGCTCGGAATCAGCCTGCCCACCGTCAAGACGCACGTACAGCACATCTTACAGAAGCTGCACGTCTCAGACCGCACACAGGCCGCGCTCCTTGCGATTCGCCTTCATCTCGTATCGCAGTAGGAGTGCGGAATCAACCCATAGGGTGAGCCGATTCATCCCTGTGAACGATGGATTATGCGCGTGATAGGGCGACAATTGGCGCAGTTGGACAGCTAGACGATGAGTCCGCCCCGGATCCACGAATGGATCGCGGCGCATCGCAAAGGTAGGGCCATGATGATTCCCAAAAGACTTCATCGCAGTTCACTGCTTACCGTCGGCGTGCTGTTGTGTGTCTGCGGAGTGGGCCTGATTATGCTGGGGGAGACGACGGCCCCGGCGTCTGCGCAGGACGGCGAGCCGTATTACGTCGATGCCGATTATCTCGGCGCGGATGAGTGTTCGGCCTGCCACCGCAACGTCGTGCGCACGCATGCCGGGACGGCCCATGCGCTGACGTTGACCGAGCCGGGGCGGCGCGGCGAGGGTGTGCTGGCCGACTTCGAGGTTGGCGCGGATGTCCGCACGATGCAGTTCCCGGAAGAAGATGCTCCGCGCGCGTTCGAGCTGGATGACGTCGCGTTCATCCTCGGCGTGGGGCGCAGCAAGCAAGCCTATGTTTATGAGGAGGGCCGCCGCGATTACCGCGTACTGCCCGCCCAATGGAACGTCTCCGCCGGCGCGTGGGAGCCACTGAGCCTCGCGGCGTCGTGGGATGATCCGGCGTATGACTTCGAGACGGCCTGCGCCGCCTGTCACACGACGGGTTTCAACGCCGAACGACTTCGCTGGAAGGATACCGGCGTGACCTGCGAGTCCTGTCACGGCCCCGGCAGCGAACACGAGGAAGTCGCGCGTGACGAAGGCCGCAACCCGGATGAGGAAGGTCTCGCCCGGATCGCGGCGGTGATCGCGTCCGGCGCGGACTCGCAGGCGTGCGGGCAGTGCCACAGCCGCGCGACTGGCCCCGACGGCCAAGCGTATGCCGCCGGCTATCGGCCCGGTATGGCGCTGTCCGACGTGTTCATGCAGGTCGAATTCACCGGCGAGGCCGACGTGCATTGGTGGGTCTCCGGCCACGGACGCCAGATCAACATGCAGTACACCGAATGGGCGCTGTCGGCCCACGCCGGCCGCGCGGAGGATGGATCCGAGATCGCTGGCTGTACCGCGTGCCACGATCCGCACAGCGATGCGGGGATGACCGCCAATCTCGTTGCGGAACCTGATGCGCTGTGCGTGACCTGCCACACGTCGAGCGCGGGTGGCCGCCCCTCGAAGGAGATGTACGAGGGCGTCGCGGTGGTTGACACGGTGCTGCCGCTGGTCGGTGTGCATTTCGCGGTCGAGGACGGCCCGACGTGTACCTCGTGCCACATGCCGCAGGTTCCGGTGGACGGCGGCACGCGCACCAGTCACCGGTTTGAGCCGGTGCTGGCGTTCGGCGTGGAAGGGCTGCCAGATGCGTGCAGCGCATGTCATGGATCACAGGCAGAACCCGCGCTGATCGAGCAGTTGATCGCGGATATTCAGACCAGCACGGCTGAACGCCTTGAAGCGGCACGCGCGCTGGTCACGGCGACGACGCCGGCGTGGATCGTTCAGGCACTGGATTTTGTCGAGGACGATGGCAGCTCGGTATGCACAACTACGCCTATGCCGACGCGCTGCTGGACGCCGTGGATAAGGCGCTCGGCTTGTATGACACGGAAACCGCTGCCGTAACGCCCGCGTCCGGGGCCGGGCAGTAACGCGGAGTAGGGGTGCGACATGACGACTACTAAACGTCGACTCATCGGTATCGTGTACGGCATCGGTATCGCGCTGCTGGTGACCGGGATCTACGTGCTCGCGTCCATGCCGGCCAACGCGCAGGAAGCGGCAGAAGCACCCGCCGCCGAGCAGGAGGCCAGCCCGACACCCGCAGGGATCTACAACCTCGAAGGCAAGCCGATCGAGCCGACTGGCGACAACAGCTACTGCCTTGTGTGTCACAGCCGCCCGTGGAAGACCGTCCGGCTTCAAGATGGGTCGATCCAGAACCTATACGTGAACCCGGACACGGTCGCGGCGTCAGTCCACGGCGTGAACAACCCGGCCGGGGCGCTGGGCTGCATCGACTGTCATGGAGCCGATGCGTTCCCGCACACTGGCCCGTCGCCGGAAAGCAAGCGCATCAGCACGCTGGACGCAGTTCAGCGCTGTGTGACGTGTCACACCGAGAATGCGCTTGAGCTTCAGCACGGTTTGCACGAGGAAGCCATTTTACGTGGTAACTTGAACGCGGCCGTGTGTACCGACTGCCATGGATCGCATGACGTCCAGCCCGTGGTCGAGGAGCGTAATCTGGTCGCCGGCGTGTGCGGCACGTGTCACGTCTCGACGCTGACGGAGTGGCAGAACAGCGCCCATGTCGATATCGGCCCACTGGGCTGCGCCACCTGCCATTCGCCGCACAGCCAGCGCATCCGCGCAGGGGACACGGCGGATGGATTATGCCTCAACTGCCACAACACCATGCCGGATCTCTGGGCGCATCAGCAGCATGCCAGCAACGATTATCCGGTCGGCTGTACCGACTGTCACATGTTCGTGCCTGAGGAGCAGCGGGCGGCGAACCTCGGCTTGACGACCGCGGTCATCGACGCGCCGACCGGCCACGGCATGGCGCTGACGTCCGTTCCTTGCACAACCTGCCATGAAGAATTGATGGTCAGCGGGGAATGGTCGCGGCTGTCGGGCGAGGGCGAGGGAATCCGTATCGAGCGCGACCGCCTCGCGCAGCAGCTTGCCGACTTGCAAGCCGTTCATGCCGCCGAGCCGGAAGTGCAAGAAGGGACGTTCGTGCCGCTGGCGCAGGGGCTGCTGCTTGGCCTCGGCTTCGGCGTGACGTTCGCGGCCGTGTTCATCACGCGAGGCAACCAGCGTCACACGGCCTCCGCGTCTGTACCACCGCCTGCCGAGCCGCCTGCCTCCGAGCCGACGCCTTCACACAGCGCGCCTGCCGCTGAGAAGCAGGTTCCGTCCACCGAGGATGAGCACGAGGATGCGTCATGAGCGATCAGGAACCCACCCCCCAAGTCAAGGAAACGCCCCCCGGCGTAACCCTGCTGAACCGCCGTGAGTTCATGACCCTGCTGCTGGGCGGTGGCGCTACGATGGTGCTGGCGGCGACACTGGCGAATCCGCTCGACACCTTCGCGCGTCAAATCCTCGACAATCCGGCGCGCGAGGCGCACGACGGTGATCCGAATTACAAATGGATCATGATTATCGACCTGAGCAAGTGCATCGGCTGTGACTACTGCGTGTGGGCCTGCCAAGCGACCAACGACACCACCGATGCGATGCGCTGGAATATCCGCGTCGAGGATCAGACGCAGTTGGGCGTCAAGTTCCATCTCACGCGGCCGTGTTTGCACTGCGCGCATGCGCCGTGCGTCGAGGTTTGCCCGGTAGGCGCGACCTATCACCGGCGCGATGGGCTGGTGGTGATGGACTATGACAAGTGTATTGGCTGCCGCTACTGCCAGACCGCCTGTCCGTACAACGCGCGCGCCTTCAACTGGTCAGAGCGCACCGATGTCAACCCGCGCGCGCCGGAGTGGGGGACGCCGGAAGTCGAGCGCCGTCCGCGCGGCGTGCCGGAGAAGTGCACGTTCTGCATTCATCGCATCGACGCGGGGCTGGCGGCCGGGTTGATGCCCGGTGTCGATGAGCAGGCCACGCCGGCGTGCGTCAACGTGTGTCCGGTTAACGCGCGCTTCTTCGGCAACGTCAACGACCCGAACAGCACGGTCGCGCGGATTCTCCGCACCAAGCCGACCCTACGCCTGCGCGAAGACCTCGGCACGGAACCCAGCGTGTATTACATACCGCCGGAGGGCCTGTTGTGATGAACGCCACCGCGCACCCCATGACCTCTCCCGCCGTCCCCGCTGCGCCACAGCGGCGCGGGGTTTCCGCCCGGTTCATCCTCTGGCTGATGCTGCTGATCGCCATGCTCACGGTCGGCGCGATCAGCTTCGTCTACGTGATGATCCACGGCCTCGGTGTAACCAACCTCACCGACGAGCTGCCGTGGGGCCTGTGGATCACCGTCGACCTGTCGTCCATCGCGCTCGGCGCGGGGGCGTTCACGTTGTCCGCCGCGGTCTACATCTTCCGGATGCGGCAGTACGAGGCGATTGCCCGCGCGGCGGTGCTGGTCGGTTTTCTCGGCTATTCGTCAGCGATGCTCGCGCTGTTTATCGACATCGGCCGGTTTGACCGCTTCTACCACCCGATCATCTACTGGAACGTACACTCGGTGCTGTGGGAGATCACGATGTGCGTCGTGCTCTATCTCACGGTGCTGCTGATCGAACTGTTCCCGGTGCTGGTCGAAAGCACGCCGCTGAAGAAGATCGGCGTGCTGGTCTCGTTCTCGCATCTGCTGCACCGCCTAATGCCGATCGTCGCCGTGGTCGGGATGGGGCTGTCGCTGCTGCACCAGTCCTCGCTGGGCGCGACATACGGTATCCTGACTGCGCGGCCGTTCTGGTATTCGCCGAGCGCGCCGGTGCTGTTTATCCTGTCGGCGGTGGCGGGCGGGGCTGCTTTGACCCTGCTGGTGACGCTGCTCTCCGGCAAGCTGCTCGGACGGGAACAAGCGCCGCCCAACATCATCACCGGTGTGGCGCGTCTGGTCGGATTTGCGTGCTTGGCGTATCTCTATCTCAAGCTGTGGAGCTGGTTGGCGACGAATTACTACAGCTATGTGCCAGAGCAGCAGATTGGGGCGGAGACACTGGCGCAGTATACGCCGTACAACTTCACGTTCTGGTTCGGCGAGGTGCTGTTTGGCGCGCTGATCCCCGCCGTGTTCATGCTGTGGGGACGCCTGCGCAGCAACCGTAATGCGCTGATGCTGGCCTGCCTGATGATTATCGCAGGGCTGGTTATCAACCGCTGGAACATGACGCTTTCGGGATTCGTGATCCCGCTCGATTGGTCGCCGGGGGTGGGCGACATCTTTCCGATCAACACGTATGAGCCGGCGCTGGTGGAGTGGGGCGTGGCGATCGGCATCGTCGCCTACAGCTGGCTGGCGTTCACGTTGGCCGTGCGCTTCCTGAACATTTACCCGGAATCGCGCCCTGTGGGGGCGGCGCCGGTCGTGGTTGAACACCTATCAGCATCCGAACCGGGGCATCACGGGTAGCGACGCACCGCCGTATACGACTCGGTTACGCACAACAGGCCGGTTGAGTGCTGCTCGCCGGCCTGTTTTTACGCTTGGCGTGACGCCTGAACACTGCGGGAACTTGATGTGCTGCACGGCGGATTGTGATGCTTGTCACTATCTAAACCGCTGGATTTTGCTAGACTCGAGGTGTAGAGTACAGACGGCCGGGTCTGCCTTTGAGGGGAACGACGCATGCGGTATCTGGGGATGCTGCTCTTGATCGGGATCGTCGCGGGTGTCGCGGTGGTGATGGTTTTCGTGTTCAATGGCGGTATGGCCGGGCCTGCGTCTGACGGCCTCGTTATCGAACTCAGCTCCGACCCGTATCCCATGACCATTGGGATCAATCAGCTCCGCGTGTTTGTCAGCGACACGAACGGCAAGCCTGTCGAGGATGCCGATGTGACGGTGTCCAGCGTGCTCGATCACGGCGGGATGCTGCCGCTTCAAGGACTGCCTGAGGGCGATAGTAACGGCGAGTACGTATTCCGCGTGGTATGGCCGATGATCGGGTCATGGACGATTGACGTCACGGCGAACGCAGGTGCGGACACCCGCGCGGTGACGGAGCAGTTCAACGCCTACGTCTATGCGCTTCCGCCAGAGTACGACAAGCCGGCGGGCACGTATCGCGCGATCCGCGAGACGTCTGAGGAGATGGCCGTCAATCCCGACGGCGAGCTGTGGATCGTGATTCCACAGGGAACCTATGACTTGGTGCGGCGCGGTCACGATGAACTACCGAGCGACATCCGGCTTCGGGTCGGCGGTCGTGATACGCTCGTTATCCGCAATGACGACATCGTGGATCACACCATTGGGCCGTTCTTCATCCGGTCGGGCGAGACGATCCGCCAGCGGTTTACGCGGACCGCCGTGTTTCAAGGCGTATGCAGCTTGAACGACGTCGGTTACGTCAATATCGTGGTAGAGGGATAGGAAGGATCACCCATGCGCGTTTATCGGATGCTGGTGTTGGCGCTCATGGCGCTGGCGGCCACAGGCTGCGGCGGCGCGCCTGCGCCGGAGGCGGCGTCGGAGGCTCCCGCCCCGCCCGCGTATCTCGACGACCTGAATGGGGCCGTGTTCGACCCGCCGCGCGCGCTTGCTGATTTCGCGTTCGACTCCACCACCGGCGAGCCGTTCCGCTTGGCCGAGCATCGCGGCGAGGTCGTGCTGATCTACTTCGGCTACCGTACGTGCCCGGACTTCTGCCCGACGACCTTCACCGAACTGCGCCAAATCTACCATGAACTCGAAGAGCCGGCTGACCGCGTCAAAGTACTGTTCGTCACGATTGACCCCGAACGCGACACGCTCGATCAGATGGCCCCGTATGTGCAGGGCTTCCACAAGGACTTCATCGGCCTGCGCGCCGAGGGCGACGCCCTGCGCGCGGTGATGGATCAGTTCGGCGTGGTGGCTGAGAAGCGGCAGATGGGCGACTCGGCGCTGTCCTACCTGATCGACCACACGGCGTCGATCTTCCTCATCAACCCGGAGGGACAGCTGATGGTGCAGTATCTGTATGGCACGGATTACCGACTGATCCGCGATGACCTGCGGACGATCTTGCAGGCCGAGACCTAAGCTCGCGTGGAATCGGGCAGCGTGATGCGTTTCCTTTGTCACACTGGAGAATGACAATGCGTGTGAAAACTCTGTTGTTTGTCGCTGTCGCGGTTGTGCTTGCGCTGACGCCGGTGATGGGCGTCGCGCAGGATGCTGAGACCTGCGACCTCGTATCTCTGTTCGACGGCTGGGCGCGGGCCACAGGTGGAAGGCGCCCCCAACAGCGCCGCTTACGGAGTGCTGGTCAACCTCGGCGCCGAGGACGATACGCTTATCGCCGCCAGCACCGAAGCGGCCGAAGCGGTCGAGCTGCATGAGATGAAGATGGGCGACGGCGACGTGATGATGATGCGCCCGGTAGAGGGCGGATTCGCGGCGCCGGCCAACGGATTCACCGTCCTTGAACCCGGCGGCCTGCACATCATGCTGATCAACCTGACCGCGCCGCTGGTCGCCGGTGAGGAACTCGCGATCACGCTGACGTTCGAACATGCTGGCGAAGTCGAGTTGAGCCTGCCGATCCGCGAGATGCCGGCCGAAGGCGCGATGGAGATGGGCAGCGAGCCGATGGACATGGATCACGGCGGCATGGCGATGCCCAACGTCGAGAATCCATGGCCTGAGGCATGCCGTGCCGTACACGTCGTCGATCCGTGGGTGCGGCCGGCCGGCCCCGGTCAGCCGACCAGCGCGGCGTACGGACTGCTGTTGAATTTGACCGGCGTCGACGATGTCCTTGTTGCCGCTGCTGCCGGGGTCTCTGAGGTCGTTGAGCTGCACGAGATGACGATGGGCGAGGGCGACGTGATGATGATGCGCCCGGTAGAGGGGGGCATCGCGGTGAGCGCCGGCGGCTTGGCGATCCTGAAACCCGGCGGCCTGCACATCATGATGATCGGCTTGACCGGCGAATTGGCGGCCGGTGCGGAGGTCGACTTCACGCTCACGTTCGCCGAGTTCGGCGAGGTCGCGCTGACGTTCCCTGTGCGCGAGCCGATGGCGCAGGGCATGGAGATGGGCGGTCACTCGATGGGCGGCGGCTAGGCGCGGACGAGCCCCGCGGACAGTGGAATCACGCGTATCCCGCACCCGGTTTCAGCTGGTGTGTGCCGGTTAACGGCCAACCGGGTGCGGGCGTGAGGGGCCAAACAAAAACCGCCGGCACGCGTGCCGGCGGTGGTGTGCTGGGGGACCTGGACTCGAACCAAGATCGACGGGGCCAGAACCCGTTGTTCTGCCATTGAACTATCCCCCAAGAGTCGCAACAGGGTATCACGAGTCCGGCCGCCGATCAAGACTGAATCCCTCATCGGCGGGGGATCATAATCGCTCTAACAGCAGATTCACGCAGTCGTCCATCGAGAGCGACGCGCCCTGCGCAACGACCCGCGCGAAGGACTCGTCGCCGATCTGGTCGCGGATGCGCGCGAGCAGTGCGGATGCGCGGTACCGCTCGACGGCGAAGCCGACCGGGTTTTCGATTTGACGCGCCAGCAGCGCGCCGGCTTCTTCCGCTTGGCCCAGCGCGAACAGCAGTCCCGCGCCGCTGATGACCACCGCCACGATGACGGCCGGAAAATTTGACCGCTGCGCAAGCGCCACCGCGTCACGCACGGTTTGCCGCGCGTCGTCTATGCGGCCAAGGGCGCGGTACGTCTCCACCAAGCCCTGCGTCACCAGCGCAATAAACTCGTGGCGCAGCCCTTCGTCCCAGACGTATGAATTGCGCACGCGGCTGGAGTCGCGCAGCAGCGTTAAGCCGCGCAGCGAGTGATCGACTGCTTCCTCATACTGCTTGAGCATGTGCATGACGCGCCCGCGCAGAGAGGTCGCAAGCGCGATCTGGTTGAAATCGGTGGCGTGTTCCGCCATGATCAACAGAACCTCGATCAGCGCGTCAGCGTCAGCGAGATTGCGCTGAGCCAGCTTAACCAGTATGGCGCCGGCCAGAGCGATGCTCATGTCTTCGCGGTGATTGATGTCTTCAGCCGCGATATAGGCGTGACGGAACGTCTCCTCGCACGGGCCGAGCCTGCCGAGTGCCCACTCACAGCGTCCGCGTAAGATCAGCGCCGAGATGCGGTACTCAGGCATTTGCAGCCGCAAAGACAGGTGGACAACCTCCTGAGCCAGCTCGGCGGATTCGGCGAACTTGCCTTCGAAGAACGAGATTCGGGCGCGGATTTCGAGCGACGTTGCGATCTGTGCAAGGTTGTTGGCGTCCCGATACAGCGCATACGCTTCCTCGGCAGCCACGCGGCCCTGTTCAAGCTGGCCGACGACTGCGCGGGTCAGCGCGAGTTTCAGCAGCGTCGATCCCACGCCGAGCTGATTGCCTACCGTGCGATGCAGGTTGGCGGCCTCTTCCATCAACGCTAATCCACGGTCGAAGTCTTCGATGAGTGTGGCAAGGTGTCCGCGCTCTTCAAGGACATGCGCCCGCACGTACACGTCGCCCAGTGATTCGAGGGTGGACAGCGCCTCGTCGGCGGCGAGGATCCCCATCGAGATATCGGTCTGGCGCGACTCGAGGCGGAAGTACGACGACACCGCGAGGTTCAGCAGCGCATGGGCGTTATCCCACGGCGATCCGAGCGCGGTGAACTCTGCGGCGGCGCGCCGGAAGTATTCCTGACTGGATGGCGCGTGGCCGAGGATGCGCTCGACAAGGCCAATGCAGAAATTCAGCCACGCGTGGGTTTCTGGGTCACGCGATCGGTTCACGGCCTCGCGCATCGCCGCCAAGTGCTCATGCGCGGACGCGACCTGCCGGAAGATCGTGCGGAAGATCGTGACCCACCCGTGAAGCCATGCCAGCGCACGGTCGCGGTCGGGATCGGGCGGGTGCTTGTAGAGCAGGTCGCAGATCTGCTCGAACAGCGCGCTGCCTTCGATATACTGCGTGCGCATGTCGAAGAAGATGCCCATGCTGTGGATGCTGTCGGCGAGCGGTACGAACTGGCCGTTCGTGGCCGCCCACAGCCATGCGGCGCGCACATTTTCCCGGTCGGCGTAGATGTCCATCCAGCGTTCGAGCTGACGGTTGGACTGCATGTCGCGCCGCAGCTGCACGAGCGCCTCGATATAGTACCGGCTGTGTTTGGCGCGCATAGCCTCCAGCTCACCGGCGGCCTCGAGCTGCTCCTCGGCGAACTGCCGCATCAACTCGTGAATCTGATAGACGCCAGAGTCGGCGTCACGCCGCACCAGCGACTTGTTGACGAACGTCATCAACTGCCGCAGCGTTGCGCCGGTGACGGCTTGGCCGGCCTGCCGCGTGAACCGGCCGCGAAACACAGCGAGCCGCGAAAAGCCCTGCTGTTCTTCGGGTGTGAGCAGTTCCCATGAATGTCCGAAAACGGCGCGCATGCTGCGGTGGCGTTCGGGCGCGTCCTGTGCTTCGGTGCCGAGGAAATCAAGATCGTGGGCGATCTCGGCGGCGATCTCTGGCAGCGAGAGTACCTCGACCCACGCGGCCGCCAGCTCAATGCCCAGCGGCATGCCGCGCACCAGCTTACAGATTTCGATCATGGCGTTGAAGTCGATGGGGCGAAGTTGGAAACCGGGCTTACTGCGCCGCGCGCTTTGCACGAACAACTGGATGGCGCTGTACTCCGATAGGTCGACCGTCAGCATATCCGGAAAGTCCATGCCCTCGATGGTCAGCAGCGTTTCGCCGGCGATGTCCAAACGTGCGCGTGACGTGGCGATGATCTTGACGGCGGGCGCGGCGTAGAGGATGTCGTTGATGAGTTCAAGCTCACTGGTGAGGTGTTCGCAGTTGTCGAAGATCAGCAGGGCGCGTTTGTCGCTCCAGAAGTCGAGAAGCTGCGATTTCGGCGATTCGCCCTGATAGAACTGAAACCGTGCGCCGTCCGCGATGAGCGTAAGCAGCTTGTCGATCCCGCTGATCTGCGTCAGGCTGTAGAAATATACGCCGTCCGGGAACAGGTCGGTGTGCGAGATGTGCCGGTTGATCGTGCGCATACCGGCCTCAACGGCGAGCCGGCTCTTCCCCATGCCACCTTGCCCGACCAGTGTGATTAGCCGCTGGTAGGGATCTTCCAACATCAGGCCCAACATGCGCAGTTCGCCGTCGCGCCCGACGAACGGCGTCGCCTGTGCAGGGAGGTTGTGCCGCTGCTGAACGGGGGTGGGTGGCTGAAAACGCTGGCCGAGGTTGGCGCGCATGTCGGTTGGAAGCGGCGTGATCTGTGCGCGTTGGATCACCGTCTCAAGCCCGACGCCGACCAACCGTGCCGTCGGGATGCGATCGGACGGCTCCTTCGCCAGCATCCGGTAGATCAAGTCGACGAGCGACAGCGGCGCGTCAGGGCGCAGCTCTTCCAAGTCCGGCGGCGGATTGATCAGCACGTTGAGCATCAGGCTCGGCAGGTTTTCGGCGCTGAACGGGTGCTGCCCTCCGATCATCTCGAATAGGATGACGCCCAGCGCCCAGATGTCCGCGCGCTCGTCACCGCGCTGGTTGTTGAAGACCTCCGGCGGCAGATAATCAGGTGTGCCGATGGTGATTCCGCCGCGTGTCACCCGATCGCGCTCACCTAAATACGCCACGCCGAAATCAGTCAGCCGTGCGCTGCCATCCGGCGCGATGAGGATGTTGGCCGGCTTCAGGTCGCGGTGGATGATGCCGAGGTAGTGAGCGCGGGTCAGGGCGTCGGCGATTTCGATGGCGATCCGCGCCGCGCGGCTGATCGGCATCTTGGGTTCGTGTTTCAAGGCGGTGGCTAAGTCGTCTCCCGCCACGTAATCCATGACGATGTAGTGCTCACCGTCGCGCTGAAAGGTGTCGAGCGCCTGAACGATGTTCGGGTGGTTGAGCTGACGCAGGGCCTCGGCTTCCCGCGCGAATCGCTCGAACACCTCCGGCTGAAAGCGCGCGAGATCGCTTCGCAGCTGCTTGATGGCGACGATGCGGTCGGTCAGCGTGTCATGGGCACGATGAACAATACCCATGCCGCCAGCGCCAAGGGTCGCTTCCAGTTGGTAGCGATCTGCGAGCAGTGTCATGTGGGCGTTCAACCTAAAATGCAGACCCGCAGTTCGATTTTAGCGCACGGGGGGCCGTTTGTACGTTGTGATCTGCTCAGCCGCGCTCAAGTGAAACGTTGAACGGGGATGCGTGATGCGAAAGCGCCAGCCATTTTCAGTCGTAGGATCCTACGAGTCGGGTCGCCTAGTCCGACGACTCTTGGTAACCCACGTCAGTCATGGGACAGGTGTCGCAGCGCGAGGAGCGCGATGTCGATGGACGCGAATGGGTCGTCCGCGGGGCCGCAGCGCGCAAGCACGTCGTTGGCGCGTTGAACGTCGCACGCATACGCCGGCGCGCCAGCGATTACCGCCCCGGCGAGCGCGCGGCAAACGCCGGATCACGTTCGATCATCAGCCATGCGCCGGTCGCGACGACCTTGCTCCGGTGCGCCGGGCTGTGGGCTATTTCGACGGCATCGGCGGCAAGCTGAAGCGCGTACAGGCTGTGTTCGGCCTGCCCCTCCGCAGCGCTGATCTCCGCGTCGAGCAGGTGCGCCTCGACCGACCACGACGCCATCATCCACTCGTCGCTGGTATAGCCGATCTGCCACTGGAGCGGATCGGTGAAATAGTCGAATGCCGGCTGAAGCTCCCGGCGCGCGGCCGCGATGTCGCCGAGCGCCAGCTCCACGCTTGCCAACAGCAGCAGGCCCGCGTTCACCGAGGTGACGTCGTGCGCATCGGCTGACCGCGTGTTCGCCTCGCGCAAGATTGCCCGCGCGCGTTGGGCGCTGCCGGCGAGCAGCACGGCTTGCCCCTTGCGATTCAGAGCGAAGGCGGCGTCCTCTCGATTCCCGATGTCATCCGCCAGCGCGCCGGCGCGGTCGCATGCCGTGGCGGCCTCGTCGTAACGGCCGAGCGCGGTCAGCGCCTGCGCGCGGCTGAGCTGAAGCGTCAACTCCCACTCGTGATGCGGCGTCCCGCGCACGCGCTCCAACCCCTCGTCACAGCGCTGCAAACTGAGCGAGAAGCTGCCCTCGTTGAACGCGAGCCGCGCCAGCACGAAGTGCGACCACACGATCGGGATCAACGCGCCGATGTCGTGCTTGATCCGCAGCGACTGTTCGAGGTGTTCGCGGCTGTCAGCATAATCGCCCTGCATCATCTCGCGCACGCCGATGTTGTTGAGCGCGTGCGCCTGCCCGTACCGGTTGCCGATCCGCTGAAACAGCGCGAGGCTTTCGGCGGTACACTGCGCATCCGATGCGGCGTCGCCAGCGTATGACGCGATGGTGCCGAGGTGCAGCAGGGTGCTCGCCATGCCGAATTGGTCGCCCAACGCGCGCTGGATCGCAAGCGCTTCCTCCGCCAAGGCGCGGGCCTGCTGAACACTGCTGCTCTGGACTTCCGCGCGATACCAGTACGTGGACGACAATTCGGACAGCGCGCGCGCATGTTCCCAGCGCTGGCCGCTGTCACGCCATCGTTCTGCGGCGGCCCGCAGATCGGCGCGTCCATCGGAAGGGGTCTTGAGCGTCAGGTGATTGAACCCGCGCGCGAACCACAGCGGTGGGCGTTCGCGTTCTTCGGCCGCGTCCAGCAGCGTGGCGGCCTCGTCGAGCATCGCGTCGGCGGCATCCCCCGAATGCAGCACCGTCGCGAGGATCGAGCCATACGCCAGCATTCGTCCGAGGGCGACATCTCGTTGGGGCGCGGCGGGTTGGCTTCGCAGCAGCGGGATCGCCTGATCGAACAGGGCCAGACCGACCTCGTACAGCCCGCGCATCTCTGCGTACTGCCAGATCACCGGCGCGGCATCACGCAGCAGCGCCGGCGTGCCGTGACGCGCCGCGAACAGCCATGCCGTGCGCACGTTTTCGAGGTCGCTGTCGATGTCGCGCAGGGCGTCAAGTTGTGCCGCGCCGTCGAGACGGGGAC
>JZRA01000036.1 GCA_001567485.1 Chloroflexi bacterium OLB13
CCATCGGCTGCGTGTCGTCCAGCAGGTCGATCACGCTGCCGCCTTCGGTGATCAACTCAAGCGTCATGTCCTCCGCGGCCGCATGTTCTACCGGCGCGTCGGCCCCGCTGAACGCGGTCTGAAACTGCCGGAAGACGCCGCGCTCACCGACCTGCAAATACGCGCGGCCCGGCCAATCGGCGGGGAGATAGGCCGCGTCGGGCCGGCGGATCACCGCGCGGCTCGCCTCGATTGTCTGTACGCGGAAACACACGCGGAACTGTAGATTGGCCGCCATCTCCTCGGTGACGACCTCAGCGGGTGACTGCGTGCCGAGGATCAGGTGCAGCCCGAGGCTGCGGCCCAACTGCGCGACGCGCACCAGTTCGGCGAGGAAGTCGGGGAACTCGCGGGCGAGCTGCGCGAATTCGTCCACGATCACGAACACATGCGGCAGCATGCGATAGGATGGCGAGGACATTTGGGCGGCGGTGGTCGTGTAGGTACGGTGATACTGCGTGATGTCGCGCACGCCCAATTCACGCATGACTGACTGCCGGTTGACGATCTCGGCCTTGAGGCTTCGAGCACACGCTCGACCATCGCGCCGTCGAGGTTGGTGACCAGCCCGACGGTGTGCGGAAGCCGCGCGAAGTGGCCGAACGTACTGCCGCCCTTGAAGTCGATCAACAGCAGCGTGACGAGGCGTGGGTCGTGTTCGATCACCAACCCGCAGATCAACGTCTGCAGCAGCTCGGATTTACCCGAACCGGTCGTGCCGGCGATCATGCCGTGCGGGCCGTGCTGGCCTTCCGCGAGGTCGAGGTCGATGACGGTCGTGCCGCCTTCACGGCCGATGCGCACCGGTCGCGGCAAAGTCCCCCCACGCACCGGCGCGCGCCACCGCACGCCGATCAATGGCTGAAGGTCGGCGGGCAGCGATACGCCGTACAGTTCTAAGAAGCTCACGCTGCGCGGCAGTCGCCCCTCGTCCGGCGCGTTGACCGGAACCGCCGCCATCGCGCGCGCGGCTCGCCCCGCATCGGCGGCGCTGATGCCCTCGACCAAACCGGATGTCTCGCGCCCGTTGACGAGGTAGGCGGCGCGGAAACGCCCATCGGCTGTCACCGTGATCTGCGTGGCGCAGTCGCCCGGAAGCCCGTGGCCGGGTGGCGCGATCAGCAGCGCGGACGCGCCCAACGTCGGGCCGTCCAGCAGGATCGTGCGCAGCGCGTCGACCCGCGTCGAGTCGCTCATATCGACGACTAACAATAGGTGGGGCGTGCGCGTCACGGCCTCGCGCCGTTCGTTCAGCGACTGCATGAGCACTGCGCCAAGCGACTGGGCATTGTCAGGGCCGAACGCGAGCAGATCGGCAGCGCCGCCTTGCTGTGTTGTGCTGACGTGAGGCAGCCATTCGATCCAGCGCCACTCGTCCGCGGCGGAGTACGGCGCGACGACGTGGATGCGCAGCTCGGAGGGCGCGTGCAGCAAGGCGAGCTGGATGACGGCGGATCGCATGGCGGCCATCGCATGCTCGCGTGGGCCTACGATGCCCGCGCTTCCGTCCAGCCAAACGGACGGCGGCGGGCGCGTTTGGCAGCATCCGGTACTGCTCGGCCAGCGCCAGCGCGTGGGTCAGCAGAGGATGGGCGCGATCGGGGTCAGGGGCGGAGATGCGCACGGGCGAAGGCAGCGACGCAGCGCCGATTCGGAATGCCGCGAAATCACTGTCACCGGGCCTGCGCAGCACCAGCCGGCCGGCGCGATCCGACGCGGCATCGACCAGTGCGCTCGCGGGCGGGAACGCGGCCTGCAAGATCGCGCGCTGTGCATCATGGGCCGCCTGAAGCCGCGCTCGTTTATAGTTGAGGCCGCGCAGGTAACCGATGCGCAGCTCTTCGCGGCGGCGGTCGTATGAACGGCGGCGGGCGCGGCTGGCGTACACGGCGACCAAGACCGACAGCCCGGCCAGCGCGATCAACGGAAGGGCCGACTCAAGCCCGCCGCCCCCCCCGAACGCCCGTACAGTGTAGAACAGCGCTAGCGTCCCGATTGCGGCCAGCGGCAGCACAGCGAGCAGCAGACTCTGGTCGGGCGGGTCGGGATACGCGGGAGGCGCCGGGATTTCAACCGCGAGGTCGGGCAGCGGTGGAAGCGGCGCACGGGTCAAGCGGGGGGCTGGCGGCATTGGGGAAGCGGGGACGCTAGAACGACTCGTCGGCCAACTGGATGCGACGCGCCTGATCCTCAAGCTCGGCGGCGAAGCTCTCCAGAATGTGCACCCACTGCTCCATTTCTGGCAGCGTCTCGTTCCACACCGTGAAGAATCGTTCGGCGCGGCGGCCCATCCACTGCAAGCTCTCGACGGTCGATTTCAGCGTGCGGATTTCGGCCCGGATGGTGTCGGCTTCCTGCCGGATACGGCCAGCGCGATGAACCAATTCCGTATAGGGGACACGCACCCAGTCACTCATAGCCGGCCTCCGGGTTGGCTAGCGCGCGACGCGATCTCGATGTCGTCAGCCGACGCGTGCAGACGATCACGGAACGCCGCCAACTGCTCGAATGTCTCGCGCAGTTTGGGCGTTAGGCGGTAGAACTCGGCCCGAAACGCCTCGGCGCCGACGCTCATGAATCGATCCGGCCCTAACGCGCGAATTTCGGTCTCAATTGCGTCGATGCTGCGCTGAACCTGACCGGCAGCGCTGCCCAACTGTGCGGCGGCGTCGCGCATTTGTTGGATGCGCGCGGTTAATTCTCCCGAGTTCATGGCGGTCATCCTCGTTCGTGGTGTCTATGAGCATACCACGTTCGCCGCCATCCCTGCTGGAATTGATCGGGATGGTCAGTTGGGCCGGGTCAGCACAAGGATGACGACCACCGAGGCGAGGATCAGCGCGGTGATCAACCACAGCGGGATCGAAACGGCGCGGCCTGTGCCTGCATCTGTGTCGTACAGCGCGCCGACTTGCTGCGCCGTATACGCGGCCCCGAACGGTTTAGGGAGCGAATCGGGAGCGCTGGACTCCAGCGTTTCCGGAATGCACATCGTCACAGCGAGCATCCAGTCGGTCAGCGTCGTGCCGATGTCGCCAAACTGTGTGAACGCCGTCGTGAAGAGGTCATCCAGCCCGACGAGATCAGCGGCGCGCAGGTTGGGCGGCAGTTCGCGGATCGGCGCGCGCGACGGCTGCCGCCAGTCGCCGGATGCAAGCCGTTCCCCCGCGCGTTTGCGCAGCGCAAGCGGGTCGATCTGGCGATCCTTTGCGCGCAGGATCGGATGCGCGCCGAACAGGATTTCATAGGCCGTGATGGCGAAACCGTAGTTGTCGCGCTCCGGCCCCAGCGGGATGTCCGGCGGCGGCAGATAGGCGGCGGCGCCGGCGTCGGGTTCGGGCGGGTCGGGCATATCGGCCGAGCGCGCCACGCCAAAGTCGATCAGAACTGGCGGATCCGCAGTGGTGATGTGCGCCGGCTTTAAGTCTCCGTGGATGATCCCCTGCTCATGCAGCGTGTCGAGCGTTTCGGCGATGGCGCGCAGGTCGGACAGCCGTTTGCTCAGCGGGATATCCCACAGCCGCGCAGAACGAAGTAGATCGCCGTAAGTCTCCGAGGGCGCGGGTGTCATCACGAGGATACCTGTGCGGACATTCCACTCCAGCACGCGCGGGATGTTCGGGTGCTTGAGTCGGGACAGCACAAACGCCTCGCGGGCAAGGCTCCTACGGGCGGGGTCGGAGTCGGCAAAGGCGGCTTTGAGCGTCGCGTTCGTGCCGTGCCGCCGCACTGCCCATACCTGTCCCGCTGCTCCCTGCCCGACCTTGCGCACGACGATCCAGTCGCCGAAGGCGTCGCGGGTTGGCTTGCTCATACGCGGACGTTCTGAGCCGGTTCTTCCGTCGGGGCCGGGCGTTGTCGCCGGGCAGCTCGAATCGGATGACGATATGCTGCCCGAATTGAATCTCGTCGCCGTTGTAAATGCGGAACCGCTGGCCGGGAGGGAGGGGCTGCAGCTTACCGGCGGCGCGCAAGCCGGTTCCGTAGCTGCTGTTCAAGTCGGTGAGCGTATACTCGCGGCGTGAATCTACCCCGTCGAACTGCGCGTGACGGCGGGAGATACTGCGCTCGTCCAACGCGACGTGGATGTTGTTCTCTGGATGGTAGTAGCGTCCCATGATGAAACTGCTGCTCGGCAGCGGAATCTCGTCGACATTGGCAAGCCCGCTCAGGATCACGAGCTTACCGCCGGTCACCGGCGCGAGCTGCTGCTTGGCATCGATACCGGCGGGACGGGTCGGCATCACCGGCGACGTGGGCTGCCGCACCGGTTGGCTGCCCCGTTTGGGTACCAACAGGATGAGGTAGTAGAGCACTTGCAGGAGCGCGATCGCCCCAAGCGCCGCTGCCCCAACCCACAGCACGTATGGAATTCCCCACTGCGTTGGCAGCATTTACGACTCCTCGCAATCGCAATCTCTATTTTAACGTCCGTCACCTCCGCATGCGAATTTAGTCCTAGAGCGTTATAGTTGCTAACGTGTGCCACACTCCGGGGGCGCCGTGAACGCACTCAGCAATCTCCTGTATGGCTTTCAGCGAATCCTGCTCGCGCCGACCCAGTTGTTTCGCGGTATCGGGCAGGGGCTGCGCGTGCTCAATCCCCTGCGCGTAGTCAAGCAGCAAAACACGCTGCTGCGGGGCATCGGCGGCCAGTTCCTGTCACCCTTCCGTGTGTTGGGACAGCGGCTCGGTATCGTCAAGCTGGAGAAACGCGATGCCGGTGGCGATCTGCGCGACTTGTTCGTCACCGACGCCGAGCGCGCGCGCCGGCGGCCGGTCGCACAAGTGGCGCAGGTCTCACAGATTCACTTCATCTCCGGTGATGAACGGTACATCAGCCATATCGGGAGCGGCGCGGCGCGGCCCATCTCGACGGTGGCGCTTCCGCTCGATCAGTACACCGTGACGCTTGAGTTAAGCCCCGCCATCGCCAGCGATGCGCGCGGCCCGGTCGCGCTGACCGGCATCCGGAGCGGGCCGATGCCCAAGATCAACGGCGCTGCGCCCAAGCTGCCGTATGCGCTGCGCACCGGCGACACGATCTCGGCGGGTGCGACCTCGTATCAAGTCGAACTGCTGATGTTCGACCGCACGCCGGTGGTCACGCGGGTCGATGCGTCGTATGCGACCAGCACCGGCCCCATGCGTGAGAACAACGAGGACGCTATCGCCATCGCACAGCATCCGAACGCATACCTGTTCGCAGTTGCTGACGGCGTCGGCGCGGGGCAGGATGGCGACGAGGTCAGCGCCTTCACCTGTAAGTACCTGCTGACCGCATTTCATCAGAACGTCCCGTACACACTGCCGTGGCCGGATGTATTGACCGCCGCTTTCAAACACATCAACGCCGAGGTGCGGGCGTGGGTGCGCCGCTCGCCAAGCCCCGCGGGGACGACCCTCACGGCGGTTGTCCTCAAGGACTGGACGGCGTACATCGCGCATGCGGGCGACAGCCGGTTGTACCTGTGCCGCGGCGGCATCCTGACTCAACTGACGCAGGATCACATGCAGCGGCGGCCGGTCGAGATGCCTACGCAGCAAGCGGTCGAACAGTTCGATCCACCCCCTCTGCGTGACGTGCTCACCCGCGCTATCGGCAAGGGTGACATGATCACGCCGCAAATGCTGACCGTCCCGTTTACGCCGGGCGATAAGCTGCTGTTGTGCAGCGATGGCCTGACCGATGCGCTCGAACTGGATGAGATCGCTGAGATCGTGCGCGGAACTACGGCTTATGCCGCGGAGCTGCTCGTCAAGCGTGCCAATCAGAAGGATGCGAAGGACAACGTGACGGCTGTCGTTGTCGAAGGTCTGGTCGACGCTTATGTCGATGATATCTGGGAGGCGCAGGGGAGTGACCGCGTGTTTGTTGGATACAACCGGAAGTGGTCGCTAAAATTGCGCAAACCGGGCGATCCCATCACCGAGGTTGGGCCAACCGGCGCGAGCTGCCTCAACGTCTTGGTTGTTATTCTCATTATCGCGGCTGCGATCTGGATATTGAACCGGTGAAAGGTGTCTCTATGCGATTCACCCGTGCCGCAGCGGCGGTGTTGATCCCTGTCCTGCTGCTGGTTGGCGTGGCCTCTGCGCAGCAGACCGAACAACCTGCTGTCGTGTTTGCATACGCGTGCAGCTTCGAACGCTCCGAGAATCAAGCTGTGGCGCGCGTTGCGCTGCAATCCGAGACTGGCCGGCCGATGGCGCAGGATGTGACGCTGCTTCAGGTACAGCAGCGCGGCCAGACTGCGCCGTTGAGCCGTGATGACGTGATCGTAGAGCCGCAGGCCGAACGGCCGCCGCTGCGCCTCGTGATCGTGCTCGACATCACCGACACCGTCCCGCTGGTCGAACTGACTGCCGTGCTGTCGGAAAGCCTGCTGGCCGAGCTGCTGCCTGAGGACGAAGTCGCGCTCATCACGTTCGGCGATACCGTCGCCCCCGTGACTCCGTTCACGGCGAATAAGCAGCAGTTCGCCGACGATTACCTGACCGGCCTGCGCGTCACGCCGGGCGACAACCGGCTCTACGATGCGATAGCGGCCGCGCTTGATTCGTTCCCGTTTGCGCCGGAAACACGGCGCGCCGTGCTGGTCATCACCGACAGCGGGCGGCGTGTGCTGGAACAGACGCCCAGCGCGGCGATCATCGCGCAGGCCCGCCAAGACAAGACTCAGATTTACAATATCGCGTTCGTCTCGCGTGATCAGCCGGACATCGAAGAGCTGACGACGATCAGCACAGAGGCCGGTGGCTACACATGGTATTACGGCGAGGCCAACAATACCCGCGCGTCTATCGCGCTGGCCGTTCAAGGGTATATCGGGCAGTTCGTCCGCGTGCTTGACAGCGAAGTCATTGTGCGGGTCAGCGCGCTGAACTTGATCCCCGACAGCGCCAGCCGGGCCACCCTCGAAATCAGCGCGCTGCGCGACGATGCCAGCCCGGTGTCGGATCAGGTTGCCTGCCCGATTGAGGTCTTGCAGCATGAGATCGCCTTTATCACCGACCCCGGCGGCGCGCCGGTGACCGGACGCATCGACATCGGCGTCAACGCGCGATCCGACCTTGGCCGCGACCGCACGCGCATCGTTTTCCGCGTCAACGACGAGGTGGTGCAGACGTCCAACGCCTCTGTCTATACGTTCGACGCCACCCAATTGCAGCCCGGCTTCTACACGATTGAGGCCGAGCTGTGGGACAACGCGAACAACACGCTGGCACGCACGCCGTCCGCGCTGCGGCTGTACGTGCAGCAGCCCTTGCAGTTCACCGTCGATACGGACATGCAGGTCACGCAGGGCGGGCTGGAGGGCCAAGTGTCCGGGCCGACGACTCTGATCGTCAGCGGAAGCGCCGGTATCGTGCTGCCGGATGTCGAGTTCCGGGCCGCGCCGGTCGGGGAACCGGATCGCAGCCAGATTCTCGGCACAGCGCCGTTTGTCGACGGGAAAGCGTCGCTGCAGATCGCCGACCTCGCCGCCGAATTGCGCCGCCTATTCCCTGAGGCGGCCAACGGCGGCAGTTACGAATTGAGCGCCCGTGTCCCCAGTCCATCCGCTGGCAGCCCGGCGTTGGCCGGCAGCAATCCGCTGCCGCTCGAACTTGAGCCGGCCGTGATCCCGACACCGACTCCAGCACGGGTTGTGCCACGCCCGCCGAACTGGCGCGTGACCCTTGGCGTCCCATTGATCGCCCTACTGGTGGCGCTGCTGCTCAATCTACTGCTGCTGCGCGCCATCCGACGGCGGCGGATTCAGCGGGTTATCCTGTACCCGGACACCATCGACCTCGGCCCGCAGTTGATGACTTTGACGGTCTTGCGTGACGGCGTGCGTCAGGCGCACCCGCTGACCAAGAAGACCGTGACCATCGGGCGCGGATCGTCCAACGACATCAACATCAGCGACGACGCCAACGTTTCACGCCAGCATGGCGCGATCTTGTGGCGCAAAGGTGAGTGGTGGTACTCGAATCGCAAGTCGAACGCGCTCACGCGAATCGACGGTAAGGCGCGGCGCGGGTTCTACCTGCACCGGCTGGACGGCGTGACCGAGTTCCAGATCGGCGACGTGGTGATGATCTTCCACAGCAGCGCACAGCAGGACATCGCCGATTTCATCAAGACCGACTTGTAGCCGTGCTGTTCAAGTTCCCGTCGGTCATCATCGTCAGCGCAGAGGAGGCGCGGGCGAATGTCGCCGCGGCGCTGAGCGCAGATGAGGTCGGCCGGGCGATCCGTGCGCACGTCCTCGAACTGGCGACGCCGCTGGCGATGGCGGATCGGATCGGCGCGTGCGGTCTGATGCCCGGCGACCGCGTCGGCATCCTCGTCAAAGAGCCGCGCCCCGGCCCGTTTCCCACGGCGGTGATGACCGGTGGACGCGAAGTGCATATCACGATTGGCTCGACGGCGATTCACAGCCAAGGCAAGCCGTCGCTGATCGCCGGCGTCCCCGACCCGGCCTCGCAAGTGACGCCGGACATCGACCTGCGGCTCGGCGCGTTGGGGAGCCGGGTTGCGCTGCTGCCGGATCAGTGCGCCGCATTCATTTTCGACCATCGATCAGGTCAGTGGTACTTAGCGCCGACCGGTGGGGCGCGTGTGCTGCTTGACGATTACAGCATCGGGCACGAACCGCTGCCGTTGAGCGGCCAACACAGTGTCCGCTTCTTCACGCCGCTTGACGATATTGCGACTCAGCCCGCAGTCGCGCAGCTTCGTGTGGCAGTCGAACGCCCCGCCGATGGTGAAACACTGCGCTTCGCCTCTGGCCCGGTCGAAATTCATGTGCGATTTGGTGTCGAAATTGGCCCCTACACCCTCCGCGCATCGGATAACGTACGGGTCGGCCAGCTTGCTGATGGCCTCGCGCGGCAGGCTGAGATCGCGCTTGAGGAGTCCGCACAGGTGATCCGCCTGCGCCTCGCCAAGCCGGAACTCACGGCCGGCGAACTCCTGCCGGGCGAGGCTCTGTACGCTCCACGCGGCTGACGGCATTGGGGCATCGAGTAAATTGGAGGCGTATCGTTGACTCAGTCCATTGAGATCAACTCCGGTTGCGCTGAGTTCACATTGTGTTAGACTGTAGATATCGGGTGCGATACCAACTGCACACTTCACACACATTCACACCCATCGGCACGAGTAATCACGGGGGTACTCGTTGGCGACTAATGAACCACGAGAGAGCCGCGAGTCGTCTGACTCGTCTGCTGGCAATCTCGCCGCACTAAACCGGGCACTCCAACGTATTGAATCTCTTCTCCGTACGGCAGTGGCCCGCGCGGACTCGTCGGAGCACGACCCGACCGATGCGCTGCGGGGTCTCGTCGTCACGCCTGACGAGGTGGCTCGTTACCTTGAGCATCCGGGGATGTCGGGTCTGTGGGCTGGCACCGACGCGCATTTTGATGAGCTTGCCCCGAACGTCTTTGATAAAACGAACAGCGCAATCGCCCGGTTGAGCGAAACCCTCGGCTTACCCCCGGTCGATCAATACCTGCTGCTGATCGCACTGGCGCCGGAGCTGGATCGCCGGTACGAACGCATTTACGCCTATCTTCAGGACGACGTTTCTCTGCGCCGCCCGTCTATCAACCTTGCGATGAACTTGCTGGGGCGCAACCCGCACGAGCGTTTTCTCGTGTGGGCGCGCCTATTGGCCGAAAGCCCGCTGCGCTACTGGGGGCTGATTGAGCTGAATGCCGATCCGACCCGCGCCAACGCGGCGTCGCTTATGCACCTGATGCGCGTCGAACCGCGCGTCGTGTCATACGTGATGGGCGGCACGCTGGTGGACGAGCGTGTTCGGCGGATCGTGCATGTCGTCGACGATGCCGCCCCTCCACCTGATCTCCAAGTCGGCCCAATTGCGGACGCGCTGCCTGAAGGCCCGATGGTGTACTTCAGCGGGCTGCGCGAGTTGGGGCAGGTTGAGACGGCATTCGCCTTATGCCAGTCGGTGTCGCTGCCCCTGCTGTCGATTGACGCGGCGTTGGCGGCTCAAAGCGACCTTTCCGAAGACGCGTTGACGCGTGTCATCGTGCGCGAAGGGCTGCTGCATGGCGCGGCGCTCTTTGTCGATCATTGGGATGCACTGCTCGAGTTGGAGTTCCGGCCGCTGCTCACAGCGTTGTGGGACAGGCTGAGCACGTATCCGCTGCCGGTGTTCATCGGTGGCGAACGAGAGTGGGAACCCCCTGAACCGCTTGAAAACCGGCGTATGCTGCGGCTGGCGTTCGAGCTTCCTGAGTTTCCATATCGTGAGGCGCTGTGGTTGAACGTCGCCAAGCAGATCGGCGCGAGGGCAGATCACGACGATGTCTCGGTGTTGGCGGGCAAGTTCCGCTTTGGCGCGGCGCGCATCCGGCGTGCGGCACAGACCGCCGCTGACATCGCCGCGTCGCGTGGCGAGGCGCCCGATATCAACGACTTATATGCTGGCGCGCAGGCCCACGCCACGCTGTCATTGGGCCATTTGGCCTCACGCATAACGCCAAGAACAGATTGGAACGACTTGATCCTGCCGCCCGATCCGCTGGAGCAGCTGCGTGAGCTGTGCGACCGGATGCGCTTCGGATATGTCGTGCGCGATCAGTGGGGTTTCGGATCACGGTCAGTACGCGGCATCTCGGCGCTGTTCGCCGGGGAAAGCGGCACCGGTAAGACGCTGGCGGCTGAGGTCGTCGCGAAGGAACTCGGGCTTGTGCTGTACAAGATCGACCTGTCAGCCGTCGTCAGCAAGTACATTGGCGAGACCGAGAAGAACTTGAACTTGATCTTCAACGAGGCGCAAAGCGGTAACGCCATCCTGTTTTTCGACGAGGCCGACGCGCTGTTCGGCAAGCGCAGCGAGGTCAAGGACGCCCGCGACCGGTATGCCAATATCGAAGTCGCATACCTTTTGCAGCGTGTTGAGGCGTATGATGGTGTGGTGATCTTGGCGACCAACTTCCGCCAGAATATCGATGATGCCTTCACACGTCGGCTCGACTTCTTGGTGGACTTCCCGTTCCCGACGCCGGAGTACCGGCAGCGTATCTGGGCGGCGCATTTCCCGTCCAGCGCGCCGATCGGCGGCGATGTGAGCCTGCCAGAGATCGCGGAGGAATACCGGCTCGCCGGAGGCAGTATTCGCAATGCGGCGCTCGCTGCGGCATACTTAGCGGCTGCCGACGGACAGGTCATTACGGCGCAGCACATCCGTAATGCCGTCCGGCGTGAAAATCAGAAGATGGGCCGGCTGCTCGATGCGTAAAGGGGAACGCTAATGCTGGACGATCTCGATAAGACGCTAGAGAACCTGCTGCGGGGCCGTGGTGGGATCGGAACGGATATCGAGATCGCGTTCGATCAACCGAACCGCGAGTGGTCCTCGCGCCTGAGCCGGCCGACCCTCAACCTCTACGCCTTCGATATTCGCGAAAATCTCAAGCTGCGCTCGGTCGAGCGCGAAGTCACGCGCAATGGCAACAGCGCCACGATCACCCGCCCGGCACGCCGCATCGACGTGTCGTATTTGGTGACTGCGTGGGCGCGCAAGATCGAGGACGAACACCGCTTGCTGTGGCGCGGTCTCTCGGTGTTCAAGCGCCTGCCTTATATCTTGGTCGCCCAAACCGAGGGCGCACTGCGCTATTCCCGTTTGGATCTCCCGCTGTGGGTTGCGGAAACCAATCCCAACCACTCGGTAAATCTGGTGGACTTGTGGAGCGTTCTGGACAACCAGATGCGCCTCGGGTTCACCCTCGTGATCACGCTCGAGCTTGATCTGGCGTTGGTGGATGAGACGCCGCTGGTGCTCGAAGCTACGATCCGCACAGGCCGCACGGAGGACGCGAGCACGAAGGCGTTCGATGCTGTTAGCGGCGAGATCAAGATTCCCAATCGGCGTAAGGTCGTGGAGGAGGGTGAATCGGACAAGAATTGATGCGATAACTCAGCGCGTTTTGCACAACTTCGTTAGAGGGAGCAAGGAGCCTAACCCATGCCAAGTTACTTATCTCCCGGCGTATACATGGAAGAGGTCGACCGCGGTTCTAAGCCGATCGAATCGGTTGGCACCGCAGTGGCCGCATTCATCGGGTATACCGAGAAGGCAACCGACGTCAAGAACGGGCAGCAGGTCTCTGTGGTCGGCAAACCGACTCTGGTGACCAACTGGAGCCAGTACGTTCAGAAATTCGGCGGATTCATCAAAGGCGCATATCTTCCCGACTCGGTATACGGGTACTTTGCCAATGGCGGAAGCATCGCGTATATCGTGAGTCTCAAGACGTTGGGCGAAGCCGATCCCGAAAGCTCGACCGCGGCGAAGACCGTCATCAACAGCGATGATGCCAAGCCGGCCAAGCTGCTCGAATTGGCCGCGAAGAAGTCCGGCCCCGGCGGCAACAACATTGAGGTCGACATCAAGACGACCAAGCCTGAAGGCGACGACAAAAAGGCGGGGCCGGCCACCTTTACATTGACGATTAAGGAAAACGGTTCCGTCAAGGAAACCTTCCCCGATCTGACGACGGGTAAAGGCGACAACAACGTTCAGACCGTGCTTGAGACCAAGTCGCAGCTGCTGGTCGCGACCGTCGTCGGCAAGGCCGAACTCGCCCCTGCATCTGGTTCGTTCGCGCTCTCTGGCGGGGCTGTCGAAGAAAAAGCGATCACGCTCAAGGACTATCAGGGCAGCACGATCGACCGTACTGGTTTCGGAGGTCTCGAAGCCTTCGATGACGTGACGATGCTGGTCGCGCCTGATCTGATGACGGCGTACGAAGCAGGGGAGATCGACAAGAAAGGCGTTCAGGCCGTTCAGCAGGCGATGATTGACTACTGCGAACTGGTTCGCTACTGCTTCGCGATCCTCGATCCGCTGCCGAACCTGATGCCGCAGGAAGTCAAGGAATGGCGTTTGGAAGTCAACTACGACTCCACCCGCGCTGCCCTGTACTATCCGTGGATCGAGACCGCCGACCTGACCGACGGCGCAGGCCGTACGCGCCTTGTGCCGCCCAGCGGCCACATGGCTGGCGTGTATGCTCGTGTCGACGGCACCCGCGGCGTTCACAAGGCGCCTGCCAACGAGACGATCCGCACCGTGCTCGGCCTCGGCGTCAGGTCACGAAGGGCGAGCAGGACTTGCTCAACCCGATCGGCGTCAACTGCATCCGTTCGTTCCCCGGCCGCGGCATCCGCATTTGGGGCGCGCGCACGCTCAGCAGTGATGCGTCGTGGCGGTATATCAACGTTCGCCGCCTCTTCAATATGATCGAGGAGAGCATCGAACGCGGCACGCAGTGGGTCGTGTTCGAGCCGAACGATCGATGCTGTGGGGGCGTGTTACCCGTGACATCGACCGCGTTCTTGACGATGGTCTGGCGCACCGGCGCGCTGTTCGGCGCGCCCCGGACAAGGCGTTCTACG
>JZRA01000037.1 GCA_001567485.1 Chloroflexi bacterium OLB13
CCCTGCGCCGCAGTCGGCGTTCACGTTCAGCGTCAACGGCCTAAACGTGCAGTTCACGGATCTCTCAACCGGTCAGATCGACTCGTACTTCTGGGAGTTCGGTGATGGCACGCAGGCCGTCGATCAGAACCCGACTCATGCCTACCCGTTTGAAGGCAGCTTCACCGTGCGTTTGACGGTCAGCAACGCGGGCGGGTCGAATACCAGTGAACAACTGGTCACCGTCACCGCGCCGCTGCCCCCTGCGCCGGTGGCGAGTTTCACCTACAGCACCAACAACCTCGATGTGCAGTTCTCGGATCTATCGACCGGCACGATCGACAGCTGGTTCTGGGACTTTGGTGATGGCACAACCGCGGGCGATCAGAATCCGTTCCACACCTATGCAACGCCGGGAACCTACCGTGTGACCTTGACCGTATCCAATGCCGGCGGCTCGAATCAATCTGCGCAGGACGTGACGGTCAGCGCAGCTGTGCCGAATGCGCCGGTTCCCGACTTCACGTTCGACGTCAGCGACCTGACCGTAACGTTCACCGACGCCACATCGGGCGAGGTAACGGATCGCCTATGGGAGTTCGGCGACGGTGGATCGAGCGCCGAGGTCAACCCGACCTATACCTATGCCGTCTATGGGGAATACACGGTGCGCCTGACCGTGTCGAATGCTGGCGGCAGCAACATGGTCGAGTATCAGGTGTTCCTGCAAGGCGCTGAACAACCGCCGGAGGCGAGCATCGCTGATACCGCACCGGTCGAACCGAACGTCAACGAACTTGCAGGCGTCCTGTCGAGCATCCTCGGTGGCTCTGGCAATAACGCGGCGTCGTTCGCTGTGATCGGCGAGAAGTCGATTGACCCGGCCATGTTCTTGAGTCCGTTTGGCGACGGCCAATACGAACTGTCTGATACGGGTTCCGGCGTGGACGGGATCATTCAGTTCTACTTGGCGACGACGCTGAGCGACGGATCGAATCCGTTCCAACGCGTCGGTGCGGCGGTAGATAACAGCCTACGCGCGGCCAACTTCGCGTACGACTTCGGCGGCTGTGGCGATACGCTGGTCGCCTGTGAGCTGGACGCGGTTACACCGGCCATCACGATCATCAGCCTCGGCTATCAGGACGGCCGTGATGGTACGAGTGCGGATGACTTCCGGGCAGCGCTTGATGCAATCGTCACGACAACGATCGGGCGTGGCAGCATTCCGTTATTGCTGACTCCATACCCGCGCCCCGGAGAAGATGCACAGATCAAAGTCTTGGCCGAGGTGATTATCAACTACGGCCGTGACAACTCACTGCCGGTTATCAACGTGTGGCGTATGTTCAACGAACTGGTCGAACCGCTAAGCGGAAACAGCCCGTCAGTCGCCAACCAAGGCCCTGACCGGCTTGGCGACAATCAGATCGCGCGTTTCGGTGAGAATGCACGCAACTACTACGTGCTCAACACGCTTCAGCGTATCCTGCAAGCCGTCGGCCAGTTCTAAGCTGCCGGTATTGGGGCGGTCGAAAGGCCGCCCCAATGGATTCTTGTGATGCGAATTGACGCGTTTGAACTCGAGGTTCTCCCAGGGCTTGAGGAGTTGTGCGCCCAAGAAGCCGCCGAGAAGCTGGGGAGCCAGCTGGCTGTCACGGGGCTGCGCCGGGGCGCCGTCTCGGTTGAGCCGACTGTTGATGCCGATGCGCTGTGTACGCTGCGCACCGCCAACGCTGTGTATGCCGTTGTTACGGCGCTCGTGCCCCGTCCAAAGTCACTGTTGGGACATCAGCATTGGACGCGGATCGTCTCGGCCTGCCGCGAGATCGTCCGCAGCGATCCGGCGTTCCGAACACTAGGCATCGACGCGGCGGGTGCGCAAAGTTCGGTGATGCAGCGAATTAAATCCGAACTGGCCGAGTCACTCGGCTTGGTCGCAACCGATGAGAAAGGCGATCTCCTCATCCGGATCCGCCCCGTGCATGAGGGAAATGGCTGGCAGGTTCTCATCCGTCTTACGCCGCGCCCACGAGCGACCCGTTCGTGGCGCATCCACAACTACGAAGGCGCACTCAATGCGTGTGTCGCCGCCGCGATGATCCGCCTCGTGCGGCCCACATCGGCGGATCGTGTTCTGAACCTGTGCTGCGGATCAGGCACACTCATGGTCGAACTGGGTCAAGTATACGCTGTGCAGCAGTGCATGGGTGTCGATATCAACACACACGCGCTCTCCCTTGCGTCTGCGCACTTGGCGGCGGCGCAGATTACCGCGTACTCGCTCTCGACCGGTGATGGAACCGCCCTTCCGCTGCCCTCCGGTTCAATGAGCGTCATCATGGCTGACCTGCCATTCGGCCAGCTTGTCGGATCCCATGCGGAGAACCTCGTCCTCTACCCCGCCCTCATGGATGAAGCGGCGCGCGTCGCTAAGATCGGGGCCCGTTTTGTCCTTATCACCCATGAGAAGCGTCTGATCCAGCACATCGTCCGCGACCATCCGGTGTGGAAGCCCGTCCAGACATTGGAGATCAACCAGAATGGGCTGCATCCTCTGATCGTCGTGCTAGAGCGCCGTTGAAGTGGCTCTCTGGCTCGTGATAGGATTCCAGCCATGATGCGAATCACTCGAACACTCCTCGTTGTCTTTGTCCTGTTTCTCGCGGTCGGTTGTCAGCCGCCCGTTGATGACACCAAGATGATCGTGTCGCTGGTTGTCGATGGGCGCAGCCTGACGTATGACGTGCCGGAACCGATCACGGTCGCCGAATTTCTCGCTCAAGCGGAAGTCACGGTGGGCGATCTTGATCGCGTCGTGCCGCCGCTGTTCACACAGGTCTCCGATGGGCTTCAAATCACGGTTCGCCGGGTCGTTGAAGACACCGAGTGCGAAGACCGCGAACTTCCATTTACGCGCCGGACGCTGATCAATGAACAGTTGGAACCCGGCGCGGAAGTGCTGTTTCAGGCGGGCCAGAATGGTCAGGAGCGCCAGTGTTATCGTGTGCAGTACATCGATGGCATCCGCGCGGAGTCGGTTCCGATTGGCGAACCCACCGTACTGTCCAGCGCGGTGGAAGAGATCGTGTACGTCGGGCCGACCACGCGCCTTGCACCCGTCGACATCCGCGGCACGCTCGCCTATGTCAGCGGCGGAAACGCATGGGTAATGCGGGGCAGCAGCGAAACACGCCGACCGGTGACTAACACAGGGGATGTGGATCCGAGCCGGGCGTTTGACCTGAGCGCGGACGGACGGCAGCTGCTTTACACACGGACGACGGCGACCGGAAGCGAGTTCGGCAACCAGCTCAGCCTCGTCCTGGACGTGACCGCCACAACCCCGCAGTCGGTCGATCTGCGGCCGACCAACGTGCTTTGGGCGGATTGGGTTCCCGGACGGGACAACACCGTCAGCTACACGCGCGCGCAGCCCCGGTCAACCAGTCCGGGCTGGGGGGCGTACAACGATCTGTGGCTCATCAGGCTCGACCCCGCCACCGGTCAAGAAATCGACATTGACCCTGTGATCGACGAAGCGCCGGGCCGGGGCGGGCCGTTCTCGTGGTGGGGACGGGGTTACGCATGGGCCCCTGATGGCAGTGCATTGGCATGGATCCATGCCGACAGCATCGGCCTCGTCGACCTTGAGAGCGGATCGTTGGATGTGCCGCTCGTCTCGTTTGTGCCGTTCACGCCGCGCAGTGATTGGTCGTGGCGCACGTCGGTATCGTGGTCGCCCAACGCCGACCTGCTGCTGACGGTTGTCCACGGCGAGCCGGTCGGCAGCGAGGCGGCGGAGCGTTCACCGATCTTCGATGTCGCCGTGCTTGCGCGTGATGGCTCGTTCTCGGCGTCTGTGTACAAGCAGTCCGGGATTTGGGCGTTCCCGAAGTTTGCGCCACCACCGACAGGCATAAGCACGTCATCCGGCACGCGCCCCGGCATGTCGTATCTGTTGGCGCGTCAGCCGCTTGTCAGTGTGGGCGACAGCGCCGAATACGACCTGTATGTGGCTGATGTCGACGGCAGCAACGCCCGCCGGATTTTCCCGCCAGAGGATCAGCGCGGGATTACACAGCGTGATTACTCGTGGAGTCCTGACGGCAGCTACATCGCGATCGTGTATCAGGGCAACGTGTGGATCGTCGACGTCGTCTCTGCTGCGGCGTATCAAGTCACGTTGGACGGCAGCGCGTCACATCCTGTTTGGTCGCGGTGATGCGGTCTCCTCTGCGTAGACTCGCTCTCGTCCTGATCGCCGCCGTGCTCGTCATGCTGACAGCCGTGACGGCGATTGCCGTCGAGGTCTCGGTCTCGATCCTTTCGCGCGGTGTGGTGGATCCAGTTAGCGCCGAGTCCCTCCCTTATTGGACAGATCGTTTCGGCGTAAACGCGGAGCTGCGCACGATTCCAGCCGATCAGCTTGACGATCAGCTTGCATTGATGCGTGCGGCGGGTGTGACGTGGATTCGGCAGGAGTTCGACTGGAACGCGCTGGAGCCGGAACGCGGCCGCTATGATTGGGCCGAATATGATCGGATCGTGGCGGCGATAGACGCTGAGTCCGGGATCGAACTGCTCGCGGTATTGGTCAATACACCGGCGTGGGCGCGCGATCGGCATGCGCTGAACAACCGGACATCGCCACCGCAGGACACGACGGATTTTGGGGCGTTCGCGGCAGCGATCGCCGGACGCTACGCCGACTCGGTCGATTACTACCAAATCTGGGACGAGCCGAACCTGCTCACCAGTTGGGGGATGCTCGCCCCGTCCGCCTCGCGATATGCGACGCTTCTCGCGGACGCGTCGGAGTCGATCCGCGAAATAGATCCGGGGGCATTCATCGTCGCGGCAGGTCTTGCCCCGACGCAAGAACGCGGCCCGGACAACATTAACGAGGTCGCGTACCTCAACGATCTCCTCGCATTTGGCGCGGCGCAGGCCGTTGATGCCTTCGCCGTTAAGCCCTACGGGATGGACACCGGGCCGTACGATCGCACGATTGCGGATCACGTACTGAATTTCTCGCGTGTCGTTACCGTTTACGAGGCGCTCGCGAAACACAGCTCTCCCGTGCCGCCGATTTGGGCGACTCAGTGGGGTTGGAACACGCTTCCTGAGACGTGGCGCGGCCTGCCGTCCATCTGGGGGTCGGTGACGCCGCAGCAGCAGATCGAGTATACGCTGGGCGCGCTCGACCGTATTCAGGCGGAATGGCCGTGGATGGGGCCGGCGATTCTGCATCACTGGAATCCGCCCTACCCCGCCGATCATCCGCAGCAGGGCTTTGCGCTGACTCGGCCTGATGGCACGGCGACTCCGTTGTTGACCGCGCTCATCGAGCGTGCACAGATTTCGCCTACAGGAGCGCCGACAGGCTGGCATCCAGCCCGCACGCCCTATGCCGAGTACTCCGGCGTGTGGACGTTTCGAGACAATTCCGCTGACATCGGCTGGCTGCGCGACAGCCGTGTCACGTTCACGTTTGAGGGAACCTCCGTCGCGCTTCTCCTGCGCCAAGGCGATTACGTCGCGAACCTCTATGCGACCGTCGACAGTCAACCTGCCAATGCTCTCCCGCGCGATGCCGCGGGGCGGGCGTATATTGCACTGCAAAGCGCGGATCGTGTCACTCAGCAGGGGCCGGTTCTCGTCGCGTCGGAGCTGTCGTCCGGCGTACATGCACTGACGGTCGTGGCGGATCAGGGATTTGACCAGTACGCCTTGATTGGGTATGCCGTTGGCCCGCCAAATCCGGTGCCGTCATGGACAAATTGGCGCGCCGCGGCGTGGGTGGCCGTTGCGATGGCTCTGGCGGGCATCACCGGTGTCGTGTGGTATGTGGACGGTCTATTGGCGCTGCATCGTGCAGCCCGCCGCGGCTTCGCCCGGCTCAGCACACCAGCGCAGTTTGTGATCGCAGGCGTCAGTTCCGCCGCGCTGATGCTTACGATGGCGGTGTCATTTGGCGTGACAGATGGCGCATGGGCACGGCGTGATCCGCTGTTGGCGCTCGTCGCGGTCGTCAGCGCGGGCACGGTGTATGTCAATCTGACGTTTCCGCTGACGGTCGTCGCGCTGGTCGTCTTGCAGTGGTGCATCCTGCAGCGGCTTGTGCTCGGCCTTGCATTGACCGCGTTCTTCGCGCCGTTCTTTCTGTTTCCGGTGGCGTTGTACACATTCTCGTTCCCAATGGTCGAGATCGTCCTGCTGATGACGTTTGCCGCGTGGGCTGTCCAATCCGCCGCGAACGAGGCGCGCCGGCGGAAGTCCGGCACCGTGCGACGTCCAATGGCGCTGTCCGGACTCGACGTGCTCGTCATCGCCTACGTGGCGCTAGGGATCACCGCCGTGGCATGGTCGGCGCTCAAGGGGCCTGCAATCACCGAACTGCGCACCCTGTTCCTCGAACCGGCGGCATTCTACCTCGTCGCACGAACGACCCTGCGGTCGCGATCCGATCTGCTCATTGTGATCTGCGCGTTCCTTGCGGCGGGCACGGTTGCGGCGGCTATCGGAGTCGGCCAGTATGTCACCGGTGCGGCGATCATCACCGCCGAAGATGGCAGCCGGCGGCTCGCCGGCGTGTACGGGTCGCCGAACAATCTCGCGCTGTTCCTCGGCCGCGTCATCCCGTTTGCTGCCGCGGCTGTGCTGACCTTCGGCGGTCGCTGGCGATGGATCGCCGCTGCTTCTCTAGCAGTCACTATCTTGGCGGCAGTACTCACGCAAAGCGTGGGCGGGCTGTTCATCGGAATCCCGGCAGGTGTGACCGTCACGGCACTGGCGCTCTACGGCCGGCGTGCTGTGCCGTGGCTGATCGGCGCTGCGGTCGTCGCCATCGTCGTTTTCGCCGTGCTTGCGGGGCAGTCGGATCGGTTCGGGCGCGCGCTGGATTTCACGCAGGGCACGAACTTCTACCGGATCCGCGTAATGCAAAGCGCCGTCAACGTGATCGCGGATCACCCTTTGACCGGCCTCGGGCTGGATCAGTTCTTGTACGCTTTCCGCGACCGGTACATCTTTCCCGACGCGTGGCCGGAGCCTGATCTCTCGCATCCGCACAACATGCTGCTCGACTTTTGGGTTCGCCTTGGTCTTGGCGGCGCTGTGCTGGCAGTCGCGTTCGTCGTCATAAGCCTGCGTGCCGCTGTTGGCGCTGTGCGTGCAACGGATCATCGGGTTGTGTCCCGCTGGTTGGCCGCTGGATTACTTGGCGCATTTGTCGCGGTGTACACGCATGGTATGGTCGACAACAGCGTGTTCGTCATCGACCTTGCCTACACGTTCATGCTGCTGCTGTGCGCCGTTCAGCTCGTTCGGTGTGCTGACCTACACGATCCTTCAGCCTAACGTCTGATGTCGCGGGGTGGTACACTGGCGGGCGTTCACGGAGGGACAATGCGCGTAGTTATCGCCGGCGGCGCAGGATTCATCGGCTCGCATCTCTGCGACCGCTTCATTGCAGACGGACATACGGTTGTCGCGGTCGACAATCTCATCACAGGCAGTGAGAACAACATTCAGCACCTCGTGGAGCGACCGGCGTTCTCGTTCATCAAGCACGACATCTGTGAGCCGTTCAATGTTGATGGCCCGGTTGACCTCGTGCTGAACTTTGCCTCGCCAGCCAGCCCGGTGGATTACCTCGAACTGCCGCTGGAAACGCTGATGGTCGGCTCCTACGGGACGCGCAACACCCTCGATCTTGCGTGCGAGAAAGGCGCGGCCTACGTGCTCGCGTCAACCTCCGAAGTCTACGGCGATCCCCTCGTGCATCCCCAGCACGAAGGCTACTATGGCAATGTGAACCCGATCGGCCCGCGGAGCGTCTACGACGAGGCCAAGCGGTTCGCCGAGGCGTTGACGATGGCGTATCACACCAGATTCGGGCTGAACACGCACATCGTCCGCATCTTCAACACGTATGGGCCGCGCATGCGCCTCAACGATGGCCGTGTCGTGCCGAATTTTGTCGATCAGGCACTGCGTGGCGAGCCGCTGACTGTCTACGGCGACGGCAGCCAGACTCGCAGCTTCCAGTACGTTTCCGACCTGATTGAGGGGGTCGTGCGGCTCGCGGGTTCGGACTATCATCTGCCGGTCAATATCGGTAATCCAAACGAGCTGACGATTCACGAATTCGCCGACGTGGTGAACACACTGGCCGACAACCCCGCGGGGATCGTCTACGTGCATGACGGCCGCACGCGTGACGATCCACAGACTCGCCGGCCAGATATTACGTTGGCTGCCCGGATTCTGGGCTGGGAACCGCGCGTCTCGCTGCATGATGGACTCGCGGAAACGTTCGCGTATTTCGAGGAGCAGCGCAAGCGCGCGCCATGAATGCAGGGTCGTTGGCGCTGCCTCGTGCTGTACGCCCGCTTGGCGCGCTGATCTCCGCGGGGGTAATAGGCGCGGCCGCGGCCATGCTTCCTCCTCCGGTGCTGGCGTATACGATCGTCACCGGAATCGCCGTCCTCGCCCTGTTACTCGCAGCACCCGCCGCCGTCTTTGCGCTGCTGATCCTTTCGCCGCTCTCAGCCCTGTTGTCGGTACGCCTACCCAGCGTGCTGCCGGCCGACCTCGGCCAACTGCTGCTGGCTGGCGCGTTGGGGGCGCTGGTCGCCGCGGCCCTGATTCGTCGGCGTGCCGACCTGCCCCGCCTCAACAACCCGATGCTGCTCGGCCTGCTCGGATTCGTGATCGCTGGCGGTATCAGCGCGTTTTCCGCGGCGAGTTTGTCGGTGTGGCTGGTCGAGTGGCTCAAATGGCTGTTGATGGCTGCCGTTGCCGCGTGGGTGATCGCCTACCGCCGCTGGCAGTGGGTGCTGTTCGCCGTGACGGTGGCGGGCGCGCCAACGCGATTGTCGGGATTTGGATCTACTTTGGCGGAAGCGGAGCGGAACACTTCTTGATCGCGCCGGGCCTATACCGGGCCTTCGGAACCTTCGAGCAGCCTAATCCGTTTGCTGCCTTCATGGGCATACTTGCGCCGGTGGCCGGCGCCGCGAGTATCGGCCATATCCGCGTGGCTTGGGTGATGCGCCGCGTTAGCGTCCGATCCGGCTCCGGGATCAACCTCCTCTGTGCAGGGTTCTACGGGCTGGCGTCGGCATTGATGCTGGCGGCCCTCGTGTTCTCGTGGAGCCGCGGCGCATGGCTCGCGGTCGGTGCGGCCGGAGTTGTCGTCGTGATTGCACTTCCGCGCCGGCTTGTGCACAGCGTGCTGCTCTTGGTTGGACTTGTCGCGGTCGGCGTGATGGCGATTGCGTCTGGTCGGCTGCCAGCGTCGATCACCGAGCGGGTCGCCAGCGCGTTCACCGATCTCGTCAACATATCCGACGTGCGCGGCGCTGATGTCACGGCGGAGAACTATGCGGTCGTCGAACGATTGGCACACTGGCAGGCCGCTGTAGAAATGGCCCGTCTGTCGCCACTTACCGGCGTGGGTCTCGGCAACTATGAAGTCGTATACCCGCAGGTGCGGCTCATGTCATGGAAATTCGCGCTCGGACACGCCCACAATTACTACTTGAATGTTCTTGCCGAGGCTGGCATTATTGGCGTCTTGGCCTACGCCGGAATGTGGGGTGTGTTCATCATCATTTCGGCGCGAGCGCGTGGACATCCCGACCTCTTGGCATCATCCCTTGCGGCCGGTCTGCTGGGGAGTTGGACGTACATCAGCGTTCACAGCGTGACCGACCAAGTTTTCGTAAACTACGCCTTTCTGCACGTTGGCGTGCTGATAGGCCTTGCCGGTCTTCTGCACGAGCAGACGTGGAAACTCAGCAGGCTGAATCCCCAATGACGACAACTGAAGCAGCCGTGGTCGAAACCACAGATGTGCGCCACTTCCGCACGCCGCTGGATGGGATCATTCGCTACGCAGCGAATCGGTTCGGCCCTACGCGCGCAAAAGAAATGGAACGCTTTTTCAGGTTCGCCGTGGTCGGTGCTTCTGGCGCGGTGATTGATCTCGGCCTGCTGTTCATCCTTCAGCAGACGATCATCCCGCCGACACGCGGCCTCACAGTGGCGCTCGCCAGCGGGATCGCGTTCTTCACGGCGGTGATCAGCAACTTCATCTGGACGCGCCTGTGGGTGTATCCGGACTCGCGTTCGCGCTCCATGCGCCGCCAATTGGCGATGTTCACGCTGGTCAGCGTCGCGGGCGGCTTGTTCCGGCTTCTCTGGATGGCGCTGCTGGCGTTCCCGATTGGGGCTCTCATCACGCCGATTGCAGCGCCGGTTATCCAAGCCGTCGTAGGTGAATTCGAGGCGAACCAGTTCACCGAAGCGCGTATCGGCAGCATTGTGGCGCAGATGATCGCGATGGTCATCGTGATGCTTTGGAATTTCTACGCCAACCGTCACTGGACGTATAACGACGTGGATTGACATGGCGCGCGTCGCCATCGAATACTCCCCTGCCCTACTTCAAACCGGCGGCGTTGGCCGCAGCGTCCGCGAGATGACGGCGGCCCTGCTTCACTCCGCCAAACACGCCTACACGCTGATGACCAGCGGCCTTCCCGCGCCGCACTTTCCACCCAATCTGCACGTCCCGCGTCGTAACATCCCCCTCCCCGACCGACTCTTGACGCGCCTCTGGCATCGAGCCGGCGTAGCGTTTCCCGCTGCCCTTTTTACGCGCGGCTTCGACCTGTTCTTTGCGACGAACTTCGCGCTGCCGCCCCTGCCACGCGGGATGCGCACTGCGGTGTTCGTTCACGACCTCACCTACCTGCATGCGGCCGAAGCCGCCGTGCCATCGCTGATCGCATACCTGTCGTCCGTCGTGCCACGCGCGGTCACGACCGCCGATGTCGTGGTTGTCAACTCCTTATCAACCAAGCGCGATCTCGTCTCGGCGTATGATGTCGATCCACAGCGGATCCACCCGGTGCAGTTTGGGGTCGGCGCGCAGTTCGGGCCGATTGAAGCCGAACTCGCAAGGCGAACCGCCGCACGTTATGGCCTCGGCGGATCGCCATTCGTGTTTGCGGTCGGGACGTTACAGCCACGCAAGAATTATTCGCGGCTTATCGAGGCCGTCGCGATACTCCGGCATTCGGGACAAGATGTTCAGCTCGCGATTGCCGGCCCCGAAGGATGGATGATGGATGACCTGCGCCGAGATGCGGAGTCCGCATCCAGCCAGTTTGTTCGCCTTCTGGGCAAGGTTCCTGACTCCGATCTGCCGGCTCTCTACAACGCCGCGCTTTGCTTCGCGATGCCCTCGCTGTACGAGGGATACGGCCTACCCGTGCTGGAGGCGATGGCATGCGGCGCGCCGGTCGTGACATCGAACGTGTCGTCTCTGCCTGAAGCGGCAGGGGGCGCCGCGCTGCTCGTTGATCCACGGGATGTCAGTGCGCTTGCCGATGCGCTCGGCCAGCTGATGACGAACCCGGAGCTTCGTGCTGGGCTGAGCGCGCGCGGGCTTGAGCGGGTTCACGGCCTCACATGGGCGCGCACCGCAGTGGATTTGGAGGCGGCGTTCGACTTTGCGCTCGCCAATCCCCGTGCGTGACCAACGCCGGGTATAATGACAGCACACGAGAGGGGGTAGCAGTGGCCGACTCGCTTCCAGCGAAATCAATTGCGCAATCTCATGTGACGCTCGCGTCCATCATGGGGCCGCACGACACCAACATTCACGGCAACATCCACGGCGGCGTCATTATGAAACTTGTCGATGAGGCCGGCGCGCTGGCGGCGGTGCGCCATGCCCGTATGCCGGTCGTGACGATCGTGATCGACAGCATGTTGTTTCACGAACCGATCCGCGTCGGCAACGTCGTCACATTGAACGCCGAGCTGACATGGGTCGGGCGAACGTCGATGGAAGTGCGCGTCGAGGTCACGGCGGAAAATCCGCTGACGGGCACGATCACCATGACGAACACCGCTTATCTGGTCTATGTGGCGCTCGATCCAGACGGCCGCCCTGCCCCGGTGCCCCGCTTGACGTACGAGACCGACGAGCAGCGTAAGCGCGCTGCGGAAGCGGAAGTCCGACAGCGGGAACGCAAGCGGCGTCAAAGTGAGGAGTCGTAATGACCGGTGATAGCCAAGAAGCGGCCGGCTCGCCCGATTTTGACGAATCGGTGTCGGATCGTTCGGCGCTGCTCGACCTGCTCAAGTCCTCCGGCGCGGGCGCGATATTGGCTGAACGTCCGCCGGATCTTGGGCTTGCCGAACACCGGCCCTATCCGTTCATGGCGTTGGTCGGTCAGACCGATATGCGGGTAGCGCTCCTATTGGCGGTCATCAATCCGAATATCGGGGGCGTGCTGTTGATCGGCCAGCGCGGAACCGGCAAAACGACGGCCGTGCGCAGCTTGACCGACATCCTGCCCGCCGTGGAAGTCAGCGACTGCGAGGAAGGCGTCATCGAGGAAGACCTCAAATCGCCATACGCCGAGACCCTGTACCCCGATTGCTATGAACGACATAAGCGCGGAGAACCTATATCGCACTTCGAGGCGGTTAAGCTGGTCGAACTTCCCCTGACTGCGCGGCTTGATGATGTCGTTGGTGGGATCAACGAGCGAATCGCGGTTCAGCGCAATCGCGTTCGTTTGGAGCGCGGGATTCTGGCGCGCGCCGACCGTAACATCCTCTATGTCGATGAGGTCAACCTGCTTGACGACGTGATTGTCGACGCGATTCTGGACGCGGCGGCGCAGGGCAGCTATACCGTGCGCCGGGGGCCGATGGTCGGGACGTATCGCTCGCGCTTTGTGCTGGTGGGCAGTATGAACCCGGAGGAAGGCAATCTGCGCCCGCAAATCCTCGACCGATTCGGCCTGCGTGTCGGCGTGCGCGGTCTGTCCGATGTAGATGAACGCCGCATCGTGTTCGACCGGATGCGGGCGTTCCGGGCGAACCCGGCGGCCTTTATCCAGAGTTTCGAGTGGGCCACCGCCGAGGCGCGCGATGAGGTGCAAGCGGCCAAAGAGCGGCTAGAACACACGTCCCTTTCGGACGAGGCGTTTGTTGTCGGATTCGAGCTGATTCGCCGGCTGGAAATCGACTCTCACCGCGCCGACTACGTCATGTTCGAGTCGGCACGCGCCTACGCAGCGATGGACGGGCGCACGCGCGCAACCGTGGACGATCTGTTAGCAGTCGCGCCGCTCGCCCTACGCCAGCGCCGCAGTGTCTACATGAAACAGTTCTTCCTTGAGCAGAGCCAAGAAGACGAGGAGATTCGTGCCAGTATCGAGTCGCTCCGGTCGAAATGAAGCCGTGCTGATCGCGCTGCTGTTCGTCGGCGGTCTCGGTTATATCTTGCCGTGGGCCGCAGCTGCCTCGTCTGCCTTGACGTTCTCCGCGTATGACTTGGCGGAATGGACGAGCTTGATCCCCGGCGTAAGACATGGCGCGGAGCCGATGGCGGCGCCGGGACAGCTTCGCGCGGTGCTGATCGTGTTCACGCTGCTGATCGCACTCCTGCCGCGGCGGCGCCGGTCTGCTGCCGGCGCGCTGTCCGCTGCCGCCGCGCTTGCGCTGGTGATCGCACAGCTTCCGCCGTTGGAGTACTTCATGGATGCGGGCTTTCATGCCGACGTGAACTACGGCCAGCAGTTCACGTTCTCGGTGCTGTCGCTGATCGGCGCGGCGTTGTGTTGGATGGTTCCACGCGGCACGCCTCGCACAATTGCACTTGTGCTGACTGGCGCGATCGGATCGGTCGCTGCGATCACTGCGGCAATGCGTGGCATGGAAGCACTCGCCGGGCTGGCGGTCGGTTTCTCGCTTGGCGTCGGGCCGTGGATCACCGCTGCGAGCATCGGCGGCCTCGCGCTGGTTACGCTGCGAAGCTATCGGCGCGCGGAATCAAACGGGGCGCCATAAGCGCCCCCGGATTACCCGATGAGTGATGCGGGACAGAACGCTTACATGCGTTCCTTGATGTACTCGATCGCCGCACCGACGGTCTCGATCTTCTGAGCGTCCTCGTCCTTGATCTCCCCGCCAAACTGACGCTCGAACTCCATGATCAGCTCAACGAGGTCGAGCGAATCCGCTTCCAGATCATTGCGAAAGTGCGCGTCCAGCGTCACTTTATCCTCTTCAACGCCGAGAAGATCGATGACGATCTTTTTGACTTTTTCCTCAACCGTCTCCATGGCTTCCTATCTGCCTCCTGCTAGGTCGTCCTCCAGTGATAGCGCAAGATTATACCGCCGAATGAAATCAGTGCTAGTCTCCTTCTACCGTCATTGACACACCAACAGCCCGGAAGTACGATTGCGCCACTCCGACATAAGGAACACCCACGCATGTCAGACGTGACGCCCCCAACCACCGAAAGCCGCAAGGTCGACCACATCAAGATCAACCTTGAGCGTGATGTTCAGTTCCCCCGCCTCACGACGGGCTTGGAAAACCTGCGTTTGCTGCACAACGCCGTACCTGAACTCGATTTGGCCGATGTCGATCCGTCGCTGACGCTGTTTGGCAAGCGGCTGTCTGCGCCGATTCTCGTCTCGTCGATGACCGGCGGAACCGGCATGGCGAGCACGATCAATCGCAATCTCGCCGCTGTGGCCGACCGGCACGGCCTCGCGATGGGCGTTGGTTCGCAGCGCGCCGCCGTTGAAGACCCTGCGCTGGCCGAATCGTACAAGATTCGCCCGGTGGCCCCTAACCTGCTTCTCTTTGCGAACATCGGCGCGGTGCAGTTCAACTATGGGTACGGCGTCGACCTGTGCCGCCGCGCCGTCGACATGATCGAGGCCGACGCACTGATCCTTCACTTCAACGTGCTTCAGGAAGCCGTGCAGCCGGAAGGCGATACCAACTTCAGCGGCCTGCTCGATAAGGTCGCAGAGGTTGTCTCGCACATCGGCGTTCCGGTTATCGCCAAGGAGGTCGGCTGGGGATTCAGCGAGCAGAACGTGCGCGATCTCGCCTCGGCCGGTGTCGCCGCGATTGACGTTGCGGGCGCCGGGGGCACGTCGTGGAGCCAAGTTGAACGCTTCCGCGCGCCGTCTCGTTATCACGAGGACGTCGCCTCCGCGTTCGAGGACTGGGGTATTACGACGGTCGAGGCGCTTAAGTACGCGCGGCTCGGCGCGCCGCAGATTCCGGCGTTTGCCAGCGGCGGCCTGCGCACCGGTGTCGATATCGCGAAGTGTATTGCATTGGGAGCCAGCCTAGGTGGCATCGCGGGTCAGTTCCTGCGCGCCGCCACGGACTCTGAGGACGCGGTCGAACACGTCGTTTCGGTGTTGACCGCACAACTGCGGATCGCCATGCAGTGTACGGGAAGCCGGACGCTCGATGATCTGCGCCGTGTTCCGTTAATCGAGGGCGCGCACGCTTGAACCTCGCATTGATCTCGGACTTCGTGACGGCGGTCGAGGATGCCCTTCGTGCGGCGCTCGATGCCATTCCAATGGATAGCTCCGGATTCGGAACGATGGTGCGCTATCCGTTCGGACTTGTCGACGAACAGGGCGCACCGTTTTCCGGTCAGGCGGGCAAGCGCATTCGCCCTGCCCTCGTCCTGCTGTGCGCGGACGCAACCGGCTGTGACTGGCGGCCCGCCGTTCCGGCAGCGGCGGCGGTCGAACTGCTGCATAACTTCTCGCTGGTTCATGATGACGTACAGGACGACTCCCCGCTGCGTCACGGCCGCCCGACGGTGTGGCGGATCTGGGGTGTCGCCAACGCAATCAATGTCGGCGACGCGCTCTTCGCGCTGAGTCTGCACGTGCTGCAAGACCTGAGAGGCGTCGGCGTGGCGCCGGATATCGTGACCACGGCAAACCGGCTGTTTACCGGGACGGCGCTCAAGCTCACACGCGGCCAACATCTCGACATGCGTTTCGAGACGGTAACGGATGTCTCGGTCGAGGCGTATCTTGAGATGATCGCCGGCAAGACGGCGGCGCTCTTGGGCGTGTGCGGTCAGCTGGGCGCATTGATCGCCGCGGGAGATGCCGTCCGCGCGGAACATTTTGGCGAGTATGCGCTGAACATCGGCATGGCCTTCCAAATCCGCGACGACATCCTCGGCATCTGGGGAGACGAAGCGATCACGGGAAAGTCGGCCTCGTCGGATATTGTGGCACATAAGAAGTCGCTGCCTGTGCTGCACGGGCTTCCGCTGAACGACGAGCTGCGCGCGCTGTACGCTCGTCCAGCGTTGTCCCCGTCCGATGTCGCCCGTGTTGTGCAGCTCCTCGGTGAGGTGGGCGCGCAAGAATATGCGGTTCAGATCGAACGGGAATACACCGAGAAGGCGATGCACGCGCTGGATCAGGCCGCGCCGACCGCGGAAGGCCGCGAGAAGCTGCTCGCTCTCACTACCGCCTTGTTTGCTAGAAGCAGCTAGATCAAATCGCGCAGCACGACGTTGCTCAAGAAGCGCCCGCGCTCGGTCAGGGTGATATGGGCGTCATCGACGTGCAGCAGTCCTGCTTGAACGTGTTTGGCGATGACCTCGCCGTGAAGTTCGAGCAGCGACACGCCGAAGCGCGCCGCGAACGTGTCGAGTTCGATCCCCTCCCGCGTCAGCCGAAGGCCCATCATCAGCGTGTCGGCGATTTCGTTCGCCCGGTCGACCGGCGTTGATTCAATGACCGCGGGTGTCAGCGGGAACGGGTTTACGGGTGTCTCTTGCAGCCGTCGAACGTAACGCTGTGGCGAAAGTTCGGTGGAATAGCGCACACCGCCAGCATAACCGTGCGCGCCGGGGCCGACGCCAATGTACGGCAGGTTGCGCCAGTATTGGAGGTTGTGGCGACATTCGTGCCCCGGCTTGCACCAATTCGAGATTTCATACTGACGGTAGCCCGCTTGGTCTAGCATTTCGGTTGCTAGATCGTACATGTCGGCGGTAAGATCGTCATCGGGGCGCGGAACCGAGCCGTCCTCGACCCATGCTTTGAGCGGTGTGCCGTCTTCAAGGCCGAGCGCATACAACGAGATGTGGTCGGGCGCGAACCGCAGAGTCTCATCGAGTGTCTGCCGCCATGTATCAAGGGTTTGAAACGGCGACCCATAGATCAAGTCGAGATTGACGTTGTCGAAGCCGGCCTGCCGGATCAGCGGCCAGATCTGCGTGACGACCGCGTGATCGTGCCGGCGCGCAAACAGCCGCAGCTCACGCTCGTTGGCAGACTGCATCCCGACGCTCAGCCGGTTGTATCCTTCATGCCGCAGCCCTGAAAGATACGTAAGGTCAAGATCGTTCGGGTTGGTCTCGATGGAGATTTCCGCGCCGGTGTCGAGGTCAAAGTGCGACCGGATTGTGCTCAGTATCCGGGCATGCTGCTCAAGGGTCAGAAGGCTCGGTGTCCCACCACCCACAAACACGGTCGCAAGCGGTGTGTTGGGCTGTTCGCCCGCCGCGATCTTAAGCTCATTCACAAGCGCATCGACGAACGCAGGAATCAGTGTTTCGAGATGCGTGTATGTATTAAACGCGCAATACGTGCATTTCGTGGTACAAAAGGGGATATGGATGTAGAGCGCGTGGGGGGAAGGAGTCATCGGTGTGAGGGATTATGTGCCTGATTTGCAGGATTGTTCTGCAGGTCCTATACTTTTGCAAGGCGCATTGAGACTAGAAGTTGCGCTACATTCTGAACGGCAGCTAAGTTGGTAGGAAGACAGTACTGATGTCTGATACCCGGAAGTTTGACGTGCGCCCTGCCGATGCACTGAGCGGAGATGGCCTGCAAGTCGACTCTTTGCTAATGGAACGGTACCGCATCGCCGGTGTGATTGGTGGCGGTGGCTTTGGTACCGTATTCCAAGCGCGTGATACGCACTTTCCTGACGCAAAACGCCTTGTGGCGATCAAGGAGATGATCACCCAACAAGGCGGTGATGCCATCCAGCTCACGTCGATGATGAAGACGTTTCAAAAGGAGGCGAACCTCCTCGCCACACTCAGCCATCCGGCGATCCCCAAGATCTTCGATTTCTTCGCAACCGAGTCGCGCGCATACCTCGTGATGGAATACATCAACGGCAGCGACCTCGATGCGCTGTTGGTGCGCACACGGTCGCTGCCAATCGAGAAGATCGTCGACTGGGGAATTGAGCTGTGTGATGTGCTGGATTACCTGCATAGCAACAAGCCGCAGCCAATCGTGTTCCGTGATCTCAAACCGGCCAACATCATGATCGACAGCCTCGGCCGGGTGCGGCTTGTCGACTTCGGCATCGCCAAGATCTTCGAGAACGACAAGAAGCACACGATGATCGGCACCGAAGGCTACTCTGCGCCGGAACAGTACCGTGGTGAAGTCACGCCGATTTCGGACATCTATGGCCTCGGCGCTACGCTGCATCACGTCATCACGCGCAAAGACCCGCGTGTTGAGCCACCATTCAGCTTTCACGAACGACCCATTCCGTCTTATAACCCCAATGTGCCGCCGCTGCTCGTTACGGCAATCGAGAAGTCGCTCTCGCAGAAGCCGGAGGAACGCTTCCAGACTGCGGCCGAGTTCAAGGCCGTTCTTGAACAAGTTCGTGGTACAAAAACGGGTCGTATTGCGCGTGAGTCGACCAATGGCCTTGCGGTAGGGGCCGCTGATGGGTCGAGTGAGATCAGCGGTGGCCCGAAAACCGATTTCTTCGGTGATGGCGACCGTTCGGAACTGGAGGCGCGCTGGAAGTTCAAGACTGAGGACGAAATCCGCGCCAGTCCAACGATCTTTCGTACTACGGTTTTCGCCGGGTCGTATGACACGAACATGTGGGCGATCAACGCCGAGGACGGCTCGCTGATCTGGAAGTTCCCCACGGGAGGCGGTATCGCCTCATCTCCAAGCGTTGACCCGTCGAACAAGATGGTCTACTTCGGGTCTGAAGATCATATTTTCTATGCGCTCGACATTCAGAACGGCCGCGTCGTGTGGACGTATCAGACCAAGGATCGGATCCGGGGCGCGCCCCGGATAGCGCACAATCATGTGTTCTTTGGCGGTGACGATGGCCGGCTTTACGCGCTTGCCGCCAATAATGGCCGGTTCCTATGGAACTACGAGGCAGGCGCACCGATCCGGTCACGGCCCTTTGTCACGAGTGACATCATCATCTTTGGCGCGGACGACGGATCGATTTACGGCCTTGAATTATCCGGCAAGCGCAAGTGGGTCTACCGCGCGAAGCGCAGCATCATTTCGTCACCCGCGGTCGATCAGAAGAACGGCATCTGCTACATCGGCTCGTTCGACGGCTACCTCTACGCACTGGATGCGAACAGCGGCTTTACCTTATGGCGGTTCAGAACCAACGGCCCGGTCGTGTCCTCCCCTGCCCTAACAGCGGATTCGGTGTACTTTGGCTCTGCTGACGGGATTATGTACGCTGTGAACGTCGACTCGGGCAAAGAACGCTGGCAGTACACGTCTGGAAAACCCATTGTGGGAAGCCCGACCGTTGCCGGGAACATGGTGTATTTTGGCGGCACGGACAATGCGTTCTACTGCTTGGACGTCAAGACCGGCCGCATGTTGTGGAAGTATCAGACACGCGGCCAAATCACGTCGACACCTGTGCTGGGTGAGAATTTGATCGTCTTCGGATCCATGGACAACACGATCTATGCGTTACCAACCGTCGGCTAACAAGTTGGCGCATCGGTCTAGTTGGGTGAGTGATCTTGCAACTGCGCAAACTGCTGTCTCGTCTTGGTTCAGTTAGGTTCCGAATGTCTGATATTCCGACTACCCCGCTTCCTCAAGTTGATCCTCAGCAGGACATCAATACTGCGCCCATGCGGGCAGTTGACGAGCGCCGCGCGATCATTGAGGAAGGCACGCAAGAACTGAGCAAAGCAGCGATGGTCTCGGCTGCTAACTCACACCTGACGTTTGGCCAAACAACCGATGTTGGGATGATCCGAACCAACAACGAAGACAGTTCGTATGTGTTCGTGTCGATCAGTCGCACGGCAGACGCGATTCCCGAGTTTGGGATTTTCCTTGTCGCCGATGGCATGGGCGGGCACGTCGACGGCGAGTTCGCATCAGCGGCGGCCGTGCGGATTGCCGCAGCTGAGTTGATGAAGTCGGTCTATCTGCCGTTCTTGACGATGACGGACGCCACCGATCGTATGCCGATCAGCGAGGCGTTGGAGAGCGCGTTCGCAGCGGCCCACAAGCACATCTCCGACGAGCTGCCAGCAGGCGGCACGACCATGACCGCGCTGGTCGTGATGGGCAATCTTGCGCACCTTGCTCATGTTGGTGACAGCCGCTGCTATCTGGCAACGGATGGCAAGATCGACCAGATTTCGCGCGATCATTCTTACGTCGCTCGCCTTATCGAGCTAAATGAACTCGCTCCAGAAGAGGCCGAGAATCACCCTCAGAAGAGCGTGCTCTATCGCGCTATCGGCCTTAGCGAAGATCTCGATGTCGATACCATGACCCGCCGCCTGCCACCGGGCGCGATGTTGTTTTTGTGCAGTGATGGGCTGTCAGGTCTCGTCCACGAAAGCGAAATCCTCTCCTATCTGCAAAAGTTTCCGCCGCAGCAGGCGTGCGATCATCTCGTGACGCTGGCGAACGCGCGAGGAGGAAACGACAACATCACTGCCGTTGCCGTGAAGTTACCGGGGTGAGCGAAGCGTCAACACAGGGGATGATGCCATGGACTCGGGTGAAGCGCAGTTTGATCCGTATGCAGCGCTTGGTATTCCGCAAGATGCGTCCCAAGATCTTATGGAACTGGCACTGGATCAGATCGAGCGCCGCTATAAGGCACAAGAACGCGGTAAGCGCGGGGGCGTGACCCCAGTGCACGTCAAGAATGCGCGGCGTGCCTATGAGCTGCTCAGCAATCCCAACATGCTCTTCGCGGCGATGAAGCACACGCGGGAGATTGATGACCGGTACTACTTCAATATGAAGGTTACAACCAGCCGTACTCAGCTGCCCGTCATCGATGAACCGCAGATCCTTTATCTTCGCGTCGATTTTACTCCCGGTGAGGTGACATCGAATACGGCCGAGCGCGGAAACAGCAACTTAAATCTCACCTTGGTGCTGGATCGCAGCAACTCGATGCACGGCGCGCGCATGGATCGTGTGAAAGGGGCGGCCTCACAGATCATCGACAACCTGACGGGTGACGATGTGATCTCGGTGGTCGCATTCAGTGATCGGGCATCTGTGCTCGTGCCAGCGACGAAAGTCCGCGACAAGCCGGCGCTCAAAGCTCAAGTGGCGATGATGACGGCATACGGCAGCACGGAAATCTACCACGGGTTGAGTGAGGGTATACGGCAGAATCGTGAGTTTCTCGATTCCAAGTATGTCAATCACATCATTCTGCTGACGGATGGCAATACCTACGGCGATGAGGAGCAGTGCGTTCAGCTCGCATCGAACGCCAGCATCGAAGGCATTGGCATCAGCGCAATGGGTCTTGGTACGGACTGGAATGATGACTTCTTGGATCGTCTCGCGTCGAGTACGGGCGGATCGTCGCAGTATATCCGGAATGTCAACGAGGTCGGGAACTTCATCAACAACCACGTGCGCCATCTGTCGAGCACATTCGCCGAGCGTTTGCGGGTTGTCCTTCAGGTCGCCGATGGTGTCGAGATCGACAGCGCATTCAAGATTGCCCCCCTACCCCAGCCGGTTGAAGTCAATGATAACGAGATTTTGCTAGGTATTCTGGAAGGGCGTCGCGCGACAACGGCGATCATCCAGCTTAGATTGGTACCGGGGCTGGAAGAGGGCTTATTCAATGTCTGTCGTGTCATTGGAATGGGCGACGTGCTTCTGAACGAACAGCCCGCATATCACACGCTGCATGATGTCGTGGCGGACGTCACGACGATGCAGTTCGAGGAAGAGTCCAACACGGCAATTCTCGATGCACTCAGCCGTTTGGCGTTGTATCGTATGCAAGAACAAGCCAACGACGCGATCCGGCGCGGCGAGGTCGAAGAGGCAACGCGCCGGCTGGAGAAACTCGCGACGCGCTTGTTGGCGATTGGTCAGCAGGCGCTGGCGACGCATGTGCTGCACGAAGCACATATCGTTAAGACAACGCACATGCTGTCTGCAGAGGGCAAGAAGACGATCAAGTACAACACGCGTATGCTGGTCAATCCGCAGGAAGGCGAATGATGCAAGGCTCTGTCGGTCGACAGGGTGTAATCGCGCGCTGCTCACCGCTATAATCAGGGGCATGTGCGAAATTCGAGGTACGGTCATCGATGCGCAAGTGCCAAGAATGCGATCATGACAATTTAGTCGGGGCCATGGTTTGCGAAGATTGTGGCTTCCCGTTGATGACAGGTCAATCGGGGGACGCAGCCGCTCCGGTATATGGAGCAGTGCCAGTTCATACAGCCGGGTTTGATCTGCGGGATGAGATGCGCGTCTACATTGAGTTCGTCGGCTTCGAGACGCGAATCGAGCTTAAGCCAAATGCGCAGACAACTTTCGGACGTCAAGACACCAACGGCGCAGCAAATCCGGATGTCGACCTCACGCCCTATGGCGCGTTTGAGAAAGGCGTGTCCCGTACTCACGCTTTGATGCAGCGTCGCGAGCACGCGCTGATGTTACAAGACTTGGGAAGTTCGAACGGGACGCTGGTCAATGGCCGGCGAGTCGCCGCGAATCAGCCGAGATTGATTCAGGACGGTGACGAGATCATGTTCGGACAGCTTGCCGCACGGGTCCATTTTGTCTAGACGCGGTGTGTTTTCGCGCCATGGATTGTGAGGGATAGTTCCACGATGATGAGTATTCTGGTGCACTTGGCAAATTCGGAGCCAATCAAGCTGGATGTCGAAGCGCTGCCGAACCCGAACGATACGGTGCTCGTCGGTCGTAACCCGCGCGATCACGTCGATCGCGAGCTGAACTGGATCGATGAGGGTGTTCGCATGGTGATTCTGCCATGGTGGCGGATCAACTATGTTCAAGTGCTGCCGTCTGCTGAGGAACAGGAAGAGTTCCCGCTGCTGTTCCGCAACGATTAGGCGATATCCATGGCGCTTCCAAATTCCAAGCCTTCTGGCAGCCCACGGGGTAAGCTCATTCTCGTCGTAGACGATGAGCCGCACCTTGTGCGTATGGTGCGCATGAACCTCGAAGTCGAAGGCTTTCGCGTCATCGAGGCGAGAAATGGCCTACAGGCACTTGAGCAGATTCGCACAAAGCTGCCTGATCTCGTGCTGCTGGACGTCATGATGCCGGAACTTGACGGCTTTGCGACTCTCAAGATGCTGCGCGAGTTCTCGTCCCTGCCGGTCATCATGCTGACGGCAAAGGGTGACGAGAACGATCGTGTGCGCGGCCTTGAGCTTGGCGCGGATGATTACTTGCCTAAACCGTTTGGCCCGCGCGAGCTTTCGGCGCGCATCCGTGCCGTCCTGCGCCGTGCCGAGAGCACGTCCGTCGCGCCGGAAGACACCGTTCTCACTATCGACGATTACCTGCAAGTCGATTTCAACACGCGTTCCGTGATTGTCGGCGGGGAACGCAAGAAACTACGCCCGCTTGAGTTCCGCCTGCTCTATCACCTGATCGAGAACGCAGGCTGGACGGTCACGTATGAGCAAATCCTCGCCAACGTCTGGGGTTACGAGTACCGCGAGGAGACTCACTACGTGCGGCTGTACGTGAATTATCTCCGTAAGAGCATCGAACCGGATCCGAGCAACCCGAGATATATCCTGACGGAGCGTGGCGTCGGCTATCGTTTCATGGATTTCAGGCGTTCGGGCGGCTCACGAAGTCAATAAATTCGATTAACGCGGCTCGCCATGAGTCAGGCGCTTCGACGTGAACGGCGTGTCCTGCGTACGGGACACTGACCCGTCGGCGCCGGGGTATCCGGTGTGCCATCTCATCGGCGATCGCCTCGAATTTGGCGTCGAGCTGACCGGACATGATCTGAACAGGCATCCGCAGCCGATCCAATTGTTCCCACAGTGACGGCTGGCTGCCGGTTCCCATCCCGCGCAGAGATGCCGCAAGGCCGGCAGGTCGCTGCGACAGCCGGATGACGCGCTGGCGCAGTCGCACAGGCTCAGGCGCCGTGTCGACTTGATGCCGGAAGAGGGGGGTCTGTTCCCAATAGTCGACGAACGCCTCGACGCCGTGTGCTGTGATACGCTCGGCTAGTGCATCGTCGGCGGCCATGCGAGCAGATCGCTCCTGCGGCGATGCCAATCCGGGCGATGCCGACTCAAGGCTCAACGCCGTGAACCGCTCCGGGTAATGCAGCGCTGTGTACAGCGCGAGCCGGCCGCCCATAGAATAGCCGTGCAGAACGGGTCGGTCGATGTGCATCTGATCGAGCACTGCGATCAGGTCTGCGGCCGCGTGCTGTATGGTGAGGCGTGCGGGATCGTCGTTGGCAAGAGTTCGCCCGTGACCTAACAAATCCGGCGCGATTACCGTCATAGTCGAGCCGATTCCCGTGAGCGGTAATGTCCAGACGTCGGCTGATCCGGTGAAGCCATGCAGCAGCATTAGGGGGACATCTCCCCTGCCCCAGCAGAGCACGCGGTATGTGGCATCGGGCCTGTCGACGCGAAGGCTCCGGATTGGGGGGGATGAGAATTCGATCAACCTTGTGTCAACTTTCACGAGACGGTGCTAAAATGAGGATTAGACTGACCAGTCGGTTTGGCATTGAGGAGCACAGCCATGCTCAGGCGCGGAATTCCAAAAGACCCGGAAAACACCAAAGCGCGCATCCTTGACGCCGCCTTAGATGTGTTCTCAACCAAAGGGTATCACGACACGACGGTCGATGAAATCGTCGAAGTCTCCGACACATCGAAAGGCTCCGTCTACTTTCACTTCCCCAATAAGCAGCGCCTATTCCTCGCGTTGGTCGATCGCTTCGCCGATCTGCTCGAACGGCGTGTGATCGAGGCGATCTCGAAGCATGATGCGGGGATCGACCGGGTGCGGGCCGCGCTTGAGGCATGCCTTGAGACGTTTGGTAAGTACCGGCGGCTCGCGAAGATCCTCCTCGTCCAAGCGGCGGGGTTAGGCGTGGCGTTCGAGGAAAAGCGACTTGAAGTTCTCGACCGGTTCGCGGCGCTCGTCAGGACGTATCTGGATGAAGCAATTGCGCAGGGTGATCTCGATGCCACCGATTCGGAGGTCGTTGCGCATGCGTGGATCGGCGCCATCAACGCGGTCGTCATTCGCTG
>JZRA01000038.1 GCA_001567485.1 Chloroflexi bacterium OLB13
CCTGCCCTTTGCCTCCCCAAACCCCCTGACCCCCTGCCTCCTGACCCCCTGACCAACTCGACAAACTGCCCCCTGACAACCTGACCACTGCACCCCTGACCCCCTGCGCTCTGACCACCCTGCCCACCTGACCACTGACCACTGACCACTGCCCTTTGCCCCTTCCCCCATAGTGTATGATTCGTCTGTATCCGAACCTATCCGCGAAGTGCCGATGCCCCTCACCGCTGAAGTGATGACCGACCGTGACCGGTGGAACGCCGCCGCCGCACAGTTCCCCGACGCACATATCCTGCAAAGCTGGGAGTGGGGCGAGTTCAAGCACGCCACGACCGGATGGAAGCCGCTGCGCCTCGCGTATTCCGACGGGGCGAGCTTGCGCGCGATGATCTCGATCGGCGTGCGGCGGGCCGGCCCCGTCAAGGTGATGTATGCGCCGCGTGGCCCGCTGCTGGCCGACGACTCAATGGACTTGGCGCACGGCGTGCTGGCCGAGCTGGAGTCCCTCGCACGCCGCGAACGCGCCGTGGCCCTCAAGATCGATCCCGATATCGCGCTGTCGATCGGCACGCCGGGTGACGACGCCGCCGATACGCCACAGGGGCTGGCGTGGCGGGACGCGCTGCTCCGCCGTGGATGGCGCTACAGCCGCGAGCAGATTCAGTTTCGCAACACCATCGTGATCGATCTCACGCCGCCGGAAGACACGCTGCTAATGGCGATGAGCCAGAACACGCGGCGCAAGGTGCGCGTCGCGGAACGCAGCGGCGTGTCGATCCGGCCGGCGGTCAGCGCCGACCTGCCGATGCTCGTCCGGCTGTATCAGGAGACCGGCCAGCGCGATGGATTCTTGACGCGCCCGCAGGCTTACTATGAGCGCGCATGGGGCGATTTCTTCGCCGCCGGCCTCGGTCACGCGCTGATCGCCGAGGTCGAGAGCGAGCCGGTGGCGCATGTCGTGCTGTATCGTTTCGGGTCGACGTGCTGGTACTTCTACGGCGCAAGCCGCGATATCCACCGCGACAAGATGCCGAATTACCTGCTGCAGTGGTCGGCAATGCGCTGGGCGAAGGCGCAGGGCTGCACCCGTTACGACATGTGGGGCGCGCCGGAGGTCTTTGACGAGAGCGACCGGATGTGGGGCGTCTACCAGTTCAAGCGCGGATTTCGCGGCACGGTGCGACAGGGGATCGGCGCATACGACTTCGCGCCTAACGCCCTGCTCTACACGGCCTTCAGCGAGCTGCTGCCACGCGTGCGGAGCGCGTGCGCCGCCTGCGTCACGGCCGCAGCACGACGTCCGGCGAGCACTGAAATATACCGGCTGCAAACCCGCTAATACGAATCGCCACGGATCGCCACGTTTTGGCGTGGTTTCGCCGTGCAGGAATCGAGACCGTGGCGAACTTCAAAATTAACCGGCGTAACTCTGATCAATTCCGGCATACAATCGAATTCAAGACGGGTGTTAATCTATGTGATAAGGCCGGTATTCACAACAATCTATGGCTAAACCTTCTCAAACATATGATCGTGCGTTTACTCGACTCGTTGATTCAATTCTTTGTTCCCCCGGTAAAGACTTTGAAAGCGCGCGGCTTCGCGAGTGGCAGCACACGCTCTACTATCTGGCTCGCCGCGTAGAAGACGCCAACGTCCTCTTTGAGGGTCTGTACAGCTTGCGCCACTTCCTGCCGGAAGGTGGCAATCTGTATGCTTGGATCGCGACCTACAACGTGGCTTTGACCCGGCCCATAAATCATTTCCAACGACTCCGGCTGCAAGTCGCGCTAGCGTGGCATTTGATACTGGTCGGCGAGATTTCATCAGCCGAGTCGATCTTGTGCACGGCGAGCAGCGTTATCAAAGCCCTGCCTACCTATCGTACGAACCCGGCCCATGTCCCGACCCGAATCCTTGAACTGGACTTGGCTGCGTATCGGCTGCTGCTTCGCAGCTTGCGCGGCGCTGGAGCTGCTGACGTCAACGACGCGGTGTACTACCGGAGCGAGGCAGATCGCTTCGGTCTACCCGCACAGCGTAACCGGGCCGAGCTTGCCTTGGCGGCGGTCAAGTTCAGCGCCGGGCTGCTCACGTCGGCCGAGTCAAACCTTGAGACCGCCTACTATTACTTCGAGAAACGCAACATGAACACCGAGAGTGGAATCGCGGCGTTCGGGCTTGGCCGCCTCTACTGCGAACGCGACGGTATCGACCCGCTCGAACAACCGCCGGGACACCGCGGCCGGATGTGGCTAATCAAAGCCGCGATGCACGTCGCAAACATCGGCATTCCGATCGGCTATAAGCTCGTGATGCCGTACCTGCGCCACATCGAGATCGAGCTTCCGTACTTCGAGGCGCCGGAACTGATTCCACCATACCGTATTCCACCGGCGGAGCGCTTCAGCCCGAACTGAAACCGCCGAAGCCGGGCCGGACGTTCACGGTTGCTCTGTTCATTAAGACACCGGCACGCCGTAGTTGCACCGTCGCCTATGCGACAGGACATCGGCAGGTTTTGGCGGTATCGTGGTATTATCTCCGCGACGATATCCGCACCGACGGGCAGTCCGCCTATGTTCAAAGCCCTCTTGCGTGCGCTGGTGCTGACCGCCCTCCTCGGCGTTTTGCTGCCGGCCGCCGCCCAAGACACGTCCCAGCCGCAGCCGTTCTACCGGATTCTCCCCTTAACCGAAGGGGTGAGCACGGATGGCTGCCGGTTCGAGCTTGAATATCTGATCTCCAACAACGGCGCAGGGAGCGTACAACCGGTCACCGTCGAACTGCGCGCGCTCGACCAACCCGGTACGGTATTGGCCTCGCAGCCCGTCGAGCCGCTTGACGCCGGGCGCGGCAGCACGATCACCCTGTCGGCGCCGACGGCCGGCTTCGCGCCGAACACCTCGCAGACGTTCGAGGTGCGTGTCGTGCTTAACGGCGGGTTGGCTTTCGGAAGCCAGCCGCGCCAGCTCACCGTGTCGATCCCGGCCGCGACGGCCGACTGCAACCCGCCGCCGCCTGCCGCTAATCCGCTGTACATCAGTTTTCTGGACTACACCGTCGATCTCGACAACCTCAAGCGCGAAGAAATCCTGATCGCCGCGCTAATGCTGGTGTTGGTGCTGGTGCTGCTGCTGGTGCTGCTGCGGCTGTACCGGCTGATCTTCCGCCGGCCGCCCGCCTTCGGCAACCATCTGCCGCCGTACGCGACCACCCCGCCAATCGACCCGTACAGCCAGTCGGGAATCCGCCAGAGTTGGCAGCCTTACGCGCAAAACAACACCATCACCCAGCCCACCGTGCGCGGGACGAGCGCGGTCGTCAAGCTGCTGCAAGGCGCGGACGGCCAATACCTCAGCGGCTGGACGATCACCGCGCTGCGCATGAGCCAATACGATCAGTACGGCCGCGTCGCGCGGACTTACACCCCCGGCCCGCTGTGGGTGGTGCGCCGGCTGAACCGCCTCGCTCACAGCAACAAAGCGCTCGACGCCGATCAGGTTGAACGCCGCGTGACGCCGCTGGCCCGCAGGTTGACGCGCCAACTGCTGCGCCGGATCACGCAGCGCAGCGCCGTGCTGCCCGTCGCGCTCGATCTGCGCCTGCGCGGCCAACACGGCGAGGTCAGCATCGTGTTCGAGCTGTATCAGTCCGACGGCGCGAACTGGCTCCTGCTTGACCGCTGGCAGCCTGAGATGGCCGTCACCGGCAAGACGATCTGGGAGACGTATACCTACACCGTCCACGGCCAAAGCGGGGGCGAGACCTTCCGCGACTTCCGCCAGCGGCTCCCGCTTGACCTGACGCGCTTGCTGTCGGAACTTCTCATGCCGCGCATGCAGCAGACGGCGCAGCGCCACAGCGCCCAACCGTCGCCGCAAATACCGACTCAACCGGTCGAGCCGGACGACGACGGCCCGGTCTCGCCGGAGACGCCCGGCACACCGTTCAGGCCAGCCAGCCCACACCATCCGCCCGGCCGCACCAGCAAGGGCTGACGTGGCCCGCCTATCCTTGCAGGCCGTGGGGGAACCTTGCATAATCAGGGGCCGATTTTCAGTGCTGCGTGACGGGTCGGAGAGGATGTGCTGTTGAGCCGCTTGATTGCTGTGCTGATGTGCGCCGTCGCCGTGGGGTTGGCCGCGTGCGCCGGTCAGGCCGCGCCGCCGATTCTCGGCGAGACGACCTCGACCGAAAATCTCCCCGATGTCGTCGCACGGGTGAACGGGCAGGACATCACCCGCGATGAATACGAACGCGCGGTCGCGCGCTTGTCGCCCGCTGGTGCGATCGCGCAGCAGGTCAGCAATCAGGTGCTGGACGCGCTGATCGAACAAGCGTTGATCGAACAGGCCGCGGTCGAACTGGGCATCACCGTCGACGAAGCGGACATCGACACTGAGATCAACGCCCTGAAGGCCCTGACCACCGACTGGGACGCATGGCTGACCGACAACGGCTATACCGAGGCGGATTTCCGTTCGGCGTTGTACTCGAACCTGTTGACGCAGCGCGTGCGTGATGCTGTGCTGCTGCAAAGCGGCGAGGTCGAAGCCATTCGCACCGTTCATGCGCGCCATATCCTGCTGGCATCGCAGGACGAGGCGCAGGCCGTCAGTGACCGGCTTGCCAACGGCGAAATGTTCGAGGCGCTGGCGGCGGAACTCAGCCGTGACGTCACGACCAAGGATGTCGGCGGAGACCTCGGCTTCTTCGTGCGAACCGACCTGACGACTCCGCAGTTGGCGGATCTGGCCTTCAGCCTCGAACCCGGCGAGACGTCTGGCCCGGTTCAGACCGCGTTGGGCTGGCACATCGTGCAGACGCTTGAGTTTGGCGAACGCCCGCTGGTGTCCGGCGAGGAAGCCATCGCGCAGGAACAGCGCTTCATCGACTGGCTGATGACACGCCGTCAAGCCGCGACGATCGAGCGCCTGTTTTAACTCTCCGGCTTGCGAAACTGCGCTACGATTGGAAGGACGCCGTTATCGGAACCGGCAAGGAGGACGTCATGGCTGACGACGCCAAGAAGCTGCAAGACAGCGGTATCGCCGCCTATCAGAAGAAGAACTACGAGCAGGCTATTCAGCTGTTCAACCAAGCCGCCGATGCGTTTCGGGCTGCCGGTCAGAAAGATAAGGCCGTCGAAATGCAGGTCAATATCGGGCTTGTCCACCGCGCATTGGGCGAAAACCAGCAGGCGCTTGACCTGATGAGCGCGGCGCTGGCGACGTTTCAAGACATGGGCGACGCGCTGCGCACGGCACAGGTATTGGGCAACATGGGCGGCGTGTATGCCGCGCTCGGCGATCACGAGCAGGCCTACAGCTGCTATGCGCAGGCCGCCGACGTGTTCGAGGAGCTGGGCGAGAAGCAGATGCACGCCGACACCCTCGTCGCGATGGGCACCCTGCAAGTCAAGGAGCGCAAGTTCATCCACGGCGCCGAGACGATGGAAAAGGGCCTCGATAACCTCGAAAAGCTCACCCGGTCGCAGCGCATGCTCAAGTGGGTGATGAAACGGCGTAATCAAGTCCTGAAGAAGTAGCTCGTGGCCGTGCGGCACGCTCCCGGCCCGGTTCTCCGTGGGCCGGCCTTCGCTGACGCCGCGCGTGCCTGCATCATCGCGCTGCTGCTGGCGTCCGTTTACCTCATCACGTATACCGGACGAATCGAGCTGGGCGACCAGCTTGAGTATTTCGACGCCGTGGGCGGCATGGCGCGTTTCGGCCTTCCGCTGGCGGACGAGGGGATGTGGCAGACTCCCCCGCGCGAGTTTATCGACGGCCAACCGCCGCTGCGCCCGACCATCGCCGACCCGCTGTTCATCGACGTTACCGCGCCGCTGTACGCCCTCGCCGAGCGCATCTCCGGCATCGGCCTTGTGCATACGCTCTGGCTGTTCAACGTCGGCACGAGCGCGCTGGTGGGTGCGCTCGTCTACATCGCCGCCCGCCGCTTCGGGGCCGAGCCGCGCGCGTCGATCATCACCGCGTTGGCGTTCGGCGTCCTGACGATCTGGTGGACGTACAGCCAGACCTTCTTCCGCGAGCCGTTGATGTGTGTGTGGCTGCTGCTCGCCGTGCTGGCGCTTTATGACGTGCCGCGCGCGCCCACGCTTCCGCGCCGCCTTCTCGCCGCGCTGACCGCCGCCGCGATGCTCGCGCTGTCGTACCTGACGAAAGATGTCACGCTGTTCGCCCTGCCGGGGATGGCGCTGCTCGTCCTCCCGCCCACGGCGTGGCGCAGGACATGGCTCAGGCGGGCCGCCGTGCTTCTGATCGCCGCGCTGGCCGCGCTCGTGCTGGCGCTGATCTATACCCCGCTGCCCGAACTGCTGCGCGACGTGCTGCCCGGTGGCTATCTGCTGCGTCCGTCGTTCCCGATCATCCCGGAGACGACGCGCATCGCCCTTCACACGTATACCCTCAGCATCGGCGGCAGCATCTGGGGCACATCCCCGGTGCTGCTGCTGGCCCTGCCCGGCGGCCTGCTGCTGTGGCGTCGCCAACCGGCGCTGGCCGCATCGATCATCGTGATCGCCTTCGGGTTCGTGCTCGGCTACGGGCTGCTGCGCGGAGAGGGCGAGTTCGGCGGAAACTGGTTCGGCGGCACGATTTGGCCGCAGCGCTTCATGCTGCCGGTGCTCCCGCTGCTGATCCTGCTCACGATGAACGTGTGGCCGAGGCTCAGGCGCTGGCCGGTGCGGGCGGTGGCTGTCGGGCTGTGCGCGTACAGCCTGTGGTGGCAGTTGTCGTCGGTGATATTCAACTGGACGGCCTACGACCGCGCCGTGTCCGACGCCAGCTTCGGTCTGACTTACTGGCTGCCCGGCTTCAACCACCTCGCGTATATCCGCCCTGTCGGACTGCTGCGCGCGATCGGCGTCGAGCCGGTCAACTGGGCATGGGCGCGGGCGGATACGCTGCCCTACGCCGCGCTGTTCGTGATCCCGGCGGTGTTGGCGGCCTTCGCCCTGCGAAACCGGCGGACGTGGCTGTTGATCGGGATTTCGGCGGCGTCGCTCATCGTGCTGACATACGGCGGGCTGCGCCTGCTGTACGACCGTGATCCGTTCTATCTAGCGGGCCGCGCCGACCTGTTCGCCGCCGTCGAAGCGATCCGCGCTGACGTGCCGCAAGGGGGCGCGGTGCTGGTCAACAGCCCGGACACGACGTATTTCTGGATGAACTACGGCAAGGTCGGGCGGCGCTGGATCGTCGGCCTGCCCTATCATCCCGGCGACCGCGGCAGCTTTGAGCAGCCGGTCGAGGTCATGAGCGCGGACGCACGCAAAGAGATCGCGCCCGGCTTACAGCCGATCATCCGACAGTGGGAGGCTTACACGCCGGATTTGTGGCTGTTCATGGACAGCAGCCCCGCGCTGGCATGGTCGCGGCGTCCGTTTGAACGCTACATGGGCGAACGCTACTACCGCGTCAGCGAGCGCGAGTTCTCGGCGTATGCCCGGCTGCTGCGCTATGACCTGCACCGCGCGCCGGCATGGGACGCGCCCGCCGTGCCGCAGATCGCCGCGTCCTACACGTTCACGCATCCAGACGGCAGCGGATCGCTCGAACTGCTCGGCTACACGATCCCGGACGGCGTCGTGCCGGCAGCGGGACGCACCGTGCCGGTCAGCCTCGTCTGGCGCGCCGATCAGCCGCCAACAGACGACTACACCGTCGCCCTGTTCGTCGTCAGCGCGGAGAACCCGTTCATACGTGCGCAAGGGGCCGACAGCTGGCTGGGCGCGACGTTTAAGACGACCACGCTGCTCCCGCCCGGCGAGGCGATCTGGGATCACCGCGCTGTGCTGCTGCCCGGCGACTGGCCCGACGGCCCGGTGCGCCTGTGGGTCAAGGTGTACGATTTCGACCCCGACACTGGCGTCATCACCGATCTACGGGCCGATGGCGCCGAGGTCGTCGATGGTGTGGTCGCGGTGCTGCCGGGCGAGATTCCGTAAAGGGGTGCTGAGGAAGGGCAAAACGGCTGAACCCCAGAGGACACGAAGGACACAAAGAAAGATTCTAAGGGGCGACCCGCCAGCAGGGCGCCACTTTCCACGGCATCGCGGTTTCTTCCTGCTGCTCCGCTTTGCCAATAGTGTTACCCATCTCTCCGGTCTATACCGTCTTGAACGTGTCGCTTCGTAGGAAACGGCGACGCAGACATCCCGCCAAGCGCATCCATCAGCGCGCCAATGGAGTCCGTGCCGTGAGACTCACCGCTTACGACGAGCGTCCACGGGTGTTCGGCGTCGGGTGAAAGCGTAACATGCGGGATGTCGTCCGGCGCTTGGTCGACTACGGCGTAGCCCTCACGTTCGAGCGCACGCCGCGTCCACACCGAGGCGATGCCCTCACCTTGAAGCACGATCGGGCGCTTGCCCATCCCGTTCGTCTTGAACGCCCCCGACTCAAGGTCGAACTCGACATTGGCGCTGGCGAATGCCGTCTCGAAAGCGCCTTGCAGCACGAGGTCTTCCGGCAGGCCGGCGGTCACCGTCCCACGGTCGTCGATCAGCCAAAGGTGATCGGCGTTACGCAGCGCGAGGTCGAGGTCGTGTGTCGACAGCAGCACGGTGCGCCCGGTGCGCCGCGCCAACCCGCGCAGCAGCAGCATCACTTCGACGCGCCGTGGCAGGTCGAGAAACGCGGTCGGTTCGTCGAGGATCATCAGGTCGGGTTCTTGCGCTAGCGCCCGCGCGATCATGATCTTCTGGCGCTCGCCGTCGCTCATGGCGTTGATCGGCCGCCCCGCCAGCGGCAGCGCGCCAACCTGCGCAAGCGACTCGCGGATCACCGCGTGATCTTGCTCGCTGAGATGGCCGTGCCACGACGTGTACGGCTGTCGCCCCATCGCCACCAGCGCGTATCCGGTGAACAACCCGATCTCGGTGCGCTGTGTGAGCACAACGCTGAGCTGGCGGGCACGCTCCGCCGCCGACATACGGTGGATGTCACGGCCGCGCAGATCGACCCGCCCGCCGACCGGGTTCTGCATCCCGGCGATCGTGCGCAGCAGCGTCGACTTGCCGGCCCCGTTCGGCCCGATCACACAGACGAGCTTACCGGCATCCAGCGTGACCGAGAACGGCTGTACGACGACCAACGGCGGCCTGCGGCCCTGAAAGTAGCCCGCGCTCACGTCGTGCAGATGAATCAAGGGGTCGGTCATGATGAAAACGACTCCTTGATGTTCTGACGGCGCAGCAGCACCCAGATCACGACCGGCGCGCCGATCAGCGACGTGACCGCGTTCAGCGGCAGGACGATGTTGCTGCCCGGCACGCTGGCGGCGAACGCCGCGATCAGCGCGACGAGCGCGCCGACCAGCATGGTCAGCGGGGTCAATTGGTGATGATCCGCCGTGTTGAACAGGCTGCGGCACAGATGCGGCACGGCGATCCCGATGAACCCGATCGGGCCGCAGAACGCGGTGATCGTGCCAGCCAATACCGCCGTCGTCGTCAAGATGGCGAAACGCGCGCGCATCAGATTGATCCCCATGCTGAACGCATACGACTCACCCAGCAGCAGCGCGTTCAGCGGCTTGCCGAGCAGAAACGCGGCGAACAGCCCGCCGGCGATCATCGGCCCTAGAATAACGAGCTGGCCCCATGTCACGCCGGTGAAGCTGCCGAATGTCCATGTGATGTACGCCTGTATCCGTTCTGGAATGCTGAAGTACAGCAGCAAGCTGACGGCCGCACTGGTCAGGTAGCCGAACAGCAGCCCCAGCACCAGCAGCGACATCCCGCTGGCGATCCGGCGCGCCGCGAACAGCACGATCATCAGCACCACCGCGGCGCCAGCCGAAGCCGCCACCGCCAGCGCCAGATCGCCCATCAGGCCCAGCCCGGCCAAGAAACTCGTCGTGACACCGCCGACCGCCAGCACGACCAGCGCCACGCCGAGGCTCGCGCCGGAGCTGACGCCCAGCACGAACGGGTCGGCCAGCGGGTTGCGAAAGAACGTTTGCATCAGTAGGCCGGCGACTCCTAACCCCGCGCCCGCCAGAATAGCCGTGATGGCCTGCGGCAGGCGGAAGTCGAGGATGATCCGCGTCCACGATGGGCGCGCCGCGTCATGACCGAGCAGCACGCGCACCACATCCTCGACCGGGATCGACACCGACCCGACCGCCAGCGTCGTCAGGAACATCACGACCAGCGCCATCAGCAAGGCAGCGATCAGCACCGGCTTAAGGACGGGCATCGCCGTGCGAACCGCACTGGGCGCCGCCGTCCCACGCTCCGGTGAGTCGGGGCGGTGCGTCGTCTCGTATCCCTGTCCGCCGCTGTTCTCCGGCCGGCTCATGGGCGATGTCCTTATCGAACAGCAGTCCGGGCAGGGCGTCCCCCACCCGGACTGCGCGATTATCGCTACTGTGCCGCGCCGAGCCGCTGGTAGTACACCAGCTCGTGATCGGGCAGCAGGTCGGGGTGGAAGATCGAGATCAGATCGGCGAGGATCACATCCGGATTGGCCGCGCCACTCTCGAAGTAGTCGCTGCCGCCGTTGGCGTTCATCCGCTTGTTGTTGTTCCACACGTTGCCATTGGCGACGGCGGCGAAGCCCTCAAAGCGCGAGTCGTCGGCCAGCATTTGTTCGGTGGTCGCCCAGAACTGGTTGGCATTGACCCAGAACTCGGCTTCCGCGCCGCGCTCGAACACGACTTCAAAGTCGAGGGGCACGCTGGTGCCGGGCTGATCCGCAAACAGGAAGTCCGCGCCGGCATCGGCGATCAACTGCGCGATGGTGCTGTCAGCGCCCGGCATATACCACGTCCCGCTGTACGGGCTGGCGGCGATAGCGGTCGGGCGTTCTTCGACCCCGGCCGTCAGCACGGTCAGCGCCTCGTAGCGTTCAGCCACGCCGGCGAACACGTCGGACGCCTCAGCCTCGGTGTTGAAGAACAGCGAGACGTATTTGCCCCATTCGGCCTGCCCCAGTGGCGACGTATCGGCGTAATCACCGTTCAACACCGCCGTGACGCCGGCCGTCTGAAGCTGGTCGAGGGTCGTGCCGCCGGCGAAGAACTCCTGCGCCATCACGAGATCCGGCTCAAGGCTCAGCAGCAGTTCCATGTTGATGTCGCCGCCGCTGCCGCCCCCGCCGATCTCGGCCACGTCACCGGCCTCGGCCATCTCAAGCACGGCCTCACTGCTGGTGAACAGCGTCGTGTCGACGCCGATCAGCCGGTCAAGCACGCCCTGCGCTTCGAGGGCCGGCAGGATCGTGGTCGCCATCGCGACGAAACGCTGCACCGGCACCTCGACGGTCACGGCATCCTCGAAGCCCTCAGGCGCGGGGGTGCCGCACTGCACGAGGACGTACGTTTGCGGCGCTTCTGCGCCCGGCCACGGCAGGATGGTGACGACCTTGTAGTTGTTGAAGTATTCGACCGAGAAGTTCTCGGCATATTCGATCTCGGCCTTGGCCGGGAAGTAGTCGACCGCGGGATCGTAGTTCTCGACACAGGCATCGACGAGGTTCGCCTCAGCGACGGCCTCCTGCGCCGACACGCCAACAGCGAGCACGGCGATCAAGCCGATAACGAGCATTACGCGACGTACGGTGTTCATCTGGACTCCTTGTCCGTAGGGATGGCACTGCCCAACAAAAACCCCGCTTGGGAGCGGGGTAAGCAAATAGAAGTCACCTATGCTTGTACCCTTTCTCCACGAAGGACACGATCAAGCAAGTCTTCAGGTGAGTTATCGGGCTTCGGCGGATGATGCCGTTACCGTTGCGGGACAGCGCCGGACTTGCACCGGACTTCCCTCACTTCAGAAGACGCACTCAGCTGTGGTTACGCGCTACCTCAAAGCAAGTACTCCTGCGCTTTGGATCGTTTACGCCGCCCACGAATATCTTCCATGTGCGGACGGTAACAGTGTACAGTATACCGGAACGATTCCGGATCGGGTATCTCGAAACGCTGCAACGGCGCATTTCAGATCCTTGGCGGATGACTCCGCAGGTCGCGGTCAGCGCTGAGCCGGCATGTCCCTACGGTGTATCCGCTGGGCCTCTTTACTCCTAAGCACGAAGTTGAGAGTGATGAGTGATGAGAAAACGCCGCGCCGCATCACTCGACTAACGGTGCAAGATGGGAGACCGAATCTCTCGACTTACGAACACCGGCTTAGAGTTTTGAGGCGGGTACAAGGATGCGAGACATCCGTCTGAGGGCGGGGTTCGAGGCGACAGCAGCGGTCAACACGCCCGTTTGTCTTTGAGGCAGGCCATCCGTGTTACAATCAGAATCCCCTGGACATGCGGCTTGTACGAAAAGTCCGAGATACGAAAACTCATGGGCAAGGCGATCAACTTCAATCTGGGATGCGTGATTGTTCTCGGAATTCTGGCCGCCGCGATCGCGTGTGGTCTAGCCACTGGCGGCTTTGACATGGTTCGCGGCGTGTTCCAGTCGCTCGCCCCGCAGCCTCCGACCTCACAGATCGCAAGCACCCAGACAATCTTTCAGGGCATTCGATCACTGGGACAGCTCGTGACCGTAAAGGTCGAGGTGGCAAAGGCGGGGATTGATGTCGTTACCCATTACGGCATCGCGAACGTGTGCCGCGTTGGGGCGAGCCACGTTGCTCAAGGCACGATTGAGGCCGGCATCGATCTGGGCGCCGTCACGGCCGAAGACATCGTCTTTGATGAAGCAAGCAGTACGTACACCATCAGGCTTCCCGCAGCCCGCCTGACAGGGTGCTATCTCGACCCGATTGCGACCCAGCAGTACCGTTCATTCGGCACAAGCCCCGTTTGCTGGATAGATTCTGACGAGATGCGGCGTCTCGCAAGCTATGTCGCGATCAACGAGTTTCGCGATGATGCGCTTGAGGGCGGGATCCTACTGGATGCGCAGCGGCAGGCGGATGTTGTTATCACCAGCTTCGTCCGTGCCCTGACCTCAAAAGAGGTGAAGATCGAGTTTCAGACCGGGCAGAACGAGCTTCCCGTTTCGTGCCAGCCAGAGCCGCCCGGCCTGTGGTACTTTGAGGAGTCGTCCGGGCTTTGGCGAAAACGTTAGCCGCGATCATTGGTCCGGTTGAACGCCCAACCCTGCTGGTTCAGCAAAAACCCCTCTCACACGAGAGGGGCTTGCGTTGGAACCCTGTCAGCCGATGTCTGACCCCTGACCCCTGAAAACTGACCCCTAATGTCTGGCCCCTGCCCTCTACCCTTACGCCTCGACCAGCTTGCGCTTGGCCTTCTCGGTCTTCATGCGCAGCTCGGTGTTCAGAATACGCTTGCGCAGGCGCAGGCTCTCCGGCGTGACCTCAAGCAGTTCGTCGTCGTCCATGAACTCGATAAAGTCGTCGAGGCTCATGCGGCGCGGCGGGATCAGGCCGGCGGTCGTCTCGCTGGGCTTGGCACGGAAGTTGGTCAGGTGCTTGGCGCGTGTGATGTTCATGCTCAGGTCTTCGGGGCGGATGTGCTCACCGACGACCATGCCCTCGTAGACATCCGTGCCGGGGTCGACGAAGAACGTGCCGCGCTGCTGCAGCCCGACCAGCGCATAGGCGGTCGTCACACCGCTCTGATCGGCCACCAAGCTGCCGAACTGGCGATGCGGCGGGAGCGCCTGCACCAGCGGTAGATAATCATAAAACAGGGTGTGCAGCTGGCCCATGCCGCTGGTCGCGCGCATAAACTGGCTCTGCAAGCCGAGCAGGAAGCGGGTCGGCGCGCGGTAGGTGATATACGTCGTGCCGTTCTCGCTGTACATATCGAGCATATCGCCGCGGCGCGCGCCCATCATCTCGAACACCACGCCGGTCGAGTCGTCGGCGACCTCGATATGCACGTCCTCGACCGGTTCCAGCATCTCGCCGGAATCCTCGTCGGTATGGAAGATGACCTCGGGCTTGCTGACCTCGAACTCGTAGCCTTCGCGGCGCATGGTCTCGATCAAGATGCCGAGATGCAGCTCGCCGCGTCCGCTGACCACGAAGCGGTCGGGTTGATCGCCGTCGGCGACGCGCAGCGCGACGTTCTGGCGCACTTCGTTGAACAGGCGTTCACGCAGGCGGCGCGACGTGCCGAGGCCGGTCTTGCCTTCCTTGCCCGCAAACGGCGAGGTGTTGACGCCAAACGTCATGCGCACAGTCGGTTCTTCCACGCTGATCGGTGGCAGCCCTTCGGTGATCTCCGGCGCGCCCAACGTATCGCTGATGTACACCTGATCGAAGCCCGCCAGCGCCACGATGTCACCGGCGGATACCTCGCTCACTTCCTGCCGGGCGAGGTTGTGGAACGTAAACAGGTATTCGATGCGGCCGGTCATGCGGTGGCCGTTGGGCTGAATGCGCACGGCGGTCTGGCCCTTGCGCAGCGTGCCGGAGCGCAGGCGCCCGACGGCGATCTGGCCCTTGAAGTTGTCGTAGTCGAGCGTCGTCACCAGCAGGCGCGCGGGCGTGTCGGGGTCGATCTCCGGGGCCGGCACGTACTTGACAATGGTCTCGAACAGCGGGGTCAGGTCGCCGGTCAGCGTATCGGCGGAGTAGCCGGCGCGACCTTCAAGGCCGATAGCGTAGACGACCGGGAACTCGGCCTGTTCGTCGGTCGCGCCCAGTTCGATGAACAGGTCGAAGGTGTCGTTGAGCGCCTCATCAAGTTGGGCGTGCGGACGGTCGATCTTGTTGATGACCACGATCACGCGCAGGCCGAGCGCCAGCGCCTTGCGCAGCACGAAGCGGGTCTGCGGCATCGGGCCTTCGACAGCGTCGATCAGCAGCAGCGCGCCGTCGACCATGTTCAGCACACGCTCGACCTCACCGCCAAAATCGGCGTGGCCGGGCGTATCGACGATGTTGATCTTGGTGTTGTTCCACGTCACGGCGGTGTTCTTCGCCAGAATCGTGATGCCGCGTTCGCGCTCGAGCGCGTTGCTGTCAAGGATGCGCTCGCCTGCGCCGGCGGCGGCGTTCGCGTCGCGGAAGACTTTGGCCTGTTTGAGCATGCCGTCGACCAGCGTCGTCTTGCCGTGATCGACATGCGCGATGATGGCGATGTTACGAATATCGTTCCGGGTGGTTTTCACCGGATTGCCCTCGTGTTCTACGTCGGTGGGGTGATGCGACCAACGATTGTAACAGAGTTAGTACCACCCCGCGTAGGGTGGAGACGATTTGAGATTGAAAGGAATCTGTTGTCCGTGTAAAGCGATCGTGCCGCGCGGCTTCGATCCCCTCGCCCCCGGCCCCTCTCCCTCAGGGAGAGGGGAGAAGGACGTGCGTGGTAGTGGGTGGTGCGAGGCAGCGGGGCGGCCCTGCAAGCCCCTTTGTGTCCTCCGTGTCCTCTGTGGTTCAATCGGTGTGCCCTTCACTCAGCACTCATCACTTGGCACTCATCACTCGGAGAAACCCTCACCCCCGGCCCCTCTCCCACAAGGGGAGAGGGGAGAACGAATCGCATGTGACGGCGGGCCG
>JZRA01000039.1 GCA_001567485.1 Chloroflexi bacterium OLB13
CCTGCCGCCGACCGTATTTCCCTTACGGCACAACCCTGCTCTCCGCGCCACCGCAGCCTGTCGAGCCGCTGCCGGATGCGACCGATACCGCGCCGCCGTTCTTCGGCTGGTACAGCTTCGAGTCAGACTATCCGACGGTGCAATATTCCCCGCCCTGGACACCGCGCTTGTCGCAGTTTGCCAGTCGGGGACAGTACCACCGCACGGAAACCGCCTTCAGCACGGCATCGTTCATGTTCGAGGGTGAAGGACTGCGCGTGCGCTACGTCACGGCGCAGAACATGGGCATGTTCGAGATCGTCGTCGATGGCGTGGTGCTGGACACGATTGATGCCTACGCCGATGGGCTGACTTTCCCGACCACCGCTGTCTACTTTGTCGGGGATGGCGTTCATCGTCTGGAAGTACGCGCCATCGGGCGGAAGCACAACGCCAGTGAAGGCTATGTGGTCGGACTGGACGCGATCCACGTCTGGCGCGGTGATGCCAACACGCTGATTATTCCGCCGTTGTCGATCACGAACACGCCGACGCCTTCACCGCAGCCCGCCGCACGGATTGCCTTAGTGGGCGCACCGCCGACGATGCAGCCCACCGGCACGCCGATCCCGCCGCGCATCATCACCGCCGAAGTCGTCATCGCCTACGACGAGAACGGCAACCGTACCGTCGATCCGGCGGAAGGCGTCGCGGGGATTTCCGTCCGCGTGGTCGAGATCAATACCAATCGCGTCATTGCCAGCGGGTTTACCGATGCGCGTGGCTACGTCGTGTTTGAGGTGATAACTGATGCGCCCGCGCAGATCGTCGTCCCGTACTTCGGCAGAGCATGGACGCTGCAACGCGGAAACAACAGCGCCGCGCCTGCCTACACCCTCCTGCTGACGCCGGGCAACCAGCCGGGCTTGATCCCTTAAGAGGAACCAATGAAGAAATCCCTTCTGTACATCCCCATCATGTTGGGATTGGCGGCGCTGGCGTGTTCCGGGACACTCACCGGCATTGTCAGCGCGCCGATCTATGTCTGCCCCACGCCGGTGATCGTCACGCCGATACCGCTGCCAACGCTGCCGCCTATCCCCGGCTATCCGACGCTCATTCCGTTCCCGACCGCGCCTCCACCACCAACAGTGACACCCTACGCCATTCGTCCGCCTGATCCGTTCTATCGCGGCGACGCGGTGTTCACCCGCAGTCCGCAGTCGGCGCGTTTTCGGCTGATGAACGTTTACGCGGTCAACACGCCTGCCGGAAGAACCGTCGCCGTTTGGGAGATCGAGATCAAGAACCTGAGCGGCGGTATGTATGAGGTGTTTCCCGCCTATCAGAGTTACGTCAGTCAGCTTGTCGGCGGCGCGACCGGAACATGGGGCGCGACGGCGGATGCGGCGGTCGAAGCTGGACTGTCGATTGTTTATGAGGCGGTTGGGCTTGCACTGGGCGAAACGCGCACCTTTACGCTCGCCGGATTCATTCCCTACGGGACAGCGCCGGATCGCGTAACGTTCATGCTTGATCACAAAACAAAGTAAGACTCAGCCGACTTGTCTGTAATTGAACCAGAAGCGCTACCAAATTTAAATATTGTAGATAACCTCGTTGGTCATTCATTAATATTTGATGTTAACAAAACCGAGTTAAGCTCAATTTATTCAGAGAAACCAATGAAGCTTGACCTCTTTGTTCCGGTTAGCGAAAATGAATACGTTATAGCCTCTCTTGAAAAATTTGATATTCTCAAACCCTGGACTAAAATAGTTGAGATGACTCCGGAAGGTGAAAGGGAAGTAACCCTTGGCGATCTCGTTCTGAGTTACAAAGGTAATATTGCAGGTTCAGAAAATTCCACCGTTGTGTTTAATATAACCAAAGATGATGTTACTGCCATGATGTCAAATTCGTCAGGGAATTACGTGATTGGAAAATTAAACACCGGCTTATCATCCTTGATAACAAATTCATTCTGTACAGGGATAGCGACTTGAAAATTAAAAATGAT
>JZRA01000040.1 GCA_001567485.1 Chloroflexi bacterium OLB13
GTGCGTGCGTTGGTCACAGCACCTCCTCATCGAGTGGGGTGGAGACAAAGACCAGTCCATCACCGCGATCCAGGTCACGCGCACGGGCGAATGTCACCCACTCAGAGAGATCGACTTCGACCAGACCAGCAGGCGGCGCAAAAATACGGCTGCTGTCCAGTAGAGCAGCGTCGGTTGAAAGCGAGAGCATCTTCGCCAGTTCCGCCGCGATGCCAGATGGGTTCTGTGCGGCGGAGAGCAGCAGTCGTCCACGCAGATTGAGCCAGAGCCGCATCCACAGCGGCAGACCGCCGCGCGGCGCGGTCATCACGATCATCACCAGCGCGACGACGATCCCCACCGGAACGGCGATATTCGGCAGCGCCAGCCGAAAGACGGTGTAAGTCAGCCCGCCCGCGATGCCGCCGAACAGCAGCCGCTTGAACGGGATGCCGCCGAAACCTTTCTCATCACGGCTGAGGATGTGCGATTTGAAGTCGGCTGCCATGCAGCGCCTCCACAAAGAAAAAGGCGCGGAGGCAGATGAACCCCTCCGCGCTGGCGGACGACGAACTAGGCGAAAGTGATGAGCGCGGTGACGCTGGAAGCGAAAACGATGAAGAGCAGCCCGACAACCACCTGATTGGCGGCTTTTGGGTTGTCCTTATGGAGTCGAATGGCGGCGCCGCAGAGCTTGCGCTCCCGGTTTCCGCCAAGCGCTCCCCGAACCGGACGGGCAGGTTGTCCCTGCATCCGGCTCTCCAGATAGTTAGTGACTTCATATGCGTTCATTGGCGTTTCATATCCCCGTGATGGTGATCTTTGTGACAGTCATGGCAGAGCAGTTTCACGCCCTGTTCATAACCGGATTGGGCAACCGACTTCGTATTCTGGCTGGCGTTTCGCAAGCGGTTCGGATGGTGCAGAACGAGTCTCACTCCTTCTCGCCCACAACCTTCGCACTGACCTTTCGCCTCCGCCATTGCCTGCACCTTGCGTTCCAGACTGCGACCCCCGGCCCAGTTCGTGTTGATGTAGGGCTTGCGGTCGTCGGCTGTGCCGCCGGGTGACAGGATAGAGCGGTGTGCGGGATACTTGTTCCAGATGAACAGGTGTTTCCCGTCAGGCTTGACGGTGTAGAGTGCCAGCCGCCCCGTTTTCGGGTCACGCTCGTAATGCGTCCGCATCGTCTGGCGAATGGAAATGTTGTGCTTGCACGCGAGATAGTGCGCCGTCAGCCAGTAGACAATCCCGGTCAGGCGACTGAGTTTGTGCTTGCTGTCGTTGGCGTAGCAGTAGTATTGGCTCCAGCCACGCGCCAGCGCGTTCACGTTCGCAAAGACATCCATTTCCGGTGCATGACGATAGCGGGCCGCATCTTGCAGCCGTTCCACCACCGACGTAAAAGCATCTGTCGGGATGGACAGTCGCGCCCAGCGTGTCCCATTCGGGTTGCGGATACCCTGCACGTCGTAGCCCAGAAACCGCAGCTTCTGGTCGGCGTGAGTGATGAGGGTTTTCTCCTCGCTCAGGGTCAATCCGAGTGTGTCTTTGAGCCATGCCGCCATCCGCGCTTTGAGCGTTTCGGCTTCTGTCCGGCTCTTGCCACACAACATCACCAGAAAGTCATCCGCATACCGGATGTAGTGGATGCTCGGCTGCACATCGGAAGGTTTCGTCCGGCTGCGCTCCACTTCCAGTGTCCGCAGTTCCGCCTTGATTTCGGCGGCGCTGCGTCGGTTGGGAAACGGCGCGCCTTTCACAAGCTGCTCGCGCAGGTACTTGATGCGGCGGGTCAACTGCTTGTAGGCAGCCGTCTGCCGCGCCCGATACTCGCGGTTGCTCACCTGCTTGGGCTGGTTCGCGCCTTGCTGCTCCATCCAGACATCGAACTCATGGAGGACGATGTTGGCAAGCACCGGGCTGACGATGCCGCCCTGTGGTGTGCCGCTGTACGTGTCGTGGCGTTTTCCACCTTCCATGAACCCGGCTTGCAGAAAGCGGCGGATGAGGTCGATAAACCGCTCATCTTTGATCCGCTTCCGCAGCAGGTTCAGGACGACGTGGTGCGGGATACTGTCGAAGCAGGCTTTGATGTCGCCTTCGATGATCCAGCTTGCCCCCGCTTTGTAGGTATATGCCGTGTGTCGCAGCGCCGAGATGGTGCTGCGTTTCGGGCGAAAACCATGCGAGGATGGGCGGAACAACGGCTCATAGAGCGCTTCGAGTATCCGCCGCGCCGCTTCCTGTACGGTGCGGTCACGCAGGGACGGGATGCCCAACGGACGTTTCTTCGTGCTGCGCTTCTTCTCGATGTACGCGCGCTGTACAGGCTCAGGCTGATACACGCCAGTGGTGAGTTCCTCACCGAGTTTACACAGGACATCTGCGTTCACCTGTTCGCGGGTCATCCCGTCGACGCCCGGTGTACGGCTGCCTTTGTTTTCTTTGACGTGCGCCCATGCGCTGTTCAGCATGTCCATCTTTCCCACCAGTCGGTAGAGTTTGCCGAACCGTTTATCACGGTCGGCGGTTGCCAACTTACGCATATGTTCAAGTTCGTGGGTTACAGCACCCATAAGGTCTAGCACCTCCGTCTGTTCCACTGCCTTGAATAACCATCCTGCCGCCCTTGGCCCTGTACGCGGTGTTCCGCGCTCCCTGGTGGGTCGTTACGCCCACGACTACTATGGCGGCTCTGCCCCTGCGTCGCTCGATACTGCTCAAAGCCAGCCTTCCTCCATTGCTGAGGGAAGAACGACACAGGTTCTCCGGTAGCTGTACCAGCATTTCAGATAGGGTCGGGTCGGCTTCCGAACGGGTTCTCTCAGATTGAGAGCTTGTGTCCTGACCGCTGCAAGATGTTAGGCTTTCAGCAGTTCTCAGGCGGATTGCTCCGCTTGATTTCGACCAGCATGGAAGCTACTGATCTACAGTTCACCCTGACGTAACAAGCCAAGATTTCGTCAGTTTGGCGTTCGTCCCGTCTCGCCTTCGCCAGTAACCGGCTAACCCTTTCTATCTCATCCGCCCGTCCGCTTGTTGGGAATTGGCTTTCCCCGCACGGCTCAGGTTGTCCCCCGAAGGCTGACCACGACAGGGTGCTTTAGTTCCCTGTCGCGCCGGGGTGAGGACACGTTCTCCTAACAGAACGTGGCGCTTCCGCGCAATGCTGATACGCCCTTACGGACGCCCCTTCCAGTCGCCGATCAAGGGCCAGCTGCTGCCGACGTACATCACGCCCAAGCCGATGAACCCGATCACGGCTGCGATAGGCGCGATGATCTGCGCCACATCCCGAATATCTCCGAACAAGTCCTGAATAGCGGTACTCAAATCCACGAGCGCGGCTCCTTGAGAAATGGACGAACGCATCGGGATGAAGGAATGTGCGCGGTGACACTCAGACGACTGCGTACGTGGCAGCGCGTTTACGTGTTGGGATCATTCGGCACGGGATTGCTTCACCCTGATACGTTCTCAGCGTAGCAAAGCGAAGGTGACGAACTGCTGGAGGATTCCGGTTTGGGGTTAGGGGGATTCCGGCTACCGGATGAAGGATTCCGGGTTTGCTGTAAACAAGAACCCTACACGTCCGCGCGTAAAACCATGCACGGTATGCAGGGTTATGAACGGTTTTTGCGCTGATCCGAATCGAAATTATATATAGTGCATTCACAAATTGATGATTTTGATGCCCCTTATCAAACTTTCAGATTTTGGGGACTTGACCTTATAGTAACTATAAGGTTTAGCATAAAGACGTGGAGGCGAATGATGGTTTCTATTGGTGAACTCAGCCAGCAAACAGGGGTTTCAACTCAAGCTATACGCTACTACGAGCAAATTAAATTGCTGCCAGTACCTAAACGAGCGGGCAACAGCTACCGGGAATATGACGACAGTGACGTGGAGCGCCTACAGTTTGTCACGCGGGCAAGACAACTAGATTTTGCACTAGGGGATATTGCCGAGATTCTGGCATTTCGGGATCAGAATGAGCCGCCCTGCCAGTACGTGATGAATGTGATGGCACAGCAGATCTCAGCGATTGAAGAGCGGATTGCCGACTTACAGCGGCTTCGTGATGAGTTAGCCACTTTGCATCGTGCCGGTTTGACAATGCCAGAAGATATAGAGATGAAACAGTGTGTTTGCCACCTGATCAAAACAGGTTTATCGAATGAGGATGGAAATGATGAGTGAAAGCGTGAAATGCCCTGCATGTGGCAGCAACGGGCACAGGGTAGATGGCGCAACCGTGAAATCCATGTTGGCCGTCAGCCTACGACATGTTCGAGACATCCCCTATCGTTTTTGCGCCAATTCCGATTGTGACGTCGTCTACTACAGCGACGATGGCGCACAGACATTTACAACGCATCAAGTGCGTGAGCGCGTCTATCAGAAAGAACCGGGAGCCGATGATGTACTGATCTGCTACTGCTTCCAGCATACGCCCGCAGATATTCGTCAGCACGTCACGCAATCCACCCAGGCAGCCCTTATTGATGATATCAATGCCGGGATTCAGGCGGGGCAATGCGCCTGCGATTGGCGTAATCCTCAGGGGAACTGCTGCTTGGGCAACGTGCGCCAGTTCGTCAAATACCTAGAAACAGCACCGATCACGAGCGAAGGTGAATAACGATGTCACTCAGGCAATTCGGTGTCATTTGAACCGTCATTGCCGCGCTGTGTTGTTTCACGCCTGTAGTCGTCGTGCTGTTCGGCGCAGTTGGATTGAGTTAGTTGGTGGATTATCTGGATTATGTACTGTTTCCGGAACTGATCGACTTTGTCGGCATCGCTGTCTACGCTGTCTGGCGTGAGCGTGCCGTGATTCGTAAAGGGGAGGAATGCTGATGGAATCTCAATTTGATACGGTGGTTATCGGTGTGGGCATGGCAGGGCTGAACGCTGCGCGTCGCCTGCAATCTGCGGGTCAATCTGTCGCCGTTGTTGACTCGCGTCCTTATGGTGGAACGTGTGCGCTTCGCGGCTGTGACCCCAAGAAAGTGCTGGTCGGTGCCGCAGAGATTATGGACTGGAGGCGTCGCATGATGGGTAAAGGTATCGACGGCGATATAACCATCAACTGGCATGACCTGATGCAGTTCAAACGCACGTTCACCGAGTCAGTGCCGGATAATCTCGAAAATATGCTCAAGAAAACGGGGGTAGCGACCTATCACGGCGAAATCCAGTTTACAGATACGAATAACTTGCAGATTGGCAATCATCGCCTGACGGCTCAGCATATCGTTATTGCGACGGGAGCGCGACCGCGTGATCTCGGCATTCGCGGCGCGGAATTTGCCGCAACCAGCACCGATTTTCTTGAACTGGAGCAGTTACCTGAACGAATCGTATTTATAGGTGGCGGGTATATCTCATTTGAGTTCGCCCACATCGCCGCTCGTGCTGGTGCACAGGTATCGATTGTCCATCGTGGCGAGCGCCCATTAGAAGGCTTTGACCGTGATCTGGTCGATATGCTCATTAGCGCATCTGAGGCTGTCGGTATAGACGTACAACTCAACGCCGAAGTCACAGCGATTGAACCGGTGGCGGGACATCTTCGCATCCAAACGAATATAGGGCGATCATTGGATACCGACTATGTCGTACATGGCGCAGGACGAGTGCCTGAAATTGATGGATTAAATCTGCCACAAGGGCATGTTGAATACAACCAGCACGGCATCATCGTCAATAAGTATCTGCAAAGTGTGTCAAATCCCGCTGTCTACGCGGCTGGTGATGCTGCCGCAACCGAAGGAATGCCGCTCACGCCTGTCGCAGTATCCGAAGGGCTGACTGTCGTCAGCAATATTCTGAAAGGCAACCAACGCATCGTCGATTATGGCGGTACGCCTAGTGTGATCTTCTCGACTCCTGCGCTGGCAAAAGCAGGACTAACCGAGGCAGAAGCCTATGCCAAGGGACTGAAGTTTCGCATCAACTATCAGAAGACATCGGATTGGTATTCATCGCGACGCACCAATGAGCAATTTACGGGCTTCAAGGTACTCATTGAGGAAGGCACAGACCGTATTCTCGGCGCTCACCTGCTAGGCGCATACGCGGGTGAAGTTATCAATATGTTCGTGCTGGCAATTCGGCACAATCTGACAGCATCCGACATCAAGCGTACGATTTTTGTGCATCCGGCTGAAACCTCTGACATCACCTACATGGTCTCATGAATGGGAATGTCTGTGATCAAGCCAAAGCGACTCGACATTCCCATTCGTAATTCAAGGGACTCAGGTTAACTCAATGACAAAACGGTATCCGCCGATTCCTAGACTCCCAAATGGTTCACCCTGCCACAGCCAGACCAGCGTCAAGTCCGCCGCCTGACCTGGCAATAGGTCGAATGGGTCCAACCTTCGGCGGGCGTGCGGGGACCGGGCGGATTTTCGCCATAACCGAGCGCCAGCCACAGGTCATCCGGCGTGATGGGAAGCGGTGAACTCCCGCCGTTGTAGAGCCGAAATTGTGTTGTCAACTGACCTGCCTGCGTGGTCACGCTGATGATCTGCACATCCAGGCTGATGAACGGAATCGGCGTTGGTATGACAGTGGGCAGCGGTGTCGGCGTGACCACGACAACCGGCTGTGCCAACATGCCAATGAGTTCGCCCATGCGTCCGAGTTCTTGCTCGACCGGATACGCTGCTGTGACCAGCGTGCGCGTTGCCGTCGGCAGTCCTTCCTCATCTGTCTCGCCGAGCAGCAGCAAGACCAACCCGGGATTGACCTGCCGGAAAATCCCCGTATCACTGCGCCGCACATCACGCTTGTCCTCAAAAGCGAAAGTCAGGATCGCGCCAGTGTTCATCTGCAAACGAAACTCTGCGCCTGCCTCAATCTGCGCGAACCACGCGGCATTATCCTCCGACCAAGGGATGCCGATCACCGGACGCACACTCATGCCGTTCAGGAATGAGGCGGTATCCGGGTTCGGATCAAAGTTCCACTCCGATGCTCGCACCGCCCGGCGCTGCACCACCCACACACGCGGCACGACCGCATCCGGCACGCTGATTTGCAGGTTAATTGGGTAAAACGGCGCACGGCTGGTATCACCGCTTTGGATCACATCATCCTGCGCTTCAAGCGCCAACGGCGTTGGTGTTATGTCAGCGGAAAGTGTTGGCGATGCTGTGGTATCAGCGTTGTCCACTTCGCTTGTGCCGCCTGTGCCACGCAGCAGCATGAGCGCGACCATGCCAAGCATCAGTGCGCCGAGAACGGCAAGCACTTTGCCGGACGGTTTGCCGCCTTTCGCCGCTGCTTCCGTTTCCGACACATCGATCCGCTCTCCATGCTGTGCTGCTTCCTGCACGCGCTTTGGCGTTCGTGCCCAACGCATCCCGATGGGGACAAGTGCTGACTCGTGATAGCGTTTGAGCAGCGCCAGCGCGATCTTGCGTTCCTTCGCATCTGATCCTTCCGCGCCTGCCGACTTCACCTCACGGTCATAGGCGGCGCGATAGGAACGCTGGCGATCTGTTGGTACAAGTTCCCACAGCGTCCGCAGCTCATCAAGCGAGAGCGCACGTAATTCTGTGACGGTATGGTAACGTAAAGTCTCGCTCATTCCTTCCCTCCCAACAGCGTATCGCTGCCGCTCATCGACGCGCTTGAGCGCATCGCATCGTCGTAATCGCTGCTTTCATCGGATGCTGCAATGGTAATGTTCGGTTCAACCTTCACTTCCGGCGCGACGGTGACAGATGGGACTGGCATCGCGCCATAGGCGGTAATTTCGTTCGGGAGCAGCCGCGCCGCAATCTCCAAACGGTTCATGTCGCGTTCCGCTTCATCGCGTGAGCGCCCTGCCGCCAGCGCGCCTTGAATAAGCTCGGCGCGGGTGTCTGCCGTCATGCGCCGATCCGGGGTTTCTTTGACTTCGCGCCCAACCCGTTCGGTTTGTTCTGGTGTTAGTCCCAACCGTGCGGCACTGTCCACGAACATGCCGAAGCGAGCGAGATTGTCGCGTACCGGTGGTTTGCCATCGTTCAGCGGGGTAACGCCAACTGCCCGCGCCATCAGCCCAGCGACGGTCAAATGATCGACACCAGTAGCACCCTGACCACCGAGCAGTCGCATCACATCGCCCATGACACTCGTCACGTCAGTCGTTCCGCTCAGGCGCAGGCTCCCCGCCATCGTTCCGGCGGCACGTTCCAACGCTTCCGCGCTTCGTTCCAGCCGTCCTGCCGCGCCTTCAATCCGATCCGATTCAAACCTGCTCCCACTCGTGCCAGTCGTGGAACGCGCCACTTCCGAGATATGTTGTTCCATCTCTTCACCGCGCATATCGTCGGCATAGGTCTCGCGTTCGCGGGCGATTTCCTCATCAGCAGCCGCTCCGGTCGGGGTGGACGCCATAGGCGTGAACATCCCGGTACGTCGCGTCTCAGGGGCATGAATCCGGGGAACAGTTCGCCGTCCTCATCTTCGATCCACTCTGACTCGTCATCTCGTGCGGCATGTTTTCGCGGGTTTTTGCCGCGTGGATAGGTCAGTGCTTCCAGTCCTGCGCCCACTGCCGGGACGAGCATTGGGCGGCGGATCAGGCGACCTTTATCGTCATACTCGGCGGCTTCCGGGTCGTAATCGGTCAGCAGCTTCGCGCCAAGTGTCGGTCCAAGCGCCCCACCAATCAGCGGCACATCGCGGGCAACCCGACGGGTCACCGCGCCTTCGGTGAACTGCTCGGCGGCATCGCCCAGTGCCGTCCCACGCAAACCGGGCAGGCGGATTAGGTGACGCGCTGCGTCCGCCAGCGGGCTGACTCCGCCGAAGGTCAAGCCTGCCGCCTGTGCGGGCGTTGCCCCACTTCGCAGTGCGGTCGCGCCTGCCATCGCGCTCGATCCGATACTGATGGCTCCGCCTGCCGCTAATCCGGCGACCCCGACTGCGCCTGCTGCGGAGGTGATTGCCGCCGCGCCGGGACTGATCACCGCGCCGCCCGTCGCCTGGCCAAAGGCATTGAACAGCCGGTTGAACGAGTTCCAGACCGCTTTCACGCCGCTGAACAGCACGATCACCATGAAAATCAGGCAGATCAAGCCCACGCCCAGCACGACGATGCCGTTGCCGCTGGCAGTCCCGGCAAGGAAGAAGGTCACGACCAGCGCCTGAATCAACGCGATCACCACCGTCTGCACGACCAATTCAATCCATAGGTCGATGATCGAACGGGCAATGACTTCGGTTTTCTTGAAGAAAGCGAACAGGATGGCGACACCGAACGAGATAAACGTTAGCCCCTGCGCAATGGTCAGCAGCAGGTAGACAAGCTGCTCGGTCAGTCCAAACAGGATCAGCGGCCACGCCGTCAGCAATCTGCCCTGCGCTGCCGATGCCATCGCAATCGAATCGGCGCGTTCAAGCGGCGTCATAATGGCGAAAAAGACCGGATCGCGGTCATTGGCGAAGAACGATCCGGGTCGCCGCCATTCCCACGGCACGCTGCCTGCCGTCCACAGGCCAGTACCGGGATCAGGCGTGTGCGGCTGGCACAGCGGATCGCGCGGCGTGGAAGGATAGCCCATCAGGTCAATGCCGTCGGCGCGCAGATACGCCAGCGCCACATCCAGCCCATCAAGGGTATAGTTCCAATCCGGCATGTATGACCCGAAGTTATCGCACAGCGTGAGGATGCCCATGTCGCTGCTGTCTACGCTGTCGAGCGAATCGAACGCCGAGCCGGTTGCGCCTGACAAGCCGCTCAAGCTGCTGGCGTAGAAGGCACTCGACAAAGTGCGGCGAAAATCGCTCATCCCCTGATACAGGCTGGGTCCCAGCGCGAAGAACAGCGCCCCTGCCAGATACCAGGCGATGGCATTCTTCGGTTCGACGATCCGCATCCGCGCGAAAGCTGCCAGCAGATAAGTCACGCCCAACACCAGCAGCGCGACGATGAACGCCATGCTCACCGCGACCTGCAAGCTGGCGTTGGTCTGCGCAATCAGCGGCGTGAAGGCATTGTCCACCAGCCACTGATTCATCAGTTCGATGGTGTAGCCCATCATCAGGAAGGCGCGCTGCAAGCTCCACCCCAATCCCGCCAGCGAAAAGAGCAGGTTGTACCAGAGTGTATCGATCTGGACTTGCAGCCCGTTCAGAATATCATCGATGATTGGCATCGAGCATCGTTCCTTTCCATCACATCAGGGCGGGGGCAGTACACCGGCAGGCGGGTCGGCAATCGCGCCGCCGCAGTACGGATTGGTTTCTGTGCGCCAGACCAGCGCATTGCTGCCCGGCAGACGCGGCGGCGGAGTCGGACGAGTATTGGGATCAAGCATGAACGTTATGCGATCCGGCGCTGTCCCGTAGGGAATGAATCCGGCGAGCGTGAAGGTGCGCGTTTCGCCCGGTGCAAGCCCAACCGCTTCATAAACAATCGACAGTCCAGCTTCGACCGCCGCATCCGCTGTCGCGCCCCATGTTCCGGTCGCGCCGCCGACAAGCTGACTGACGTAACTCTGATAGGCGGGAAACACGTCATACACACCGCCGCCTAGGTTCTTGATCTCGATCTCCCAAACGGCGACGGTTCTTCCGGCAGGCGTGTTGACCGCGTAAACGTTTATCAGCCGAAAACGCGCCGACTGCGGGCTGCGGGTAAACACCGCGTCGCCGCGATAGAACGGATCAGGCGGACGAATGGTGTAAGGCGTCACTGTCGGTGGTGGAGGTGCGGTCGGGAACGGAATGAGCGTCGGATAGCCGGGGATAGGCGGCAACGTTGGCACCGGTATCGGCGTGACGATCACCGGCGTGGGGCAGACATAGATCGGCACGCTGACAATGCCGGTGAGCGTCCCGGAACACGCCAGCGCCGCCAATCCCAATAGGACGGGGATGTACAGAAGGGATTTCTTCATCGGTTCCTCTTAAGGGATCAAGCCCGGCTGGTTGCCGGGTGTGAGCAGCAGGGTGTAGGCAGGTGCAGCGGTGTTTCCGCCGCGTTGAAGCGTCCATGCCCTGCCGAAATAGGGGACGACGATCTGTGCGGGCGCGTCCGTGACGACCTCAAACGTGACGTAGCCGCGCTCGTCGGTGAAACCGCTGGCAATGATACGGTTAGTATTCATCTCAACCACACGGACGGAAATTCCCGCGACGCCTTCCGCCGGATCGACGGTGCGATTGCCGTTCTCGTCGTAGGCGATCACGACTTCGGCGGTGATGATGCGTGGAGGGATGGGCGTGCCGGTGGGCTGCACCGTCGGCGGCGCGCCGACCAGTTCGATATGTGCAGCGGGCTGTGGCGTTTCGGTTGGTGTGAGCGTCATCGCGGGCGGTGGGAGGATGAGCGTGCTGGCATCACCGCGAAACACGTGAATCGCGTCCAATCCGACGACATAACCTTCACTGGCATTGTTCTTCCGCCCGATGGCACGTATCTCCATTCGGTGGACACCATTCCCAACGAAGTACACATCGGTGGTCGGGAACGCCAGCGTATCCGCGTAAGCGTCAATCGCGTCGATTACCACGCCATCGACGACGATCTCGAACACGCCCATGTTCTGCGCCGCGACGTAGCGCACGCGCAGCCCTTCGCCCTCGAAAGCGAACGTGGCGCTTCCATAGGCGCTTTCCGTGCGGTGATACTGTCCCCGGCTGGCGAACTGCGACAGGCGCGGCGTCCATGCCGGTGAATACTGCACGGTTGGAAAATCCGATTCGAAGCTGTACCAGCCGATGAACGGCGGCGCAGTATCGGTCGCATCGGGCAGCGGTTCGACGGGCTGCGGCGGTGAGGAGAGCAGCGTTGTGCCGTAGGGGAAGTCCGTTGGTGCTGGGGGGATGAACACACCGGACATCACGACGGTGATCTCGACCACACGCTCGCTCAATGTCGGAAGCAGAGTCGGCACTGGCGTTTCCGTCGGCGGAAGAGTCGCGGTGATGGTGAACGTCGGCGTGAGGGAGGGTGTCAGTGTCGGTGAAGCAGTGTCTGTCGGTGTCAGTGACGGCAGCACCATCAAGGTCGGCAGGACAAGATCGGAAGTTCCTGACTGAGAACGCAGGATCAAGAAGGCGGCTGCCCATGCCGTCAGGCAGAGCGCCGCCAGCATGGGCAGCACCAGTCGGCGCATGTCGTCACTCCGGGGTTGGTATACGCTGTGTTCAGCGTAGCAAAGCGGAGTGCTGCAACTTCTGTAGGATTCCGGTTTGGGGTTGGGAGGATTCCGGCTTCTGGATGGAGGATTCCGGGTTAGCCCGGAAAACTGTTGAAACCTTGGGCTGCCGCCAGGCTGATCAGGTGTTCGTTGGTCGAAGCGCCGAAGCGGGCACGCATTTTCTCTGTCACCCAATAGACGCGGCGCAGCTTCAGGTGCAGCCGCGCAGCGATCTCACGCGCGGTGCAGCCGTTCGCCAGCAGGCGCAGAATGGCACGCGCCTCGGCATCAAGCTGCCAATCGCGATTGCTTCCCTGCATGGTGAGCAAATACTCCGCGTTCGCCGTTGGTGATAGGTACGGGTACTCTCGCAGCACCATGTCGAGCGCGGTTAGCAGACACGAGGAAAGATCATCCCCTGCTGCCAGATAGCCGCACACGCCCATCGTGAATAGATCACGGATGACTAGCCCATCAGTGGAGGTTCCCATCACAATGATGTGCGCTGATGGTGCGGCATAAAGTATCTGCTCGACCAGCTCCAGTGTGTCAATGAGCGGATCGAAACGGTCGCCCAGTAGCACAATCTCGGGCTGCTCGGCGCGTGCTTTCTCGATCAGATCGTCCCCGTTCTCCGCTTTGCTGATGAGTGTGTCGGCGCGATCTTTGAGCAGAGTCTCCGCGCCGACGACGGTCAGGCTGCTGCTGTCCGCAATCAGGATACGTGTCGTCATGTTCTTTTGCCCTCTCTGCTTTCACCGATCCAGCGTAGCATGAGTGCGCCATCGGCGAATGACAAATTGTGACATTTTGCTGGCAAAAGTGGACATCGGCGTGGTCAAAATTCCTTTCAAGTAAATCCATTTATTCCCGCTTTTTAAGAGGACGCATCTTGTGCTGCTGGGCGAGAACGACGAGCTGCGGCAGGTTCTGTGCATCGTAGACAGTGGTCAGCTTCTTGATGGAACGATACACCGCCTTCCGTTCAACTCCTAGATACATGGCGATCTCCTTCGGTTGCAGCCCTTCGGTCAAGAGGTCGAACACATCGACATCACGCTGGTCGAGGTTTTCAGGAAGTAGCTGCTGCTTTTCCAGAAGATGCGAAACGCGCGGCGAGATCGTCACGCCGCCTGCTACCGCGAGCTGAATCGCCTGATTAAGCGTGCGTTGGAAATCGTCGTCTTTATGCAGGATGGCGCGAACACCGATGGCTAGCACCTTTTGGACCAGACTGGGAGTCGGACGCTGAAGAATCAAAATTACAGCCAACCCCGGATGCGCTTCGAGCAGCCGCTTCAATTCTTTCGACAGGTTGACTCCTTTCGGCAGCGAGTCATCCATGATGAAAACGCGCGCTTGATGATCCTTCAGAAAAGCGCTTAACTCCGAAAAACTCGCAAACATGCCAGTGACATCAATGCGGGTTTCCGGTTGGACGATGATTTGCTGTATTCCTCCACGAATGAGTGCATTTGTGGAGACAATGACAACTGGAATGGCTGTCATGCCCTACCCTCCCTTTTCGAATGTAATGTTCTCGTGACCAGCCGATAACCATGCGAACGTATGGTCTAGTGTCAAAGCCCCATTGTATTACAAAAACCCAACCTAAAGTCAAGCAGTCTGGAAACATTTTCGGTTATAACTTCCATACTTTTGTATAGAACAAGTGTTTTCTCTCTCAAACTGTGTCAATAAATGACATTCGCCTGTCAAAGATTCCCACGGTGTCAAAAATGGACACCCGCGTGTCCATTTTTACCAGAACAAATGTCATAAATTCCCGCCGTAAATATGGCGCGTTCGTTTATGCTGGTGACACATTGAGTCATCAGGAGCAAACCCATGAATCGAGAAACGCCATTCGCAGCGCGGATCGCCTTCCGGCTGCCGCAGTCGCTCTACGACAAGCTGGAGAGATGGGCGGACGAAGAAGATCGTCCGCTCGCCAATCTCATCTATACGCTCGTCAAGCAAGCCGTCACCGAACGTGAACTCGAACTCACAACGACCGATCTGCAAAAGGAGATGAACTGATGAAATACGCTGAAACCTTGTCAACTGATCTGCGCGAACTGGTCGAACAGCGTTTGGGCAAGCCGCTGGCTGCCAGCGCGCACGCTGGACTATGGCGCTGCCCTGCCTGTCCGCCTGAAAGACACGCGCTGCTTATGGTGTCAGCCGACGAATATCGCTGCTTGAGTGGATATCCGTGCGATGGCGGCGCGACCGAGTGGATGCGAAGCAGCAATGAGGAAACCGATGCGCTTCTCATTGTCGGAGAGACCGCATGAGTGACTCAAGTTTTATAACGACTGCTGAGGATTCATCCGCGTCTGTATCTGCTGACGTGATGCTCAAGCGGGTATTCAGTGTCGCAAAACTCCTCGCCGTCGTCAAACACCAGCGAGATGTTGAAGATGAGATTGCAGAAAATCCCGTCAAAAATCAGCATTCGAGCGAATTGCAGTATCGTGAAGACGAGCGAACGACACATACTGCATAAGCGAGGTGTATCGATGGCAGCAGATGGACGGAAAAAACGCACACCAGCCCCACCCCAACCGGGGTGGGCAATCTATTTGAGGACGAGCAGCGACGAGAACCAGAAACCGGAGCTGTCGCGCGAACGGCAGCGCACCATGATTCAGATAAGCCTGTTGGACTCATCCGATCTCCCGGTTTACGGGGAATACATCGATGTGCTGACGGGCAAAGACCCACGCCGCAAGGGGTATCAGCGGATGTTGGCAGACGCCCGCGCTGGAAAGTTCTCGCACGTCGTTGTTGAGCGCGCTGACCGCTTTGGACGGGACGATACCGAGGCACTGCGGGCGATTGACGAACTGCATGAGTTTGGGATTGCCGTGCGCTTTGCGAATTCACCTGACCTTGACCCTATCGACCCGGATGATCGCGTCCTTGTAACCCTCACGTTTGCTCTCGCCCGCCGCGAGTCGGCACTGATGGGTATTCGCGTGAAGGGTGGTTTGAAGGCAAAGCGTGAAAGCGGCGGTTATGCAGGACGCGCGCCCGATGGCTATCTCAATATGCGCGGTCAAACGGAGTTCGACAAGCGCAGTGATATGGGTCGCATCAGCCATTGGATTGAACCGGATCCAGACCGTGCCCACATTTGGCTAGAAGCGTGGGCGCTGCTGCTGACCGGCAGCATGTCGCTGGCTGAGATCGCGGAGGCACTGAATGCAAAGGGCTACTGTTACAGGAGTGGTAAGTCGTTTGTCATTGTATCAAAGACGGGGAAGCGGAAGCCGCTCACCGACGTTCTGCTGCGTGCTTTTCAGGATTGGACATACGCTGGATGGGTGGTGAGTGCCTGCGACGATATCGCGCCCAAGACTATCCGGGGTAATTGGGAACCGCTCATTTCGACTGAGGACTTTGAAGCAGGACTGGCGATCTTGGACCGGTTGCAGCGCGACGGATCGGATAAGTAGGCAGCATGAGTAACTATCGACACAAGAAGACGGCAGCCCCTCAGCCGCAGCCGGGCTGGGCAATCTATCTGCGCACGAGCAGCGAGGATCACCAGAAGCCGGAGCTTTCGCGTGCGCGTCAGCGTGCCATCATCGAAGGGAATGTGCTGGAACACTCTGAATTGCCCGTCATCGACGAGTATGTGGACGTATTGACGGGCAAAACGCCGAAACGTGTCGGATATCAGCAGCTTCTCGCGGATGCTCGCGTGGGCAAATTCTCTCATGTAATCGTCGAGCGAGCGGACAGGTTCGGACGCAATGACTCAGAGGCGTTGCGTGCTATCGATGAACTGAATGAATTCGGGGTATCAGTGCGCTTTGCCAACTCCCCGGATCTCGATCCGATGGACCCAGATGACCGGGTGCTGGTCGCGCTATCGTTCACGCTTGCGCGGCGTGAATCAGCATTGTTGGGCATCCGTACACGCGGCGGACAGCAGGCGAAACGTAAGAGCGGTGGCTATATCAGTTACGCCCCTGATGGATACAGAAACGTCACGGCGCGTACCGATACTCAAAAGCGCAATGACTTAGGACGTTGGGACAAGTGGATCGAACTCGACCCGGAACGCGCAAAAGTAATCCGCGAGGCGTGGGATCTGCTGCTGGAAGATACCATATCGGTACGGGAGATTGCCGAGACACTTCATGAACGCGGCTATCGTCACCGCACCGGCAGACCCTTCGTTGAACTCACGGCGCATGGGAAGCGCAAAGCGAATATCAGCTCACTAGGCAATATCTTTCACAACTGGACTTACCCAGGATGGGTTGTCAGCTTGAAAAACGGGGTCTTGCCCAAAACTGTGCGTGGCAACTGGGAACCTATCGTCACGACAGAGGAATTTGAACGTGGACAAGAAATCTTAGCGAAGCGGAACGCGCATCGAACGGTGCGTCGTAAACAGTTTTATCTGCTTACCGGGTTGGTCTTTTATCGTCTGCAAAATGGCAAACTGCGCCGAATGAGTGGCTCGACTTCCAACGCCGGACGGCGCGGTGGAGGTACGCCCTACTATCGGATTGAAGGCGCAGGCGAGGCGAGTTTCCTGTGTGCAGTGATCGATGCTGCGGTCGAACGCGAAATCTGCCGTATCCAAGTCGATCCTGACCTGGTTCCACTCATCCGTGCCAGCTACACCAAAGACCTCCAAGAGTGCATGGGACACGCACGTCCTGATCGGCGCACCCAATTCCAGCTTGCGTTGAAGCAGGTTGACGACGAAGAAGCCCGAACAGTTCGGCTCTATGCAGCGGGAAGAATCTCGGACGAGATTTGGGAGGGGATGTGGACAGAATGGCAAGATCGCCGACAAACCATTCAACGCACGCTCGAAACGATGCAGCAAGAGCAGCAGGTTCATGTCGATAATTTGGACTTGGCGTTGGAAATTATCGCCAAGATTGGAACGCTGTATAATGGCTTGCAGCGCAGTGATCAAAAAGAACTGCTGCGTCAAGTGGTTGAAAGAGTCATCGTGGATGATGACGGTCAGGTAAACTTGGAACTGCGTACACCGTTCGGCTACCTCAATACACTGGTAGACGACATCAAGCGTGAGAAACCGCGCATTGAGAAAACGGTGAAGCGTGGGCGAAAGGCAACAAAAAACGCCGGAGAAATTCCCCCCGGCGTTTCCCCCGAACAATGTTCGAGTCACGTCCAACTAGTCTCCACAGCCTGGATTCGAACCAGGAACCCATCGGTTAACAGCCGATTGCTCTGCCGTTGAGCTACTGTGGAATAGCAACGGTAGAGTATCAAAGCCCCGGCGGACTGTCAAGACAAAACCACCGTCTGTGGGGGCCGTTCGACCCGGCTTACTCTGCGACGAGGATCTCCTCGAGGAACGTCATCGGGTTGGTCACCGCGCGCCGCACCGGACACCGCCGCATAATTTCATGGATACGCGTGCGCTGGTCGTCAGTTAGGTCGCCGATCAGCTCGATCTTCTCGACAATCTCATGGGCGAACTGTGACTCCTCCGTCGGCTTGCGCTCCATGGCGAGAGAAATCGCGACGTCTTCCAGCGGCCATCCCTTGCGCGCCGCGTACATCTTCGCCGTGATCGCCGCGCACGCACCCAACGCGCCCAGCAGCAGCTCCTCCGGCGTGGCGCCTTTGTTCGTGCCGCCCTCATCAGCCGACGAATCGGCATACCATGTATGCTCGCCCGCCGTGATCGTCGTCAGATGCCCGCCGTGGGTGCGGACTTTTGTGCTGTACATGAAGTTCTCCTCTTTGGCGGTAACGCCTGACACGTCAAATAAATCGTAAGCCGGTCGTCGAAAGTCGTCAGTTTCCAGCCGCCGGTTAGGATGCAATTCCCGCTCATCACGCATCGGTAACGCAAAGCTGGAGGCTGGAAACTCATGACCGATAGCTTAACTTCATAGACAGAGGCGAACGGCCGCCCCTTACATCCCGGCCCGATTCCCTCATCGACTTCGCATTATCCCCCGCTGATGACTACAATCGTTCACTCACGCGTCATGTCACGGGGAGCGCCCATGTTCAACACGGCAATCCTTGAACTGCTGATCGGTCTGGTCTTCATCTACAGCCTGACGGCCATTCTCGTCACGCAGATCAACACCCTGCTCACCAATGCCCGCAATCTGCGCGCCCAAAACCTCAAAGAGGGTCTGATCGAGATGGTGGGCGACCGCACACTGCAAGCAGAGATCCTCGTCCATCCCCTCATCAAATTGGTCGATACATCGAAACTGATGATGATGTCGCTGAGCGCCGACGTCGACACCACCGATCAAATCCTCAACGCGCCGCTGACGCGTGTCGCCGACATCCCGCCGGAAACGTTTGTCGAGGCGTTGGTGAGCATTCTCACCGTGCGTGCGTTCGGCCCGATCGAGCAGGCGGCCCGTGCGCTGCCGCATTCCGAAGCGAAACGGCGCATCCTCGGCCTGCTGGGTGATCTGCAAGCCGAGCCATCCGACGAACGGCTCGCGGCGCTGCGGCAGGCGGTCAACGCCATGCCGGAATTACCCGGCGCTCCGACCCTGCTGCGCCAGCGGTTTGACGCGCTGCAAGACGTTTACACCGAGGTTCGCAGCCGGAACGCGCCATTGATCCCGCTGCTGATCGGCATCTCGCGCATCGAAACGCCGCCGTTCCGCGAGGCGATGCAGGTCGTTCTGTACTCTGCAAATTCGCTGGAGACCGCGTTCGATAAGCTGCGCGCGTGGTTCAACGACGGCATGCAGCGCTCATCGACGCTGTTCCGCGAGAAGCTGCAGCGCATGTCGCTGATCGTGGCGTGCGCGCTGGTGGTGCTGCTCAACGTCGACACACTGGCGATCACGCAGGATTTGTGGGACGATCCGGCCCTGCGCGCCTCGGTCGCCGCCACCGCGCGCGCCGCCGTCAACAGTGATCTTGCGGACGACGTGGACGCGGCATCGACGCCCGCCTCGTCCAGCGTGATCGACACCGTGCTGGACGCGCAGTACACCGCTCAACAGCTGCTGCGGCTCGACATTCCGCTGGGCTGGAGCTTCCTGTCGCTGACGCCGGACATGGCCGAGAACGCCACCGCGCTCGGCCTGCGTGATCCGTATGCCGACTCCGGCAACCTGTGGAATCTGTGGCCTCCTAACGGCAATCCGCGCTGGTTCTCGCTGCTGGTGCTCAAGCTGATCGGGCTGGCGGTCTCGGCTATCGCCGCGGCACAGGGCGCGCCGTTCTGGTTCGACCTGCTGCGCAAGATCACGTCTCGCAGCGGGTCGTCCGGTTCGCTCCGGTGAACTCGTCCGCCTGACGGAGCCGCCCGTGCCTGCGCCTGCGTGATGGATTCTGCCGATTTCGCGTTTCTGACCTCACCCACCGGCATCGCCGCGCTGGCCGATCTCACTGCTGAGGACGTGTCGGAGTCGGCCGCGCTCGCCCTGATCACGCGCCTGCGCAAGACGTTCACCCGTCAGCAGGCCGCCGCGTTGGTCGAACAAATGCGTTTGCGCCGCGCCGCGACAGGCAAGTTTGGCGCTGATGCGAGCCGCATGCTCTTTACCCGCGACGCGCTCGAACAGGCGTCCGATCCGGCTGTGCGGGCGTATCGCGCCGCATCGGCGGCTGGGGCTGGCGCTCACACGGTCATCGACGCGTGCTGCGGAATCGGCAGTGACGTGCTGGCGTTCGCGCAGGCCGGGCTGGATGTACTCGGCCTCGATCTCGACCCGGTGCGCGTCGCCATCGCGCGCCACAACGCCGCGGCGCTGGGATTGCCCAACGCCCGCTTCACTGTGCATGACGTCACGCGCGGTCTGCCCGAATCGGCCGACCTCGTTTTCTTCGACCCGGCGCGGCGCGCGGACGGACGGCGTATCTACCACGTCGAGGGGTATCAGCCGCCGCTGTCGACCGTGCGGAACTGGGAGGCGCAGCGGGTGTGGGCCAAGCTCTCGCCCGGCGTCGATCTGAGCGAAACCGCCGCGTATGGCGGGACGGTCGAGTTCATCTCAGCGGATGGCGCGCTGAAGGAAGCCCTGCTCCAGATCGGCGCACTGCCGCAAACGACCTCAGCCGTCCTCGTGGGCAGTGGGGACGTGCTGCGCTGGGACGCCGCGCCGCGTGACGCCGGTATCCCCGTTAGTGAGCCGCAGGCGTGGCTGATCGAACCCGACCCGGCCATCATCCGTGCTGGCCTCGTGCAGCCTCTTGGCGCGGCGCTCGGCGCGTCTCTGCTCGACCCGGAGATCGCCTATCTGACCAGCGCGGCGCGTCCTGAATCGCCGTGGGGGCGGGCGTGGCGAATCGTCGACTGGATGCCGTTCAACCTCAAGGCGCTCAAGCAGTACGTCCGAACGCGCCGGATCGGGCGCATCACGGTCAAGAAACGCGGCCACGCCATGACGCCGGAAGCCCTGCTCACCGCGCTCAAGCCGGACGGTCACGGCGACGAACGGGTGATCGTCCTCACACGGCACGCCGGCAGGCCGGTGATCGTGGTCTGTTTGCCGCTCGACTCTCCAAGTGATGCGTGTTAAGTGCTGAGTCGTGTGTGAAGGACAAAAGCAGGCACAAAGCACGCAGAGAACGGGGAGATCACAGAGGAGGTCTGTAGGGGCGACCCGCCGGCCCGCCCGCCACGCCCCGATAAGACTCTTTGTGTCCTCTGTGGTTCAATCGGTCTGTCCTTCCCTCATCACTTTTCACTCAAGTAGGTTATCGAAAGTCAGCAAACTCAATCTTCTGCTTCAGAGGGTTATACGAGCGGTGAAGGCTGGTAGTCACTCATCACTCATCACTCATCACTTTCAGCTTCTTACATCAGCCCTCATCACTCTCTATACGAGGCTGCCTTCGTACCGGAACACCCGGCGCAGGCCGTCCGCCATTAGGTTGACGCTGATGACCAGCAGCGCAATCGCACCGGCGGGGAACCACAGCGCCCACGGGGTCTGATTGACGTCCAGACGCGCCTCGTAGACCATGCGGCCCCAGTCCGGCGACGGCGGCTGAACACCAAGGCCCAAGAACCCGAGCGACGCCGTGAGGAAGATCGCGTAGCTGAAGCGCAGCGCTGCCTCGACCGCCAGCGCCGGCAGTACACCGGGCAGGATTTCGCGCGTGAGGATGTACAGCAGGCTTTCGCCGCGCAGACGCGCCAGCTCGACATACGCCGCGCTGCGCAGATTCAATGCCGCCGACCGGATCACGCGGGCCACGATCGGCGTGTACAGGATCACGATCACCAGCACCAGCCCGGCTGACGACGGCCCAAGCGTCGCCAGCACCGCCAGCGCCAGCACCAGCGCCGGAATCGCCAGCAGGCCGTCGAACACGCGCGACACGACCTCATCGACCCAACCACCGGCGTAACCGATCACCAAACCGATGCTCGTGCCGATCACGACCGCCAGCACGGTCGCCGCCCCCGGCAGGCCCACGATATCGCGTGCGCCCCACAGGACGCGGCTGAACACGTCGCGGCCCAACCGGTCGGTGCCGAACACGAACGCCGCGCTTGGCGCTTCTCGCCGGGCTACCCGTCCTTCCGGGTTCCGCACGAACTCGTCGTACGGATACGGCGCGACCAGCGGCCCGATCAGCGCCAGAATCAAAAACGTCAGCGTCACGCCTGTCCCCACAAGCGCCAACGGCTGACGTGCTAACGGCTTAAGTCGACTCAACAAGGGCAATAAATCCTAGGCTGGTGTTCGTAAGTCGAGAGATTTGGTCTCCCATCTTGCAGCATTAGTCGAGCTATACGGCGCGGTGTTTTCTCATCACTCATCACTTTCAACGTCGTGCTTAGCGTGATAGTGCGGCGCTGCCCCTCGCCCCGCAAGAGGTGCATCCTTGCCCCCTATCTCGCAGAATGCGGCCGGAGTGCTGCATTCCGCGAGGTAGGGGGGGACGCAGGGGCGAAGAACCCTGTTGGGGGTGAAACCCCACGCTGTACTAGTCGCTGACGCTGACGCCGCGCAGGTCAGTCAAGCCGGGGACAGGGTTCATGTCGAGGCCCTGCACCCGATTTGTGATCGCGCCGAGGACAGGCGCAAAGTACGGCACGATGATCGGGCCGCGGTCGGCGAAGATATGGGCGATCTGCTTGTAGATCGTGGCGCGGGCGGCCGGATCGGTCGTCGCGGCGGCTTGGGCGGCGAGGGCATCCAGCTCGGCGTCGCTGAAGTTGCTCTCGTTGTAGGGCGCGCCGGTGATGTACGCTTCGACGAGATACTGCTGCGGGATGGCGCGGCTTGACCATCCGGTCAGGCCCAGCTCGACATCCAGCCACTCGTTGTCGCCGTAATAGACGCCTTCGGGCCGGACGAGCAGTTCGACGTCGATGCAGGCGTCCTGCCACTGCTGCTGCATAATCACGGCGAGGTCAGGGTAGCCGAGCGCATCGACCACGTAGAAGTCGAAGCTGATGCGTTCTTCGCCGGTCGCTTCGAGGATCAGCGCGCAGGCCGCAGCAGGATCATAAGTGTCCGGGATCCGCTCGTAGAAGTCGCCGTAGATCGGGCCGATCGGGTCATTATTGCCGACCACGCCGAGGCCGTCGATCGCCAGTTCGTTGAGTTCCTCACGGTTGACGCCGAGCTTGAGGGCTTGGCGGATGCGCGGGTCTTCACCACGGAAGCCCTCGGCCGTGCGGATGCGAATCACCGGGTGGATGTTGGTGGCCTTGTTGAGCACGGTGATTCCGTCGACGCCTTCGAGGGCCGGGAGCTGCGTGACCGGAATCTTGAAGATGAAGTCAGCCGCGCCGCTGGTCAGCGCCTGAATCTGCGCAAGCGGATCCTCGATGTAGACGTGCGTTATGGTGGCAAGCTGCACGGACTCCGGCTTGAAGTAGTCGACGTTGGCGGTGAAGACCGCGCGCTCGCCGGGGAGAAACTCGGTCAGGACGAATGGGCCGGTGCCGGCGAAGTTGGCGTAGGGATGATCGCCCTCGGCCAGCACGTTCGGCGTGGCGATGTCTTCGCTGAGGATGTAGGCCAAGCGCCCGCCGATGCCATACAGGAAGTCGGCATTGGGTGATTCGAGGGTGAACGTCACGGTGTCGTCATCGACAGCTTCTACGGTGAACGCGCCGCCGCTGAGCAGGCCGAGCGCCGGCGATTCGAGGGTCTTCAGGCGCTCGAAGGTATACACCACGTCCGAGGATGTGAACGCCGCGCCGTCGTGGAACGTGACGCCCTGCGCCAGCTCGAAGGTGTAGACGAGGCCGTCGTCGCTGATGGTGTAGCTGGTGGCGAGATTGGGCGCGATCGCGTTGTCCGGCGTGACATCGAGCAGGTAGTCGTAGATGGCGCGGTTAAACAGCAGTTCGGGATCGTTCGACCCGAGGGCGGGTTCGAGGTTGACCGGCGCATTAGTGGCAATGGTCAGAGCGCCGGACTGCGCGCGCGCTGGTAGAGCGATCAGCGACAGCAGCGCGAAGGCGATAAGCATCACCGCGATCATCCGCGGCGCAGTGCGTGAGTTGCGATCTTTCATTATTCCTCCTCAAGGGGATTGAGTGGGGGAAAACGTCGACGGCGCCTACAACCGTCAGCACGTCAGACAAACCTAAGTCTAGCCGTCTTACGAAATCAAACAACCCATGCCCGCGCGAAGCTCCGGCTGAGTCGTCCAAAATTCTCATGCTGCGTTCGAGAAACACGGTTGGTTGTGGGCGTCTCGAAATGCCGTATACTTATCGTAGATCGTGACTGATGAGGTGTGCTGTGCTGCCGCTGTCCAAGACCCCGAACCCAAAGATCGCTGAGGAGCGTGTCCGGCGCGGCTGGGCCGAGTCGGTCGAAGCGGCGTTGGTCGAACTGACGCCGGAGCAGCAGCGCAACCGTGTCGAAACGATCGAGCGCGTCGCGCAGCAGACGGCCGCACAGCCCCACGTCAAATCGCTGCCGCGTTCGCCCCGGCGCGCCCCCGCCCGTCAAGGATAGCGGTAGGCGTGGCCGATCGCCCCGACGCCGCGCGGTTGAAGCCCCCGCTCGCCACCTTGCATCGTGTGATCGCCGGCGGCGAGCTAGGCGTCGACATCACCTGTGAACCCCTCACCGTCAAGACGTCTCAACGCACCTTGCTGACTATCACCGACCGGCTCAACGGCGAGATGTACGTCGTGGCCGATGTCGAGCCGGCAAGCCATGACGTCATCCTGCTGCTGGCGCTGACCGGCCCGCTGCACGTCGCCACCGATGATCCGGCATTTCTGCGCGCGCTTGAATACTTCGCGTGGACGGCCAGCGCGACCGCGATGATCCTGCGCGTGATCGAGGACGCAGACGCGGGGACGCTCCAGTTCGCGCTCGCCACGCGCTTTCGTGCGACTCAGGACGGGCTGGCCGTCACGCTGGAGCACAACTTGAGCCTACTGCGCGCGATCTACACCGAGCTGGGCGACAACATCGACATCGTGCTGTACGAATGCGGATTGGACTAACACCATGACCGGACAGACCGGAATCTTCATCAGCCACGCGCACGCCGACCAAGAGATCGCCGACGTCATCCGCAAGAAGCTGCGCCGGTTCTTCGCCAACGGCGTGCCGATCTTCCTGTCGCCGAACACCATCGCCGCGGGCAAGAGCTGGCTGCCGGAGATCGAGAAGGCGCTCAAGTGCCGCGTGCTGCTCGTGCTGCTGACGCCCAATTCACTGGCCCGCCCGTGGCTGTGGTTTGAGGTCGGCGCGTGCTGGGACGCCCATCGCGGTGATCGGACGACCATTCTGCCCGTGACGGTTGGCCTGAACGCCGAGGACGTTCCCGCGCCGCTCGACCAGATTCAGACGCCCGACCTGACGGCCAAAGACGGCTGTAAGGCGTTCTTCTCCAGCCTGCACGACATCTTCGCGCCGCTGGGGATCGTCGAGGACATGCGCAACAACCAGTTCATCAAGGCGCTGCAAGCCAAGTTCAAACCCTCGGTGGAGATGCTTCCGACGCCCGCGACCGATGCGCTGATGGCGGCGCTCGGGCATTTGCTCGAACAGGATGCGCTCAAGTCCGCCGACCTGTCCGTGTTTGGCGACGCCAACCTGCTTACCGCGCAGCAGATCCGCCAACTCAAGCGCAAGTCGTCGGGATAAGCGCACCTCCGGCGAACCGGTTGAATCACGGAGATCACAAAGGACACAAGGGGCCGTGTAGGGGCGCGGCGTGCTGCGACCACCACGCGAGAGTCCTCACCGTGCCTTACGGCGCAGAGTCGTGAGGTGGCGCTGCGCATCTGCCTTGTGTTTGTCGCCGGTGGCGTCGAAACGGTCGTAGGCGCGCTCCATCCACTCCACAGCGTCGAGCGCATGGCCGGCCTTGTCGTGCGCGAGCGCCATCGCGTAAAGTGTCTCGCCCCGCTGCGGATCAAGCCGGTAGGCCGCGTCGAAGTGCTTGAGCGCATCGTCCGCGCGGCCGTCGCGCAGGGCCACGAGTCCGAGGCCGTAGTGCGCCAGAACTTCGCCCTGAAACGACCGCAGCGCGCGCTCGAAGTCGGCCTGCGCGAGGTCGTCGGCGCCGAGTTCGTAGTACATCAAGCCGCGCGCCGCCCAATACTCGGCATTGGACGGCAGCAGACGGATCGACTCGTTCAGCTTCTCGATAGCGCCCTTCGAGTTGTTCTTCATGTACGCGGCGAGCGCATCTTTGTACAGCATATCGGCGTCATAGCGCGCCGTCAGGCGTTGACCAAACGAGGGCATGGATCGGCTTTCTCCTGATCAACCTTCTCCAGCGAGTGCAAACTCCTGCCGGGGTTTGGGGCAGCGCCCTAATCGCCCCGCGCCCCGATTATAACGCCGGCCGGAGGCTCTACGCTGAAAACGCGCGATACCGCCTATACTGCTGATAGACGCGGAGTGAGGTTTCTACAGCAGGATTCAGCGCGAGGAGAAACACGGGATGGCAAACTGGCGTTCGTATACGCTCGCCCGCAAGGAACACACGGTCGTCGGAGAGCTGTTGATTACCGACGACGTGTACAGTCCGCAGCGTGACAACCGGCGCAGCGTACTCGTGTGGCTGCCGCCGACGTATCGCCTGAGCGACCGGCGCTATCCGGTGATCTACATGCACGACGGCGATAACTTGTTCGACGCGTACAGCAGCTATGCCGGTGAATGGGGCGTGGACGAGACGCTGACCGCGCTGGCACGAGTCGGGATCGAGGCGATCGTGGTCGGCCTGCCGAATATGGGCGAGCAGCGGTTTCACGAATACAACCCGTTCGGCGGCGCGGGCGAGGATTACATCCGTTTTATCATCGACACCGTCAAGCCGATGATCGACGGCGAGTTTCGCACCCTGCACGGCGCGGATCACACCGGAATCGCCGGCTCCTCCATGGGCGGATTGATCAGCCTGTTCGGTTATCTGCGATATCCAGAGGTGTTCCGGTTGTGCGGGGCGTTCAGTCCGGTGTTCTGGCTTGATGGCGATGCGCTGTACGAGATGGTGCTGGCCGAGACCGCCGCGCAGGGACGGGTGTATCTGGATGTCGGCGGCAAGGAGGGCGAGGTTATCGCGCGGCACATGCCCGATGCGTTCGACTCGCCGGATGACGCCGACCGTGCCTATCGGGACGGTGTGCGCCGCCTACGCGATGGCTTCAAACAGAACGGCTACGCCAACACGCTGCTCTATCTCGAAGACCCGGACGCCGCACACAACGAGCCGGCATGGGCGGCGCGCCTGCCCTCCGCCCTGCGTTTTTTGCTGGGCTGAGACGATGGGATCTTCAGAATCGGCGGTGTTGAGCAGGCCCTAGCCGAAGAACTGCCGCTGAAAGTCAGGCTATCCGCTGATGCACACCACGATTGCCCGTCATCACACAGGACAGCGATCCGCCGCTTCGCCCAATGCGCCCCCGTGAGCTTGCGGCATGGTCATAGCATTGGATATATTTATGCGGACAAACAAACATTTATCCGTACATTTCTGCGGAGTTCATCATGCAGCCTACTCTTGCGTACTTCGACGCCGCCAGCAGCATTCTCGCGCGTATCCGCGAGACGCAGCTGGACGCGATCAACCGTGCGGCGGACATCTGCGCGCACAGCATCGCCGGCGACGCGCTCGTCCATATGTTCGCCACCGGCCACTCACGCGTGTTTGTGGAAGAGATGTTCCCGCGCTACGGCAGCTTCCCCGGCTTCCACGGGATCGTCGAGCTGTCGCTGACGTATCACAATCAGGTTGTGGGCGCCAACGGCCAGCGGCAGGCGCTGTTCATCGAGCGCACCGAAGGGCTGGCCCCGGCGATCCTGCGTAACTTCGTGTTCTCTGAGCCGGACAGCTTCATCATCTTCTCCAACAGCGGCGTGAACGAGGCGGTGGTCGACATGGCGGTCGAGGTCAAAAAGCTTGGTCTGCCGCTGATCGCCGTCACGTCGATTGCGCACAGCAGCGCCGCCACGCCGCGCCACAGCAGCGGCAAGCGCCTGAGTGAGCTGGCCGACGTCGTGATCGACAACTGCGTGCCGCCGGGAGACGCCGTCGTGACCGTGCCGGGCATGGACGATCCGGTCGGCCCGGCGTCGACCATCGCGATGGCGGCCATCACCAACGCCATCAAGATCGCTACCGCCGAGCGGCTGACCGCCAAGGGGATCGTCATGCCGGTCATCACCAGCAGCGTGTTCATCGGCAGCGAGGAAAGCACCAAACGCTTCGACGCCGCTTACGACGAATACCGCCGCCGGATGGTGCGCGCATACGGAGGGAAGACCTAATGGAGCATTCCGCCGTTCCGACGATGCTGTTCGTCGGTGTGACGACCGGCCAGTCGGCCAGCCTGCGCATGTTCCCGCGCTGGGCGCAGATTCTGGGGCTGGGTGATGCGCGGCTCGAAGGCGTTGATCTGCCGCTGCATGCGCTCCCCGCCGATTATCGCGCGGTGGTCGAACGCATCAAGTCCGGCCCGCACATCCGCGGCGCGCTGGTCACCTCGCACAAGCTGGGCGTGCTGCATGCCGGGCGCGATCTGCTCGACGAACTGACGCCGGACGCTACGCTGGCTGGAGAAGTGAGCTGCCTGTTCAAGCGCGGCGGTCGGTTGATCGGCCACGCCACCGACATCAGCGTCTCAGGGCAGGCGATGGCGCGGTTCGTGCCGGACGGCCACTGGCGGCGCGGCGAGCCTGAACTGCTGTGCTTCGGCGCGGGCGGCGCGGCCGTGGCGCTGGCGCTCAACATCATCACTGTCTTCCCACCCGACGACCGGCCGCGTCGTGTCATCATCGTTGATCCGCGCGCCGACCGTCTGGAGTCGCTGTATACCATCGCTTCTGACCTCTCGCCGATTGGTGTCGAGTTCACGTTTATCGAGAACGGCGATCCGCGCCGCGCCGACTTACTGGTCTCCGATCTGTCCGCTGGATCGCTGGTGGTCAACGCATCCGGCATGGGCAAGGACATCCCCGGCTCGCCGATCACCGACGCGGCGGTGTTCCCGGAACGCGGCATCGCGTGGGATTTGAACTACCGTGGCGATCTCGGATTCTTAGCGCAGGCGCGCGCGCAGCAGGCCGGTCGCGGCTTGACCATCGCCGACGGATGGGAGTACTTCGTGCTGGGCTGGGCAGAGGTCGTCCGCCATGTGTTCGACGTGCCGATCACACCGGACGTATTGGCAAAGCTGGCCGAGTCCGCCGCTGCTGTGCGTTAGGGGCGGGCACCGTGAGCGCTTCTGAGTATGTGTTGTTTCCCTCACCCTCCCGGCCCCCTCTCCCACAAGGGGCGAGGGGGAGAAGGGCGTATGCGTGTGTGATGATGGGGCGCGGCGGGCACAGCACACGGCGTCCCTACAAGGCCGCCGTTGTGTCCGCCCG
>JZRA01000041.1 GCA_001567485.1 Chloroflexi bacterium OLB13
CCCATGATGGTGCTCCTTCGCGCGTTTGCGCTGTCTCATCCATCGGCCCTGTGCCGATGTCTGACCAGCAAACCAGCAGGCGAAACAGCCAGGCCTCACCCGCAGGGCGCCCCCTGTTTTTGTTGAGTGCAACGGCGCCAGCCAGACAAAAACAGGGGGAAGCGAAATCCGCAGGATTTTGACGGCTGGCACGCCTGCTAGGATGGTCAGAGACACATCGGCACGTACTGGCGGCATGGAGGGACAGCCAGCAGCGAAGAGATCATGGGCTGCCCGCGATGCAGCGTGGCGGTCGTCAGGCGATCCGCGCGAGACGGGAGATGGCGTTATCGTCGTTCTGGCGGATCAGGCGTGCGCGCGGGCGATGCTGATGCGATGCGGGGACGGAACAGGGCCGGCTTGCGGCGAGTCCGGAAGAGCGCGGGCTTTGGCGCGCGGAGAGCCGCCCGGCGTGGATCACCGGAACAGCGACTGTCGAGGAGGAAGCGCGGTACACACTGACCGCGCAGGCGTCACGCTCGGCCGGGCGAGATCGCACCGTCTAGGGATGCGGTGACGGAGGCGGTGTCGGCGCATCGCCCTCATTCGGAAAGTAGGCGCCGCGGAAGACGTACTGCGACGGGTTTTCGCTATGCCGCACGCCTTCGTACAGCGCGCCGGTGATCTGGCGGATTCCACGCTGCAGCTTCTCGTGGACATAGGCCTCGTCGCCATGCTGGAGCAGCTGCGCCGCCGCGACGGTCAGGTACTCCACCGCTTGCAGCAGCGCATACGCCATCCGCCCCTGCCAAGCGTGGACTCCGTTAGCATACGCCGTGGCGGACTTCAGATCGTCGAGGCCGCTGTAGGCGCGCAGCAGCGCCCGTGCGGTGCCGTCGAAATCCGCGATACGCAGGTCGTCACCGGTGTCGAACCGGCGTAGAAAGTCCCGCATGGCATCGACCGTGTAGAACGAGAGCGAATTCTGTCCGCAGAACACCGCCAACCGGTGGCACGCGCCGGTCAGATCGGGATGGCCGGCCAGTTCTAGGCAGGCATCCTGCAGCGCAACCATGCCGTCCGAGATGCGGCTGTCGTCGCGTTCGGTGTACAGGTTCGACGCGATCATCTCGGTAATCGCGTTGTACTGGGTCGGGTCGAACAGGTCGTGATAGCGGCGCAATGCGGCAGTGCGAAGATCGTTGGTCATCTCCGGATTCCTTTTCTATGCGATTGAGCGATGTGGATCGGGCTTATAGGAGGTAGGGCTGGAGCTCGTCGCGGCAGATCGGCAGGCTGCGGACACTCATGCCGTCGAGGCTGACGAAGCTGGCGAAGGTGCGGATGGGCTGGCGGCGCAGCAGCGTGTAGATGTACTGCCCGGCGACGCACGCCATCCAGTCGTTGACGAGCACGACTTGGTCGCCGCGCAGCACCAGTTCAGCGCACGATAGGTCGGGCTGAGGTGCCGGCGCAGGCGTTTCGGGTTCGAGCAGCGCCGGGAACAGCAAGCCTTCCTTGGGCAGATAGGCGTATTTGCCGCCCCTGCCGTCGATGTGTCGTCGCATCTGGTCTGCATCGGACGTGTTGCCGATCACGACCTGTCCGCCGTCGCGGTAGTTGCCGGCGCCGATCAGGATGCCGCGCGCACGATGCAGCTCCCGCCGCGCCTCGTGGTTGTCGACGCAGCCGACCACCAGCTGAGAGCCGTGGCGCTCGCCGTGCTGCTCGGCGTCAAACGGCTCGACGCACCACGCGACGTCCAGACCCAGCGCCATATTCAGCCGCGTGCCGACAATTTCCGCTTTAGGCAAGCCGAGATTCGACTCTGCGACGGAATAGAGCTGCCGACCGACATTCACGTCTTCCACCACGTCCGGATCGACCAGCAGGATCGCCGGTGTGTGCAGCCTGGCGCGGCGCATGTCGTAAACGATGCGCGCGACGATGCGGGCGACCTGCGCGCCGGTCCCGCCGCATCCGACGATCACGACGGTCTGTATGTGGGTGTTCGGATCGAAGGTACTCATCGCGACTCGTCTCCCAGCACCTGCTCCAGCGATTTCTTGACCGGGATCAGATCCCCGGTCGGATAGCGCCGGGCCTTCCGCGCTTCGAGATCGACCAGCAGCTTGCGAACATCCCGTGGCTCACGCTTGCTCTTGCCGCCAACGGCATGGTCGCCGAACACCGGAACCAAGCAGCATCGTCCAGTCCGCCGCCAGTGACGAATCCCGCAGTGCGGCCGCGTCGACACGCGGAACCGTGCCCCAGCAGATCGCGCCGGAGCTAAACACGTTCGGCAGCGGGGCGTGAAACAGCGGCGTGTCGTGTGCTTCGGGACGGCGCTTGACGGCGTACACCGCATACTGCGGCGTCTTGCCTTCCGCCGTGGTGCGGATCAGGATCAAGCCCGGCAGCGGCACGCGCAGCGCGGCCTCCGAGCCCTCGAGGAACAGCCCCGCGATCTGCGGCGGGCGGTATTCGACGATGGTGCGCTGAACGCCGTCCTGTCGCACGAGCAGGGTGTTTCCGCCCAGCAGGCCGGTGTCGAAAGTGACTTTGGCCGCCAGCGTTGCTGCAACTTGCGCCGGATCGACCGGGTATTCGGTGACGGTCTCGCCGTCGGCTTTACGCAGCATCACGCCGAAGCTGTAGAACGACAGCGTCAGCGACGGCTGTTCGGTCAGCGCCGTCTTGAGTGCGTGGCCATTCGAGGTGGCTAAGGTGTTCATCTCGGTTTCCTTTCTTCTGAACAAGCATGATATTTCGCTGCAATGCGGCGAGGAGCGGCGGCACAGCCAGCAGCTGCTGCAAGCCTGCCATCGCGTCCGCCATGATGTCATTCGCCTCTTCGATCATCTCGACGGCGAAGGCGACGTCGTCGCTGGCCCACGAGAGCGGCTCGATG
>JZRA01000042.1 GCA_001567485.1 Chloroflexi bacterium OLB13
CCCATATTCCTTCAGGAGTTGTATTTCCTTAGTATGAAGGTTTACGGGGGGCTCAAGGACGACCGCATCATCGTTGACGTCACGAACCTAGTTAACTTTCTTGAGCGCGTCGCTGCCCGACCCGAGGGTGAACAGATCGAGCTCAACTTCACAGGAGAGTTCTGTCGCTTCGGAATCGTAATTGTGGGTACAGGCGCAAAGATGTCGCTTGAGGGGATCAATCCCTATCGCAATTACATACGGAATATCGCGAAGACCAAACGGGTTGAGACAGTATATGTACTCGGTAAACATGAGTACAAGGACTTTATCGAGGAAGTGTGCTCAGAAGTAACGGATAGTTTCGAAACCTATACGTTCACGAGTTATGACGCACAGATTTGGGACCGGCGCGGAAGACGAGTGCGCAAGAAACAAAGCCTGATGGTGTTGCGCGCACGAAACGTCGCGCTCTTCCAGCCTGGCAAGAAGTAGTCGTCGCAGGCTGCGGATGATCAGCAAAGTCGTGCATCGTATTCACGAAGGCAAGTAACGTGTCGAATGCGCTGGATACACGCCATAACGAACGGAGACCTAGCCCATGAAGCCGTTCAACGAGGACACCGTCGAACTCGCGGCGATCGGCTGGCTGCAGGAGGCCGGCTGGGACTACGTGCACGGCGGTGTCATCGCCCCCGGCGAACCGGCTGCCGAGCGCACGTCGTACCGCGAGGTAATCCTCGAAGGCCGGCTGAGGGCGCAGCTCGACCGAATCAACGCGCACATCCCCGCCCCGGCGAGGGCCGGCGTGATCGACGACGTCGTGCGGCGGGTCGTCCGCACCGACAGCCCGGACGTGCTGCAAAACAATCACGCGTTCCACAAGCTGCTCACCGAAGGCGTCGACGTCTCGTACAAGGTCGGCTCCGACACGCGCTACGACAAAGTCTGGCTGATCGACTTTGCGAACCCCGCCAATAACGCCTATCTGGCGGTCAACCAGTTCACGGTCGAGGACATCAACCCGCGCTCGAAGTCGAAGGTCAACCGCCGGCCGGATGTGGTGCTGTTCGTCAACGGCCTGCCGCTGGTGGTGATCGAGCTGAAGAATCCGGCCGACGAGCAGGCGACGATCCACAAGGCGTACAACCAACTGCTGACGTACCGCGAGGACATCGCCGGGCTGTTCCGGTACAACGCGTTGCTGGCGATCTCGGACGGGATCGAGGCGCGGGTCGGGGCGTTGGGCGCGGGCTGGGAGCATTTCAAGCCATGGCGCACGGTGGACGGTGAGGAGGTCGGGTCGCCGACGTTCGAGACGGTCGTGCGCGGGGTGTTCGCGCCGGCGCGGCTGTTGGACATCGCGCGCAACTTCACCGTGTTCGAGCAGAACGACGCGCGGCTGATCAAGAAGGTCGCGGCGTATCACCAGTATCACGCGGTCAACAAGGCGGTCGAGCGGACGGTAGCGGCCACGGCGGCGGCCGGGGATCGTAAGGTCGGCGTGGTGTGGCATACGCAGGGCAGCGGCAAGAGCCTGTCGATGCTGTTCTACGCCGGGAAGATCATCCAACACCCGGCGATGGAAAATCCCACGCTGGTGGTGCTCACCGACCGCAACGATCTGGACGACCAGTTGTTCGGGACGTTCGCAGCCGGGCAAGAACTGCTGCGTCAGGAGCCAAAACAAGCCGACAGCCGCGAGCATCTGCGCGATCTGCTGCGGGTGGCGTCGGGCGGCGTGGTGTTCACGACGATTCAGAAGTTCATGCCGGAAGACGACCGCATGGCGTATCCGCTGTTGAGCGACCGGCGCAACATCGTGTTCATCGCGGACGAGGCGCATCGGTCGCAGTACGGGTTCGAGGCGCGGGTGTCGCGCGCGGGCGAGTTCAGCTACGGGTTCGCCAAGTACGTGCGTGATGCGCTGCCGAATGCGTCGTTCATCGGGTTCACGGGGACGCCGGTGGAGACCACCGACGCCAATACGCTCATGGTGTTCGGCGAGTACATCGACGTCTACGACATCCAGCGCGCGGTGGACGACAAGGCGACGGTGCCGATCTACTACAAGGCGCAGTTGGCGCGGCTTGTCCTGCGCGAGGAGCAGCGGCCCAAGATCGACCCGGACTTCGAGGAGATCACCGAAGGCGAAGAGGAGACGGCCAAGGAGCGACTCAAGACCAAATGGGCACAGCTGGAGGCGATGGTCGGCACATCGGAGCGGCTGGAACAGGTCGCGCGCGACATCGTCGAGAGCTTCGAGCAGCGGCTAGAGGCGATGGACGGCAAGGGCATGATCGTGTGCATGAGCCGGCGCATCGCGGTCGATCTGTACGATCAGCTCGTGAGACTCCGGCCGCAGTGGCACGCCGACGCCGATACCGAGGGGTTCCTCAAGGTGGTGATGACGGGCAGCGCGAGCGATCCGCCGGCATACCGGCCGCACGTGCGGTCAAAGGCGCAGCGCAAGGCACTGGCTGACCGCTTCAAGGATCCGGAGGACAGGTTCAAGCTGGTGATCGTGCGCGATATGTGGCTGACCGGATTCGATGCGCCGTCGCTGCATACCATGTATATCGACAAGCCGATGCACGGTCACGGGTTGATGCAGGCGATCGCACGGGTCAATCGGGTGTTCAAGGACAAGTCCGGCGGCCTGATCGTGGATTATCTGGGGATCGCGACCGATCTGCAGCAGGCGATGAAGGCGTACACCGAGAGCGGGAGCGGTCAGCCAGCGTTCGACCTCGAGCGGGCGATCACGATCATGCTGGACGCGTACGACGTGGTGAAGTCGATGTTCCACGGCTTCGACTACAGCACGTTCTTCCGCGGCGAGCCAGCGCAGCGGGTGCAGGTGCTCCCCAAGGCGATGGAGCACATTCTGAAGCAGCCCGGCGGATCGAACGACGAGAACAAGAAGCGCTTCATGGACGCGGTGACGCGGTTGTCGCAGGCGTTCGCACTGTGCGTGCCGGACGAGTCGGCGCTGCGGATCCGCGACGACGTAGCGTTCTTTCAGGCGATCCGATCGCAGTTCGCCAAGTCGACGCCGGTGGACGCCCGGACGAAAGAGGACTTGGACGGGGCGATCAAGCAGTTGGTGTCGCAAGCGGTGGCCTCGCCCGAGGTAATCAACATTTTCGAAGCGGCCGGGTTGAAGACTCCGGACATCGGGATTCTGAGCGACGAATTCCTTGAGGACGTGAAGCGGCTGCCTGAGCGGAATCTGGCGCTTGAACTGCTGCGTAAGCTGCTGCAGGACGAGATCCGCACGCGGTCGCGGCAGAATGTCGTGCAGGCGCGCTCGTTCGCCGAGATGCTGGACAAGACGATCCGGCGCTACCAGAACCGGACGATCGACGCGGCGCAGGTGATCGCCGAATTGATCACGATCGCCAAAGAGGTGCGCGAGGCCACCGGGCGCGGCGAGGAGCTGGGGCTGAACGCCGACGAGCTAGCGTTCTATGACGCGTTGGCAGACAACAAAAGCGCGCGGGACGTGATGGGCGACAAGCAGTTGGCGGTGATCGCCGTCGAACTGTTGACGAACGTGCGGCAGAACGTGACGATCGACTGGGCGGTCAAGCAGGCGGCGCGGGCGCGGCTGAGGGTGCTGGTCAAGCGTATCCTGCGTAAGTACGGGTATCCGCCCGATCTGCAGGAAGACGCGGCGGACTTGGTGTTGGAGCAGGCCGCCCTGATTGCGTCGGAGTGGGTCGACAAGGCGTAGATGTAGGCGCGGCGGGGAGGCCGCGTCATCCTCCTTTTTGCTCCGATTCTACCTCCATTTACCGGATGCACCATTAAGACTGTCGTGGGAGATCAACGCGAGTGCTCAGCAGCTCGCGCACCTGATACAGGCCGGCGTCGGAAAAGCCGCGTTTGCGATAGTACGCCCGCGTGCCAACTGCGCTGATGACGGCGAGGC
>JZRA01000043.1 GCA_001567485.1 Chloroflexi bacterium OLB13
ACGATCATCTACCAAACAGAACAGCGAAATGATAAAGTCTTCGGTGGTCACGGTTGCGTCCTCTTTGTTGTGTGGAAACTTCAAGAGTACGCAATTCGTGACCTTTTTCAAACTAGCACCATTGGTTAGTTAAGGGTCGCTGACGAGGTAGTCGGCGAGGGCGTCTTCTAGGCACAGCGCCGGTGTATAGCGAACAGCGTTCATGCCAACCGCCTTCGCGCCTTCGACATTAGCGGGCATATCGTCTATGAAAACCGTGCGCTCTGGCGTGACGCCCAGCCTATCGACCAAAGACCGATATGCGGCTGCGTCCGGCTTCATGTGGCCGATCTCGGCCGAGATCACGATAGGATCGAACAGGTGGGTGAGATCGAGGCGGTTCAGCTTGTCCCGAAGCCGGCTGCTATCATTGCTGAGCAGCGCGATCCGCTGGCCGCGCGCACGCTGCCGTTCGATCAGCTCGACGATGTCTTGCGCCACCGCATCCGCGCTGAAGTAGTCGGTTTCAAGCTGTGCCGCCCGTGCCGCATCGAGGCCCAATTGGCGGGTGACCGCCGCCCAGTGCTGCTCATGTGTGATGCGCCCGATCTGCGCCTGCCGCCACGACTCGCTTCCGTGGACAATCGACTCCACGGTTCCCAGCGCTAAGCCCAGCGACCGATCCCATGCGTGCCGCGGCGCCTGCGTCTGCGTCTGGACGATCACGCCGCCGAAGTCGAACACGAGAACGAAGTGCATATCGCTTGTGCCTTTGCGTCTCTGATAGGTGAGCCGCATTGTACCTGATGAAGCGGCCCAGAATCGCAGCAGGAGCAAGGTCGGCTTGCTCCTGCTGCACTGGGGTGGTGGGCATCGAGCCTTCTGGGGATTTAGGCCCGATTCGTCTGAAGTTCGTAGGAGGTGTTCTCGCCCTGCTCCTGCGGGGCAAGCCGCTTGCCGAGTTGGGTGAAGCCGCGACCCAGCGCCATCAGGACTGGACTCCGCTGGCCCGTGGTCGATTGGCTGGCTCGGCTGGCTCGCGCTTCCTTGACCAGCTGCTCTTGGCGCTGTTTCGCGAGCGTCATGTTGAGGTTCAGTGTGTCGTACATGGTCTGGCTCCCTGTTTGTAGGTCTTCTGTTGCTCGTGTGTTACCACTTGTACGCATGTCGCTGCATGCGGGTTGCAGGCACTTGACGGCTGTTAAGATGCCAGCTGCCGGTGTTCCTCCGCGCTGCCCTCGTTGACCTGCGGCTCGGCTTCGAGCCAAGCCCCCAAGCGGATCAGCGCGGTGCCGAGATCGCGGCGAAGGTCTGGCGTGCGGCCGCCTTCCGCGATGCGCGCGAGACGATACTGATCGGCAGACCGGCGCAAGTTCGCTTCGTGCTCGCGCAGAATGTCGAAGTCTATGCGTGTCATGGTGAGCCTCCTCGACTCGATCCGGCCTGTGTGACTCGGCCGTTCATCATTAGATACGTTTGGCGCCGGCAGATCGTTCAAAACTGTTCGATGGGCGTTGGCGTTTCTGGTGTTGTGAGGAGTGCTGGGGACGGCCGGCAGACAAGTACTCTGCGCAGCCGGGATTACGAGGGGCTGACTAACAGAGGTTGTCCGCGGAGTGGCCGATGACCTGCGCTCCGAAGGCGGATACCGATTTGCCTATGGCGGTGCATGCTATCATTGCGATTGAGCCTCCTTTCACGTCGCACGTCGTCGCACGAATACCGCTGTTCACGCGACAAGACACACAGTATCATGATCTGTTGTGGTCTGTCAACAACCGCTGTGACCCTAAAAATGGGCCATCATGAACACAACGTCATTAGCGTACAAGAGAATCGTGCCGGAGGCTCACTGGAATCCAATAAATGTCCCCACAAATGCGGGGTATTATTGGGCCGTGTTGTGATCGGACGGTTATAGCAAGGACAGCACGATGATGCAGGCCCCAATGACGATCGAGGAATTCAGCCAGACCGCGCGCGGGATCGAGTCGGAAGTCCGACGTGTGATCGTGGGCCAAGAGGATGTGATCCGCAGTGTCTTGATCTGTGTACTCGCCGGCCGCCACGCCTTGCTGGAAGGTGTGCCCGGCTTGGGCAAAACCCAGTTGATCCGCACATTAGCCGATGTCCTCGACCTCAAGTTCTCGCGCATCCAGTTCACGCCAGACCTGATGCCGGCCGACATCGTCGGCACCGAGATCGTAGAAGATGACGAAACGGGGCGCAAAGTCTTCCGGTTTCGCGAGGGGCCGGTCTTTGCCAACCTGCTGCTGGCCGACGAGATCAACCGCGCCTCACCCAAGACTCAATCGGCGCTGCTGGAGGTCATGCAGGAGCAGACCGTGACCGTAGCAGGCCGGGTCTATCGCCTTGAGCCGCCGTTCTTCGTGATGGCGACACAAAATCCGCTTGAGATGGAAGGGACGTACCCGCTTCCAGAAGCGCAGCTCGACCGATTTCTATTCAAGATCGACGTGCGATTCCCGACCGTTGATCAACTCGTCGGCATCTTGGAGCGCACGACATCCAGCAGCCATCCGCAGGTTCAACGCGCGGCGGACGGCAAGGCTATCGTGAAGATGGGCACGCTCGGACTGGATACGCCCATTGCCAGCCATATCAACCGCTTCGTCGCTCAGCTGATCGTCGCGTCGCACCCAGATCATCCTGACGCGCCGGAGCTTGTCCGGCGCTACGTGCGCTATGGCGCCAGCCCGCGCGGCGCGCAAGCGCTCATCATCGGCGCCAAGTTGAACGCGCTGCTGGAGGGCCGGTTCAACGTCGCGTATGAGGATGTCAAAGCCGTCGCCACCCCGGCGCTGCGCCATCGCGTGCTGCCCAATTTCGAAGGTTTGTCGGAAGGCGTTACGCCAGACGAGATCGTGCGCGAGTTGTTCGCCGCGGTCGAGAAGGCTGCTGTCTAGTCCACATCCCGGCGAAAGTGGTTGAGCGCCGCCGCGATGATCTCGGCCGGATCGACGCCGTCACGCGCCCAGTCGAAGGCGGCCTGCTCGCGTGCGCCTACGCCTGACGCCGCCACCTCAACTGGACGCCAGACGGCGATCCCGGCGGGGTTGTGCGGGCCGTACCGGGCCGGCGAGGTCGGCCCCAAGATCATGACGGTCGGGACGCCGGCAGCGGCCGCCGCGTGTGTCAATCCGGTATCAAATCCGATATAGCCGACGCCCAGCGAAGCGACCGCGATGAGTTCGAGGGGGGCGAGCGTTCCCACGGACTGCGGAACCGCCGTGTTGAGATGATCCTGCACCGCGGTCGCAGCGTCGGAGTCCCCCGGCCCGGCGGCCAGAATCACGTCGAGGCCGGCGCCGCGCAGCCCCTCGATCACCCGCGCCAACCGATCGGGCGGGTAGCGTTTGGATGCCATCGACATGCCGGGGTTGCGTCCGCCTGACGTATTGACCACCACGAACCGGCCCGATACGCCCAATGCGGTGATCTCGACCCGTGCGCGCTCCAGTGCGGACGCCGGAATTTCAAGCCGCGTCGTAACGTCGTCAATAGACAGACCCAGCGCCCGGATGGTGTCGAGATAAATATCCGCCTCGATGCGCTCCTCGACCGGGTTGATTGGCGCGCGGACGTTGCAGCCAAAACCCCGATGGCCGCTGTCGAGGCCTGCGCGCACCGGGATGCCGGACAGCCACAGCGATAGGCTGGCGCGCGGAGTGCGCACTAACGACACGGCAAGATCGTAGCGCCCACGGCGCAGTGTCCGGACGAACCTCAAGAGCGCTGGGGGAGTCGCGGCAGGGAATGCCCCCGGCCCGGTATCGATCAGCGCATCGAGCATTGGCTGTTGTTCGAGGACGGCGCGTGACCACGACCCGACAGCCCATGCGATATGCGCGTGCGGATAGGCGCGGCGCAGCGCGACCAGCACGGCCGTCCCATTGACGACATCACCAATGCAGCACGGCAGCACGATCACGATTCGGCTGGGGACAGCGCGTCTTACAGGGGGGCGCGAGGGCAGCAGCCAGCTCAAGATCGCATACAGCCACGCCACTGTCGCCACCTAATCGTGATAGCTGATCTTCGTAGGCCGAATCTTATAGATGACCCGTACTTCGGTCGCGCGCCGCTTGTGATCCGAACCGAAGAAGTCGGGATTGCCCGTGTAGCGTTCGGAGAGGTGGTTGATGTGATCGAACGCGCCCTTTTCAGTCACTTCGGCAACAACGCCGCGCACTTCAAGATAACGGTATGGATCGTCCGGATCGGTAGACAGGACGGTGACTTTCGGGCGCGCGGTCATATTCTTGTCTTTTGCCCGGCCGCGCGCAGTGTTGATCCAAATGTATTCACCGTCCCACTCGAACCAGACGGGATTAGCCTGCGGTTGATAGTCCGGCATTAACGTGACCAACGTCACCACAATCGGGCGTTCCAGCAGGTCTTTGGCGGCTTCGGGTACTTGGATGGACATTTCAGCTCCTAACGTCGCTGCCAACGGAATGAACGGGACGGCATCACGCCGCCGATGACGCTGTAATTCTCGCCGCTGCCGCGCACCACCACCACGCGCCAATCGACATCGTGCTGTGCGCCGTCTGGGGGGATCAGTTCGGGCGGCAGCCGAAGTGACGTATCGCGCGTCACCTGTGTGTACTGCAAGCCGGCGGTGCGGTCGGTGAGTTCGATGTAGTAATACTCGTCTTCTGCCAACACCCCAACGCTCACCCATTCGAGCGTGATCGGGCCGGCGACGATCGAGCCGTTGGGCGGATAAACGGTGATCGGCGCGTTATACGTCGGCGTCGGGGTCGGCGTTTCATTGCCGGACGGCGTGGGCGATAGGGTTGGCGTCGCCGTCGGGAGCGGCACGTTGACACACTGGCCGATATTGATTCGCACGACACAATCCGGCCCGCCGCTGCGGTTGTTGAAGTCGCACCCGCGGAAGATGATCTCAGGGTTGAGGTTCGCCAGCACCTCGAGCTGGGTGTTGTACAGCGCGGCGATCTCCAGAATCGTCTGACCCTCTTGCACCTGATGACACGAGATTTCAGTATTGGGCGAGATGGGCTGCTGCACCTGCACGCCCCGCGTTCCCAGCATACTGACGGTCGCTTCATAACCCGGCGGGGTAGGTGTCGACGTGCGCCGTGGGATGAGGATCTCACGCCCAACGGGGAGGTTATCTGCGCTTGGGATGTTGGGGTTGAGCGTGAGCACGTCCGGGATCACACGACCGTCGGTGTAGCCGAACCGTTCGATGATGCCGAACAGGGTATCGCCGGACTGGACGACATACGTGTACGGCCCCGGTGTTGGCGTGCTGGTCGCTGTCGCCGTCGACGGAAGCGGCGTGACGGATGGCGTAGCGGATGCCAGCCGAATCGGCCCGACCGTTGGCGGACTGGTGGGCGAGAGGGACGCGGTGGCCGTTGGCCCTTCAGACGTCGGCGACGCGGTTGGCGACGTGATCGGCTCTACCGTAGGGGTCGGCGGCTGAGGTGTGAAGTTGCACGCTGCCAGCGTCAACATGAGCAGCCCAGCGGCGGCCAACACCTGAATGGGAACATGTAGTGATCGCATAGCCTATTCCTCTCCGCGCCCTTCCCACGTAAACGCGCGGATGGCGGTTGCGCTGCGTGCCGAGTCGGGATCGCCTTGCTGGGCAATCGAGACCGACCACGCATACTCGAATTGACGCGCTGCGGGGCCTTGCCACTCAAGCGGGACGACCAAGAACAAATCGGTCGTCTCGGCGAGATAAAGCAGGCCCTGTGTCAGAGACTGTACTTCGACCAAGTACACTTCACCCGGCGCGAGCGCTCCGGTCGCCGTCCATCGCAGCGTCACGACTTCGTCGCGGCGGAAGTACGCGCGGGGATCCGGGCTGATGAGGCTTGGGGCGTTGAACGTCGCGGTTGCGGTTGGGGTTGGGGTCTCGCTGCCTGACGGCGTGGGGGAAAGTGTCGGTGTCGGCGTCGGGGCCGGCACGCGGATGATTTCACCCTCGCGCAGCGCCACCGAACAGGTCGGCCCACCGAATGTCTGGCCCATTTCACACTGCGAGAACGTGAGCTGTGGGTTGAGCAGATCAATTGCGTTGATCTCTGTGTTGAACTGCGCGACGATCGAAACGATGGTATCGCCTGCCTGCACCTGATAATTTTGCACACCCGGCGGATTGGTTGGCGTCGGCCGGAAGAACGGATCGAACTCCTGCGTTTGGCGGATTTGCTCTTGCGACAGCCCGCTTGGATTCGCGGAGGCGAGTTCGTTCGATACGGTTTGCGCGTCGCTCTGGGCCTCAGGGACGGCGGCTGGATCGTCGGTCGAGGTCGGGTAGGGCACGATGATTTGCTGGCCGGGCCGCAGATCGTTTTCGTCGTTCAGGTTATTGAGGGTCACGACCAGCGGGATGACATCTAAGCTGCGGTGTCCACAGCGCGACACAATCGCGATCATCCCGTCGCCGGTCTGCACGTTCTGGATGCACGGCTCAGGCGTTGGGGTCAGCGTGATGGTCGGGCTTGGGGACGGTGAGAGGGTTGCAGTCGCGGTCGGAATACCCTGCGTCACGGTCGCCAAGACGACGGTCGGGCGCGGCGTAGGCGACTCGTCCGCGTTGATGACCGCGGGTAGGGCCGGCTCAGGCTGGAGCAGCGGCGCAGCGACGATCACCGACGCGCCGATCAGCACGCCCAGCAGCAGCAGTCCGATTCCGGTCATGTAGGCGCGCGCGCGGCTGCGCAAGCTGTCTTCGATGAGGTCGGTCTCGCCGTAACGATAGTCGTATTCCATCGACCGGTTGGTTGGAGAGGGCTGCTGGCCGACTTCCACATCGACAGCTTCAAGCGAAGCGCCACAGTTGTAACAGCTTGTGGCCTTGCTTGAGTTCACCGATTCGCAGATCGGGCAGCGCTTACTCGCCTTGCTCAACCTCGATTCCTTCCTCGCACAACGCGCCGTCATTATACGGGTGCGCTGCGGTCGGTGCGAGGGAATCATCATGGCAGGCGATGTCACGTAGGGATAGAATCGGGTGTTTGCGCAACCGAGGGTAAGCCATGACTGATTCTGTGCAAATCCGTAAGGTCGAGACCAAGGCGGATCACAAGGTTTTTCTTGAGTTCCCGTGGCGGATCTACCGTGACGACCCGAACTGGGTGCCGCCGCTGCTTTCAATGCGCCGGGATATCGTGTCGAAGGAGAAGAACGCCGCGTGGGAGTACATGGAAGGCGACTACTTCATCGCATGGCGTAATGGCGAACCTGTCGGCACGATCGCAGCGTTCATCAACCGGCGTCACAACGAACACTGGGGGACGAACGTCGGCTTCTTCGGGGCCTTTGAGACGATCGATGATGAAGCGGTCGCCCACGGCCTGCTGCGGGCGGCGTGCGAATGGGTCAAGGCCAAAGGGTTTCCGTCGATCATCGGCCCGCAGACCTTCACCACGCACGAGGAAGTCGGGCTGCTTATCGACGGTTTTGAGCAGCCGCTTCTGCTGATGAGCTACCACCATCCATACTATCAACGGCTGATCGAGAGCTTCGGCTTCGTCAAGTCGATGGACATGAACAGCTTTTACTACGATTGGGACATGGTCGCCAGCGAAGGCACCGAGGAACGTCTCGGCAAGATCGTCGAGTGGCGTATGAAGAAGGGCAACATCACGGTTCGCCCCTCCGATCCGCGCCAGCGCCGCGCCGATTTCGAGATCATCAAGCAGCTTTACAATGACGCATGGGACAGCAACTGGGGCTTCGTTCCGCTGACGCCGCGTGAGCTAGACGCGATGATCGAAGGTCTCGGCCTCGTCTTCAACCCGGACTGGACGTACTTCGCGTACATCGACGGCAAGCCCATCGGCCTTGTCATGTCGGTCGGTGACTTCAATCAAGTGCTCAAGTATGTTCAGCCGCGCCCCGGCATCCCCGAACCGATCTCGCTGGTCAAGGCGTTGTGGCATTGGAAAGTCCGGCCCAAGATCACGCGCGTCCGCGTCCCGCTGCTTGGGGTCGTCCCTGAGCACCGAAACAAAGGCGTCGATCTCGTGCTGGTCTATCACCTGATGAAGGCGCTGAAGAACACCGGGATCAAGGCTGCGGACTGCGGCTGGATCCTTGAGACGAATCAGGATATGGCAGGTACGCTGCGCGGCTTGGGAATGCCCACGTACCGGACGTACCGCATCTATCAGAAAGACCTCTAGGGCTGCAGCGCGCTGCGAACCGCTTCCTGCGCGTTCGATTCGCCGGTGATCAGGTCGATCCACGCGGCTTGCATCGCGCGTGCTGCGCCACCCGTCCCAATCAGCTGATCGGTGGAAAACGCGTTGGTCATCAAGTTGGAGAGCAGCGCGTTCTCGATGCCGGGGAACGACCAGCGCCGCAGGGCGTTGCGCTGGGTTGGGGGGATCGACAGCGCCTGCGCGAACGTGCCGTGATGTTCGGCGTTCATCATCCAGTTGATGAAATGGCCGGCAATGGCCTGCTGTTCGGGGTCTTGTGTGACGATCACCCACATCCACGCGTCGATGCTTGAGACAGGGTCGCCGGTCGAGGTTGGGATCGACGAGAATGCCGTTGGACGTTCAGAGCCGACGAATTGGGCGAGCTGGCTGGTCTTGACGACGCCCGACGGGATTTGCCCGGTGGCTATCGCGCGTGAGTAATCGCCCGGTGACGTGTAGTCGACCGACCCCGGCACGATCAGTCCCTCGGTTCTCAGCCTGTCGTAAAACGAGAAGACGGACGCGACCGCCGTCTCGGTCAGCGGACTCTCCGGATCGAGGATGCCGCCTGCCGCGCTGTACTGGAGCCACAGCACATCAGCGATGCCGCTTGAACTAGCGGCGGGCACGACCAGTGGACGATCCAGATCGAACACGGCGTCGAACGTCATGCGCTCAACTGGCTGGCTGCCGGCGTCGTACGCGAATAAATAGAGATCGGCGAGATAGGGCAGAGCGTACAGCTGATCGTCGGCGCGTCCAAGCCGCAGCGCCGCCGGGAACAAATCCGCGATTACGGTCGACGCGACCCGTCCCTCAATGGGCTGAATTAGTCCGTCCTCGACCGCCCGTACAAGATCGTTCCGACGCAGCAGGGTGATATCCGGAAGCGCGCCGGGGGCCACACCGTTCGCGCTGCGCAGCGTGGACAGGATGCCGCCGACGTCGCCTTCCACCTTGCGCCGCAGTTCGACCGTGACCCCATCCTGCGTGTTCGAGAATTCGGCGACGTCCGCCTCGACAATGGCGGCTACAGCGTCGGCATTGGCGGGCAGCAGCGTATCTGGAAACCAGATCGTGAGCGTGGCAGGCTCAGGTGTTTCAGCCGTGGGCGCTGCGGTGGGAGCAATTGTCGCCGTGGCCGCAGCGTCGGCGTCGCGACAGCTTGTTCTGCTAGGGCGGCCTCCGGCGGCGAACTGCACGCCGCTGCGAAGATCGCCACAACGATCGCGGGAACTACGCTATGCCGGAACATGGTTTGAAATGAGGTCGACGACTGCTTCAGGCGTATCCGCGAAGCGCACGTGCATCCATCCCTCGTGGTGCATGTACTCCGATTGACTGGTGATGTCGATGATCGGCCGCCAGAAACTGCCGTAGCAAACGGTCGAACGGCGCGGGATATCGCCGGCGCGCATCAACTCGGCGGCAAACACCATTTCGTTGAGCGTCCCCAAGCCGCCGGGCATGACGACGAACGCATGCGGGGTGAGGACGAGGTGCTCAAGCCGCTCGCGCAGCGTCTCGAACGGCCGTACTTCGGTCAAATATGGGTTGGGCTTCGAGCCGCGCTGCCGTTCAAACGGCAGGCAGGTCACGCCGATGGTTGTGCCGCCGGCCTCGTATGCGCCCTGACTCGCCGCCGTCATCACGCCGTTGTAGCCGCCGGTCATCACGGCATACCCCGCTTGCGCCAGAAGACGTCCTACCGCAACGCTTTCCTGATAGACCGGATGTGCAGGGGTTGGAAGCGCGCTTCCGAATACAGCAACGATTTTCACAATGACTTACTCCGCCGATTTTCGCTTGAGCATCGGGCCGACTGACTCACCGCCGAGGAGGTGCATGTGCACATGGGGAACCTCTTGTCCGCCGTGTTCGCCGCAGTTGACGATCAACCGGTACCCGGACTGCGCGATGCCAAGGTCTTCGGCGATGCGGCGGGCCGCGGTGAACATGCGCCCAAGCATCAACTCATCCTCAGCCGTCACCTCCGACACAGTTCGGATTTCTTTGTTCGGAACGATCAGGATATGCACCGCGCGTTGGGGGTTGATGTCCCAGAACGCCGTGACGAGATCGTCGCTGTAAACCTTCTTCGACGGGATTTCTCCCGCGATGATCTTGGAGAAGATGCTCGGCATGGGGCCTCCTTACTTGCCCTTGAACACAGGCGCGCGCTTTTCGAGAAACGCGCTCACGCCTTCCCTGAAATCTTCAGTCGTGAACATGACCGCCTGCACGCGCGCTTCGTAATCGGCGGCATCGGTGAGATCGCGTTCCGCAGCGCGGTAGATCGCACGCTTGGTCATGCCGATCGCACGCGTAGGCAGCGCCGCCAGCTTACGGGCGAGCGCATCCGTTTCTGCTTGCAGCGATTCTGCCGGCACGACGCGGTTCACGATGCCGGTCGCCAGCGCCCCGTCGGCCGATACACGGTTCTTCGCATCCGCCAGCAGCGCGAATTCTAGGGCCTTCGCCGTGCCAACCGCCCGCTGCAGCAGATACGTCAGCCCGCCATCCGGCACAAGGCCGATATTCACGAACGCGGCAAAGATGAAGCTGGCAGCATCCGAGGCGATTCGGAGGTCGCACGCCAGTGCAAGGCTGGTGCCTGCCCCTGCCGCCGCCCCGTTCACGCTGGCGATAATCGGCTTCGGCATCGCGCGCATCTGATGAGCAAGCGTGTTCAAGCCGGCCCGCAGATACTCCGTGATGGGGACGTCGGGATTGGCCTGAATCTCAGCCAGATCGGCGCCGCTGCAGAACCCGCGCCCCGCGCCCGTGAGGACGACTGCGCGTACGGCCTCATCGCGTTCCGCGGCCTTCAGCGCTGACTTCAGCTCGTCCATCATCGGTGTCGTCAGCGCGTTGAAGGAGTCGGGGCGGTTCAGCGTGATGGTGGCGACACCGTCGCTGCTCTGATATCGTAGGAACTGGTACGACATGCTGCGCTCCTTCTCGCGCGTCAATCAGGCCCGATGAATGCAGGCGGACATTGTACCATCGAACTGAGAGTGGGGGTCAGAATCAGATTATGCGCGGCGCAGATGAACATCGAGAACGTGCCGGTACCGGGCCGGTGACGGTCGCCATCGTGACGGTCAGCGATACCCGCACGCCCGACACCGACCAGAACCGAATATACCTTGAGCGCCGCCTGACCGAAACTGGGCATCGAGTCGGGCCGTATCGCCTCATCAAAGACGAGCCGCAGCAAGTCCGCGATGTGCTTGACGAGTTGGCGTCGACGGCCGGCGTGCAGATCATCCTGTTCAACGGCGGAACCGGTATCGCGCCGCGTGACACGACGTTCGACGTCATCAGCGCCAAGCTCGAAAAGACGCTGCCGGGGTTTGGTGAGCTGTTCAGAATGTTGAGCTATCAGGAGGTCGGCGCTGCGGCGATGCTCAGCCGGGCGACCGCGGGTGTGTATCGGGGCAGGTTCGTGGTCTCTACGCCGGGCAGCCCCAACGCGGTCGAAGTCGCGTTCGAGAAGCTGATCCTGCCGGAGATCAACCATCTCGCATGGGAGGTGATCCGCAAGCAGTAACGTGATCCGCCCGGAAACCTGACCGTTTGGGGGGCGCTGCACCCTGTACACCCGGCGCCGAGACGGTATAATGTCAGGCGCATAGGAGAGGTGCCGGAGCGGCCGAACGGGCTCGTCTCGAAAACGAGTATAGGCGATGAGTCTATCGAGGGTTCGAATCCCTCCCTCTCCGCAGCATCATCAGGCGTCTATTACGGCGCCTGTTTGTTTATTGGAGGCGACATGACGGATCCCATCCGCAAGCCGCGGCTCGATGGCTTGCTTGACTATCTGTTGACTCGGCGCTCGCTGTCGTCCACGAAGTTGACCGGCCCCGGCCCGAACGACGCCGAGCTTGAGCTGATCTTGCGCGCGGCGACCCGCGTGCCGGATCACGGCAAACTGGCGCCGTGGCGGATTCAGGTCGTGCGCGGTGAGGCGCAGCACACGCTTGGCAAACGGTGGGCCGAGATCTTCCGCAGGGACAACCCCGCCGCCAGCGACGAACTTATCGAATCCGAGGCGAAACGGCCAGCCCGCGCCCCGCTGCTGCTGATCGTTAGCACACGGATAGAGAACGTGCAGCGGATCCCGCGTTTCGAGCAGGTGCTGTCTGGGGCAGCGGTGTGTCTCAATGCGATCCATGCCGCAAACGCGCTCGGTTACTTCGCGGCGTGGAATACCGGTTGGCCGGCGTATCATGCGGACGTGAAAGCCGGCTTGCAGATTCCAGAGAGCGACGAGATCGTGGGACTGATCTATATCGGCAGCGCCACGCAGCCCACCGACGAACGATCGCGGCCTGCGCTTGAGGATGTCGTGAGCTATCTGTAAACGAAACAGCCCGGTTGTGCGGCCGGGCTGTTGGCGTGTTGCGCTGTGGAACTGTCGTTACGAGTCTTTGAGCAGCGGGGCGCAGCACAACACAAGCTGCTTGGCGGCGCGTACCTCGTCGAGGCGCGACACCGGAGTCTTGTGCGGCGCGCTGAGCAAAAGCTCGGGGTTTTCCTTCGCTTCCTGCGCGATCTTCTTCATCGCCGTGATGAACTGATCGAGCGTCTCCTTCGTCTCCGTCTCGGTCGGCTCGATCAGCAGCGCCTCAGGGACGATCAGCGGGAAGTAGTTGGTGGGCGGATGATAGCCGTAGTCCATCAGGCGCTTGCTGATGTCCAGCGCGTGCACTTTGTCCACGCCCTCGAAATGGCCCTCCAGCACGAACTCATGCCCGCAGGCACGATCATACGGGACAGTGTACGTGTCGCTCAGCCCGACGCGGATATAGTTGGCGTTGAGCACGGCATGGCGCGACACCTGATGCAGCCCTTCGCCGCCATACGCCCGGATGTACGCATAGGCTCGGGTGTGCATCCCGAAATTACCGTGGAACGCCTTGAGCCGGCCAATCGACTTCTCCGGTGTGACGAACCCGTACAGCGGGGCCTCGTCATCCGTGCCCGGCTCGATGATGTCGACGTGGGGAGCGGGCAGAAACGGCTTGAGCTTCTCGTTGACGCCTACCGCGCCTGATCCGGGGCCACCGCCGCCATGCGGAGTGCTGAATGTCTTGTGCAGGTTGTAGTGCATGACGTCGAAGCCGAGCTTACCGGGCTTGACTACGCCCATCAGCGCGTTCATGTTCGCGCCGTCCATGTACATCAGGCCGCCCGCGTCATGAACCAGCTCGATGATCTTCAGAATGCCGCGCTCGAACAGGCCGAGTGTGCTGGGAACGGTGATCATCATGCCCGCGATGGTGTCGCGTTCCGGCCCCTCGCAGATCTTCTTGAGCGCCTCGATGTCGACATCACCTTTGTCGTCGGCTGGTAGTTCGATGACACTCAAGCCCGCCATCGTGACGGTCGCGGGGTTGGTTCCGTGCGCGCTGTTAGGGACGAGGATCTTCGTCCGCTGCGGCTCGCCACGGTCGATATGATACTTGCGGATCATCAGGATGCCGGCGAATTCGCCGTGCGCCCCAGCTGCCGGATGTAAGCTGACGCTGTCCAGCCCGCTGACCTCAGCCAGCCACTGCTGAAGCTGATACATCAGCGCCAACGCGCCCTGTGCGCCTTCCCCGTCGGTCAGCGGATGTAAGCCGGCGAACCCTTCGTAGCGCGCTACATCTTCGTTGATCCGTGGGTTGTACTTCATGGTGCAGCTGCCGAGGGGATAGAACCCCTTGTCGATGGCGTAGTTCAACTGGCTCAGCCGCACGAAGTGGCGGATGACCTCGAGTTCGCTGACTTCCGGCAGCTTTAGTTCGGTTCGCAGCAGATCGGCTGGCAGCGGGTCAGCCTTCGGCACGTCGAGGCTAGGCAGGTTGGCGCCGATCCGCCCCGGTTGGCTCAGTTCGTAAATCGTCGGTTCGTGCGTCATGTCAATGCCTTGAGCGTCTCAACCAATGCGTCGATTTCGGCCTTGCTGTTGGTTTCCGTTACGGCGATCAGCATGTGACCGGCCAGATGCGGGTAGTCGGCGCCGAGGTCATAGCCGCCGATGATCCCCTGCTCAAGCAAAGCGGCATTCGCCTTCTCGACCGGAACAGGGCACTTGATCACGAACTCGTTGAAGAACGGCAGTGAACGGTCGACCGAGAAACCGGCCAGTTTTTCGATCTCAGCGGCGGCGTAGTGCGCCTTGTGATAGCACAGCTCCGCAACATGGCGCAGCCCGTTCTTGCCCAACAGGCTCATATACACACAAGCGGCCAGCGCCATCAGCCCTTGATTGGTGCAGATGTTGCTGCTGGCTTTCTCGCGCTTGATGTCCTGCTCGCGTGGCCTCAACGTCATCACGTAGGCACGGCGGCCGTCGCTGTCGATCGTCTCGCCGACAATGCGGCCGGCGATCTTGCGGACGTACTCCTGCTTGATGCTGAAGAAGCCGAGATAAGGCCCGCCGAACTGGAGCCCGACGCCCAGCGGTTGGCCTTCGCCAACAGCGATAGCCGCGCCGAGATCGGCGGGGGACTTGAGTATGCCGAGCGCGACTGGATTGACCACCGCGACGAGCAGTGCGCCGACCGCGTGTGCTTTCTCAGCCAACGCCTTCACGTCTTCGATCTGCCCGAAGAAGTTGGGATACTGGACAGCGACCATCGCCGTATCGCTGTCTACTAGGGTGGCGAGTTCCGCGGCGGAACGCGGCTGGTCGTCCCCGACAATCTCGATCTGCCGGCCCTGATGATAAGTGCGGACGACCTCGCGGTACTGTGGATGGATACCGCCGCTAAGGACGATCTTGTTCCGCTTGAACCGCGTGACATCGAGCGCGACCGTGACGGCCTCGGCGAGGCTGGTCGCGCCGTCGTAATGGCTGGCGTTGGCGGCGTCCATGCCGGTCAGCGCGCACATCATCGACTGGTACTCGAACACGGCTTGCAGCGTGCCTTGGCTGAGTTCGGGCTGATAAGGCGTATAGGCGGTGAAGAACTCGCCGCGCAGCAGGAGGTGGTTGACGGCTGACGGGACGAAATGATGGTACGCCCCCGCGCCGCGAAACACGGCGAAGTTCCCCGCGTGGTCGTTGGCCTCCGCATACGCTTTGAGTTCCGCGGCGATTTCGTACTCACTCAGCGCCGGCGGAATATCGATCTTCGGGAAGCGATGGCTTGCCGGCACCGCGTCGAAGAGGTCTTCGATCGTGGTGACGCCGATCGCGGCGAGCATTTGCTGGCGGTCTTGCTCGGTGTGTGGGATATACGACATAGGGGTACGCGCTTCTCTACTTGGGGGCGCTCACAGCCGCAAGCGCCTTCGTCGCCATCTTTTGCCAGAACGTCGCAACTTCGGGTGCGGTCGCGAGTTGATATACCGAGTCGATGAACTCGCTGGGCATGTCGATCACATCAAAGCAGTGGGCAATCGTCAAGCTGGGCCGCGGCCGATCAACGAGGATCAGCTCGGTATCGGCGCTGATTGCGCCTTCGTTCAGCACGCGGAAATTCCATCCGGTGCGGCGCAGTGAATACACCCGGTCTAACAGATCGGGTTGATTCCAGCGCCGCGAAATCTTCCAGCACGGATATCTCGGCCCGGTGACTTGCATGACAAGATCGCCGGCCTTGTAAATGTCACCGATGCAGACGCTTGTTTCGTCCTGCCCGTCGATGGTTAGATTCTCGCCGAAGCCGCCGGGTGTCAGATCGAGGTGGGGGAGTTCGGCGCGCCACACCGGATAGTGTGCGCTCGCATAACCAAGCGCTGCTTTATCCGGGCCACCGTGATTCTTTGTGTCCGCTTGCGCATCGCCGACGACTCCGAGCTTCGTGACACGCACAGCGCCGGACACCGGATACTTCCAGAATGCGGAAGTCCATTCGGCTTCACGCCCATCGGTCGGGTGGGTGTGGATGTGCGTTTGCGGTTGGCCGACGTTGACTGAGATGACGCGTATCACGAGCTAACGACCCTCGCAGTGCTTCGCATACGCGGCGGCGTCCATCAGGTCGCTTAAGTCAGGCGCGCCGTCCAGCTTGATCTTCATCAACCATGCCTCGCCATATGGGTCGGTGTTGATGGTTTCCGGCGCATCGACCAGCGCCGCGTTCAATTCGACGACCGTGCCGCTGACAAACGAGTAAATCTCGCTCGCCGCCTTGACGGATTCGATGATCGCGATCTCATCACCTACGGCCACCGACCCACCTTTGTCGACTTTATAGTCGACAAACACGATGTCGTTGAGCGCGTCCTGCGCGTAGTCGCTAATGCCTACCGTGGCGATATCGCCCTCGATCCGAACCCACTCATCGCTCTTGGCATACTTCAGGTCTTCAGGGAATTTCAGATCCGCCATGACTTATCCTTTCAATTCACACACCATCTCACCGGCGCGAATGCTAGAAGCATAACGAAAACAGAGTGCGCCACAAAACCGCTGTGTGCGCACCCTGTCGGACAGCCTTCAGAGTGACTCGCGGACGAATCCTATCGGCCTGAGAGTTTCGCGCGTGGTGACGCGGATCACGCGGCGCGCTTGCCCCTTCGGCGGCCGGACTGTTACCCGGCGCTCTCTTCGTCGACGATCGAATTGGGCAGAATTCTACCGACCGGCACGTCAACACGCAACACCGCGATGCGCACTGGCGATGGCTACTCGTCGTCACGAATAACGCCGACCCATGTGTACAACACGGCACGCGACGCCGGTGTAAGCAGCAAGTTAAAGCACAGGTGTCCGGTCGCATCGGCGACCAGTGTTGGACGCATGAGGAGCGTGCCATCACTTTGAAGCCCGAGGGCGATATAGGCCTCGCCCGTCCCAACTTGGCGGGTGGTTTGCAATCCCTCCACGGCCACAAGGCGGCCGAGCACGCGTCGCAGTTCATCGATACGCGGACGGAGCGCAAGCTCGATCGGCCCGTGCGAGATTGCCAGCGCGACGTACGTGCCTTCCTTGCGCATATTCAGCTCAGGCCGGAAGGGGGCATCGACGGAAGATGAAAAGGTAAGCAGGCCGGATGTCTCGTTGTCAGTGAAGACGTCAAGCGGGTGGAAGTTGCGCATTACAGCCTCGTGTATCGCCGGAAGAGTCTGTTACAATCTTCACAATTGAGGAAGCGAGGTGAAATTTACCATGTCAAGTGGCCCGACGCAAACGACCGGCGTCAACCGCGTGTCGCCGGTGCTGATCGGACTCATCGTCACGGCAATCTTCGCTTTGATCGTTGTCGCGGCGCTTGCGTTCATTTCCGGCCAACAGCCGCCGGCTGACGCGACCACAGGCACCCGTGCGGCGCTTGTCGACCCGGGGGCGTACTCATCTGGCGTCACGGCACTTGAACCGAAAGCCGTTGAGCCGTTTACGCTGCAAAGCGCCGATGGGGTGGTCACGCTGGAGTCCTTGCGCGGCCGTTATACGCTGATCTACTTCGGCTATACCTACTGCCCGGACTTCTGTCCGTCGACCATGACCGACTGGCGCGTGATTCGCAAGGCGCTTGGGGAAGATGCCGCCGACGTGACGTTCATGCTGGTGAGCGTTGACCCGGCCCGCGATACGCCGGATGTCCTTCGTGATTATGTGTCGCGTTTCGACCCGGCGATCGTCGGTGCTACCGCGGACGACGCGACGCTCACCCCGATGACCGAGCAGTTCGGCGCTTATTATGACGTTGTCGAGAGTAGTGACACGCCATACTACATCGTGAACCACACGACGTCACAGTTCTTGATCGACCCCGAAGGGAACTTTGTGGCGGTGTACACGTTCGGCACCGCGGTGGACGCCATTGTGGCTGACTTGCAAGCGCGGCTTCACGCGCATAGTTGAACGTGGCGAGTGCTGAGTGATGAGGTCGTGCCGGCCCCTTTTTACTCGAATTACGCCACGAGTCAGATCGTCAAGCCTGCCGACCTTCGGCGGCCGATCTCAGCAGTACCAGCACATAGAATATCAACGCCCCGAACAACCTTCGGGGCGCTGAGTCTTCAGACGCGGGATCTGTGTCCGCTAGAAGATGGCATTGTGACCGGTGAGGTCGCGCCCCACGATCAACAGGTTGATCTCGTTGGTGCCTTCGTAGGTGTATACCACTTCGGCGTCAAGCATAAGCCGCGCGATGTGGTTCTCAAGCAGGATTCCATTGCCGCCTAGCGTCTCACGCGCCAACAGCGCGACCTGCCGCGCCTTGCGCGCGTTGTTATACTTCGCCATTGATGCGATGCCCTCATTCAACTGGCCGGCGATCAGCAAATTGCCGATCTGGAAGCACAGCGCGCGCGCCAGCGTGACCTCGGTCGCCATCTCGACCAGTTTCTGCTGGATGAGCTGGAACGCGGCAATCGGCTTGCCGAACTGCTCGCGAGCCTTAGCGTAGTCGAGCGCCAGTTCGAACACGCCTGCCGCGATACCGGCCGCCTCCCACGCCACGCCGTAGCGCCCGACGGTCAGCACCTTGCCCACGTCGCGGAACGAGCGCACCTTTTCGAGCCGGTTTTCGGTAGGCACCTTGACATCTTTCAAGGTGATGTCGGCATTGAGTACCGCGCGCTTCCCGATCTTGCCTTGAATGTCGGTGATCGTGACGCCGGGCGTGTTGTTCGGGTCTTCGATCACGAATCCGCCGAAGTTCCCGTCGTCATCACGCGCCCAGACGATGAGCACGTCCGCGATCGACGCGTTGCCGATCCAGCGTTTTGCGCCGTTCAGCACGTAATAGTCACCGTCGCGCCGCGCCGTTGTCTGTAGGTCGACAGCATTGCTGCCGCGATCAGGCTCGGTCAAGGCGAAAGCCCCGATCTTCTCAAGGCGGGCCATAGCCGGAAGCCAACGCTCGCGCTGCTCGTTGCTGCCCAACAGGCCGATGCTGCCCATCGCCAACCCGCTGTGCACGCCGTAGAATGTCGCAATCGAACCGTCGCCTTTGGCGAGTTCATAGCCGACTAATCCGACCGCCATCGGGTCAAGCCCTGCGCTGCCAAAGCCTCGGATCAACCCGCCCATGATCGGTAGATCTTTCAGCGCGCGGGCGATCTCCCACGGAAACTCTGCCTTTTCCCAGTACGGGTTGATGTTCGGCATCACGACATCGCGGTTGAACCGGCGAATTTGCTGCACGAGTGCCTTATGCTCGTCTGGTAGAAACGAGTCGAGTTTCAGATAGTCGAACCCGGCGATTTCCTCTGCTTCCACTACGTTTTCCATGGTCTTCTCGGCGCTTCACGGGCGGAATGTCGTTATCGGGCTGCGATAATCGAATCATAATTTGATTATATGCGAATTGACGCAAAACGAAACGGGAGACTTATGAGAGTCTCCCGTGTGGCTCAGTTTGTCGTTGGATGATCGGAGGTTGAACTACTTCTTCGCGGCCTTGTAATACCGGCTTTGGACGGTCGCCCGTTCGGGTGCGACAGCGCGCCCACCGAGAGATAGACCGCTCAAGTTGACCGCAGTCAGCCGATCCGAGCCGCAGTAGATCTCAAGCACCGTGCCTTCTGCCGTAAAGTCGGACTTTACATACGCCAACCCGGTATATGTCCCCTGACTGTCGATCGCGCAGCTGGTGACCAGCCCGATCACCTTGCCGCGCGGGTCGATCACAGGATCGCCCTGATGCGCCTGCCGGCTGCCTTTGGTGAGCGTGAAGCGGACAACCTCAGCGTCGCGCTCCTGCTCCCGCTTCGCGTAGGCGCTCTTGCCGACGAAGAACGGCTTCCACAGCTTGACGTAATTGGCGAATCCCGCATCGCCCGGCGTCAGAGACTGCGGCCCTTCTAATTCGTGTCCGTACAGCGGCAGGCCGCCTTCCGTGCGCAAGCTGTCGCGGCTCGCCAGCCCGCACGGTATCGCCCCAAGCGCGATCAGCCGTTCGAACAAGGAAGCGGCCTTGTCGGGATGGACGAACAGTTCGAACGCGACACGTTCCATCGTGTACCCTGTGCGCGACACGATCACGTCATAGCCGTCAAGCACAGCATGAGTCACGCCGGCCCATGCCAACGCCTTAAGACGGGATTTCGCCGCATCGTCGGATTGCATCTTCAGCAGGATATCGAGGCTGGCGGGGCCTTGCAGGGCGATGTCGACACGCCGATCCGCGCCGGAGCTTGGATTGCGCAGATCGCGGAGCGCCGCCGCATCCGAACCGGGCAAGCGCCGCTGTGGCACAGCAGGGTCGATCACGACGTCACCACGCTGGGCAGCGTTTAGCCACGCCCATACCTTGTCGTTGTTCGACGCATTCACCACGACCAAGTAGTGTTGATCGGCGAGACGGTAGATCATCAGATCGTCAAGCGGGAGTCCGTGAATGTCGAGGAAGTACGTGTAGTGCGATTCGCCTACCGCCAACCCGGGAACATCGTTGGTCGTCACCGCGTCGAGGAACGCTGATGCGCCCGGCCCACGCACATCGAAAACGCCCATGTGCGTCACGTCGAAGACGCCGGCACTGGAGCGCACCGCTGCGTGTTCCTCTTTCACCGAGGTGTACCACACCGGCATGTCATAACCGGCGAACGGAGTCATCCGCGCGCCAAGCTGCTTATGAAGCGCGTGAAGCGGCGTAGTGAGCAGTCCCGGGGACTCGGCGGGCGTCCATGTGAACACGTCCTGCGGGGCAGCCGCTGGGGACGTGTGCGTGCGCTGGCCGATGAAGAATGGCTTGGGGGCGAAGCCTTCGCCTTCCGCGAGCGGGGCGCTGGCGTTGATCGGCCCATCGACCACGACTTCCACCGGGCCGGGCAGCCGCGCCGCCACATCTTCCGGGTCGATGATGACGAACGCGTCGGAGAGAGAACGGAGCCACGTCACCGCGCGCCCAACCTGACCCGAAAGCTCCAGCCTGTACTCGGCTGCGCCAGCGCGGGTCACGCGGCCCTGCGCAAGTTCGCGGCCGTGCGGGTCAAGGATGCGCGTCGGCTGTGAGGCGTCGAGAGTCAGTGCCGTGACATCGCTGGTGAGCGCGCCATTCAAGAAGTCCGCCGCATGCGCGCCGCGTACGATGACCCGCTGAGGATCATCCGAAACGGTATCGACGTAGGCGAAATGCGGATAATCGTCGGCAGCCGCGTCGGTGTCGATACCAACGCTGGCGGCGAGTTCACGGACGCGGACGCGCGCCGTTTGCAGCACGTCGAAGTCGATACTGGCGCGGCTGATGTCCCGCTTGCGGCCGCTGTAGCTGAATGGCACACACGCCAGCAGCACGTCTGCGACGATGTCCGCCAATGCCAAGGTCTCGGTATCACCGAACCCGCGTTGGGTGATCCACGGGGTGCCGAGGCGAATCCCGCTGGGCCGGAGGGCAGACGTGTCACCGGGGATCGTCTGCCGGTTACAGACGATGCCGCACAGATCGAGGATTCGCGCCGCCATATCGCCGCTCAGGGGCGTGCCGTCTGGCCCTACGACCGACTTGCAATCCACGTTTAAGAGATGCGTCGTCGTGCCGCCAAACGGGATGCGCAGGCCGCGTTCGCGCAGGCGGTCGGCGAGGGTTACGGCATTACGGAGGGTCTGCCGCTGGAGCGCGGCGAACGATTCAGTATGCGCGATCTTGAGCGCGACGGCGAGCGCGGCCATCGCGTTGATGTGCGGGCCGCCCTGTTCGCCGGGGAACACGCTGCGGTCGATCTTGGTCGCCAGCGCCTTTTTGTGCGTGATGATGACCGCACCGCGCGGGCCGCCGAGTGTCTTATGAGTCGTGAACGAGACGACATCGGCGATACCGACCGGGTTCGGGTACACCCCTGCGGCGATGAGACCTGCCACATGCGCGACGTCCGCCAGCAGCAACGCGCCGACCTCGTCGGCGATTGCCCGATAGCGCGCCCAATCGGGGACGTGCGGATAGCTGGAATAGCCGCCGATAATCATCTTCGGGCGATGCTCCAGTGCAAGCGCGCGCATGGCGTCGTAGTCGATCTGTTCGGTCGCCGGATCGATGCCGTAGCTAACGATCTTGTACTGCTTGCCGCTGCGATTGACCGGGCTGCCGTGGGTGAGGTGGCCGCCCTGGATGAGATCCATGCCCATCACGGTGTCACCGACAGCCAGCAGGGCAGAATACACCGCGTTGTTCGCGGGTGCGCCGCTCAACGGCTGCACGTTGACGTACAGCTTGTCGGGGCCGTACTGCGCGGTCGCGAACAGCTCCGCGGCCCGCCGGCGGGCGAGCGCCTCCACGATATCGGCGTACTCCGTGCCTTTGTAATACCGTTCGTCGGACGTACGGCGGTATTCGGTCAATCGTGCGCCGTAATCGAGGATCTCGGCCTCGGTCAACTGCCGCGAGGCTTCCAACGGATAGCCTTCCGCGTAGATGTTGTGAAACGCCGATGACAGCGTCTCTCGCACCGCGAGGGGAACCGTGCTCTCCGATGGAATCAGGATCAGATAGCGTGCTTGGCGCGCAGTTTCGTGGCGGACGAGTTCGGAAACATCCGGATCGATGTCCGCCAGCGCGCCGCGAAAAAGATAATCTCGTACCCCGGATTGAACCGTCATCAGGACGCTCACCTTCTCTGCGTTCAGCAACGTCGGGAGTGTATCATACCCCCCGGTCACTTTCTATCAGCAAGCGCCGCGCCGATCAGTGCCAGCGATGCGGCCTGAAACTGCATGAACGTCACCATGTAGTAGTCGAATTGACCGGCCAGCAGCAGCGCCGCGAAACCGGCGATCAACGCCGACCGGTGCGCCGTGTATCGCCCGCGCAGCGACCCGGCCAACCCAGCGGCGACGGCGCCGGCGAACAGCGCGACACCGACCAGCCCGTATTCTCCGGCGATGGACAGCACGATGTTGTGCGGGTAGTTGCCTTGCACGATTGACCCGCGTTCATTCAGGACAGCGGCGGATCGCCATGGCAGATTCCCCGCGCCAACGCCGGTGAACGGATGCTCCGCAATTACGATCAGGGCGGCGGCGTTCAGCTCCGACCGTTCGGCGGCGCTGTACTGCTCGGTGGTCTCGACGCCGACCCCGGCGCGCGCAAGCAGGAACGGTTGATAGACGGCCGCAAATGCGACCGCGATGATGACCGTCCATGCGCCGAGTGTAGCGATACGATGCCGGTCGACGTCAGGCGAGCGCAGCGTAAGCACGAGCAGAGTTAGCGCGCCGGCGCCGAAGCCGAGATACGCCCCGCGTGAGAACGTCAGGAGGAAAGCCCAAAGCACCGCAGCTCCGGCGGTGAGGGACACGATCAGCGGAAGCCGGCGGTGGATCAGCCACGACGCGCTGGCGAGCACGGCCGCGACGAGGTAACCGGCCAGCAGGTTCGGATGCGGCAGCAGGCCATACGGGCGCAGCAAGCGGATCCCTTCGGCCTGTACAACGCTGATGCGCGCCTGATCGAGGCTGATCGGGAACTCGCCGAGGCTCGACCATATCCCACCGGCTGAGCCTTGAAGCGCGACCTGCTGTCCAACCAGTGCGACATGCCACAACGCGCCAGCGAACAACGCCAGCGTGATGATGCGCGGCGGCATGCGTGTCGATGTGACAGCAAGGGCGAATAGGATCGCGCTTGATAACTGCATACTCGCCCCCAGCGCAAGCTGCGGGTCGGCCTCTCTGCGGAATGCCCACGATGTCGACAGGTAAGACCACAACGCCAGCGCGAGCAGAAACGCGGCGAACGCTCGGCCTGTTCGAGCCGCGATCAAGGCGCGAAACCCGCAGAATCCACCGAATACCCATGCGAGAACCGCGATGCCGGCGGGCAGCGCAAACGCAAATCGCATAAAGTAGTAGGAGGTCGCAAGACCGGGAGTGTCTGGAAAGCGATACCACAGCGGCCACAGCATAAAAGCGGCGAACGCCGGCGCAAGGACGGCCCACCGGCGAAGGCCGGTAAGAACGGATACGGCGCTTGCAGCGTGGCGGGTCATGCAGGGCTGATCTCGGCTGACTTGGGGAAATCTCCGCGCAGATGCTACAATATGCGGGTTGAATAAATCAATCGAGTGAACCCTATGGCGCCTTCCGCGACTCAAGGAGCACAGCAGCACATGACGAACTGGACATCGTTCGAGTCCTTCCTGAAAGACGCCTTGAATACACCGATTGGATCCCGCCAACCGCTTGTCGAACAGCTTCTAAGGCAGCGCGCGAACTTCCCGTGGATCGAACATGACACGGCGACGTTTATTTTCGCACGGCCGGGGGCGAGCCGGGTCGCGGTCAACCTTGATACCATTCGGCGTGACCCACCATTCGTCCCGATGGAGAACCTCGCCGGCACGACGCTCTGGTACGTGTCGGTTAAGTTCAAGCCGGATGATCTGCTCGACTATATGATCGTCATCGACGACCCGATGACGTCGGTTGCGCGTGATTCCAATATCGTTGCGCGCGTCAACAAGTACTGGCACAGCGACCCGTACAACCCGACGAAGATCAGCACGCGGCAAATGTCCGTGTCGGTGCTCCGTATGCCTGAAGCGCGACCGTTCCCGGACTGGGAGAAGCTGCACCGGGTGCCGCATGGACGGGTTGACGAGCATTCTGTACGCAGCGTGCAGCTGAATTTTGGCGGCCGTAAGTGCTGGGTGTATACGCCGCCGGACTACGACAGCGGGTATGAGCCGCTTCCGCTGATCGTGCTGCTTGACGGCGAGTGGACGAACGGGCCGATGCAGGCGGATTTCGTGGCTGACGCGCTCATCAAGCACAAGGCGGCGGCGCCGGCCATTCTGGCGATGATGCAAAGTGGCGATCAATCGACGCGTGACAAGAACTTCCTAGCCAACGACCGGCACTACCAGTTCCTCATCTCGGAACTGCTGCCGTTCCTGCAAACCGAATATCGCGTTGATCCGGAGAAGATCGGCATCGGCGGCGTCGGGATGGGCGCGGTCGCGAGCGCGCACGCGGCGCTCAAGAATCCGGCTGTCTTCAGCCGCCTCATCATGCTGTCGCCACCGCTGGGCGAAGGGAAATCCGCGGCTGAACTGCGCCAGATCGCACGCCGGTTCGACAGCGCCGAGAACCTCCCAGAGCGCATCTTCCAATCGGTCGGCCGTTATGAAGGCGCAGCGCGGTTCGTTCAGCCGGGGCGCGACCTGCGGGCGCTGCTGAACCGACGTTCCAGCGAGACGGCGTACAAGTACGTCGAGGTCGGCAGCGGACACAGCCTTGTAGCCTTCCGCAGTGTGCTGCCGGAAGCATTGGCGTGGGTGCTGCCCGTTGACGAGGCCGCGCGCTAGTCGAATATCTCCGTGACGGTGAGCCGATAGCTCCCCGCCGATAGATAACCATTGATGCGCACTTGATACAAGCCGTCCTCAGGCAGCACGGCTTCGAAATATGCGCTGAGTGTGCCGCCGCTGTCGTCGCCTTCGATCAGAACCCGGCCATCCGGGCCGATCACCGCCGCGTAGGGGTCGATCGGCGAGCCTTCTAGGGGGTCAACCGCGATCAAGATACGCTGACCGGCGTGCCCTTGCAGGGGATAGAAGTCGTATTCGTCAATCGACAGCGTGCCGTCCGTCACGAGGATCGGCAGCGTGCCGGGGACAGGCGTTGACGTCCCGCCAAGGTCGAGATAGCGGAAGATGATCTGGTACTGGCCGATGGTATCGGCGCGCTGCGGACGCACGCGCAGGTAGTACAGCCCGGTTTCCGCGCGCGCACGCCGGAGATCAGCGGAGATCGTGGGCCGGCGCTTTCGGCGTCAATGCCGATCAGCTCGCCGCGTGCGCTCGTCATCTCCAGAATCGGCGCGATGCTGCCGTCCAGCGGCGTGACCCCGGCGATGATGAGATCGCCACGGTTGAGGGTGACGTGCCAGATGTCACCGGTCGCCGGCCGCGCGATGGTCGATACCTCGCCGCGGTCAGCGCGCAGCGGCCCCTTGAATACGAACGCGCGAACCGCGCCGCTGCCATACGAGAACGTATACCTTCCGGTCGTCTCGCCTTCGCCGCTGATGATCGCCGTGTACGGGCCGTCGAGAAGCGCGGTGAATGGGGAAATGAGGGCCTCGCGGACGGTGGGGGATAGGTTGCCCACGGCCGTGAACACCGGCGCGCCGTCTGGATCGATCAGTTCAACGCGCGGGATAAGCGAGGAGTCTGCGGCGGCGCTGACTGCAATCGATACGATGTCGCCAGCGCGCAGCGCGAAGCTGTGCATTCCGATGTCGCCGGGTTGCTCGATCTGACCGACAACCGGCTGCTCAATGGTGATGCGCTCGCCGGGCGCGGCCGTCGGATAGGTCGGCGTCAGCACAGGCGTCGCGACTGTAGCTGTAGGCGTTAGGTTGTACGTCGGCGTGATCGCCACGGGCGTGTCATATACCGTCAAGTCGATGGCGTAGGAACCCGGCTGACCGTTCGGCGCGACCTGTATCGAGTATTCGCCATTCGACGGCAGTCTGAGATTGCGCAAGATCGCGTTTCCGTTGTCGCTTTCAGAGTCTACTGCGATGGCGACCGCGCCGGGGTCATAAACGGTCATCACGGCCTTGAGGTCGCCGTTGATGACGTTAAGGCGCACGCGCACGTATTGGCCTTCGATTCCGCTGAAGGTATAGACATGCGCCTCGTCGACCGGTTCGAACTCCGCGGGGAGTGTTGTGCCGTCGGAGAGTTCGCCTACGAATCGGCCGAGTCCTGCATAAGCAGGCGTCGGTGTCGCGATGCCGACCACCACCGGCGGAAGCGTGAACGTTGGCGCGGGCTGCGGAGGCTGGCCGACGACCGTCAGCCCCAGCTGATAGGATCCCTCACCGGTTATCGCGCGTGTGTCGAGCAGATATGCCCCGCCGCCGCCCAGCGTGATTTCCAACGCGTCGACGCCCGTCGCGATGGAGAGGCCCGCAGGATTCAGCAGTGTCAACCCGACGGAAACCGCCGTGCTCAGGCTGCGGATGCGGACTTGGTCGCCAGCCTCAGCGGAGAATGACCAGCGTTCGACCTCACCGGCAGCGAGCGTGCTTTCGATAGGCTCCAACGGCAGTAAAACGCGCACCTCGTCGGGCCTTAGCGCCGTTGGCTCGATCGCGGGCGCCGAAGGCGAGGGGTTAGCCGGCGCTGCGGTCTCGGAAGGGAGCTGCATACGTGTCGGAAGCGGTGCTGGTTCCTCCAGCGTTTCGCACCCTGCGACAACCAGCACGAATACCGCGATCACCAACCACCGCATCCACGCACCTCACCGACCCACCGCCGAAGCCATCAAACGATAGCACACGGCTCGGCGCTTGACGATGATGGTGTTCGGCGTCACACTCAAGACATTCGGTGAGGGGAAACTATGACGCTGCAACGTGTTCGGCGGGCGATGCTGTTCATGCCGGGGGATGACCGGCGCAAGATCGAGAAGGGGGCATCTGCTGGCGCCGACTCCATCATTATGGATCTTGAGGATGCGGTTACGCTCGCCAACAAACCCGCTGCGCGCGCGGCTGTCGCAGCGGCGCTCCGCGAGGTCGATTTCGGCACGGTCGAACGAACGGTGCGCCTCAACCCGGTTTCGTCTGGTGCACTGTGCATGCTTGATCTGGAAGGCACCGTTGACGGCCGGCCTGATGCGTACGTGCTTCCGAAGGTCGAATCGGCTGCTGACATCTCGCATATCGACTCGTGGATGACGGCGGCCGAACAGCAGCGGGGGTGGCCGCCCGGCGAAATCCGCTTGATCGCGATCATCGAGACGGCGATGGGCATTGTGCGCCTTGCGGAGATCGCCGCCGCCTCGCGCCGGCTCGACGCGCTGGCGTTCGGCGCAGAAGATCTCGCGGGCGATATGGGGGCGGTTCGCACGCAGAACGGGCATGAATCGCAGTACGCGCGCAGTGCGGTCGTGCTGCACGCTAAAGCGTTCGGCTTGCAAGCCCTCGATACCCCTTTCATCAACTTCAAGGCGGACGAAACACTGCTGGTCGCTGACGCGCGGTGCGCGATGGAGATGGGATATACCGGCAAGTTCGCCATTCATCCGCGGCAGGTGAACCCGATCCAGCAGGTGTTCACGCCCACGGCTGAACAGATCGACCGCGCGCGCCGGTTGGTCACTGAGTTCGATGCCCGCGAGGCGGCGGGCGAGGGCGTGTTTGCGTTTGAAGGCAAGATGATCGACATGCCGATGATCCGCGCGGCCCGATGGGTGCTTGAGCGAGCGCGTGCCGCGGGGATCCGTGTCTAGACTGGTGGGGTGGGCGTGGCTCGCGATTGTCGCGCTGCTGCTTGCGGCCGCGGTCGTGCGTATTCACGATATCGGCGCACAAGATATCTGGGCAGACGAGGCTTCACGTATTTCGCCACGCAGACGTCCGATCTGGTCGGGCTTTTGCGCTCCGACGTGCATCCACCGCTGTACTTTGGCGCGCTGCGCCTGTGGGCGGGCGTCGCTGGAACGTCCGAGCTTGCGCTGCGCCTGCCTTCGGCGCTGGCCGGTCTGCTGACGGTGGCACTGGTCTTTCGTCTTGCGCTCGATCTTTCTGTGATGCAAGCTCCCCGTCAGGCGGCCGTCTTCGCCGGTCTTGCCGCGCTGATGATGGTGCTGTCCGACCTTGAGGTCGATCTCAGCCAAGAGGCGCGGATGTACACCGTCCAGTCGGCGCTGTCCGTCGCGGCGGTGATCGCCTATGTCCGCTGGTTGAAACGGGGCCGGCGCGGCATGCTGGTCGTGCTCGCTGTGTGCAGCGCGGCGCTGGTCTACGTCAACTACCTCGGCGCATGGATACCGGTCACAATCGGTCTGCACGCTGTTCTGACGATGCGTCCGCGTCGCGCGATCCCACTGGTGGCCGCGCTGATCGCTGCCGCCGCTGCCGCGGCCCCGTGGCTGCTCGCGGTCGGTGTCCAGCAGGTCGGTAATGGCGCTGGCGCAGATCGCGCCGATCCGGCCACATGGGACACGCTGCTGCGCTACCGTGACATTTGGTTCGGGCAGATGTGGCCGCTGACCGTGGGACTGCTCGGCGTCGGCGCAATCGCATGGCTCCAACCATCCAGACGTCCCCTGGAGCGACGGATTGGCGTGCTGCTGATTCTGTGGATCGCGCTGCCGCTGGCGCTGACGTGGATCGCGACGAATTACGTGCCAGTGCTCGCCGCACATCGGATTTCACACGTGACGCCCGCCATTGCGCTCCTGATCGCGCTTGGATTGATGCGGTTTCCGGCTGGCGCGCGCATGTTTATCGTGGTGACGTTGGTTGTGTCGGGCGTGACGTCGGTCGACTTCTACCGGATCAAGGGGCCGTGGGAGCAGTATGTCGACACGGTGGCGTCGTTCGTCCGGCCCGGCGAACTGGTGCTCATGGAGATCGGCGGCGGGGATTCCATGCTGGAGTATTACTTCGATCGCGCGCTGCCTCAAGGCACTGAACTGCGGTCGCTCAAACGCTGGCGCGAGAGCCAGCCGCTGACGTTCAGCGCGGAACTGCCGCAGGTCGTGAATTCGTACGATACTGTTTGGCTGCTGCACTGGAGCTCCGAAACGCAGATCTTCGATGTCCTGCAGAGCGCGGGCTTTGTTCAGACGATGCACCGGACGACACCGCACATTCAGGACAGCCGGCTGGACAGTTATCGATTCGACCGCATGCCGGAGGGTGAAGTCGGTCAAATCGGGCCGCTGGTGCTGAGGCGTGCAAAACTGCTGCAAAATCGCGGGCGCATCGACCTGTGGTGGTCGGTTGAAACACCGGTGACGGAAATGCTGGTGACCAGCGCCTTCCTGCTCGACTCTGACGGTGCGCTGGTCGCGCAGATGGACAGCCCGCCAATGATGGGCGAACGCCCTGTATCGAGCTTCACTCCGGGGGAAGTGGTGTATGATCCGAAGCTGCTGACCACGCCGGATGGCGCGCCTCTACCCGGGGGGACGTATCGGGCGGGCGTCGTCGTTTACCGGTTTGTCGATGGCGGGACGGAACGGCTGCTGCGCCCCGATGGCGGGGAAGTCCTAGAGCTTGGCGAGTTCACGATCGACTAAGCCGAACGTCGAGGGCGTTGGCCTCCTGTGACGTCGTGGTCAGTGAGCAATGCAGCGTGGAATTTTCGCATCACCCATCACCCGGCACTTTCAACGGCTCGTTTAGCGATACAGTTCGGCGCTGATCGGTTCAGCGATTGGCCGCGTCAGGTCGAACACCTCGAACTCTAGCGAAGGCAGCGACAATACCGCATAGGTATGTGAGGTCGAGCGGGCGCTCTTAAACGTGTAGAGCGAGCCGGGATTCACCGCACAGCCCCGAGTCACACGGGCGTACAGCGGCACGTGTGTGTGGCCGGTGACCAATACGTCGACCTTGAGCGAGGCCAGCATCATATCCAGCAGCGTATTGGAGATGTGGTCACGGTATAGACCCCACAGATTGTTACCCGGCTTACCGTGACACAGATACACCAACGTCGAACCGAATCTGCCACGCCAGTCGATTGGCAGAGACTGGATGAACTCTGCGTTTTCGGGACTGAGGCTAGCATCCCACTCGTCATGGTTGCCCCGAACGGTAATAATGCCCATCTCGCGGACTCTCGTGACCACGGCATCCCAATCAGGCCGCGGCCAATGAGGTCACCTGCACATAAGATGTGCTGTACGTGATGGTAATTGGTTAGTCGTTCTAAGGCGGTGTCTAAGGCGCGTAGGTCTCCATGGATGTCCGAAATGATTCCGAGTTCCATCCGTTAACCCTATTGTTCGCAATGTGGAGATTATAGCGCAGTGGGGTTAGAACCGTGTAATCAATTTCCGGCGTTATTGCGCTCCTCGACCGACCACAACCTTACACTATTGTCACCGCTGCCGGTGATGAGCATCGTTCCGAGGGGGTTGAACGCGGCGGTGAGCACCGGCTTGGCGTGCGCATGAAGCGTCGTGAGGGGTTCGGCATCGGACGTGATGAGGGCTTTGGCATCCCAGAGGCGAACGAGGTTATCGCGGCCCCCGGTCGCCAGCAGCGTACCGTTCGCCGTGAGCGCCGCGCAGTCTGCTCCACCATCATGCGCAAGCACGCGGCTTCGCAGGTTGCCCTCGCTTGACCATGTGTTCAAGCGGCCATCGCGGCTGACGGCGTGGACGGCGCGGCCGCGCGTGTTGAGGGCGAGGTCGCGCAGCGCATCTGTATAGCTTGCGACGACGCGGGCCGGTTCCGTTTCGTACACGTTATGGCGAAGCAGCTTGCCGTCCCGTCCGGTGCTGTAAATCCATCCCGAATCCCAGATCACAGTCGTGACTTCAGCCGCATGCCGATCCGGCATGACCGTGACGGCTCCAGTTGCGATCTCCCAGACCCGGACTTCGCCCTCACCGGTACCGGCAACGACGCGCCGTTCGTCTCCACTGAAGCATACGCAGGTCAAGGCATCGCCGACATGGAAGGCGTGGGATCGGGTTGGCGCCGCGCGGATGTCCCAGAGTCTCAGCCATCCGTCCGTGCTGGCCGTAGCAATCATCTTTCCGTAGCGGCTGAACGCGATGTTCTTGACGGGCGCGTCGAAGCCAGTAAGCCGAAACGTCGGCTGGGCGCCGAATGACCGGACGTAGAGATTAACCTGCTGGCCGGTGGCGACGGCGATAGTCTGCCCGTCGGGCGACCACCGTACCGTCGTGACCCACCCGGTACGCACTTGTGCGACGGTCGAGAGCAGTGAAACATTGGCTGGGGATAGCGTTGCCCGCACTGTTGTGAACTCCTTCGTTTGCGAATAACTATACCCCTGTGCTGCGGCGTAGGCATAATGAAAACACTCCCCTATAATGCGCCTTCATGCACATTGGATTGAATGCACACCTTTTGAGCGGAGATGCCAGCTATCGGGCGGCTGGGATCTCCGGTTACATGACCAACGTCATGCGCTGGATTCCGCGTGTGGCGCCCACAGACTGGCGGTTTACGGCGTTCGTGGGGGCGCAGTTCTCCGCCGACCTCGCGGGTTATGCCGTACAGCGCAGCAGCATCGACACGAGCAGGCCGCTGAAGCGCATCGCATGGGAGCAGGCGATTCAGCCATGGGCGACGCGCCGCATGGATGGCCTGCACGCGCAGGCGTTCGTATCGCCCATGCTGTCACGTATTCCGGCGGTCGTCACCGTGTATGACCTGAGCTTCGTCCATTATCCGCAGGTGCTGACCCCCGCGCGGCGGTTGTACCTTCGCTTGCTTACGCCGCTGTCATGCCACCGCGCGCGGCGTGTCATCGCCATTTCGCAAAGCACGGCGGACGATCTCGTGAATGTGTTCCGCATCCCCCGCGACAAGATCGACATCGCCCTCGGCGCGCATGATCCCGAACGGTATAGTCCGCTGCCAGCTGCCGACGTCGATGCGTTTCGTGCGGCGAACAATCTGCCCGATCGCTTCTGGCTGTTTGTCGGGACGATCGAGCCGCGCAAGAATCTTGTGCGGCTGTTGACGGCGTATGCACAGCTCGATCCCGGTGGCCGTCCACCGCTGATTATTGGGGGCGGTAGAGGGTGGCTCTCCGGTGACGTATTCGAGGCTGTCCGCCGCCTGAACCTCGCCGATGCTGTACGATTTATCGGTTACGTGCCTGTTGAGGAACTGCCCCTCTGGTACAATAGCGCCGAGTTGTTCGTGTTTCCCTCGCTTTACGAAGGTTTCGGTTTGCCCGTGCTGGAAGCGATGGCGTGCGGGACGCCGGTTGTCACGTCGGATAGATCGTCGCTGCCCGAGGTCACGGGGGATGTCGCGCTGCGTGTTGACCCACGCTCGGTCGACGACCTCACAAATGCCCTGAGGCGCGCCAATGCGGACGAAGCATGGCGGCGTGCTGCGGCTCAGGCGGGCATCGAACGGGCCGCGACGTTTAGCTGGGAAAGGACTGCGCGCCAAACCGTGGGTGCGTATCACAAAGGTTTCGAATGAACGCGCAAAAGGCATCTTCCGCCGCGCAAGTGGATCTCTTTCCGTGGCTTGATGTCGTGCTGGCGCTGGCCGCGTTTGCCATCGGTTATGTCATGCGCTACCAGCTTCAGATCATCCGTCCGGTGCTTGAGATCAACACGACGACCTTCGAGCCGTATATCCCGTACATGGTGTTTTACGTCATCTGGCTGACGATTCAATACCGCGGATCGGGCTTGTACCGCCATGTGCGCGGCAGGGCCTACATGCAGGAGCTGTTTACGATTGTCAACGGCGTGACGAACGCGACCGTGATCGTGATGGCGCTCAGCTTCATTTCTCAGCCGCTGTTCTTCAGCCGTTTGATGCTTGTGTGGGTGGCGCTCTCCACCGTTGTGCTGCTCGGTGGCGCGCGAATCATCAAGCGGATGATCGACGCCCATCGCCGGGCGCAGGGCATCGGCGTGGAGCGCGTGCTGATCGTGGGCGCGGGGGAGGTCGGGCAGGCGGTATTGCGCACGATGCTGGCTCGTAAAGAGCTGGGCTACGGTCTGGTTGGCTACCTCGATGACGACCCGGAGATCGGCGCGACCGACTTGGGCCGTGTGCGTGGACTCGGCGGCTTTGAGAACCTCGCGGCGATGATCGAGCAGCACCGGGTCAATCTAGTGGTGATCACTCTGACGTGGTCGTACCACGATCAGATTCTGCAAATGGTGGACACTGCGCGGCGTGCGGGGGCCGAAGTCCGGGTCGTGCCGGATCTATTCCAGCTCAACTTGCGGCAGGTGCAGGTCGAGAACCTCGACGGCATTCCGCTGCTGGGCGTGACGGGCAAGCCGAAGCTGAAGGGTATCGAACGGATGCTCAAACGGCTGATGGATCTGATCATCATTCTAGTCACGCTGCCGGTCATCCTGACGATATTCGCGCTGGTTGCGCTGGCGATATGGCTCGAACGGAAGGGGCCGATCATCTACGCGCAGCAGCGTATCGGGGAGAACGGCAAGCCGTTCACGATCTACAAGTTCCGCAGCATGATCCCCGACGCCGACAAGTATCAGCAGGAGATGATCTCGCAGTACGAACAAGATCCGCTGCACCCGAAGTTCAAAGACGATTGGCGCGTCACGCGGGTCGGCTGGTTTATCCGCCGCACGAGTATCGACGAGCTGCCCAATCTGATTAACGTTGTGCGCGGTCAGATGAGCCTGATCGGCCCGCGCCCGCCCACGCCAGACGAGGTCGCAATGTATAAGCCGTGGCATCGCCAGCGGCTTGAGACCATGCCGGGGATTACGGGGTTGTGGCAGGTCAGCGGCCGCAGTGACGTCCCCTTCGACGAGATGTGCCTGTTAGATATTTACTATATTGAGAACTGGTCGATCAGTCTTGATGTACAAATACTGATGATGACGCTGCCCCGTGTACTGCTGCGACAGGGCGCGTACTAGGAGGCAGTATGGCCGGCGAACCCCTGCTGTTAGACGAAACGGTACGGCGCAAACTCGATTCACTGGGGCTGGTTGCGCGACACGTTCGCGCAGGGGTGATGAAAGGCGACCGCCGTTCACGCAAGCGCGGCGTCAGTGTCGAGTTCGCCGATTATCGCAACTATGTTCCGGGCGATGATCTGCGCCGGCTGGATTGGAACGTCTATGCACGCAGTGAGCGATCGGTCATCAAACTGATGGAAGACGAGGAAGACCTCGCCGTTCATATTATCGTTGACGCCTCGGCGTCCATGGACTTTCCGAATGACATCGACGGCGCGGGGTTCAATAAGCTGTTGTTCGCCAAGCGGCTTGCTGCCGGGCTGGCTTACGTGAGCCTCGGCGAGAACGACCGCCTGACGATCTCGACCCTCAACGACTTGGATGCCTTCGGCCCATCGCGCGGCCGCCAGCATACGGTGCGGATGCTGCGCTATCTGCACGGGGTCGAAGGGCGCGGCGAGACTGATCTCGACAGCCTGCTAAGCAGTTACGCGGCCAAGGCGGCCCGGCCGGGCTTGCTCTTTCTGATCTCCGATCTGTTCAGCGCGTCGGGCTTTGCGACCGGCCTCAGCAAGCTGGCGAGCCGCGGCTATGAGATCGTCGTTGTCCACGTACTCAGCCCGGACGAGGTTGAGCCGACCGTGGCTGGCGATCTGCGGCTGGTGGACAGCGAGACAGGAAACGTGCAGGAGGTTAGCCTAGACGCCGGTCTGATGGCGCTGTATCGTCAGCGGTTAGAACAATGGCGGTCAGATATTCGCGCCCAGTGTATGCGGCGCGATGCGGTCTATGTCGCGGCGTGTACGGATACGCCGTGGGAACGGGTAGTGCTTCAGGATTTGCGGCGCGCCGGGGTAGTGCGCTAGGCGGAGGAATTGTGTCCATCATCACCATGAAGTTCGGCGGCACATCAGTCGGCAGTGCCGAAGCGATAAGCAATGTCATTCACATCGCCAAACGCGAACGCTCCGCGGGTAATTGGCCCGTCCTCGTCGTCTCGGCGATGTCCGGCGTTACCGACAGCCTGATCAACATCATCGGGTTAGCCGTCAATGGTGATAAGTGGGGCTACCTCAGCGAAGCGCAGAAGCTGCGCGACCGGCATGACGAGGCGCTCAACGCGCTGACCAGCCCCGGCAAGGCGCGCGATGCGGTATCGCTGACGCTCAATAAGCTGATCGATGAGGTCGTCGAAATCTGCCACGCCGTGAACATCTTGAGCGAGGCGTCCCCGAAGATCAGGGATGCGGTCGTCAGCCATGGCGAGCGACTGAGCGCGCGCCTTGTGGCCGCAGGGTTGGCCGAGCAGGGCGTGGACAGCCGCGCGCTGGATGCGACGCAGTTCATCGTGACGGACGACAAGTTCGGCGCGGCGGCGCCGTTCTGGAGTGAGACACGCAGCCGGATCGAGTCCGGGCTGCTGCCGCTGATCGAGTCCGGCGTCACGCCGGTGTTGACCGGGTTCATCGGCGCGACTCCGGCCGGCGCCGTCACAACGTTGGGGCGCGGTGGCAGCGACTTCAGCGGCGCGATTTTCGCCGCCTATACCGCCAGCACAGAGCTGGTGATTTGGACGGACGTGGACGGTGTGATGACGACCGATCCGCGGATCGACCGCCGCGCGAAGGTGATCCCGCAGGTGTCTTACACTGAAGTGGGAGAGTTGGCCTATTACGGCGCAAAGGTGCTGCATCCGAAGACCGTCCAGCCGATCCTTGATATCGAGATGCCGCTCCGAGTCCGCAACACGTTTAATTACGATCATCCCGGTACGCTGGTGACTCCACACAGCGAACCGTCGACTACGGTCATCAAGGCGGTTACGGCTGTCCGCAACGTGTCGATGCTGACGGTGGGCGGGCGCGGTATGATCGGCGTGCCGGGCATCGCGGGGCGCGTGTTCACCGCGGCGGCCCGCGCGAACGCGAACATCCTGATGATTTCGCAATCTTCGAGCGAGCAGGCGATGTGTATGGTCGTGACCGACGAACGCGCCGCCGCCGCCAAGCTGGCGATCGAGGAAGATCTCGACGCGGAGGTCGCGCGTAACAACGTCGAGGAGATCTCTATCCGCGACGACATCGCAATCGTGACGGCGGTCGGCGCGGGCATGAGAGGCACGCCGGGCGTCGCAGGGCGTGTGTTTCAAGCGATGGGCGCCGAAGAAATCAACGTCCTGATGATCGCGCAGGGCAGTTCGGAGTGCAGCATCTCGTTTGTGGTCACCGAGACCGATCTCAAGCGCGCCGTGATGTGCCTGCACGAACTGGCGATCTAGGCGGACGGCCGCGTCACTTCTTGAACTGGGTCGTGCGATAGTCAGCGAATAGATCCTGCAGTTTCAGACGCTGATACTTGCCAGTGGTCGTCACCGGGACGTCTGTTCCGAACACGACCACTTTCGGCGACTTTTCGAACGTCAGCCGGCTGCGGCAATGGTGCAGGATATCCGCCTCGGTCAACGCCACGCCTTCGTTCAACACGACATACGCGCCGACCTCTTCGCCGTAGTAGTCGTTGGTGAAGGCGACGGCCAGCGCCACGCGAACGCCGGGGATCTCGAGCATCACCTCCTCGATCTCGAACGGGCTGAACTTGACGCCGCCCCGGTTGATGAGTTCTTTGAGTCGGCCGGTAATAAAGAAATAGGTTCGGCCGAGCCGGTCGCGCTTGAAGAACCCTTCGTCTCCGGTGCGAAACCACCCGAACTTGAACGTCTCGGCATTCGCGTCCGGACGTTTGAAGTATTCGCGCATGACGTTATGTCCGCGCACGCAAATCTCGCCACGTCCACCTTCATCCACGGGCTGTCCGGCCTCGTCGAAGATCCCCATTTCGTTAACGGAGATCGGGACGCCGATGCTCGGATACCCGTAGTCTTGCAGCCATGCTTGATGCTCGTTCCACGGAATGTCGATGGGCAGAAAACAGCTGTAGCAGGTCGTTTCGCTCAGGCCGTAGCCGTGCAGGATCGGTATCCCGAACGTGTCCTCGAAGTCGCGGGCGAGGGCGACCGACAACGTGCCTGCGCCGCAGATGAAGTATCGGAAATGCGTGAGGCCGCGACGGTGGATTCCCTCGCCGAACAAAGGGAGGCCCGACGCCTGCTGCTCGCGTGCCTGTTCGAGCAGAAATTGAAGCAGTGTCGGTACAACGCTGACGATGTTGACGTGCTCCGCGATCACCGTCCGCCAGAACATCGACGCAGAGAACGCGCGATTGAGGACGACCGAACCGCCGACCAGCAGCGGAGTCACAAGCGTGACGACGATCCCATTGACGTGATGGATGGGGAGCACGCACATCATGCGCTGGTTGCCGGTGATGCACTGCGCCGAGGCGATTCCGTGCGCGTCGACCAGCAGGTTGTACTGCGTGAGGACGACGCCCTTCGGTGCGCCGGTCGTCCCGCTGGTATAGACGAGGAGCGCCTCATCCTCTAGCGTCGGAACGCGAGGATTGACGTATACCGCGTCATCATTGGACTTCACCGGCGCCCCATCACCGAGGTAGGTGTAGGGCAGATTCTTGACCAGCGTTTGGAAATGAGGGTAATCCTCAACCGGCTCACCGCCAACCTGCACGATGGTCTGGATATTCGGCGCGCCCAAGCCCTCGGACTCCGCGCCCCGGACGATCCGAACAGCGCGCTCCATGTACTCGCTGCGCACCAGCACGACCTTCGCCTCGCTGTTGCGCAAGATGAACGCGATTCGCCGGTCGTCTTCAGTCACGTTTTGAGGGGCGACGCACGCGCCGATCACCCAGCACGCGAAGTAAATCAGCACGGTGTCGCTGTGATTATGCGCGATGGTCGCCACGCGATCGCCACGCCGGACGCCGAGGTCATCATGCAGCATGTTGGCGACCTGATGCACCCGTGCATTGAATTCGGCGTAGCTCAGCTTCTCGCGCGTGCCGTCGCGGTCGAGGAAGATCAAGTAAGGCGCAGACGATGATGTCTTGGCGTGCTGCGATAGAAGCTGGCGAATGTTGACATGCGGCGTCAGATGCAGCGAAGGTGACAGGCCGTTGACGTGCCGCGCCTGTGTGATTAGCGCGCGTGTATGATCTGCTGCGGTCAAGGCGTCCGTCATCGCTCGTCTCCATCCCCAGTTGACTCAACGTATGACTTGATTATACCCGCTGGGTGGGCATAGGGCAGAGATGGCGGCGGCGTTAGGTAAGCGTTGACCATCATCATGCCGTGTTTCTGGTACACTCGAAGCGAGGTTCAACACTAGGTCACGGCTCACCAATGACAACTCCGCCAATTCCGGATGATTATGAAGACGACGATGTCCCGTTTCAGCTCCCTAAGGCGGACAACTATCGGGATGACGACCGGCTGAGCGACAGCGAACTGCGCGCGCAGGATCAACCGCTGCGCGCCGAGCCGACCGCCGATCTCGACCATCCCGTCAGCGACGACACGGATGAGATACCGCCGGATGTGTTGGAGCAGATGCGCACGATACGCCGTCCGGTCATGCCGCCACCGCCGGCCAGACCGTCGGCCAGAGAAGACGTACACTTCAACGTGCCGCATACGGTTCGCCATCGGCCGTCCGAACCTGCGGATACGCCGACATTGATGGGAACCGGTGGGCTAGACCCGAACCCCGACATGACGGTGCGCCGCGTCGACGCGACGATACAGTCACCCGTCGCTCGCCCGCCCGATGCGCAGTTCCGGCGTCCGCCGGCAGGACAGGCGATCGAACCGCCCCGGCTATGCCCCACCGCCCACACTCATTGGCGCGCCGCCGGTCAACGCCCAGCCGAACGCGCGCAGGAAGCTGCCATCGAAACGGCGGCGCGGGTTTCGGCCGGGATGTATTGCGATAGCGCTGGGCGTGATCGTTACCCTGTGCGGCGGCTTGACCTTGCTGACGGTGTTGATCGGGGGGATCGCGTATGCTCGTGTAGGCGATTTGTTGAATGAGCGCCTTGCGAGCCTTGATACCTACAACCCGTTCCAGACGACGTTTCTGCTCGACCGCAACGGGCGCGAGCTGTATCAGATCATCGGTGAAGGGCGCCGAACACGAATCCCGTTTGCGGAAATCCCCAAATACGTCATCGACGCGACGGTTGCGACTGAAGACGACGAATTCTGGACGAACATCGGCATCGACATCGCGGCGACATCGCTAGCGTTCACGAATTTCATCACGGGGGATGTGAACACAGCAGGCGGCAGTACCATTACTCAACAGCTCGTCCGCAACGTGTTGTTCGATGCCGAATATCGCAGTGAGCGTTCCGCGACCCGCAAGGCCGAAGAAATTGCGCTCGCTATCGCGCTCACCACGCGCGAGAGCAAGGAGCGCATCCTTGAACTGTACCTGAACGAGATCTATTACGGCAATTTGGCGTATGGGATCGAGGCTGCTGCGCAGACGTTTTTCAGCAAACCGGCACGCGCGCTCACGTTGGCCGAATCGGCGCTGCTCGCGGGACTGCCACAAGCCCCGCGTGATCTCGATCCGCTGAACCCGGATCCGGCGGTACAAGGCGCGGTCTATGACCGCTGGCGGCTTGTGCTCGATCTCATGCTGTCGGAGAACTTCATCACACAAGAAGAACACGACGCCGCGCTGCGGGATGGATACACCCTCGTCCCGCCGAAGCCGCCGCTCAACGCGCCGCACTTCACGTTCTTTGCCCGCGATCAGTGGCAGCAGTTGATGGAGTCGCTGGGGTATTCGCCCGATGTCATCGCCGCCGGCGGTTTCCGCGTTTACACCACGGTCGATATCGAGATCAACAACATGGCGCAGGCTGCCGTGCGCGAGCAGATTTCGCGGCTTGGCGCCAACAATGTGACCAACGGCGCGGTCGTTGTGCTCAAGCCGATCACGGGTGAAATCCTCGCTATGGTCGGCAGCGCGGACTATGACAACGAGGCCATCGACGGCAGCTTCAACGTCACGTTAGGGCTGCGTCAACCCGGCAGTACGGTCAAGGTCTTTACCTATGCGGCAGCGCTTGAGCGGGGCATGTCTCCGGGTGATGTCATTTGGGATACGCGGACGGAAATCGGCATCCCCGGACAGCCGATGTACGTGCCGGTCAACTATGACAACACGTTCCACGGCCCGATGCGCATGCGCACCGCGCTCGCCAACAGCTACAACATTCCGGCGGTGCAGACGCTGCGCCACAACGTCGGTGTGGCCTACTACATTGACTTTGTGCGCCGGCTGGGCATGACCAGTGTGACCGGCGATCCGAGCCTTTACGGTTTGTCGATCACGCTGGGTGGGGCGGAAGTTAGCCCGCTTGAGCTAACGCGCGGCTTCTCGGTGTTCGCTAACGAGGGCGTGTTTGTCGATTCTGAGGCGATCCTGTGTGTGCTGGACAGCGACGGCAAGATTGTCTATCAATATGAGAATTCCTGCCCAACCGGCACGCCCACACCGCAGACCGTTGACCGCTCGCGGCTCACTGCCCGCGTGCTCGATCCCCGCATCGCGTATGTGATCTCCGACATTCTCTCGGACAACGCCGCGCGCAGCCAAGCCTTCGGCTCGAATTCGATTCTGCGCACGCCGTTTCAGTCGTCGGTCAAGACTGGCACGACCAACGAGGTGAAGGATAACTGGACGGTTGGCTACACGCGCAACGTCGCGGTTGGCGTATGGGTCGGCAACAGCGATGGGTCGCGCATGGTCAACACGTCGGGCGTCACCGGCGCGGCGCCGATCTGGAATCAAGTCATCACGACTATCTACAGCAACAGCCGGTGGCTCGACCAGTTCAAGTTCCAAGGCCAACTGCTTCCCGATCAAGCCGGCGTACCACAGGGCATGTCGCGCCGCTCGATCTGCGACGTGCGGGCCTTGCAGGATCCGGCGTCCGGGTGCCCGGCGCAGGTTAGTGAGTGGTTCTTGGACGGGCCGGCGGGTGTCCCCGATGGCTTAGGCGGGCTTGCGTATCCGCAGCAGCAGCCCCCGCCCCAACCCGACCCAAACAGCTCGGCTCAGCTTGTCAGCCCGGGGGTGTATCAGGCGTGGGTCACGCGGCTGTCGCCCGAAGTCTCGAACGCGATTCAATTCAGCGTCGCGCCGGGGCAAAAGCGCCCACCCGCGCCGATCTACTGCCGGGTGCCGCCGTCGCTGCTCGGTACCGCATCCAGTGCGCAGCAGCAGTTATTCATCGCGCCGCCGCCAGACGGCAACGATGCCGCCGAAGCGGAGTCGTATGCGCGCTCGCGCGGGCTGGCGTTCCTGCCGACCGTCGAGTGTTCAGCGGACTTGGCTGCGGCTGGCGGCGGATTCGGCAGCCTGCCCAGCGGTGTTGTCAATGCCAACGTGACATTCCCCGCGCCCGGCGAAGTGCTTGGCGGTGTCCCCGTGGCGATCCTCGGCACGATTGATTTTGCGCCGGGGCAGGTCAGCGTGTACCGCTTCCTCATCCGGGGGCCGCAGTTCCCGGAATGGACGATGATTGGTGAGCAGCACAGCAACCCGGTCGTCAACGGCCAGCTTGAGGTGTTGTATCCACCTTATGTACCGGGGGCTTACGAACTCAAACTGGAGATCCTCGCGCCGGATTCCAGCTTGATTCAAGTGCCGATCACGGTGCCGTTTAACGTTCAGTGAGGCGGTGTCGCCGGTACTGCGGGAATCGAGTAAGATAGGTGAGGCTGCGTCTCTGTCACAGTGGGGCGCAGCCTACGCCCTCTGCGATACCGAGTGAACTGCCGACATCCGTGGTTCGATTCGACACCTACAACGCCAGCGCGCATCTCGTCCGACAGCTTGAGGCGTCGGGGACGGCAACCGTGTCACACGACGGCGGAGACAATATGCTGGTCGAGCTGGCGGGCGGCCATAACGTCAGTATCCACCTGATCGAGACACGGATCCCGCCGTACGAAATCCGCCTCAATTTGCAGGATAACGGGATCGCCGAGATTCACACGTTGTTTATCGTGTGGGGAGCGATGTTTCTGCCTGATGACGGCAAACTGTTCCGCCCCGATCCGTGGATGTTGGCGCTGGTGATGTTGTACGGCGGAAAGCTGTATGCCTTTGACGTCTACGGCAAGGATATCCGCATTTTTCCCACATTCTTCGACCCGGCCGCGTCCGGCCTGTATCGCGTACGGTACGGCGGTGATATTGATGTCACACGCTTGGGCATTAGCGAATCGACGATGGTGTATCCTGAACTTCGCGGGACGTGGAAAATCGCCGACTTCGAGGGGATAGTCCCGCCGCGCCGCAAACATCGGGCGGATCACGCGCGTTCGCACCGCAGACATCACACCCTGAAGCACGTCGAAACACCGTGGGAAATTCTGGGTGTTGGGCGGTCAGCCAAGCGTGAAGAGGTCAAACACGCGTATCGAAAGCTCGCCCGTCACTATCATCCTGACCTCAATCGTTCCCCGGATGCCACCCGTATGATGCAGAAGGTGAATCTGGCATATCAGGCGATGCTCAGGGAACTCGGTGACGACCCACCGGTCGGTTATTCCTAGGGGTGCATTTCAAGTTAGGGGCAGTTAAGCCGCCTGTCGCCATAAGGCGTGAAAGTCATTGCTCAAGACAGCAGCCCGGATGGTTAACATGCGGTTGGCATTGTCAGCCTTCCAGCGCATGCCGGGGCCGGTGAGCCGCTGCTTGAACTGCTTCACGCCACTTTCAATGACGCCGGAGCCAATCGGAAACCGTTCTTCACGAAACGCAAGATACTGCATTCGTCGCTGGTGGGTTTCGAAATAGAGCGCCAGTTGCGGGAGGTTGCGTTTATGTAAAACGGCGATAATTTTGTGAATACGTCCCATGTAGAGATGGTCTTTGTAGGTTCTGAGCCACTGCTGACACTTTTTTATATCCTCTTCATCTGGATAGAGCGTACTGGCAGCTTGTGCCAGATGCTGCACGGCGTGAAACCAATCGACAATCTGACGGCCGTCAGGACAAACATCCTCAGCAACGTTCCAGATCCAGGCTGCCCCGTCCCCGATCACCGCGCGTTCTTTGGCGGTGGGTAACTCATGCTGGACAGCTAAAGCCCACAACGCCGGTGTGAAGGCGTCCTTTGTCCCCAACACCGCCGTGTAATGTAGATTGACCCCATGCGCCATTTCTTCCAGTTGACGGGTCTGGGGATTGCGTTCAAGGCGTGTTTCCACATCGAAAACCGCCCCAACCTTCAATTCCCGCCACCCTTCGCCACGAATATTGACCATCCCGCCATCCATCGATACCGCTTTGCGTTGGTCATGGTCGTAGCGGCTGTCGGGGAGCACGATCCGCTCAACGCTCACCTGTTGGCGCTGCTGCTCAACGCAGATTTGCAACCGTTCTCCGTAATCCTGCGTTTGTCGCCAGATGCTACTGGCAGGAATAAACCGTTCCCCGATTTCCTTGAATACGGCGGCGCATTGCTCGTA
>JZRA01000044.1 GCA_001567485.1 Chloroflexi bacterium OLB13
GAGTACATCGAGGTGTGGTACAACCGTCAGCGGCGGCATTCTGCCTTGGGTTATCTCAGCCCTGCCGAATTCGAGCAGCTCGCCTGCCCCTGACATTCTGACTGTCCGTTGAATCGGGGATAGGTCACTCGTCACTCATCACTTCGAGAAGCCCTCACCCCCCGGCAGACGCGGGAACCCAACCCGGCAGGTAGGCGTTTGTCGCGACTTCGTATAACGCGCCGGTCGCCATCTCGTAGACCCAGATGCCGGGCTGACCACCGCTGTAGTCGAACCGCTGCACCACCAACATCGACCCGTCCGGACTGAACGACAGCGCCCCGTGGTTGAACGTATCGTCCACGATCAACGGCGTCAGCGACTCCGATACGAGGTCGTAGAGGTACACCTGCTGCCCGCGTGTGCCGCGTTCGTCGTCCGCATACTGACGCAGCACGGCGATGCGCCGTCCGTCCGGGTGCCACGCCGCCGAGACGCCATCGTTGGACTGTCCATCAGGGAACAGGTCGCGCAGGGTATTGTCGACCAGTTCGGCGACGATCAACTGCGAGCGCACCGTGATCTCGCCGCCCATCACCAGCGTGGACGTGATGAGCGTTTCGCCGTCGGGAGAGAGCGCGCCGGTCATGCCGTTGTCGGCCGGCACGAACTTGATCCGATCGGCTTCGTCGGCCGGGTTGAAATCGAACACCAGCACGCCGCCCGCGGTCGACTCGTAGAACGCGAGCCGCCGGCCGTTGGCGCTCCATACCGGCTGACTGCCGGTCGTCTGGTTGTCGTTGAACAGCGGATAATCGCGCGGCTGGCCGGTGTTCAGACCGTCGATGATGAAGATCTTCGGCACGCCCGAACCCGTCCCGAACGCCGGATCGTACGTGCGGCGCATGTAGGCAAGGGCCGAACCGTCCGGCTTCCATGCCGGCGTCGTGCAGTCGGCGTTGAGCGCCACGCAGTCGACCAACGTGCGGGTCGTGCCGTCGTACAGATCGACCAGCATCAGGTTGACGCGGCCGGTGGTCACGTCGCGTTCGGCATAGGCGATCCGCCGGCCATCAGGCGAGGCGGCGTAGTCGAACACCCCGCCGGGGCTGCGCGTAACCTGCGCCGCGCTGTCCGGATCGCCGGGGATCACCGTCCACACGTTCTGCGGGCCGCTGCTGGCGGGCGCCAAGTACGCCACGCGCAGCGGTTGATCGGGCGGGCGCAGCAGCAGCACCGACAGCGCAATCAAGCCGATGATGACCAGCGCGGCGATCAGGATCGTGAGGTCAAAGCGCGAGAGACGCATCAAGTCTTGCTTACGGGTAGAGGTACGGGTGTGCCGGCGCTTCGACCGGCGTGATCTGCGCGACGTGCAGCACGGGCGTCTGCTGGCCGAGGAAGTCGCCGGCTTGGAACTCACCCGCGACCTCCACCCATGTCCCGTCCTCAAGCACGCCGGCGCTTGCATCGTATGCCGGCAGGCCCAACGCCGAGGCATCCGCGACGCAGCAGCTTACCGTGAAACGCGCGACCATGAAGGTGTTGGGGGGATAGTCCGGCTCGGTATAGACGAAGCCAAGCACCTTCGCCTGCTGACCGTTGAACGCCGACGGCGACGGCTCGCTGGCGAACGCGCGCGACCAGTCGAGGATGTCGCGGTCGAGCGGCGATTTGCTGACCAGCGCGATCTCTGCGGCGCCGTAGCTGGCCGCGCCAACGCGGATCGACCCATTGATCGCATCGACACCCAACGGACGCGACGGAATCAGCGTTCCCAACACCAGCGGCGTCGCCAGCATCAGCAGCATCGACAGGCTCGTGCGCGAATGGCCGAACGCGCTGGTGCGTGGGCCGCCGCGCAGCGCTAACAGGGCCGCCGCGCCTCCAATCGCAAACAATATGGCCGCCACGTAACTCAGCCACGCAAAGCGCGCGTTGATGTAGTTGGTCAAGCTGCCGCTGACGATGGTATAGGCGAAATACGCCGCCAACCCGAACAGCAGCGCGGCCTTCGCGATAGTCACGGCGCGGGATGGCGCGGGCGTCGAATACGGGAGGTTCGTGTGCATCGGCGCTTACCTCAGCAGCAGGTTCAACCAAACGCCAGCCAGCAGCGTCAGCAGAAACGGGATCAGGATCAAATAGGCGACGGCGCGGCGGCGGAACACACCGAGGAACATCAGCGTGCTCTTGACGTCGATCATCGGGCCGAAAGTCAGGAACGCGCTGATCGACCCCACCGTGAACGTCCCCGTAAACGCCAGCGCAAGGAACGCATCGACCGTGCTGCACACCGACAGCACGAACGCGATCGCCTGCATGACGATCACCGACACGACCGGCCCACTGCCGATGCCGATAAGCTGCTCCTGCGTGACGAACATCTGCATCAGCGCGGCCAGCAGCGCCCCGATCACCAGATAGCGGCCCATGTCGAACGTCTCGTCGACGCTGAACTGCGCGGCGCGGATCAGGCCGGGGCCGAGGCGCGGACGGTCGGTCGCTTTCGCGCCACTGCCGCCGGTGATCGGCGCGAGCGAGGCGGGCAGCAGCACTTCTTCAGGGCGGGCGGTCAGCGCGAACACCAACCCCACCAGGATCGCGACGGCCGCCGTGATCGCAAACCGCGCGATCAGCAGCGGGCCGAACCCAAACGCGATGTACGTGCTGACCAGCACAATCGGGTTCATCACCGGCGCGGCCAGCAAGAACGCGACGCCGACCGGCATCGGCAGCCCTTTGGTGAACAGCCGCCGCGCGACCGGCACGACGCCGCATTCGCACACCGGGAACGCGAAGCCCATGAACGCTCCGACGAACGGCGCGGCCAACCGGCTGCGTGGCAGCCAGCGCACGATGTCCTCGCGGCTGACGAACACTTCCAGCAGGCCGGAGACCGCCGTGCCAAGCAGCAGGAACGGCGCGGCCTCGATGAAGATGCCGAGGAATCGGGTGGCGAAGATGCCGAGCGTCACGGCCGGGTCGCCGCGTGTGAGCAGCAGGGCGGCGATGCCGATCAAGAGGGCTGTCGTAAACGCGGGGCCGAGCCAGCGGCGCGCGGGCGGATGAGCAGCAGACGACGTCATGCCATGCGTTCTCTATGCGTCATCGTCCGGACTATAGCACGGCAGGGGTCGGCGCTCTAGGGCCGCTCATCCGCCGACCGGCCGGCGTTGACTGGCGACACGCTGCAGGGTACTACTGCCGGCCAAACGAAGCGGATGGCGTGCCGCCTCAATGTGTGAGCTATCTCAATCTCGAATTAATGTTCACAGAGTGCGGGTGAGTACCCCGATTCTTTTCTGATATACTGCTACCAAGGGTAAGTGGGCAAACTTCCATTGCGTCTACTCTGCGCACCGCCGGTTCACTAGCAGCCCGGGGAGAACCGGACGGAGCGTTGACCCTGTTGCTCCGGGCTTGAGTGTGCTGCAGATGACTGATAACGGAATTGACTTTGAAAGCCTCATGCAGGATGAGGCGACATTCGCCCCGCTGGCCTTGCGCCGTGGGGAGATTCGCAACGCTATCATTCTCGAAATCCGCGAGCGCGAGATCATCGTCGATCTCAACGCCAAGCAAGACGGAATTGTAAAGTCGGAGGACTTGGAACGGCTCGATCCAGAGTTCCGTTCCCAGCTCAAAGCCGGCGAGGAAGTCCCCGTCTACATCCTGAACCCGATGGATCAGGACGGCAATCTGGTCGTCTCGATCAACATGGGGCTTCAGCGGTACGACTGGGAGAAGGCGCGCCAGTTGATGGAACGCGAAGAGGTCGACACAGTCCGCGTGATCGGCAGCAACCGTGGTGGTGTGCTGGTGCGTTGGAAGCGCCTTGAGGGGTTCATCCCGTCCTCGCACCTGACCAGTGTCAGCCTGTCCGGCGACCGGCGCGAAGCGGTCAACGATCTGAACGGCAAAGACTTGACCGTCAAGGTCATCGAAGTCGAACAGGATCGCCGCCGGCTGATCTTCAGCGAACGTGAAGCGCAGAAGGAATGGCGCGCGCAGCAGAAGGCCCGTCTGCTGGCCGAACTCAAGGAAGGCGATGTCGTCACCGGCACCGTCACCGGCCTGCGCGACTTCGGCGCGTTCGTCAACCTCGGCGGCGCGGACGGCCTGATCCATGTCAGCGAATTGGCGTGGCACCGCGTCGATCACCCGCGCGACGTGCTGAAGGTCGGTCAGGAGATCGAGGTGTTCGTGCTGTCGCTCGACCGCTCGACCAACCGCATCGCTCTAAGCCGCAAGCGTCTGCTGCCCGATCCGTGGTCGGACGCATCCGAGCGTTATCACGAGGGCCAGCTCGTCGAGGGCACCGTCACCAATGTGGTCGACTTTGGCGCGTTCGTCGCGCTCGACAACGGCCTCGAAGGCCTGCTGCACCTGAGCGAAATGGGCGACGGCAGCCTCAAGGAACCGCACAGCTATGTGCAGAAGGGCGACCGCCTGACCCTGCGCATCAGCCACCTTGAGCCGGAGAAGCGGCGCGTGGGCTTCACCCAGCGGTGGGGCGCGGACGCCGGGCTTCCGGGCGAAGTCCCGCCGGCAGTTGAGGTCGTGGAAGCGCCACCCGCCTCTGAGCTTGCGGCCGACGCCGTGCCGCCTGCGTCCGAACTGGCGGCCGAGGACGCCAGCGCGGAGGATGCGCAAGACAGCAGCGACGGCGGCGAAGACAGCAGCGCCGGCGATCTCAGCAGCGATGGCGGCGAAGACAGCAGCGCCGACGGCGAGTCGAAGGACGAATAAGCTCTGTCGCATCAGTAATGCAGCGGGGCGGATCGTGATGATCCGCCCCGTTTTGATTCTGTACGGCGGATTAGACCCGACCGTCTCGCGTTTGCGCTATACTCAAAGAAGCCGATGATCCCCGGGGGGACTTAAGCACCATGTCAAATAGTGTCGCTTTTCGTATGACATTCGGTCATCTTTTTGTGTTGGTGATGATCACCACCGCCCTCAGCCTGAGCATGACATCGGGAGCCTTCGCGCAAAATGCGCCGCGCCTGTCGTTCAACGTTAACAGTAGTGGCGACGGTCGGGATCTCTCGCTCGATGGCGTCTGCGATGCCGATCCCGGCCCGGGTATCGCATGCACACTGCGCGCCGCGCTGCAAGAGGCGGACTGGGCGGGCGCCGCGACTATTACGATCCCCGCGATGACCATCCTCACCGGGCCGGAAACGATCGACCAGTTCGTCACCGGCGACTTCGACGTCTTCGGTGGCAACATCGTGCTGCAAGGCGCGGGTCAAGGCAGCACGATCATCAGCGGCAATAACCTCAATCGGGTGTTCGAGCTGTCCAGCGGCGCGATCATCATGCGCGACCTGACCGTCACCGCGGGCGCATCCACGGCGGACGGCGGCGGGATCTACGCGCGTAACAACGTGTACCTCCGGCTTGAACGGGTGACGGTCACCGGCAACAGCGCGGTGGGCTGGGGAGGCGGCATCACGCAGGGGCCGAACTCCACAGTCGAGGTTTTCGACTCGCGCATCGTCTCCAATCAGGCCAGCCAAATCGGCGGAATCGGCCCGGTCTTCGGCGATCCGGGTACGACGCTCACCATCGTGAACAGCGAGATCGCGCAGAACAGCGCCTTAAGCGGCAACGTCGGCGGCGTTTATTCGGGCGTTGGCGTGTTTTCGATAACGAACTCGACCATCAGCGGGAATACCGCGCCGGTCGGCGGCAGCGGTGGAATCGAAATCGGCGCCGGGGCGGGCGGCAGCGCAATCGTCACACACACAACGATCACGGCGAATACGGCTGACGGGTACGGCGGCGGACTCACGGCGACAAGCACCTTATCTCCGCAGGTGCGAAATTCCATCATCGCGGGGAACTCGGCGACTTACGGGTCGGACTGCTTCACGTTCAGCGCGAATATCGAAGTGTGGGGTGTCGTTGACTTTGGCAGCATCAATTACTGCGGCATTACCAATAACGGCGCGTATTTCAGCGCTGATCCACAGTTAGGGCCGCTGGAGTTCAACGGCGCCGCGACACGCCACCATCTTCCGCAAATCGGCAGCCCGGTGGTGAACGCCGCGATCGGCTCCGGCGTGACGTACTGCACGCCAGCCGACCAGATTGGGCAGGCGCGTCCACGCGGCGCATTCTGCGACATCGGCGCGATCGAGCGCGCGGCGGGCATCGACGCGGCGATCGTCGCCAGCAGCGCGACCGTTGTCCCCGGCGGGCCGAACCCGCTCAACCAGCTCACGATCACCGTCACCGACCCCGATCAGCCGGCCGGCCCAAGCGTCGACGTGAACGTCGTCAGCGCCAGCGGCTCGCCGGAGTCGGAAACGATCACGCTGCCGTCGCTTGGCGGCGGGGTCTATAGCGCGACTGTAGGCGTGAACGCCGCGCCGATCACGGCGGCCAATGGCATCATCGAGGCTGCCCCCGGCGATGTCCTGCGCTTCGTCTACACCGACATCTTCGGCGACAGCGCCGGCCCCGAGGACTTCACGGTCGACATCACGGCGATTCCGCTTGGCGTCGCCGGGCAGATCAGCGTAAACCGCCTGACCGTGGTGCCAAAGTCCGACGCGCCGTACTTCGAGCAGAACAACATTAAGGTGACGTACATCGACCCGGATTTCGCTGGGGCAGGTTCGATCACCGTCACGATCACCGACTTGCAGGACGGCGTGTCGGTCACGGGCACGCTGAACGAGCAGTCCAGCGGCACGTTCGTGCGGACGTTCAGCTTCCGCACCGATGTCACGCTCGGCATCAGCGGCGCTGTGATCCGCGCCGTGCCGGGCCATATCGTCGAGTTCAGCGTGCTGGACGATCCGGACGGCATGGCAGGCTCGACCAACCGGATCGCCACCGTGACGGTCATCGACGAGGGCGTCACCGGCATTCTGTCGTCGGCCCCGGCCGCGATTCAGCCCGGTGATCTGGTGACCCTCTCGTATGTCGACCCGGACACCAGCGACGCCAGTTACGCGGTCACGCTCACTACGCCGGCCGGTGACAGCGAGACGTTCACCGTGCCCAGCACCGGTTCCGGCCAGTATTCGATGCAGGTCAGCACCGCAGCGGGTTCCCCTGTACAGGGTGACGGCGTCGTTCAAGTGTCGCTGCGCGATATCCTGACGTTCCAAGCCGTCGACTTCAAAGACAGCAGCGGCGGCGTATCCGTCCTAAGCGCCGAGACGGCTGTCGAGGTCAACGTGCTCGTGAACGGCGGCTTCGAGGACGAGTTCGGCAACTGCCTGCTCGCTCCATGGATCACCACCAGCGACCGCGACAAGGTGAAGGGCAAGAACGCACACACGGGCAGCTGCGCATTCCGCTTCAAGGGTGAGAGCAGCCGTTCCCTTGAACCCGCGCGTCTGCAGCAGCCGATTGCCGATCCGGTCAGCGGCTATCAGACCGGCGATGTGCTCACCGTAAAGGCGTGGGTCGACACGTCGGCGATGACGGACAGCAACGTCAAGATCTTCGTCAAGTACAGTGACGGGAGCAAACAGTCGTTCAAGGCAGTTTACATAATCACCGACGACGGCAACGGGGTCTACGATCCGATCAGCACGTACACCATTCTGGACTTGGCCGGCGGGCGCACCGTCTCGAAGCTCCAAGTGCGGATCAACGACAAGTCGACCGCGGGCAAATGGTTTATCGACAGCGTCGAACTGTGGCTGAGCCACCCGTCCGAAGCGCCGGCGCCGCGTGTCGAACCGGCGCGGATGGGGTTCTGCCGCCGCCGGCCGCGCCCACCGGATTCCGAGGCGGGAATTAGGCAGACGCTGTCCGCGAATCGTAGAAGCGTGGAGGCTTCGACTCTACATGACTGCCAGCACGTCGATCCGCCGCCGCCGGTTGAAACCCGCGCGCCGGCGGATCCGTGCGCGGCTTCTCGGCGTGCGTCCGATGGATGTACCGGCGCTCCCTCACGCAGCACCGTGAACCGCCCCCGACGTGTCCCTATATAGACATACACACGCGAAGCGCGTTACACTGAGCGGCATAGTGCTTCTTTGATACCCCGGTAGTGACTTGATGGCAGACACGCAGAACTTCCCCGATATCCTCGGCTACGTATCGAAGAACCTGCGCGCTGACTTCGGGCCGGTGCAAGCCGTGATGGCGCTGGCGCCGAACCCGGTCAAGGCGGGCCGCGCCGTGACGGTCGTCGTGGTGCTGCAGAACGTCGTCGATGCGCCGGTCGAGGTGCTCACCACGCTGGAAGTGCCTGAGCGCGATCTTGACGGCAAGCCGAAGCGCTTCATCGCCAAGTCGCAGCGGCTGGCGATCGGCATGCAGGCGGCCGAGGTCGGGATGGTGACGCTGCCGGTCACGACCATGCCGGTCACTGTGCCGGGCATCTACAAACTTTCGATCTCGCTGTCGGCCAAGCTGAACGGGCGTGCGTCACGCATTCGCAAGCAAGACGGCGGCGGCGCAGTGTCGATGGCGGTGCTGCCGCGCCAGCAGCAGCAGCAGATCGAGACGCTTAAGAAACTGCGATATTTCGGCGCGGTGCAGCGCAAAGGCGGACTGTTCGGCGGCGGTGGGCAGGTCTTGGAGGCCGCGCTCAAGGTCGAAGAAGGGACGATCGGCGCGGTGGTCGATCTCAAAGCCGACTACCGCACGCTGTGGGCGCGCCACGATCTACGCGAAGACCCGCGCGTGCTGTTGGAACGGCACAAGACCGCCGTGCTCGAACACCTCCTGCCCTCGCTCGACCGGACGCGCCTGCTTGAACCGCTGACTCAGCACACGCTGGCGCGGTTTCGTGACGCCGGTTACGGCCTCTCTGACGTCGAGGCTTCGCTGATTGCGCGCTTGATGGTGCATATCGTCGAATACGCCTGCACCGGCGAACAAACTCACGGGCGCACCTATTTGCCGCGCTCGGAGTACGAGGTCGCACCGCTGCTCCAGCGTCAGACCAAATCGCTGGCCGCCCCGATCCGGCTGAATTGGCTTGACGCGATCTTGCGGCTGATGGATGACGACGACCGGATCGCGCGGTTCGCGACGAAGTTCCTGCCCGAACGCTGCTATGATCCGCTGCTCCACGACACCCTGCTGTACGCGATGCACGCGGTCGAGGCGGCCGCTGGCATCGAGCTGGGCACAGACGACGAGTTGGAGAAGGCCGCCGAGGACTGGATGACGAAGCTGCAAGACGGCGGGCCGCTGACCTTCGCCGACGTGTATTTGCCGCTGGTGGTGGCCGGCATCGCGCTGCACGACGATATTGTGCTGCCTGAGGAAAACATCAAGACGCTGCAGGTGGAGATTCAGCGGTTGTTGAGCAATCGCGCCGAAGAACGCACCGAGGACAACGCCGCGCTGTTCGAGATAACGCGTGACGTCACGCAAAAGGCCCTGTTCAAATACGGTCTGTGATGGGTTAGGGGTCAGTAGTCAGTAGTCAGTAGTCAGGGGGCAGTTGTCAGGGGGCAGTTGTTAGGGAGCAGGGGTCAGTAGTCAGGAGGCAGTTGCTAAGCCGGTGTTCGTAAGTCGAGAGATTCGGTCTCCCATCTTGCAGCGTTAGTCGAGCTGTACGGCGCGGCGTTTTCTCATCACTCATCACTCAACACTTTCAACTTCGCGCTTAGGGGTCGGTCAGCGCCTCAGCCCGTCCCCGTCTGTGCCCTCCGTGTCCTTTGTGGTTCAATCGGTTTCCCGGCTTTTCCTCGACTCGCGGCGCTCATTCTTCGACGAACGTCGCGGCGTAGATCGGCACATCGTAGCCGGTGCGCTCGAAGCCGAGGGCTTGGTAGGTCTTGAGCGAACGCTCGTTGCTGGCCTGTGTGTTGACCGACACGCTCTCGACCTGACGGCGCAAAAATGCCGCGATGCACTCCCGCGTGAGCAGCGCGCCGATGCCGCGTCCTTGCACTTCAGGCAGCACCGCCAGCCGCGCCAAATGCCCCTGATCGCCGTGGCGCGTGCTGATCTGGAAGCCAACGATCCGGCCATTGAGGCGCGCAACGGTGGAGATCGCCGATGTCCGCACTGCCCGCCGCATATCGTGGGCGCTCATCGGATACGGCGGCGCGAACGCGGCTTGATCGACCGCGGCCATCCCGTCCACGTCGTTGATCGTCGCGGTGTGCAGCGTCACGCCGTGCGCGGCTATGTACGGGAGCGCGTCACCCTCCCGGCGCAGCGTGACCAGCGTCTCGACCTGCCGTAAGCCCAGCGGCGTCACCGCATAGTCGATCCACGGCTCGAACGCCAGCACCCAACACGTGCGGACTCCTGCGGCGATCATCGCGTGGGCAAGCGGCGTCCACAAGCGCCCCATGACTTCCTGCTCGGACACGCCATCCGCCAGCGCGGCCAGCCTCAACCACGCCATGCCGTCGGACGGATACGACGCACCGAGCATGCCGACCAACTGCTTCCCCCGCCACGCCAACTGCACGATACCGCCGACGGAATCGAACCATTCATCCGCCTCGTACCAGTCGAGGTGCATGTGCCGCTGATAGCTGTAGCCAATCAGATCGAGCACTTCCGTACGGTACCGGCGCTCGTAGGGGACAACCGTCAACGGCGCAACGCTGCTTGCCATCGGCCGCGTTATCTCCGGCGCTGACGCATGACATACGGCGGGGCGGTCACCTCGAAGCGCGCGCACAGCCGTTCATCCAGCAGGCGGACTTGCAGGCGTTCGCTGAGGCGCTCGAAATCCCCCAGCGTGACGACCGTTGGAAGGCGTTTGATGTACCGATAGTCGATGAGCTGGAACAGTTTTTCGCGCGCCCATTCGGTGTGGCCGGTGCCGCTGAGGTCGTCGAGGATCAGCAGGCCGACGTTCTTGACCTTGTTGAACCGCTGGTCGAAGGTCGAGGCGGCGCCGGGCGAGAACGTCGTACGCAGGTCATCGAGCAAGTCCGGCACCGTGATGAAGAATACGTCGTCGCGCAGCTGTTCGCGATGATGGCCGATAGCGGCGGCGAGATGCGTTTTGCCGGTGCCGGGGCCACCCGCCAGCACGAGCCACCGTCCGTTGGGATTCTGCGCGTAGGCGACGGCCGCGTTGGCGACGTTGACAAGGTTGCGCTGTTCTTCGACTGACAAGCCGCTTTTCGCGTCGAACGTCTCGAAGGTCTGGTCGCGGTAAAGCGACAGGCTGCTGGAGAGGTGGTCGCGCTGATCGACGTCGGTGTTGCGGTAGTCCGGCGCGTCGATGATGACGCGGCTGGCGTGATCGACGTCGTGCAGGCGCGAGCTGATACGCGGGTCGAGCCGTTCGAGTTCGGCGTTGGTGGTGATGACCGTGGGAAGGCGGTGCATATAGCGGTGATTCAGAAGCTGGAACAGCTTTTCCTTCGCCCACGCGCTCGGGTTCTCGACGCCGAGATCGTCGAGGATGAGCAGGTCACAGCCGCGGATGCGGTCGAACGTCTCGTCATAGCCGCCCTCGGCGTCCTCGCCGTAGCTGATGCGCAGATGATCGAGCAGATCCGGCGTGGTGATGAACAGCACGACATCGCCGTGTTGAAGCCGCTGGAGGCCGATGGCGGCGGCGAGATGAGTCTTGCCGCACCCATACGGGCCTTGCAGCAGGATCCATTTGCCGGCGGGGTTATCGGCGAAACTGCGGGCGACGCTGAGCGCCATCGCCAGCGAGCCACGTTCGGCCGGGGTGTGCATGGGCAGTTCGGTCTGGAAGGTGGCGAAGGTCTTGCCCGTGAGGGCGTCGAGATTGCTCAGCGCGCGCAGGCGGTTCTGGCGTTCGACGTCGCGCTCGACGGGGAAATTTGGACAGCGGTGCAGCTTGCCCCAGCGCGGGTCGTCCATCGGGACGTCGTAGCGAATGACGCCCAGACCAAGGCAGATCGCGTCGGCCGCGCCGCACAGCGCGCACGGGCCGCCCGCGGCGGGATCAGCGCTCGAAGTATTCGGCATATTTTCCGGTTGCGGTGCGCCCATCCCGCTCAGAAGATCGTTGATCCGCCTCACGCCGCTTTCCCTCCTTGCGCCAGCGCCGCAGCACCCCCCGAACATACGCCAGATTGCGTTTTTCGCGCTCGACGGCGATCTGAATCGCTTCGCGCAGCCATATTTCGCTGAAGTCGTCGCTGAGCGCCACCAGCTCCTCGCCGATCAAGCCGGTGAGCGGGCCGATGTTCTCTTCGTACAGTTTGAACACGTTGGGGCGCGGCGGCAGGATAATCAATTGACCGGCGGCGTCGAGGCGTGCCGCGCAGTCCCCGCTGCCGACGGCGGCCGATGCGCCCGGCGTGTGCAGCACCCACACCAATTCGATCCCGCCGTCCGGCGCGTTGGCGTAGACAGGCAGGAGTGTACCGCGTGCTACGGCGCGCGCCAGCCCTTCGACCGCGGCCGATTCGTCCAGCCCGTGGACTTTGCGATGCGTGTCGATGTCGGCTTTGCGCAGCCAGTACAGCCCGCCAATCGGGTCGCGCTGGCTGAACGCCCAGATGCAGAACAGCGTCATCTTGAGTTCGGCCAGCGAATCAATCGCGGACAGCAGGCCGCCGGGGATGGCATCCGGCAGGCCGGACGCGCCCAGCACATCGGGAAACGGCGGTGTGATTCGGGTCATCGCTGATCCCCGAGATCGACTTTCTTCACAGCAGCATCCATAAACTTGGTCAGCGCCGAGTCAAAATACAAGTGTACCGTATCGGTACGGCCGTTACGGTGCTTGGCGACGATCACATCGGCCATATTGGGGAACTCGGTATCCCGGTTATAGACCGAGTCACGGTAGAGGAACATCACGACATCGGCGTCCTGCTCGATGGAGTTGTGAACGACGATGCCGTTGGCGACGAAGTTGTGATACCCCGGCACGGTGAGGTCATAAACGTCCGTCCAGCCCTCCGCAGTGATGGATACGACGGCATCCCAAGCGGCGGTGATAGGCACGGGGGGCGTGCGCTGAGCATCGGCAAACCCGGCCGCTTCGACCGTGTGCGCCCCGGCCGCCACCGGCACAGCGAGCGACATCCCCGGCCGCAGCGCATCGAGGCGCGCCCAACCCTCCGGCGTCAGGAATTTGTGGTTGGCCGTGGCGCGGATCGTCCGCCCATCCGCGGTCGTCAAGCGGAACACCGGCTTGATCCCGGTGCAGAACGCGGCGCTGACAGCGGCCTGCTCGAACGTCTGCGTCCCGGTGTCGAGCGCGCGCACGGCGAAACCCGAACGGCCGGCCAGCGCGCGGATCGGCAGGGTTGTGCCGTCGGCCAGCGTGACTTGCGCATCGCCGGACAGGCAGCCCGACTCGCGCAGGTCGGAGAGCTGCGGGCGCTTGTCCTGCCGGCTCTCGACCGCGCGCGAAAGCTGCGACGCGCTGAACAGCGGCACGTTCAACTCACGCGCCAGCTCCTTCAACGCCCGGCTGATGTAGCTGATCTCCTGCACACGGTTGTTCTGGAAGTTGCCGCCGGCCGACATCAACTGCAAGTAGTCGATCACCACCATGTCGAGGCCGTACTCGTGCTGTAAACGGCGGCACTTGGTGCGCAGTTCGTTCGGCGTGAGCTGGCTGGTCTGGTCGAAAAAGATCGGCAGGCGGCTGAGGCGTCCTGCGGCCTCGACAAAGCGCTGGTATTCGCCTTGCGTCAACCGGCCGAGGCGCAGCGCCTGACTGTTGATGCCGGTCTCCATCGAGATTAGACGCTGCACGAGCTGGTCGCTGCCCATCTCCATGCTGAACACGGCGATCGTCCGGTTGAGCCGTGCGGCATTGAGCGCCGCCGAGAGCAAGAACGATGTCTTGCCCATGCCGGGGCGTCCCGCGAAGATGACGAGGTCGGTGCGCTGAAACCCGCCCAGCAGTTGATCGAGATCTTGAAAGCCGCTGGGCACGCCGTATTGATCGTGCGGGTTGTTGATGAGGTGTTCGATGCGGTCGAAGTACTGGTTGACCGCCTCGTCCATCTGCATGAAGTCGCGCCGAATCTGGCGGTCGGTGACGTTGTAGAGCGCGGTCTCGGCCTTGCTGATCACGTTGTCGAGGTCGAGCGCCTCATCGGTGGCGACGGCCTTCATCTCGTCGGCGGCTTTGAGCAGGCGGCGGCGCACGGCGGCGCGTTCGACCAACTGCGCGTAGAACTCAGCGTGAATCGACGTGGGCGAGCTGTTGGCGAGCTGCGCCAGATAGGCCGCCCCGCCAATGACGCTCAACTGCTTGGCCGCGTCCAGTTCTTCCGACACGGTCAGCAGGTCGATCGGCTCGCGGCGGTCGGACAGGCGGCTCATGGCGGCCCAGATGTGCTGATGGCGCAGCAGGAAGAAGTCGTCCTCACGCACATATGAGGCGACGTTGATATACGACGCCGGCGCGATCAGCACCGCGCCAAGCAGCGCCTGTTCCGCCTCGATCGAAGCGGGGACGGACAGTTCATTTGGGGTGCTGCGCGGAGCAGAATCAGTCATGGTCGACACGAATACGGCGGGCGGCCACGCGGGCCGCCCACACGAACTGCGAGAATGCTGCGAATTGGCTTACTTGTCTTCGTCGCCCAGATCGTCGAGATCGAGCGTGTCGAGAAAATCGGCGAAGGCGCTCAACTTACGGGTGTCGACCGCCGGCGTGTCGGTTTCTGTGTCTTCCGCTTCGACATCGACCTCGATGTCGTTCTCAGGGCGGATTCCGGCGCGATCCAGCACCGACTCCGCCACGAAGATCGGCACGCGGACGCGCACCGCCAGCGCGATCGCGTCGCTCGAACGGCTGTCGATTTCGACGCGGCGGTCATCCCCGATGTTGATGACCAGACGGGCGTAATAGATGTCCTCGCGGATGTCGCTGATGAGCACGTATGCCAGCGTTCCGCCCAACTCCTCGATGACGGTCTTGAGCAGGTCATGGGTCAACGGCCGGCGCTGCGCGATCTCCTGCAGCTCATAGGTGATCGCGTCCGCCTCGAACGGCCCGATGAAGATGGCAAGGTACCGGTCGGACGTGTTGTCCTTGAGCACTACGATCCGCTGCTGCGTCGTCAAACTGACGCGCACGCTGTCTATCGTTACTTCGATCATACGCGGAAATCCTCGCCACTCACTGTCGACGCCGTAACCACGGCCCTGATCTCATTATACCCGCCGATTCGGGCGCGACACAACAAGCGCCGCGTTAGAATCCGGGGGCGTTCGACCTACGGGCGGATCAATCGGCGCTGGTCTGCACGCTGACGCTGGGGCTTTGCGCGTCGCCTTCGTAGCGGGCGAAGATGCGGCGGTAGTCGTCGCTTCCGGCCAAAAGCTGCTCGTGCGTGCCCTGCGCCGCGACTCGTCCGTTGCGCAGCACCACGATGTGATCGGCCCAGCGGATTTGGCTGAGGCGGTGCGTAATCAGCAGGGTGGTGCGGCCTTTGGCGGCGGCGTAGATCGCGCGCTGAATCTTGTCCTCGGTGGCGCTGTCGATGGCGCTGGTGGAGTCGTCGAGGATCAGGATGGGCGGATTGGTCAGGAAGGCGCGGGCGATAGCAAGACGCTGGCGTTGGCCGCCGGAGAGCGTCACGCCGCGCTGGCCGATAACCGTCTCGTAGCCGTTCTCGAAGCCGCTGATGAACTCATGCGCCTGCGCCTGCTTGGCGGCCTCGATGATCTCCTCTCTCGACGCATCGGGCTTGCCGAAAGCGATGTTATCGGCGATGGTGCGGCTGTAGAGGAAGATGTCCTGCTCGATGATACTGATCTGCGCGCGCAGCGCCTTCAGGTTCCACTCGCGCACGTCCACGCCGTCGACGGTGACACGGCCCCGGCGTGTGTCGTAGATGCGGTTGATAAGCTTAGTCACGGTCGACTTGCCAGCGCCGGTCTGGCCGACGATAGCGACCGTTTGGCCGGCCCGCGCGGTGAACGAGATGTCATGCAGCACAAGATTGTCAGAGGCGTAGCCGAAGTCGACGTGCTCGAACACGACGTCGCCGTGGATGGGCGCGTTATACCCTGCCTCGTTACGGTCGAGGTCGGTCTCGGTGTTGATGATCGCCAGAATACGCTGAGCGCTGGCGAGGCCGAGGGCAAGGCGTGACAGCGAGTTGAGCGACGTGAACACCGGAAAGCCGAACAGCGACAGCAGGCCGTTGTAGGTGACGATGCCGCCGATGTCGATCAGCCCCTGCTGATAGAGCATCGCCGAGTGAACGAGTCCGGCGGCGATGGACAGCGGAAGCAGCAGGTTCGAGAAGTACTGCGCCTCGATGCCGCCCTGCCGGATGAACGCGCCCTTGACCTCGTCCACGAGGCCGTCGAAGCGTTCCGATTCCTGCTCTTCCTGCGCCGACCCTTTGATGATCTGCAAGCCGTCCAGCGCCTCGGCCAAGCGGGCGTTCATGCGGCCGAAGTTGTGGCGCACCTGCTGGGCGATCGGGTGCAAACGGCGGACGAAGATGTATTGGACGATGACGTGCAGGATGACGAACGTCAGCGGCGTGAGGATCAGCGCGGGGTGGATGCCCGGCGAGAACAGGATCGGCATAATCAGGAACATGCTGCTGCCGACGAGCAGGTTCATGCCGGGGTTCATAAAGAAGTTGACCTCGCGCACGTCATTGGTGACGCGGGCCATGATTTCGCCGACGGCCTGACTGTCGTGGAACGACATACTCTTGCCGAGCAGGCTGGCGTACAGTTCGTCACGCACATCGCGTTCGAGGCGCTGGCTGAACGTCTCCGACGAGCCGTTGCGCATGAGCTGTAGGAAACTGCGGATGAGCTGCGACGCGAACAGCGCCAGCGCGATCGAGCCGATCGTCTGCATGACCGCCTGCGTCTGGTCGGCGAGCATGGCATTGAACGCCTGCCCCGTGAAATACGGAATAGCCGAGGCCAGCGCACCGTTGCTGAACGCCCCGATCAGCATGGTGATGATCAGAATCGGCTGGCGGCGCACATGGCTCCAGATGAAGCGCGCGGGCGACCGGTGGTCGGACTGGTAGGGGCGGTGCGTCACAAATTCGGCTGCGGCTGCGACCATTTCACGACATCTCAAAATTAGGTCAAGACGGGATTTCCCGATGGTACAACAGGCCGTCATACCAAGTTAGTCCATTGTCTTACCGCCGGCTCATATCGAGCGTCGTCAGTCGTCGGCGTCGTCGATCAACCAGATCGCGCGCGCCCGGCGGGGTTCGCGGCGCAGAAAACCACGCGCCTCGAGGATTTCGAGATGGATGCGCACCTGATTGATAGACATATAGCACGCCTTCGAGACCTCGTTCAGCGCCGGGGCCATGCCGTTACGCGCCTTGACGTACTCGCGCAGATAGGCCAAGACCCGCGCGGTTTCCGGTTTCATCTCTGAGATATAGCTCATGATCGATCGCTCCTGATCACTGCATTACAGAATTCAAACGCCCACATCGTATCACATATTGGAAATTATGTTCTATATTTATCTCTCGGATTACGCCGAATCGACGTGCGCAATTCTGTGCGCACAAACTTGCGCACGTCCGTGGCCCGTGGCGCAGCTGGCCTGTGCTAGCCTGAATCGCATCCGGGACGGTCGGCACGGCCTGCGGAATTGCGGTGTCGTCACCCAGCTGGAAAGCGAGACGGCCGCCCCGGAGCGGATCCCTGTAACGCGCGGTTATATCAAAGTCGTAACATCGCCTTGACTGCCCGGCTTCCGTTATCGCACAGCCGGCACAAGTCGTCTACAATCGACGCCGTGCGGAACGATCCAGCATCAAGGACTCATGACTCAGCCTCCCTCTTCCCGTCCAAAGGCCGTCAGTACGTCGACGGCTGTACCAACGTGGCTTACGGCTTACATCGAAGCCGCACTTGACGGGATCATCGTTTTAGACGCGAGCACGGGCAAAGTCACCGACGCCAACCCCGCTGCGCTCACCCTGCTCGGCCATGAGAGCGCCACCTTGCGCGCCGCGCATTTCTCGGAACTGCTGCCGTGGGGAACGGCCAACCCGCGCACGCAGATCTCGCGGCGGTTTCGCCTTGACGGTCAGGTGGCCGAGGCGCAGGTCTTTCGCCGCGCCGACGACAGCCCCGTCGAGTGCGACGTCACAGCGACATCCGTCAGCATTTCCGGCCGTGAGCTGGTGGTGCTGCATCTACGTGACGCCAGCGGACGGGTCGATGCGCAGCGCGAGCAGATCGAACACGAACGCAATCAGATGCTCACCGAGCTGGACGAGACGATCGCTAAGCGCACCGAGGAATTCGTCGGGCATGTGTCGCACGAGCTGCGCACACCGCTGGCGGTCATCCTGTCTTCGTCGTCCATGCTCGAACGCTACTATCTGCGGCTGAACGAAACCAAACGCGACGAGCATTTCCGGCGCATCCACACACAGGTGCATTATCTGACCGAGTTCATCGACAAGCTGCGCCTGCTGAGCCGGCTCGATGCCTCGTTGATCCCGGTGCGCCGCGAGCTGATCGACGCGCGCGAGGTAGTGCAGGAACTGATCTCGGAGTTCGCCAACAGCCCGCGTCTGCCGCACTTTCACCTTTCCTATAACGAAGGCGTCGATCGCGTGACATTCGATGCCACGTTGTGGCGGCGCGCGTTATCCCAACTGATCGACAATGCCGTGAAGTACGGCCCGATCGGCGGCGCGGTCACGATTCAGCTGCGGCGGCGCATCGACGGCCTGCTCGAAGCGACGATCACCGACCACGGCCCCGGCCTGCCGGACGATTATCTGTCGGTCGCGTTCAAGCCGTTCAAGCGCGGCAACAACAGCCGTGAGACTCAGGGCGCGGGCATCGGCCTCGTCATCGCGCGGCGGTGCGCTCAAATGCTCAACGGAACCGTGACGTTCGACCAAGACCCGGTGCGCGGAACGGTCTTCACGCTGCTCGTGCCGGTGGACTGAGGGCTAGGCGAGTAGTTGAAAATGCCGGGTACTGAGTGATGAGAAAGTACCACGCGGTATCACTCAACAAACCCTGCGACATAGGACACCCGACAGCAGGTTGCACGCGCACATTACGGTGAGCAGTACACGTCCCAATAATCGCTGGCAAGGGAGATCCGACGGCGAACACGGGTTGGCAGCCGGATTTGGTCTGATGCGGTAGGTTTCAACCGTCTTGCGTCATGCTACCGTAATCACATTGCGCGATTCACACCCGTATTGAGGCGAAACATGGCAAACCCCAAACACGATCAGGTCAATTTTGTGCGGCGGCGCGACCGCGCCGTGGAAGACGACGCGTGGATCGCGGAGTTTCTTCAGCGCGCGGCGGTCGGCGCGATGGCGACGGTCAGCGGCGATCAGCCGTTCATCAACACCAACCTGTTCGTGTACGACGCCGAACACGACTGCATCTACATTCACACGGCGAAAGCAGGCCGCACCCGCTCGAATCTGGAGCAGTCCGAGCCGGTCAAGGTGTGCTTCTCGGTGATGGAGATGGGGCGTCTGCTGCCGGCTGACGAGGCATTGGAATTCAGCGTCGAATACGCCGGCGTGAGCGTGTTCGGCACGGGCCGCGTGATCGAGGACGACGCCGAAGCGACCGACGCCCTTCAACTGCTGCTGGACAAGTACGCGCCGCATCTGATCCCCGCCGAGGACTACCGTCCGCCGGTGGTCGAAGAGCTGCGCCGGACGACCGTCATGCGTATCGACATCGAGTCGTGGAGCGGGAAGAAGAAGGAAGTCGGCGATTTCGACGGCGCGTATTGGTACGCCGCGCCGTCGATTCTGGCGTCCGTGCGCGCACGTAACGGCGAGTGACGCAGCAGCGCCCATCTAAGCACGAAGTTGAAGGTGTTGAGTGATGAGAAAACACCGCACCGTATAGCTCGACTAACCGGTGCAAGATGGGAGCCCGAATCTCTCGACTTACGAACACCGGCTTAGAAAACAGCAGCCGGTCAGCCCATCCGCGTGTGCAGGTCAGCGGTCGCCGTGAACCTCGCGCGACGATGCGGCGGCGGGGGCCGACGGCGTCCGTCACGCCTGCCGCGATTTCTCCCATTCAGCGCGGCCCAGATCGTCAAGCGCCTTGAAGTCGGCGTCGCTGAGCACAAGATCGGCGGCGGCGGTGTTCTCCTCGAGGTGCTTGACCTTGCTGGTGCCGGGGATCGGCAGCATGACCGGGCTGCGCTTGAGCGCCCATGCCAGCGCGACCTGCGAGCGTGTCGCGTTCAGGCGCGTGGCGATCTCGCTGAGGACACCGCCTTCCTCGGACAGGCTCCCGTCGGCCAGCGGATACCACGGGATAAACCCGATGTTCTCGCGTTCGCAGTAGTCCAGCACGTCCTCGCTGTGACGATGCACGAGATTGTACTGGTTCTGCACGCTGACGACCGGGAAGTACTTGCGCGCGGCCTCGATCTCCTCGATGTTGACCTCGCTGAGTCCAACATGCCGGATCAGCCCTTCGCGCTGCATGTCGGCGACCACTTGAAATTGTGCGTCGCGGTCGGTCTTTCTATCAATGCGGTGTAACTGCCATAGGTCGATACGCTCGACGTTGAGCCGGCGTAAGCTCATCAGCACGCATTGGCGCAGGTAGTGCGGGTTGCCGAGCACCCGCCAGATGTCCGGGCCGTGGCGGGTGAATCCGCCCTTGGTGGCGACGAGAATGCCGGGGTAAGGGTGCAGCGCCTCGCGGATCAGATCTTCGCTGACGAATGGGCCGTACGAGTCGGCGGTGTCGATGAAGTTGATGTCCAGCTCCGGAAGGCGCTTGAGGACTCGGATCGCCTCGTCATGGTCGGACGGATCGCCCCAGATGCCCTTGCCGGTGATGCGCATCGCGCCGAAGCCGAGCCGGTGGATCGGGATGTCGCCGCCGAGCATGAATGTTCCGCTTGCTTTTGCCGTCATGGCCCCTCCGGTGCGTAGAACGTGATCTGTCGCGCGTCGCGCACGGTGAGGATACCACGCGCAGGACGGGGATGCGTAGGGACACGGTATGCTGTGTTCCGCCGTGTGGAGCCTTAACCCGTAAGCTGAACATGCTGAAGTAGGTTACCGAAAGTCGGTGGGCAGGTCGATCCGACTCGCGGCATCCGCCGAGTGAAAAAGATTGGCGCTTTTTCATCGCTCATCACTCGACGCTTTCACTTACTCCCTTAGGCATCGGCGGGTTCAGGCGTGGCGGTCGCGTTCGGATCGGGGGTGGGCGTCGCGCCGAACCCTCCGCCGACGCACGGGGCCATCGCGGCCTCATAATCCGACATCAGAATTTCGAGGTTCTCAATCGAGTTATAGGTGGTCGATCCGGCGGCCAGCTCGGCTTGCAAGATCTGATACCCGGGCTGGAAGTAGCGCAGGGCCGAGCTGCAGTTGCCCAAGCCGGAAAGCTGAGTCGTGCCGGCCCACCAGTAGTGATACGGATTAGTGCTTCCGGCCTCAATGGTGCGCTCGAAGGCCTGCCGCGCCTCGTCGGTTTTGCCGAGGTTGTTGAGCGCACGCCCCAGTTCGTAATTGCAGAAGATGTCCTCCGGCACGGCCGACACACACCGGCGCAAGTACGCTTCTCCGGCCTCGCTGTCGCCGAGGGTGCGCCACGAATACGTCCCCATTTGATACAGGATCGCGGCATTATCCGGGTTGCGGTCGAGGATGTCTTGCAGCAAAGCCAGCGCGGACTGCGTCTCCGCTTCGGTTTGCCCCGGCGTGAATAGGATCAGGCGGGCGAGATTGAGGCCGACATGCGCCGCGCCGTTGGACAGATCGTAGGCGTTTTGCAGCTCGTTGCGCGCCGTGATGAAATCGAAGTTGACCTCCCACTCGTACAAGCCGGAGACATAGTGCGCCTCGTAGCTGTCTGGATTGGCTTCCAGCGCGCGCGCGATCTCCTGCTCGGCGCGGGTAAACTGGCCGAGGTCGGCGTATGATTCCGCCAGATAGGCGTGGGCGCGGGCGCTGTCTTGTTTCAGCTCAATCGCGCGCAAGGCACTGACAATCGACGCGCGCAGGTCTCCGACGCGGTTGAGCGCAAGGGCGCGCACCGCCCATGCGTCCGAGCTGAAGGGGTTGGCTGTGACGGTGTTCTCGGCGGCTTCGACGGCGTCGTTGATCTGCCCCTGCATGACAAGTCCGAGCGTGTAGTAGTAATGCGCGGAAACGTCGTTGGGCAGGGCCGGCAGGATTGACTCGTAGAGCCGCACCGCCTCTTGAAACTGGCCGTTCGACCACGCCGCCTCTGCCAGACGGCGGTTATCGGTCGGGTCGGAGGTCGGGGTCGGCGTCGGCGCGCCGATGGTGGCGACGGTATCGACGGCCTGCTGCGCGACGTCGTTGAACACGCGCGCGATGATCGGCTGAATGACATCGCGGTTCTCGTACACGGCGATCAGCCCGACGATCAATAGCGGCACGACGAACAGCACGAACACACGGCGGATCGAGAGTCCGCGGCGGCGGGCGGTGCGGCGGCGGGGTTTCAGATACATGCTCACGCTCCCGGCTCAGGCGTCACGGTCAGCAGCGGATCACCCGTCGGCGTCACCAGCAGCACCGGCGTAAGATTAAGCGGCATCTGTGCAGCGAGGTTGCCGGGGCAGTCGCGGGCGACATGCTCCATACCAAGCTGGATGTCGGCAATCGTCTGCTCCAGATTGGGCCGCCCATCCGCCATTTGCAGCGATTGATTGAGCTTGTCCCATGCCGTCCCGCAAAGCGCCGTGTCGCCATCGGCGAGGTAGCGGTAATAATCCGTCAGCCCCCAGCGGAACAAGCACTCGACGTTGGACGGATCGAGCGATACGCACGTCGAGAAGTTCTCGGCGGCGGCGGTGAACTCGCGGTATGGCTCGCTGTAGCGCAGCAGGCCAAGCTGAAACTGCGCGGAGACATAGGACGGGTCGGCGCGCACGGCGTTCTCGCATTGGGTGAGCGCCTCGTCAAATTGGCCGACCTTACGATAGGCGCGGCACAAGCGCAGCATGGCGCGGCTGTTGCGGGGCTGCAACTTCAACACGGTATTATACAAGTCGATGGCGTCCTCGTCGCGGTTGAGCGCCAGATACTGAAACGCCAGCTCCATCGCGATGCTGACGTTGCCCGGCTCAAGAGATAACGCCGTCTCGAGTTCCTCGGTGGCGGCGTCGTAGGAAGCGGCGTAATTCAGCGCGAAGGCGAGCGCGCGGCGGGCTTCGGCGTTGCCGGGATCGATGGCGACCCCCGCCTCGGCGCTGTCGATGCCGGCGCGCAGGTTGCCGCTGAGCGTATACGCGCGCCCCAGCATAGCATGCAGCGGCGCGAAACGCCCATCGACGTTGAGGCCGCTGAGCGCGACTGGGATAGCCGCCGCGCCGTCGCCCTGCCATACGTAGCCGCGCGCCTTGAGCGCATAGCCGCGCGGATCGAACGAGTCGATGTCGATGGCGCGCTGGCCGAGATCGACGGCCGCCGCGTAGTTCTCAAGATCCATCTGGAGCAGGCCGTACTCGTACAGCCAGTCGATGTCGTCGGGCGGGCCGCCAGCGCCTGCTCGTAGAGCGCCGCCGCGCGGGACAGGTCACCTTGCGCGCGCATAGCCCGCGCCTGCGAGACCAGCTCTGTCGGGCCGGGGGTCGGCGTGGGGGCCATGTTCATCGCCGACAGCACCGCCAGCTGAAGCGCGTCGCGCTGGCTGTACGCGGCGAACCCGAGCACGGCGATCAGCGCCAGAAGCACCAAAAGCCAGCGGCGGCCAACGCCCCGACGGCGGCGGCGAGAGCCGAAAAACGGTTGGGAGTAGTCACGATGGATCTGCATCAGCGGTTATGCGGCGTCAAATCACGCGGCCGGTCACAGCCCGCCGATGGGAGTCGGCGGAATGGCGGTGGGCGGGATCGCCGTCGGGATCGTCTGCCCGCGATAATCCGGGCAGTTCTGGATTACGTTGTCGAGGCCGACGCGCACTTGCTTGATCAAACCGTTTTCGCTGTTTCCGGCCATCTGCTGGGCCTCGTTGAGTACACGCCATGCGTCGTCGCACTGGCCCATCCAGTAATGCGCTAATCCGCGCAGTGCCCAGCATTCGATGTCGGTGGCGCCGAGCGCGACGCACCTCTCGAACGTCTCGATCGCGCCTTCGTAGTTGCGGCGGTTGTACTGCATACGCCCCAGCTCGCGATAAGCCGAGCCGTAATTGGGGTCGATGGCTAGTGCGCGGTCGCAGTTCTGCTGCGCGGCGACGAAGTCGGCTGGTTCAGCGCCGGCGTATGCCTCGCAAATACGCAGATACGCCTTGGCCGTGTCGGCCTGAGACATCTGCAAGTTCTCGACCATGTATTGATAGATGGCGATGGCGCGGCGCGGATTTCCGCCACGGTTCTTGTACTCGAACGCCAGCTCAAACCACGCGCCGGGGAGGTTCGGATTGATCTGTGTGGCGGTCTCCAGCGCTTCGATCGCTTCCTCGGATCGGCCGACATAGATCAGCGGTGTCGAGTAGGCGCGGTAATTATTGGCGTCGGTGGGATCAAGTTCGATGGCGCGTTCGCCGGCCGCCAACGCCTGCGAATAGCGATAGATATAGGTATTGGCAACCGAGAGCGCGGCGTACAGCGGGGCGAAGTTCGGGTCGACCTCTTGACCCTGCAGCGCAAAGATGATCGCGTTGGTCGGATCGCTGTAAGCCAATGCGCTGGCCTTGAGCGCGTAACCGCGCACGTCGTTGGGATCGGCGGCGATGGCGCGATCGGCGATGTCCGACGCCTGCGTTGTCTGATTCATCTCGATCAGCGTCTTGCCGTATTCGTACAAATAGGCGACGTTGTCTGGCTGCATCTGCACGGCGCGGATGAACTGCGACGCGGCGTCTTCCATGTTCCCGCGCTGATACGCCTCCACCCCGAGCATCGCGTACTCGGCCGGGTACAGCGTGGGCGACGCCTTGATGCCTAACGCGCCGGCCGCCATCGAACGCACCGTGTCGAGATTGGCCGTGATGGCGAGCATACCCAAAACAACCACGGTGGTAAACACCAACAGCCAGCGGACACGCTGCGCGCGCCTGCGCTGACGAAAGGCATACCGGTAATCCCTGCGGACGATCATCCGGCCAACAGACCTCGATCTGGATGTCGTGTGAGATGTCAGTATACGGCGTCCGAATGTGAATCTCTATAGACGCCTGCCCGACGCGGCTCCGCCGTCATGCCCCCGATAAGAGTCATGAGATATCCGTGATAGCGCGCCCCAGCAGGTCGAAACACGGCGGCGCGGGACGCCCGCCCAGACCCCCGAACACACCGCCAGTATCTACGGATCCACGCGGCGGCGGCATGCCTGTATACTGGGAGGCTGCAACGAATGAGGACTGTATGACGCCATCCCCCAGCCCCACCCCGCACGACGACCGTCCGGTTCATCCGCTGGAACGCAAGCCCGTCCATCCGCTCAACCGCCCGCCCGCGCCCGATCCCGGCGACGACGGCGCCCCCGGCACGCAAATCGCCAAAGTAGAGTTCGCGTATCAGCGGCCCAAACGCGCGCGGGTGACGATGGCGCTGATCGTCATCAACCTCGCCATTTTCGCGCTGACGTTCATCGCGCCTGCGTTCAACCGGGAGCTGCTGCTCAACGCCGCCAATCAGCCGATCGCGGTGCTGGACGCCGGCGAGTACTGGCGGCTGTTCACGGCGATGTTTCTACACGCGGGGCTGGCGCATGTGATGCTCAACATGCTGGCGCTGTACAGTCTCGGCACGGTTCTGGAGATCCGGTTCGGGCATATCCGCTTTGCGTTGATCTATCTGCTGGGTGGGCTGGTCGGCTCGGTGCTGAGCGCCGCGCTCAACGCGCCGATGACCTTCTCGGTGGGTGCATCGGGCGCGGTGTTTGCCGTCTTCGGGCGGAAGCAGCGCACTTGTACACCAATTGGCGCGTGATGGGCCCCGGCGCACGGCCGCGGCTG
>JZRA01000045.1 GCA_001567485.1 Chloroflexi bacterium OLB13
CCGGGCTCGAGCGCGAGGTTGGCCCCCAGACGCGACGATCAATCCATGTTTTCGCCGGTCTTGTCGAACGAAAATCGGGCGACGCCGGTGGCATGATCCGGGTCGCGGATGACGAAGCGCGTGTCCACGCCGTCCCGCGCCCAGATCGCCAGCGCCGCCTCGCCAAACGCGTCGGTTCCGATGCGCCCGACGAACGTGACGTGCGCGCCCAAACGTGCCGCCGCGATCGCCTGATTCGAGCCTTTGCCGCCGGGGCCGGTGGTGAACACGTCACCCAACACGGTCTCGCCGGGGCGGGGCATCCGGGCGACGGTGGTTGTCAAATCCATGTTGAAACTGCCAACGACGACAACTCGGCTGGTCATTGCGCCCTCCTGCGCTGTGCTGAATGCGGATCAAACCCGCCGCGCTAGACGGATCGCGCTGTGCAGCAGCACGTTCGCGCCCAGCACGACGTCGTCCCATTCGGTGAACTCACGCGGGTTATGGCTCACGCCGTTCACGACGGGATGAAGATCAGGCCGGCCGGTGTGAAGCCGCTGAGCATCTGCGCGTCGTGGCCGGCGTAGCTCACGATATGCGTGGTCTCGCTTATGCCGATATCCGCGCACGCCGCCTCGATATCCGCCCGCACCGGGGCGTCCATTTTGGCGGCGGGCATGTTGACCAGCCGGCGGGACGTCATACGCAGACCGTAACGTTCGGCGCATGATGCGGCCAGCACCAGCATCTGATCTTCCATCACGAGCAGAGCGCTTTGGTCGGGGTTGCGCACTTCGACGGTCAGCACAGCCTTTTCGGGGATGGTGTTGAACGCCCCCGGCTCGGTGACGAGATTGCCGGCATTGAATATGCCGTCAGGGATCGACTCGCGCACCCAACGATGCGCCTCGATGATGAACTGCGCCGCGCCTTGCAGGGCATCGTGCCGCTGTTCGGGCGCGGTCGTGCCGCTGTGGCCCGCTTCGCCATGAAAGGTGATGCTGTAGGTCGTGCGGCCGACGATGCCATCGACGATCCCGATGCGCTTGCCAGACGCCCACAGACGGCCGCCTTGCTCGATGTGCAGCTCAAGGTAGCCAGCCACGTCAGACGGCTGACGCGCCGCCCTGTGCATGTCGTTGAGGAAGATGCCGGCGCGGAAGAGCGCGGCCCGAAAGGCGCTCTGGTCGTCACCGTCGCGCATGGTGAAGTCGGGCAGGCGTCCGGTCAGCCCGCGGCTTCCCAGCATCGACTGCCAACTGCCTTCCTGATCGGTGAAGTTGATGACTTCGAGGTTGACTGGCAGGTGGATACCCGCCTCGTGAATAGTGCGCAGGCATTCGAGCGCGGCGAGGATACCGACCGAGCCGTCGTAACGCCCGGCGTTGAGTGCGGTATCGAGGTGGGCGCCCAGCAGCACCGAACGATCGGTCGCGCTGCCGTTCATCACCAGCACGCCGCTGATATTGCCAACGTCGTCGTCGCGCACGGCGAGTCCGGCATCGTCGAGGCGGTTCGCGAACCACGCCCGAGCTTCGAGGTCTTCGTTGGAGAGGGCCAGCCGGCTGACACCACCCGCAACGGTTGCGCCGATTTCGGTCAGCGCGTCAAAGTCCGCGCGCAGCCGATTGGCGTCAATTCGCAGGTTTGCGATGTCCATGTGGGGGCAAGTCTGATCCCGTGGGTGATAAGGCACAATCACGCTTGCCGGAGTATTATATGCATGAAGCGCGGTTCTCGAAAGCCCCCCAACGATTGGGGATGCGCCGCTCGAAGTCGATTGCGACGTGATGTTCTAGCCGATAATAGGGAAGACGTTGAGAAAGGATGAGCCATGCCACCGCTTGCGCATGACCCCAATGTCGCCTATTTTCTGTTGATCTTCGGCATGTGGCTCAGTGTCACAGCCGCTTATCTCCCCGGCACCGGAATCGTGGAGCTGGCCGGCGGCGGCGCGTTGATCGGCGCGCTGGCGATGCTTGCCGCGCTGCCCACCAATCTGGGCGCGCTGCTGATCTTGATGGTCGGCGTGCTCGGGTTCGCGGTGCTGCCGTTCCTGCGTGTGCGCCCGCTGTGGATCGCGCTGGCGGGCCTTGTGCTGCAAGCGGGCGGATCGTTGGCGCTGTATAACAACGGCGTGTCGGTGAGTCCGCTGCTGATCGCTGTGACGCTCGTGCTGCCGCTGGCTTATCATATGCTGGTGCTGATGCCGATGCTCAACCGCCAGCGCAACCAGCCTCCGGTCACCGACCGCGACAGCGATCTGGTCGGGATGAAGGGCCGTGTCGTTGCGACGCTCAACCCGATTGGCTCGGTGCTGGTCAATAACGAGACGTGGACGGCTGAAGCGGGCCGCAAGATCGAAGCCGGCATGCCGATCATCGTGGTCGATCGCGAGGGCCTCAAGCTGATCGTCGAGCTGGACAAGGTTAAGCGTGACGAGTACCTTGCCGCGTCCGAAGAAGATGACGATGCCGAAGGGGCGGCGGTATCCCCGGCTAGTACGACAAGCTAAAAAATCGCGTACACTTACATCACGCGTCACGCTACCTTGAGGAGGGGCAAATGGGTGACATCACCATTGGGATTGTTCTTGTACTCGTCATCGTCGTTTTCTGGATCTTATTCCGCACATTTCGGATCGTGCCGGAATACGAACGTCTGGTGATCCTCGCGCTGGGCCGGTACGCCGGCACGCGCGGCCCGGGCATCAGCATCGTGATCCCGCTGCTTGAGACGGCCGTGCGCGTCGACATGCGCGAGCGCTTCCTCGACATCCCGGCACAAACGGCGATCACGCAGGACAACGCGCCCATCGACATCGACTTCCTGATCTACTACCGCGTGACCGACCCGCGTAAAGCGGTGCTCGACGTCAGCGACGTGGTGAGCGCGTCGCTCAACATGGCGACCACCATCTTGCGTGCGGTCATCGGCGATATCGAACTGGACTCGGTGCTGTCTCAGCGTGAGCGCATCAACAACACGCTGCGCACGAAGCTGGATGAGATCACCGAACGTTGGGGCCTTAAGATCACCAACGTCGAAATCCGCGAGATCAAGCCGCCGCGCGACGTGCAAGACGCGATGAACCGCCAGATGACCGCCGAGCGCGAACGCCGCGCCGTCGTCACCCGCGCCAGCGGCGAGCGCGAAGCCGCCATCGCCACCGCCGAAGGCGACAAGCAGTCGAATATCCTGCGTGCGCAGGGTGAGCGCGAAGCCGCCATTCTGCGCGCCGAAGGCGAGCGTCAATCGCAGCTGCTGCGCGCGCAAGGTTACGCGAAGGCGCTCGAAGCGATCTTCGCCGAGGCGCGCAACATCGACGGCAACACGATGCTGCTGCAGTATCTTGAGGCGCTGCGCACCATCGGCGCCAGCTCGTCGACCAAGTTCGTCATCCCGATGGAACTGATGTCGATGATGAAAGACCTCACCAAGACGTTTGGGGTGCATAACCCTGATACGAGCGCGTCGAGCGCTCCGAGCGCCCCAAGTTCTGCGAGCGAGGCGCTTCCGCCCGAACTGGGCAACAGCTAGCCGTTGATCTGCCGGCGGATCCGCGTGGGTAACACGCCGTAGGCCGCGCGACAGGCAGTGTGGTATCGTAACGGACACTTGACCACAGGTGTCCGTTTTTGTTTCGGTGATGCCGAAAGCATCCTCAAAGGCTGTTCGCGGCCACCGGCCGACGTGACTGACGATGTTTCCGTACTGGTTTGAATTGGCGCTGCGCCCGCAGTGGGCGTTGATCTGGATGGTGTTCGGCGTGGGGCTGCCATGGGCGTATGCCGTCCTGCCGCGCCGGCATTGGCGCAGCCTGCCGCTGGTGCTGCTGCTCAGCCTTGCGCTTGGCCCGATGGCCGTCACCGCATGGATGTTCGTGCTGGGAACGGTTGGCGGCGCATCCGAGACCGCCGCCTTGACTGCGCCGGCCATCTTCGTCGGAACCGCCGCGATCGCCGCCGTGGGAGCTGCTGCTGCGTGGATCAAGCGCCGTCGCACTGCCGCTGTGCCGGCCGAGCGCGTGCCGCTGGCCCTCGACGAGCGTATGCTGGTGATCCTGATCGCGGCGGCGTGCGTGCTGCGTTGGGTCGCCGCGGTCTGGTTCCCGTTCTGGCAGTACGATCCGATTTGGGTGTACGGCTACGAAGGCAAGCTGTACACGCTGCTGGGGTATATCCCGCAGGACATCGGCTACTATCCACAGTTCTTGCCGCTGCAGTACGCCTACGCGCAGATCATGTCCGGCGTGTTGGACGATCACGTCGCGCGGGCGGTGTTTCCGTTGTACCACTGGGGCAGCATTCTGGCGGCGTATGCGCTCGGCCGGTTGACGGTCGGACGCCGCGCCGGTGTGTACCTCGCCGCGATCTGGGCGTTGTATCCGCACGTCGGGCAGTGGGCGACCACCGGCGACCTCGAGATCCCGCAGGCGTTCGCGTTCACCGGCGCGGCGGCGTTCTTTCTGCGGGCGTGGCTGAACGCGCGGGCGGGGGACGTGGCCGCGCGGCCATACGCCGTGATCGCGGGGCTGTTCCTCGGTATCGCCTTATGGACAAAACCGACCGCCGGCGCATTCATCCTCGGCGTCGGGACGCTGGTGGCGGTTGAGGCGGTGCGTGTGCGGCTCGACCTGCGCCGGTTGTGGCCGCGCTTTCAAGTCGCGTTGTGGTGCGGCGTCGCCTCGATCCCGCTGGGCGCGCTGTGGTATGTGCGCAACGTGCTGCTCGGCCACCGCGCAATCGACTTTCCGCATCCGTTCTGGCTGACGCAGGCGCAGCGCTCGGGCGCGGAGTTCGGCTGGCCGCTGCTGGCCGCAGGCTGGTGTGCGCGTGGCTGCTGTGGAGTCCGGGCCTGCGCCGCCGCCCTAACCGCCGTGTGCTGCTCACCGCGTGGCTGCTGATCGGCGCGGGCACGCTGCCGAGCATCGTGTCGCCGCATCGCATGGGCGTGATCGAGTGGGCGCTGTTCGGTGGTGGGGGCGCCGTGCTGATCGTTCACCTGCTGGCGATCCTGCGCGATCACGCGACCGCACAGGCGCAGAGGATGACGCACGCTGTGATGTGGGGGCTGCTGCTGGCCGTCCCGTATTTCGCCGTGTGGTTCATGTCATACAGCTATCACTACCGGCTCAGCTTCGCGATTGTCCCGCTGATGATCGCGCCGGTCGCGGTGATCGCCGCGCGCTGGATTCCGCCGCAGGTCAGCGTCCGCAGAATCGCGCCGCTGATCGGGATTCCGCTGCTGCTGGCCGCGCTGCCGGGGATAGCGGCCCCGCTGCAGAACAACAATGGCGAGTGGGATTACCTGTGGTCGGGCAAGTATCCGGACGATTGGCGCAAGATGGACTCGACCAACTATGCACTGTGGCGAACCGTGCAGGCGCTCAAGAACGACATCCGCAATCGCGGGCTTGAGCACCCGGTGATCTTCGCGCCGGGCTTGCAGCGGCTGCCGTTCTTCTTCCCGCTGGACGACGTGCGGATCGACCAAGCGCCGAGCGACCTCGATCAGCTCGACGGCGTGGATTACTACGTCTACACGCAGGAGGCGCGCTGGCTGTACGAAGAATTCGCGCAGCCGGAGGTCAATCAAGTCACCGGATCAATGTACCGCGCCGAACTGATGCGGCCGATCGCCAGCTATCGCGACGGGGCGTTCTTCGGGCAGGTGTATCACGTGCGCGGCATCGACCGGCGTTTCCGCATCCCGAACAATATCGACCCTGCGGAAGTCGAGATCACATGGCCGTTCGGGTCGCTGCTCGGCACGCGGCTCAGCGGCGATCCGGTGCTGGGCGGCCTGACTCCGCCGCGGGTGCGCCTCTTCTTCCTCGCCAGTGGGCCAGCGCCGCTTGAATACACGCTGTACATCCACCTGCTGGACGATGAAGGCAACCTCGTCACGACGTGGGATTCGTTCCCGGCGTTCGGTGAGTACGCGTGGTATTCGACGCGCTTGTGGGAGCCTGACGAGATCGTCTCGCACCCGGCGACCCTCACGCTGCCAGCGGATGTCACGCTCGAACCCGGCACGGCCTATACCCTGCGTATCGGCTGGTACGACTTCTTCGCCGACAGCGCGCGTGTCCCCGGTGTGTTGGCCGACGGAAGCGAAACGGATGGCGTGGACTTACCCTATGTGTTTCGCGCCGTATCGAACGAGTAAAATCGCGGGTTTCTCAAACCAGAAAGTCCTCACGATGTCGACGCTTGTTGTGGTGAACCCGAATGCGTCCGCTGGCCGCGCTGTGAAGCTGTGGCGGTCGTTTGAACCCGCGATGGCCGCCGCGTTCCCCGATATGCAGGTCGCCGTGACGCAGTCCGCGCGTGATCTGCCCGGCCTGATCGGCTCGGCGGCCGACAGCGGCATCGAGCGCGTGATCGCGGTCGGTGGCGACGGCACCAACTATGCGATGATCAACGCGCTCGTGCAGCTGCACGATCAAAACCCGGCGCGCAGGATGCCGGACTACGGCATGTTCCCGATTGGCACGGGCTGTGATTTCGCCGCGGCGCGCGGCATCCCGAAAGGCTCGCTGGAGACGGTCGAGTGGTTGATCGCCGCCAAGCCAACGCCCGTCGATATCGGGGTGGTGCAGTTCACGCATCAGGGCGGAGCGACCGGCCGCCGCTGCTATCTCAATATCGCCAGCGGCGGGGCCAGCGGAGACGTCAGCCGGCGGGTGAATACCGCCCTCATCAAGCGGCCGTGGACGTACCTCGCGGCTACGCTGGCGACGATCCTGACCTACAAGCCGTCGTTCGTCGATGTCAAGCTGGACGGCAAAGACTTCTTCCGTGGCACGGCGATCCTCGTCACCTGCGCCAACAGCACCACCTTCGGCCACGGCATGATCGCCGCGCCCAACGCCAAGATTGACGATGGCCTGCTCGACGTCGTCATCCTGCGCGATGCCGGCCGGATCAGCACGCTCAAGGCGCTCAAGCAGGTGTACGCCGGGACGCATCTGTCGCACCCTGCCGTGCTGTCAAGCCGCGCCCGCGAGGTGCGCATCGAGACCGGCGGGCAGGTCATCGACGGCGACCTCGACGGCGAGCACTTTCAGGGTAGTGATTGGCTGTTCACGCTGCGACCGGGACTGCTGCGTATCCTGACCTGTTAGCCGCATACCGATATCCAGCACCCCGATTGACAAGAATAGAACATTTGTGTGATCATTAGGCATCGAAAAGCAGGCCATGCGCCTGATCGGAGATGAGGGATTCCGCCGTGATCGCCAAAGGCGTCAAGCTCGAACAGGACATCAAGACGGAGTACTGGGGCGACCGCGGATTCACCGTGCGCGACATCGACGGCTACACCCTCAACATCTACAAGACGGTCAAGCAGATGACGATGGACGAGATCGCCGACGCGGCGCGTAATCCGTAGCCGCCGCGCCCGCCGCCTGCAAGTCGATCACCTCCGCGCCGGATCACCTATTGATCCGGCGTTTTTCATTGGAACATTGTTCAGATATTCATGCGTGAGATTTACGGATGTTCGGATTGTGCGATACAATCACGAATATCGTTTGATACCACCAATCGACTATGAAACAATATTCTGACGAGATCGACGCGCAAGACCTCATCATTCTGCGCGAGCTTCAGAGCAACACGATTACGAACGTCGAGCTTGCGCGCCGGATCAACCTTTCTGCGCCGGCGACCCACGCCCGCGTCAAGCGGCTCGAAGCGCTGGGCTATCTGAAGCACACCAAGGCCATCCTTGATCGGGAGAAGCTCGGCTTTGAGCTGCTGTGCTTCATCACCGTGGCGCTTCAAATGCACAAGCCGGACGAGGTCGCGCGCTTTCGCGAGACGGTCATCAACGCGCCGGAAGTGCTCGAATGCCACCACGTCACCGGCGATTACGACTACATCCTGAAAGTCGCCTTGCGCGGCCGGCAGGACTTACAGCGATTCTTGATGGATGTGCTCACGCCGATCGAAGCGGTGGCGCGTCTGCACACGCGGGTGGTGCTTGACGAGGTGAAAAGCACGACCGCGCTGCCATTGTGAGGCGAGCGCATCACATAGAATGAGGCCGCCTGCCCGCGCCGAGTGAGGAGATATGCGACGATGACTGCGCCAATCATGGACACCTATGCGCTTTCCGCCGAAGCACGCACGCTTGAACGGTCTGTGATGCGTGAACTCCTCAAGCGCGCAACGGCCCCCGGCGTGATCTCGCTGGCCGGCGGGCTGCCGGATTCTGCGCTGCTGCCTGCATCCGAAATCGCGGAGTGTGCGGCCGCGGTGCTCCGGCGTGATGGCGGGGCCGCGCTCCAGTACCGCCCGATGTTCGAGCCGCTGCGCGCATGGATCGCCGACCACATGCGCCAGCGCGGAGTCGACGTCGACGCCAAAGACATCTACATCACCAACGGCAACCAGCAGGGCTTGACGATCTTGTCGCGCCTGTTTCTGTCTCCGGGCGATCTGGCCGTCACCGGGGCGTATACGTTCACCGGCGTGCGGCAGGTGACGCAGGGGCGCGGCGCGCGTGTGATCGGCGTACCGGTCGAGGCGGACGGCGTTGATCTGGGCGCGCTTGAGGCGGCTTTTGCGCAGCGGCCCAGCCTCGCCGTGCTGATCCCGTCTTATCAGAACCCATTGGGCGTGACGCTCAGCGACGACAAACGCCGCGCCGCCGCGCAGCTGGCCGCCCGTTATCGCGTCCCGCTGGTCGAGGATGATCCGTACAGTATGCTCGCTTTCGACGGGACGCCGCCCGCCCCTATCAAAGCCTATGACGAGGGTTGGGTGTTCTACCTCGGCTCGTTCAGCAAGATGCTGGCGCCGGGACTGCGCCTCGGCTGGATCGTCGCGCCGCCCGCGCTTGGGACGCGCATCGTCACCCTGCGCGAGTCGATCGACCTTGAGTCGTCCACGCTGATACAGCGGACGGTGCACGAGTATCTGTCTCGCGAGCTGCTGCCGGGGCATCTACGCAGGCTCAACGCCGCCAACCGTGACCGCTGCGCCGCCATGATGGACGCGCTCAACGCACACTTCAGCGGCCTCGCCGACTGGACGCGCCCGACCGGCGGGCTGTTCTCGTGGCTGACACTGCACGACGAGTCCGCCGATACGATGTCCCGCCTGCCGGACGCGATCGAGCAGCACGGCGTCGCCTACGTGCCGGGCAGCGCGTTCAGCGTCGACGGCCGCGGGTCGAACACCGTCCGGCTCAACTTCAGCGCCTGCACGTCCGATCAAATCCGGGAGGGTGTCGCCCGCCTGCGCGATGTGTTCGCCTAACAGGGTGGGGCGCCGCCCCAAGCCTCACCAGAAGGCTTACACCGCTTGCGAGTTCTTCAAGAGAGTTCAGCATCGACCGAGGGAATAGAGGAGAAGTAGATCATGGCAGCGCCCGCAGTAGAAAACCGTCCGATGACCGAGGAAGCAGATCATCTCAAGATCAACAGCATCGACCACCTGCACCTGTGGGTGGGAAACGCTAAGCAGGCCATGTACTGGTGGTGGAAGGGGTTCGGCTTCAAGCCGGTGGCCTACTCCGGCCTTGAGACCGGCAACCGCCGTTTTGCCAGCTACGTGCTTGAAAGCGGGAAGATTCGGCTCGTCGTGAGCGCTGCGTACAAGCCGACCGATGAGATGTCGGCGCATCACATGCTGCACGGCGACGGCGTGAAGGTTATCGCGCTGGGCGTCGACGACGTTGAAGATGCGTACAAGGCGACCACGTCGCGCGGGGCAGTCAGCGCGTGGGCGCCGCGTGAGGAGGCCGATGAACACGGCGTGCTGCGCACATCCGCTATCCGCGCTTACGGCGAAACACTACACGTATTCGTCGACCGCAGCGGGTATCACGGCCCGTTTGCGCCGACGTATCAGCCGCTGAACCTGCCCGCCGAAAGCGCCGGCCTCGCCGCGGTCGATCACATCGTCGGCAACGTCGAGCTTGGCAAGATGAACTACTGGGTCAACTACTATCATCACGTGATGGGCTTCCGGCAGCTGCTCTCGTTCGATGACAAGGACATCAGCACCGAATACAGCGCGCTGATGTCGAAGGTGATGGCGAACGGCAACGGCCGCGTCAAGTTCCCGATCAATGAGCCGGCCGAGGGCAAGAAGAAGTCGCAGATCGAGGAGTATCTCGACTACTACGTCGGCCCCGGCGTGCAGCACATCGCCGTGGCGACCGGCGACATCATCAAGACGGTGCGTAACCTCAAGGCGCGGGGTATCGAATTCCTGCGCGTTCCGGACGTGTACTACGACGTGCTGCCGGGGCGGATCGCCGGCGTCGGCGTCAAGGAAGACCTCGACGCGATCCGCGAACTGGGCATCCTTGTCGATTACGACGACGAGGGATACCTGCTGCAGATCTTCAGCCGCCCGCTGCAAGACCGCCCGACGATGTTCATCGAGGTGATCGAACGGCACGGCTCGCGCGGGTTCGGCAAAGGCAACTTCAAGGCGCTGTTCGAGGCGCTTGAGCTTGAGCAGGAGCGCCGCGGGAATCTGTAAGGCGCGGTGTTCCCCACGCTTCGCCAAAGATCGCGGCCCCTGGATACCCCGACCTGTCATAACGCTCATGCAGCTCGTTCCTTCGCCTATGATACGCTGGGAGAAGGAACGAGCCAATTATCGTGAAAGCCATTTGGATACTCCAAGACCTATGAGACTCATCGACTTCATACCGGACGCCGGGCCGGGCCGTGACGCGTTCGCGCGGTTTGGACTGGTAGTGGATGACCGCGTGATCGAGATCGGCGGCAGCGAACGCGAGACGCTCAAAGACTGGCTCGAACGCGGGATGCCCGGCGTGGACGATCTGCGCGCGCTTGATTCGGCGGTGAAGGCGGGCCGTCCGGCGATGTGGGGCGGGCGCGCATGCCGCGTGTTTCCGCTTGACGGCGTGAGACTGTGCGCGCCGGTGCGCCGGCCCCCAACCGTGCGCGACTTCTACGCCTTCGAGCAGCACGTCAGGGCCGGTAACCGGATTCGCGGGCGCGACATCCCGGACGCATGGTATCAAATCCCCGTGTTCTACTTCTCCAACCCCGGCAGCATCATCGGCCCGGACGACCCGGTGCGTGCCCCGAAGTCCTCGCAGGCGCTCGACTTTGAACTGGAGGTCGCGTGCGTGATCGGCCGGGCGGGCAAGGACATCGCGGTGGAGGACGCCGAGGATCACATCGCCGGCTATACGATCTTCAACGACTGGTCGGCGCGCGACGTGCAGCGGCAGGAGGTCGGCGTTGGGCTGGGGCCGGCCAAAGGCAAGGACTTTGCCGGAAGCCTCGGGCCGTGGCTGGTCACGCCGGACGAGTTGGCCGATCACGCCGCTGGTCGCCCCGGCGTCTACAACCTGACCCTGACCGCGCGCGTAAATGGAATCGAGCGTTCACGCGGAAACTGGGCCGACCTGCACTACAGCTTCGGCGAGATGATCGCCCGCGCCAGCGCCGACGCGACGCTGTATCCCGGCGACGTCATCGGCAGCGGGACGGTCGGCACCGGGTGCCTGCTCGAACTGACGATGGGGCAGGGGCCGTGGCTTCAACCCGGCGACGTGGTCGAACTGGAGGTCGAGCGCCTCGGTATCCTGCGGAATGAAGTGACGAGCGCCGGGTGATGCGTTCTGAAGAAACGCTCAACAGCTGGCGATTAACGGCGTCAATGCACATTCAACCGGTATAATCGATATACGGGTCTTGAACGCATCGCTCATGACTCATCACGCTTTACTTAACATTTTCCCTAGAGGTGGACGATGTATGACCTCTTAAAGAAGCTGAACACGCTGGTATCCGCGCAGGTCAACGACCTGACCACACGGCTGCCGCACCTTGAGCGTAAGCCTGACCTTGACCGGCAGGTGGTCGAACTGCGCGAACGGGTCGCCGCCGCGCTGGAACACGAGGACAAACTGCGCGCGCAGGTCGCCCAGCTTCAGCAGGAGATCGCCGGGCTGGACGCGCGAGTCGACGCGGCGATTCAGGCCGGACAGGAAGGGGCCGCGCGCGCCCTGCTCGAAGAGATTCAGCGCCTTCAAAAGCGGCTGGCGATGGCCGAGGCCGATCTGCGCCAGCACCAGAACGCGGCCGCCGACCTGATCGTGCGGGTCAATGCGCTTGAGTCGGCGGTGGGCGATCTCAAGGCATCGCAGCCGAGCGCGCCGCCCACGCAGGACACCGCGCCGGGGTCGATCACGCAGTTCATGCCGCCGGCCGAGGGCGAAGTACGCGCGGATACGGCGAAGCACACGCCTCAGCCTGCCGCGCAGAAGCCGTCGGCGCCGGCTAAGCCCGCGCCTGCCGCCGCGCCGGAAGCGGAAGAACGCAAGCCGTGGGATAAGCCTAAAACGGCCAAGCAAGCAGCCGAATGGGCGCGCGAGGACGCCGAGGAACAGCTTGAGCGCACGACCGGCGGCGTCGAGCATGTGGGCGGGCTGCTGCGCGATATTCAGTCGCGGGTGACGCAGCGGATGAACGACCTCGACCGGATGCTGGCCGAAGGCGGCCTGATCGGCGAGGACGCGCCGCCAGCGCCAGCGGGCAAACCTACGCCGTCTAGCGGCAAACCCACCGGCAAGCCGTCCGACAAGCCCGACGACGATCTCTCCGGCCGGGTTTCCCGTTTGGCGAAACCGGACTGAAGCCGCAACGTTTATTATCGCCAGTTCCGGAAATGGGTTATAGTGGTACCAAGGTAGGGGGCTGCATCGGCCCCGCTCGGCGTTCATTTTTCATCCCGCCAGCAACTGAGGCCCTCGCCCGTCATCGTCGAAGCCTTATCGTGGAGGTGAGGGAGCTATGCTGATCGCCAGTACCCTCGAACAAGCGCACGTGGCGGTGTTACACCGTCTGATGCGCATGGAGGCAGGGCAGGGACTCGTCGAATACGCGTTCATCCTTGTTCTGGTCGCCGTAGTCGCCATCGTCGCGCTTGCGCTGGTGGGCGACACCGTCAACAACGTGTTGTATCGCAACGGTGTATGCGCAATCGCGAATACGCTGTCAAATCAAATTGGCGCCTGCTAGCCGCGTCATCGAACCCTCAGATCATCACGCCACACGGCCCCGATCACCCGATTGGGGCCGTGTGATTCTCCCTTGTCAGCGCGTCGAAACACAGTAGGCTAAACGTGAAGTTGAACGTGCTGGGTGCGAAGCGCCGCGTCCTGAGAATCTGCGAGGATGTGTCTCTCGCGCCGCGGCGCGAGATGAATGGGCTTGTCCAGCGGTGGCTGCTGTCCAGTCGTCAGATGGTGTAGGTAAAGAAGTGTACGATGTCCGATCCTGAACTGCTTTCGGCCAAGACATCACGCCGGCTCTCTCCAGCGCTGCTCGTGCTGTTGATCGTTCCGGTGCTGGGGTTGATTGGCGCGGTGGCGATGCTGCTGACCAATACGCCGCCCTCCACCGCGCCAGCTGGCGACGCTACCCCGTTTGTCGGGCGCGTCGGATCGCTCGATCAACCGCTGCCGGAGTTTGAATTGGTCGATCTCGACGGCCAACCGGTTGACCTCGCGGCGTATGCCGGACGGCCGGTGTTTGTGAACTTCTGGGGGACGTGGTGTCCGCCGTGTGTGCGTGAGCTGCCCGAAATGCAGGCCTTCGCGGCGGCGCAGGGGCCCGACGGCGCGGTGGTGATCGCATCCAACAACACCGAATCGCCAGATGTGATTCGCGCCTACTTCGCCGACAACGCCCTCGACCTGCCGGACATCGTCTTTGTGCAGGACAACGACAGCGCGATGTACCGCTGGTTCGGGATCTATCAAATGCCCACGACCTTTCTGGTCGATGCAGAACAGATCGTGCGGTCGGTCAAGTATGGGCCGTTCGACCAAGCAGGGATGACCGCTTACCTGAACGAACTCGCAAACTAGGCCGCGTTCTGGCATAATCGACGGTCGTGTTGTCAATTGAGTGGCAGATACTTGAGGTGGGGGCGGGCGTGGACACTGCACTGACCGAGCGCAAGGCATTATCAATCGTCGTCACAGGCGCGACACGCGGCCCGGGGCTGGCAGTCGTCAAGGCATTGGTAGAGGCGGGGCATCATGTCTCCGGCTCGGTCAGCGTCTATTCGGACGCCGACAAGCTCCGCGCGCTAGGGGCGCTGCCGGTCTATGTCGATGAGCTGCGCGGCAGCGAGCTGGCCGCGGTCGTGCGCATGGCGAAGGCCGATGTCGTCGTCGACTTGGGGCGGCAGGATCTGAATCAGAGCCTGCGGGCCGTGCGGTGGGACACCGGCGAATTGATCGACCGTGCCAAGGCGACGGTGCAGGCGGCGAAGGACGGCGGAGCGAAGTTTGTCGTAGCCGCCAGCTTTGCGTTCGTCTATGGCGCGGCCGACGGCCATGAAGTCACTGAGGAGACCCGGCCAGAGACCTCCGGCCATCCTCTGCTCAAAGCGATCCTGAAGGCGGAGAAGGCGATCCTGAACGGCGGCGTGCCGGCGTGCGTGATGCGGCTCGGTTATCTATACGGCCCGCACATGGCGCAGTTGAAGGATGTCTCATCCGCCATGCGGCAGGGCCGTCCCGTCGCGTCCGGCAAGGGTGTAGTCAACTACGTGTACGTGGACGACGCAGCTGAAGCGATCCGCCGCGCGTGTGAGGCTCAGCCCGCCGGTGAGGTGTTCAATGTCACCGACGGCCATCCGATAACCAGCGCCGAGTTCCTCGCCGCCTTTGCGCAGGAGACCGGCATCCAAACGCCGAGCCGCCTGCCCAAGCTGTTGAACTGGGTGGTGGCGGGGCGCTCCCTCAACGAACTTCTAGGTTTCTCGGCGAGCGTAAGCTCGGCAAAGGCGGCTGAAGAACTGGGCTGGAAGCCGGGGTATTCGCTGCATGCCGGATTGGCCGATACGCTTCTTTGGTGGCGCGCCGGGGCCTAGCGCCCTGTTTGCGCCAAGCGCTGAGGGAACGGAATGCCAATTCGGGCTATCCTGTTCGATCTCGATGAAACACTGATCGACTGGTCGGACTTCAGAGGTAACTGGTGGGAGCTTGAGCCGCTTCACCTGCGTAACGTCTACAACTACATCGCCGACGGTTTTCCGGTCGAATTTGACAGCGATAAGTTCGTGCAGGAGTTCTCGCGCCGGTCGCGCTTGCTGTGGAACGCCGCCCGCGACTCGCTGGTCGCGCCGCACGTCGGGACGCTGCTGGTCGAGACCGCGTCGGCGCTCGGCGTGCCGGACGAGCACATCGATCGCGATCAGTTCATCACCGCCTATGGATGGGGCCCTGCGGAAGGCACGCGCCCGTTCGCCGAGGTTCACCGCGTGCTAGCCCGCTTGAAAGGCCACGGCTTCGAGCTGGGGATCATCACCAACTCGTTCTTGCCGATGCGCATGCGTGACGCCGAACTCGACGCGCACGACCTCACGCAGTACTTCCCGCGCTGCCGATTGAGCGCGGCGGACGCCGGATTTCTCAAACCGCACCCGGAGGTCTTTCGCCGCGCGCTGACGAAGATTGGCGTCGGCCCGAAGGAGGCGGTGTTCGTCGGGGACAACCTCGCTGCGGACATCCTCGGCGCCAAGAGCGTCGGCATGAAAGCGGTATGGCGCAAGCCGGCCGCAGGTGGAGGCGGACGAGAGTACGACATCAAACCAGACGCGACGATTCAGACCCTCGACGAGCTGCCCGGCCTGATCGCCATGTGGCTGTAATTCGGAGGGCCTGTGCTCAGCGCCCTGCCGCTTACCGACCGTAACCTCATCCTCACGGGCTACACCGGCCCGAACGCGCCCCGTATCGGCCAGATCGTAGCCGAGCGCCTGCGCCTGCCGTTTCTCAACCTTGACGTGCAGGTCACTGAACGCGCCGGACTGCCACCGGAGGAGGTGCGCCAGTTCTACGGCGAAACGCGCCTGCGCGCTATCGAAGCCGGCCTGATCGAAGAGGCGTGCCTGCGCCGGCAGACGGTCATCCGGGTCGGCGCGCGGACGCTGCTGCGCGGCGATCACCTCGTGCGCCTTGCCGAGACCGGGCCGGTTATCTGCCTTGTCACCACGCTTGACGCGGTGCTGCGCCAACTGCATATCGCTATGGGAATCCGCTACGCCGATCCCAATGAGCGCGCCATCGAGATCGGGGAGCTGCAGAAGGAGTGGGGCGTGCGCGGTCTGCCGGGCGTGATCGACCTCGACACTACCTACCTCGACACCGAGCAGACGATCGAGCGCGTCGTGTCGCTCTGGCGCGAGCGCGCCATCGTGCGGAATTAGCCTGACGGCCGGGGGCGTCCAAGCGACCGGTGCTAGATTCGCGGCCGGATCGCAGTTACAGTTGTCAGCGCGAACCATCAGCGGGAGCACCACCTATGACCGTGACCTTCGATTTCAGTGGGCGCGCGGCGCTCGTGACCGGCGCCGGGGCCGGCTTTGGCTTTGCGATCACCGAGGCGCTTGCGAAAGCGGGCGCGTCGGTGTGCGCCGTCGACATCAACCCGGATCGCTGTGACCGCCTGCTTGAGGCGGTTCAGGCTGCTGGCGCGCAGGCGGTGGCGTTCCACGGCGATGTCTCCAACCGCTTTCAGGCTGCGGCGCCATCGAACACGCCCGCGCCGCGTTCGGCAAAGTCGATACGCTCGTCAACGCCGCCGGAATCTTCAAAGGGGGCGATCTGCTGCTGCTCGACGAGTGGGACTGGCGGCGTATCCTCGATGTCAACCTGAGCGGGGCGTTCTTCATGGCACAGCTTCTGGGCCGTGTGATGGCCGACGAGGGCGGCGGCACGATCCTCAACCTCGCATCGACCGGCGCGCGGCCTGAGGGTGTCGGGTTCGTCGCCAGCAAGGCCGGGGTGGTCGGGCTGACACAGCAAATCGCGCGCGAACTCGCTCGCTACAACGTGCGCTGCAACGCTGTGATGCTCGGTGACGTCGGTGAGGACGACATCCCCTCTGAGCCGACCACGCGCACCGGCACGCTCGAAGATGCGGTTGGCGCGGCGATGTTCCTGCTCAGTAATGCGGCCAAGTTCATCACCGGCCAAGTGCTGCACGTCGACGGTGGCGCGTCAGTCGGGCTGTAGCGCCGCAGGCGTCAGCCACCACGCCGCGTAATCCGCCGACCGGTAGGCGACACGGACATCAAACGCCGCGCTTGCTGCATCGAGCCACGCCGCAGCGGGCGCCCATGCCGGAGCGATCAGCAGGCGGTCGGCGCGGTCGGGGTTGGTGGGCGCGTCGGCGGCGAACGCCTGCGGTGACGGGTAGTACACTACGCGCTTGTCCGACCACGGGCCGAGGTTGTAGCCCATCTCCCAGCCCAGCCATGGGTTATACACAATCGTCCCAAGCGGCTGACGGTTGACGAACGCCGCCAGTTCGAGGAGTCCCCGATCACGGTCGCGCACGTCGGTCGGGCAGCGCGCCGGTTGAAGCAGTCCGCCGGCGATGATGACGACGGTGAGGAATGCCATCATCCAACGCCAGCGCAGAAGGCCCCGTAGGCGCAGGGCAGCCAGCACGGCGATCCCCGGCAGCAGCAGCAGCAGATAACGGTCGTACAGGTTGAACGGCAGGGCGACGTGCGCGGCCAACAGCGCCAGCGTCAGCCCGCGCAGCGCGGTGATCCGGCGGCCGCGTTCGACGGGCAGCGGCAGCAGGGCGGCGATGCAAATCAGCGCGGTGAGCAGCGGCGGGCCGAACGCGGTCGAGAGATACCGCCCCCACTGCGCGGCGCGGGCTGGCCATTCCGACGGCGGGACGATCCAGCGATACGGGTTGTTGTTGTCGGCCGCCACCGCAAAGATGCTGACTTCGGACCGGGCTGCGTCCCATATCAGCAGCAGGATTACGCCCGCCGCCGCGCCGAGCGCGAACCGCCGCCGCGCCATACGGGAGGGCAGCAGCAGCACGGCCAGCGGCACGATCAACACCGCCTGCTGCTTGGAGGCGAATGCCGCGGCGATCAGCACGCCGGACGCGACGGTCTGCCCGCGCGCCGCCGCTATCAGCGACAACGTGCCGAACATCACCAGCAGCGGGTCGGTGAACGCGGTCGCGCTGAAGGCGGTCATCTGCGGGCTGACCGCCGCCATGACACCGGCGAGCAGCGCGGTGCGCGGCCCGCCGAGCGCGCCCGCCAGCCCCATCACCGCCGCGACGGTGACGATCCCGGCGAAGGCCGACGGCAGTCTCGCCGCGAACTCGCCAGCGATCGCGTCGAGCGTCAGCACGCCGTTCGACAGCGTCGTCACGCCGGTGAACTGCATCGACAGCGCCATGGCGTACAGGCTGAGGGGCGGCTTGTCGAGCGGGCCGGACAGCATCCAGTCGCCGTAGACTGCCGCGCTGCGGGCATACGTCGCGAACAGCGCCTCGTCGCCGTGGAAGCGCACCGGCACTGACCACGCCGCGAATCGGGTGAGCGCGGCCAGCAGCAAAACGGCAATTGGAATCCAGCGTCTCATGTCGAGCAGTTATAATGCCGGCGCAACCCGACCGCAACCGATGGATGCCGCGCGCGATGACTGCAATCTACTTTGACGACGACGCAACACTGGATGCCATTGCCGGGGCGACCGCCGGCATCTTCGGCTATGGGCCGGTCGGGCGCGCGCTGGCGCTCAACCTACGCGACAGCGGTATTCGCGTGATGACCGCGCCAGAATTCGACGATGAGGCAGAGATGGCGTCTAACGACGAAATCCCCGCGCTGCCCGCCGCCGAGATCGCGCAGACGTGCGACATCCTCATCATCACCACGCCGGACGACGCGCTGCCACCGCTGTACATGGGGTCGATTGCCCCGCACCTTAAGCGCGGTGACCTGATGGTGTTCACCAGCGGCTATGCGATGGCCTTCGGCACAGTCGAGCCGCCGCCGTTTCTGGATGTTGGCGTGCTGGCGCCGCGCCCCGCCGGCGACGCGATCCGCGCCGGATATCTCAGCGGGCAGGGTGCGCTGACGTTTATCTCGGTGGCTGCCGATTCGACGCGTCGGGCGCTTGATCGACTGCTGGCGGTGGCGCGCGGGGCCGGACTGCTGCGCGCGGGCGCGATCGAGCTTTTGCCTGAGCACGAGGCGTTTCTGGCGTTGTTCGTGCAGCAGGCGGTGATCCCGGCGTTCCATCACATCATGGTGGCCGCCGCCGACCTGCTGGTGAATCAAGGCATCCCGCCTGAAGCGGCCATCTCCGATCTGCACATCGCAGGCCGGTTCTTCGACTATCTGCGCCGCGCCAACCGTGACGGCCTGATGAATACGCTGCTGGATTCGCCGCTGACCTCGCAGTACGCGACGCTGAGCCGGATGGCCCGCTTCAGCGAGCTGCGGTTGGAACGCCTGATGGAGAACACGTTCGACGAGATCGTAAGCGGGGCGTTCGCCCGCGAGTGGTCGCGTGAGCTGATGGAAGGCACGCCGCGCCTCGACCGGCTGCGCAAGCTGGAATCTCAGCGCACGGTGTGGGACTTCGAGCAGCAGACGCTTGACCTCATGCGCGACCGGCCGTAGAGAGTGGGGGTCGGGTTCTGCCGCCCACGGTTGAAACCACAGGCTGCTGCTTCGGGCGATCCCGACGCGCTTCGTAGTATCCCGCCCCATGCCGGCACATTTGTGTGATCTAAGCCGGTGTTCGTAAGTCGAGAGATTCGGTCTCCCATCTTGCACCGTTTTGCACCGTTAGTCGAGCTATACGGCGCGGCGTTTTCTCATCACTCATCACGCATCACTTTCAACTTCTTCCTTTAGGCGGTGGTTCACCCCTCATCACCGCGATATTCCAAACGCGGTGGGGCTGCGACTATAATGGGGGGGTTATCCAACAAGCACAGAGCATCCCTACACCTATGTTTGACAAACTGGCGGGCATCGAACGCCGTTACGACGAACTTGAGCGCCTGATGGCCGATCCCGCCGTAACCAGCAATTACGACAAGGTCATCGAATACTCTAAAGAGCGCTCCAACATCGAAGAGGTGGTCGAGGCTTTCCGCGATTACAAGGCCAAGCAGAACGCCCTCGAACAGGCCGAACAGATCCTCTACGAGGAGAACGACCCCGACCTGCGCGAGATGGCGAAGGCCGAGGTCGCCGAACTGGGTGAGATCGTGCCGCAGCTTGAGGAAAAGCTGAAAATCATGCTGCTGCCCAAAGACCCGCGCGACGACAAAAACGTCATCATCGAAATTCGCGCGGGCGCCGGCGGCGAGGAAGCCGCGCTGTTCGCCGCCGATCTGTTCCGCATGTACACGCGCTACGCTGAATTACGCAAGTGGAAGGTCGACGTGAGCGCCGAGAACGAGACCGGCAACGGTGGCTACAAGCGCATCTCGTTCGAGGTCAAGGGCAAGGGCGCGTTCAGCCGGCTAAAGTGGGAGAGCGGCGTCCATCGTGTGCAGCGCGTGCCGGCGACCGAGGCCAGCGGGCGGATCCACACCAGCACGGCGACCGTGGCGGTACTGGCGGAGCTGGACGAGATCGACGTCGAGCTGGACATGAATCAAGTGCGCGTCGATGTCTTCCGCAGTCAGGGCGCGGGCGGTCAGTCAGTCAACACCACCGACTCGGCGGTGCGCATGACGCACATCCCGACCGGCATCGTGGTCGAGTGCCAAGACGAGCGCAGTCAGCTTCAGAACCGTATACGCGCCAAGACGATTTTGCTCAACCGTCTGTATGAGATTGAGCAGGAGCGCCAGCAGCATGAACGTGACGCCGAACGGCGCGGACAGGTCGGGTCAGGCGAACGCAGCGAGAAAATCCGCACCTACAACTGGCCGCAAAGCCGCGTGACCGATCATCGCATCGGCATGAGCCTGTACAACCTGCAAGCGGTCATTGACGGCGACATCGACCCGTTCATCGACGAACTGGCGACACGCGATCAGGCCGCCAAGCTGTCCGGCGGCACGCTCGAACTGTCCGGCAGCGACGACGAAGACTAAGCGCGAAGTTGAAAGTGTTGAGTGATGAGTGATGAGAAAACGCCGCGCCGTATAGCTCGACTAACGCTGCAAGATGGGAGACCGAATCTCTCGACTTACGAACACCGGCTTAGAAAACTGATTGAACTACAGAGGGCACAGAGAGCGCAGAGATAAAAGAGAAAGCCCTCTCTGTGTTCTCTGTGGTTCAAATTTGGAGACATTACGATGAGCGATGCGCTTGACGCGACCCCCGAACATCTTCAACCCGACGATTATCGCAGTGGGGTTGTCGCCGTCGTCGGCCGGCCCAACGTCGGCAAGTCGACGCTGATCAACGCGATCCTCGGCCAGAAGATCGCCGCCGTATCGCCCAAGCCGCAAACTACGCGCAAGACGCAGTTCGGTATCTACACCACCGACGCTGTGCAAATCCTGTTCGTCGATACGCCGGGGATTCATCTGCCGCGCCACAAGCTGGGCGAGTACATGGTGCAGGTCGCCACGCAGGCGCTCAAAGACGCCGACGTGATCCTATGGGTGATCGACACCACCGAGGCCCCCGGCAAGGGCGAGCAGGCGATTGCTGAGATGATTGCATCGGTGCAGACGCCGGTTATGCTGGCGCTCAACAAGGTCGATACACTCGCGCCGGACGCTGATCTGTCGGCACACCTCGCGCTGACTCCGCATGTCGAAGCGCATCGCATCAGCGCGTTGACCGGCGAGGGCGTGGCGGCGTTGGTCGAG
>JZRA01000046.1 GCA_001567485.1 Chloroflexi bacterium OLB13
TCATAGCCGCCATCCAATAGCAGTGCTTCCCAACGGTCATACAACGGCACACGCCGCAGCAGGAAGCGCAAGCCCTCCTTATCCTGCCAGTTGGCTGGCAGGACCTTCACCCGTGTCAGCAGACCGAGCGTGTCTACCAGGATGTGCCGCTTGCGTCCCTTGATCAGCTTGCCTCCGTCGAAGCCGCGTGGCCCCCTTTTTCCGTCGTCTTCACCGACTGGCTGTCCGCAATTAACAGACTGGCTTCGCTTTCGCGTCCGTCTTGCTGGCGTACCTGTTCGCGCAAGATATCGTTCAGGTACACCCACACGCCCGCCAGCTTGAGACTGCGCCAATAGGAGTACACCGTCTGCCAGGGTGGGAAGTCGTGCGGTAACGCTCGCCACGTGATGCCGGTTCGCAGCACATACCAGATCGCATCCAGCAGTTCACGGCGGCTATGCTTGGGCGGGCGGCCCATCTTGGTCGTTGGCAAGATCGCTTCGATCTTGCTCCACGCTGCATCATTCAGGTCACTGGGATAAGCTTTTCGTGTTGTCATGCCCCCACTTTATCCCATTCTTTCGACTTTTCAAACACCCTCGAATCACTAATCCGCGTTACGATCTTGAGTATAGACCTACGCGTCACCGCCGCCGCGCTATAATCCGCGCCTAACCCTATCTCGGAAGGATTCCGCCGCATGGAACTTGATCGCGACCAACTGCAGAAGGACATCATCGCGCTGTATACGCGCGACCACGCCGAGCTGGGCGCTTCCGGCACGCTCGACCACCTCGAACGCGGGCGGCAGTGGGATCTTTCCGGCGCGCTGCGCTCCGGCGGCGTGCTGGTGTTTCCACACGCCGGCGTGAAGGACTGCGGCTACCAGATCGCGGCGTGCGTCCACGCGGCGTTGGACAGCGGCGCGGATAAGGTCGTGGTCATCAGCGTGCTGCATGCGTTCACAGCCGATATGGAAGCGGCGCGCCGTGCGGTCGCTAACGGCGGCAAGCCGTCAGACTGGCCGTATTGGGGCATTCAGGGGACGGGGATCGACGGCCCACGGCAAGAATGGCGCAGCGATCACGCGTTGATGAGCTGGCGGCATTTCTGGAACGCCGAGGTCAGGCGGCGCGGATTATCGCCGGAACGGACACCGCAGATGATCGAACGTTATCCGTACCTCGCCGGCGGCAAACCGGAGGAACTGCCGGGGATCGACGCGCTGGCCGAGCTGGTCAAGGACGCCGTGATCGTGTCGACCGCCGACCCGTTCCATCACGGCATCGGCTACGGTGACACACCGGAGAACGCGTTCCACCACGACGCGGCGGGCCTCAAACGTGCGCAGGCGGTCATCGAGGACGGCATCCGCATCCTCGGCGCGGGCGATTACTGGGGCTACAACCAGCACTGCGTCACCGCCAAGTCTGACCACCGCGACGCCGGACAGGTGTTCCGCTACCTGCGCGGGCCGATGACCGGCCGCGTGGTCGACATCACGTACAGCGACGCGGCGAGCTGTATCACGCGCCACCACCGACGTGGGTCGCGGCCCCGCTGGTCGAGTGGACGCTGGTGAAGTAGCACGCGCATCACCGAGTCCGGGCGCGTTCACGCTGGCCGTCCTGTCATGGTGGTGGGGGAAACCGTCCGGGGACAGTGACCGGATGACTATGTGCGCCGGTGACTCACGCCGCGCACGCTCCCCAGCCCATTATGCAGCATCCAGTCCCACGAGGAGTCCGGGCTGCGCGGAGCATGCTGGTCTAAGTGTAGGCCAGTGTCTGTTCGACCGTGAACATCCTCACAGAAACAGGTTCTCAGCTGCCGTAATCCAAGTTGATGTAATGGGTTATCAACTTCGAGGAATCAGCGACATATCTATCGCGGAAATCTTGGAACAGGCACAAACGTTAAGTTCAAAACCCCATTATTTCCGTCGCGATCCAGCGTCCGCCCAGCGGGTTGCGTCACAGGATCAACAACGTGCTGTCACACCGATCACATGGCTCGAAGTCCTCGCTGGCGCGGCTAACAAAGAAAGCCTAAGCCGGTATTCGTAAGTCGAGAGATTCGGTCTCCCATCTTGCAGCGTTAGTCGAGCTATACAGCGCGGCGTTTTCTCATCACTCATCACTCAACACTTTCAACTTCGCGCTTAAATGGCCGGTTCGTCCAGCTTCCACACCCAAGCACGACCCAACCCGTTAGCTGTCTGCTGTACAGGGATACAATCCCACCTCAGCCAGTAATCGACGCTGCTCGACGCGACGTATATCGGGGCAGGCGGCAGTACTCGCAGCAGTTGTTCGCACGCTGACGGACAAACTGCCGCTGCTGTGCGGACAGGGTCATTCGGTGGACTTCTTGAGTTTCAGGCGCGTCTTGGCCTTGAGGAGCGACATCATTTCCTCAGCACGCATAAAGTCGACCATTTCCTGATGCTCCTCGACACTGAGCAAGCCTTCACCGTTGCGCTCCAGCAGATCAAGTGCACGGGCCTCAAGTTCGGGGGGCAGTTGATAGCTAATGATCTCCTGCGGGGTTGGGTTCGTCGCTAAAAAGTCGGTGATGTGGCTGAAAACGGTGCGAGTGGGTGCGGCGTGCATTTGTGTGTCTCCACAGTTCTGATTCTATTGTATACCACGTTGCTCAATGTATATCGATACGCCTGCTGCTGAACCACGGATCGCGGCTGGCGAACGTGCCCAGCCCCGGCGTCAGATACCGTGCGCACGGGTGGAGCAGCCGCTGTCGTCGGTCTGCTCGCCAGTGAAGCCGTAAGCGGTTCCCACAGGCGCGACAGGCGCTGCGCGGACGAATCATACTCCGCCACGCTGACCACAAAGTGCATCGGGCGTTCAGGAAAGTGATACAGCGCACGCGCAGGATTCCAAAAACCCCGCTCCGGGATGGAGAGGGGTTCGGAATAGGGTCGATTTAGTTGCTGCTCGGCGCGTCGGGCGCTTCGGCTTCGGGCAGGTCGTCGATCTTGACACTCCCCTCCGCAGCACCGTTGCCGTTCGGCGCGGCGGCCTCGTCGTCCTCGTTTTCGGTCAGGATCGCCATCGCGACCACGTCGTCGTCATCGGCGAGGCGGATCACGCGCACACCCTGCGTATTCCGCCCCGTGTCGCGGATCGAGCTTTGCGACGTGCGCAGGACGATCCCGAGACGGGTTAGCACCACGATCTCATCCTCGGTGGTGATGCAGCGCATGGCGACCACCGGGCCGGTCTTTTCGTTGCGCGCCAGCGTGCGGATGCCCATGCCGTAGCGACCCTGCGCGCGGTACTCGTCAAGGTTGGTGCGTTTGCCGAATCCGTTACGCGTCAGGACGAGCAGATGCGTGTGTTCCGGCTTGACCACGTCCATACCGGCGATACGGTCGCCTTCGTCCATGCGGATCGAGTTGACGCCAATCGCCATACGGCCCATGACGCGCACGCTCGACTCGTGGAAGCGGATGCTCTGTCCGCTTTCGGTCGCCAGCATGATCTCCTGATCGCCGTCGGTGTACTTGACCCATCCGAGCGTATCGCCTTCGAGCAGGTTGATAGCGATGAGGCCAGAGGGGCGCACACTGCGGAATTCATCCAACGTCACACGCTTGATCTTGCCGCCGTGTGTCGCCATGACGAAGTACGCCTCTGCGCCGTCGGGGCGGTCGAACGTATCGATGTTCACCACCGCCGTGATCCACTCCTCGCTTTCCAGCGGCAGAATAGCATGGATGAGCGTGCCTTTCGACGCGCGCGCGCTTTCCGGCACTTTGTACGCCTTCTTGCTGTACACGCGGCCGAGATTGCTGAAGAACAGCAGGCTGTCAAGACTGCTGCACGCGAACGCGTCCATCAGCACGTCGTCCTCAGACTTGAACGACATGCCGGTGACGCCCTTGCCACCACGGCGCTGTGCGCGGTATTCACGGGCCGGTACGCGCTTGATGTACCCGTTGACCGACAGCGTAATGACGACCTCTTCCTCGCGATGCAGCTGATCCTCGTCAAAGTCGGCGTCGGCGTAGTCGATCTCCGTGCGACGCTTGTCCCCGAACGTCTCGGCGATCTCGTTGATGTCGTCGCGGATCAGCCCGCGAATCTTTGCGGGGCTTTGCAGCAGATCCTCAAGGTAGGCGATGCGCGCCGTGACCTCGTTGAATTCGTCGGTGATCTTTTGGCGTTCCAGCGCGGCGAGGCGGCGGAGCTGCATCTCGAGGATCGCGTCGGCCTGCAAGTCGCTCAGGCCGAACCGTTCCATGAGCGTGTTACGGGCCTGTTCGGCGTCCTCGGCGCTGCGGATCACACGGATGATCGCGTCGATGCTGCTGAGCGCCTTGAGCAAGCCGTCAAGGATATGCGCCCGCGCCTGCCGCTTCTTCAGCTCGAACTCGCTGCGGCGGGTGATGACCTCGTAGCGGTGGTCGATGAAGATTTGCAGCGCACGTTTCAAGCTGAGCGTTCGCGGCTCTCCGCCGGCTAGCGCCAGCATCTGAATGCTGAACGTCGATTGCAGCGGCGTGAACTTATAAAGCTGGTTGCGCACCAGTTCAGGCGTGGCGCCCTTCTTCAGCTCGACCACGAGGCGCTGGCCGTCACGGTCGGACTCGTCGCGCAGGTCGCGGATTCCGTTCAGCCGGCCCTCACGCACAAGCTGCACGATCTTCTCGATGATGCCGACCTTGCTGACCTGATACGGGAAGCTGTTAAAGACAAGGCGCAGGTAGCCATCACGACCTTCTTCGGTGTCGCAGGTGGCGCGCATGACGACGCGGCCCTTGCCGGTCGCGTACGCCTCTTTAAGTTCGTCGTTGGCGATCACGAGGCCACCGGTCGGGAAGTCCGGCCCCTTGACGAACTGGATGAGGTCATCGACGGTGATGTCCTCGACGACATCGAAGTTGTCGATCATGTAAGTGATCGCCGAGGCCAACTCACGCAGGTTGTGCGGCGGGATGTTGGTCGCCATGCCGACGGCGATCCCGCTGACCCCGTTGGCGAGCAGGTTCGGGATACGGGCCGGCAGCACGATCGGCTCCTGCTGCGTGCCGTCGTAGTTGTCGCCGAAATCGACCGTCTCCATGTTGATGTCGGTCATCAGCTCGTCGCCGATACGCGACATGCGCGCTTCGGTATAACGCATGGCCGCGGGGCTGTCACCGTCAAGACTGCCGAAGTTGCCCTGCCCGTCCACCAGCAGGTAGCGCAGGCTGAAGTCCTGCGCCATGCGCGCCATCGCGTCGTACACCGCCGAGTCGCCGTGCGGATGATACTTGCCCAGTACCTCGCCGACGATGCGGGCGGACTTCTTGTACGGGGTGCCGGGACGGATGCCCATGTCGTACATCGCGTACAGGATGCGCCGATGCACCGGCTTGAGGCCGTCGCGGGCGTCAGGCAGGGCGCGCGCCACGATCACGCTCATGGCGTAGTCGAGATAGCTGCCCCGCATCTCTTCGTTGATGTTGATCGCACGGATTGTTCCGACGGACTGCGGAAGGGACGAATCCCCCTCATCACCGCCGCCAGCATTGACGTCGTCGTTGTACTCGTCTGCCATGTGTAATCAAGGACTCCCGTTCTGGTCGAAGGTGTGCCAGAATATCCCAAGTTTATCACAAATTGGCCTAAAAAGCGAGTTAGAGGCGCGTGTGGCAAATCAGCGTAGGGGGATAGCCGGAAACCGACTCAAAGCCGTTTTTGCGGTGATACTTGTCGGAGTCGCGGCGATTGCGATTGTGTATCGTCCACCCGCCGATCCGGAGTCGTTGGCGGCGGAGGCGCGGGCTGCGGTGCTGGCGCACGACTACGAAAAGGCGCTCCAGTTGGCCGAGGATGCGCTGACGATGGTCAAGAACGGCGGTTATCCCGACGCATATATCGCCAAGTTTCACCTGCTGCGCGGGCAGGCATGGCAGTTGGTGGGCGAGCTGCAGTTCGCGTTAGATGATTATACCCGCGCGGTTGAGCTTGCGCCGTCTTATCCTGAGGCGTATTTCCTGCGTGGGGCGTATTTCGCCGCCTTGCAGCAGGTCGATCTGGCGCTGAGCGACTTCGCGACGACGGTCGCGCTCGATCCGGGCGGCCGGTTCGGCGACGAAGCGCGCGGTTATGTCGAACGGCTCAGCGCGGCGGCCGACGGGCAGTAGCCGGTCAAACGAGTACCACGCGCAGCGTTTGGAACAAGCGCCCCTATCCGTTCGTCATACACTGCGTTGAACACACTGTGTTGAAAACGTGGAGGGGGCCAAATCATGAAACGGTTATCGGTGCTGTGTTTGCTGCTCGTCGTCGTCGGATCCGCTGCGATTGCTCAAGATAAGACACCTACACCGGAACCTGAGACACCGCAGTTCGCGTTTGAGTTCCCGCTGGCGCATTCAACCGCAGAGCAGATCGAAGCGGCGTATGCCTGTGAGCTTGATCCAGAAGCGGCCGAAGCCCCGGACGTTGACCTGGAGTCGGCGACGGCCTGTGAGATCGCCGCTGCCGCGCTGGCGCTTGCCCACGGCCGCGAGGGCGATGAGGAGCCGCCTTCTGAGGACGAGATCGCGCTGTTCACTCGACTGCTCGAATTGAACCCGGCGCTCACGCTGCATCTGCCGATTCTCGCCACGTATTACGACGCCGCCGAACTGGTCGACGCGCCCGATTTCACGCATCAGCCGGTTGTCGCGATGCACCTGACCTATACGTTCACCGGGTTGGGGCCAAGCAACAACTACGATGTGACGATCACCAGCGCCGATGACGAGCCTGTCGTGTCTGGAACCGTGACGATCGAGGGCGGTTATTCCGACGAGACGCCCGGCGCCCCCGTCTCTCTGCCGGACTCGGTGGACTCCGCAGTGGTACAGGCGTTCGGCGCGGCGCTGACCGACCTCGTTCCCATCGGCCAGCAGTTCAGCACGATACCGTGCTGGGACTACTATCCAGACTGGTCGGTCGAGCTGACGTTCGAGGACGGCACGGTGGTCACGATGGCGAACAATGCCTCTAACGCGGTGGGGATCGGCGGGCCGTGGCAAGTTGAAATCGACGGCCTCAACTACATGCAGTATTCGTACCGGTTCCCCAAAGCGATCCGGGATTTATTCCACGCGCTCAGGCTTCCCTTCGGCGAGACTGCCGCGATGGGCTGCGGCGGCGGGAGCGATCCACTGTTCGACAGTTATCCGCGCACCGGCGACAACGGCTAGAGTCGTCACCACTCGCGCTTGTGGTTGACGTCGAGCTTGCGCATCACCGCGTCGGCGAGGTCAATGCCGTGGATGTGCGCGAGCTGCATCAGGTACAGCAGTACGTCGGCGAGTTCAGACGCCAGCGCATCCGGATCGGCGGCCTCGTTCGCCCACTGAAAATGCTCCAGAACCTCGGACGCCTCCAGCATCAGCGAGACGGCGAGGTTCTTGGGCGTTTGCGGGTGGGGCGAGCCGGGCGTCAGCCAGCCTTTCGACTCGACGAAGGCGAGCATAGCGGCGGTCAGTTCGGCGAGGGTCATGCGCAGGCATCCTGCACGGTAAGCACAGGACGATGATAACATGGGGTGGATCGGCTGATGACACGCCGCCCGTCACCACCGATTGCCCCGCGTATCACTTGGCAAGCAGGAGTCGCGCACGTATCATAGACGCGCCAATACTGTAAGTTCGTAGAGCGCAGGACGAAACCCCATGAGCGACATCACCGCCTCGACACCCCCGACCGGCCTTCGCGCCGTATTCGTCCGCTTCACATTTTTGCACCTCGCGTGGGTGCAGGCAATTGTCGCGATGGCCGGCAGCCTGTACTTCAGCGAGGTCATGCACTACGTGCCGTGCAGCCTGTGCTGGTATCAGCGCATCGCGATGTACCCGCTGGTGGCGATTGTCGGGGTGGGCGTGCTGCGCCGCGACCCGAAGGTGAAGTGGTATGCGCTCCCGTTGAGCATCATCGGGATGGGCATTTCGCTGTTTCACTCAGCCATGCAGTACGGCCTGATTCCGGCCACGGCGTGCTCGGCGGTCGAGTCGACAAGCTGCACGATCGGCTGGCTCAACTGGCTCGGCTTCATCGAAATCCCGCTGCTGTCGTTCATCGCCTTCAGCGTGATCACCCTGTCGCTGTTCCTGTATCAGCCGCCGGCGGCGGATGAGGCGTAAGCTCGCCAAGTCTCTTTCACACCATTGTGATAAACCGGGACTACCGGGGCGGCTGAACGACCTCACCCCCCGGCCACGATCCATGCGCGAGGCAGCAAAAAATACTCTGAGGCGAAGAAAAGCTCAGGGTGAGATTCTACGCGCCAGCCCACCCATCCCTGCCAACTACCCCCTGCCAACTGTCAACTGATAACTGCTCTCTAGCAACTCGCCCCCTGCCAACTGACCCCTGCCAACTGACAACTGTCAACTGACCCCTGACAACTGCCCCCTGCCAACTCAATACGCATTCGGACTGCTGCGTGTGATCGTCTGCCATGCCGTGCGAATGATGATCTTGATGTCCAGCCACAGCGACCAGTTCTCGACGTACCACAAGTCGTAGGCGGTGCGGTCGCTGACCGACGTATCGCCGCGCAAGCCGTTGACCTGTGCCCATCCGGTGAGGCCGGCCTTCTCGCGGTGGCGCTCCATATAGCGCGGGATTTGCTCGCGGAACTTCATCACCCATTCGGGGCGTTCAGGGCGCGGGCCAACGATGCTCATGTGGCCAAGCAGGATATTGATGAGCTGCGGCATCTCGTCCCAGTTGGAGCGCCGCATGAAACGGCCGATCTTGGTCACACGCGGGTCGTTCTCGACCGTCCAGCCCGGCCCGCTGGCCTCGGCGTCGATACGCATCGAACGGAACTTAATCATCGGGAAAGAACGCCCATCAAGGCCCATGCGAGGCTGTGTGTAGAACACGTCGCCTTTCGAGTCGCGCTTGATGAGGAACGCGGTCAGCAGCAGGAACGGTGACAGCAGAATCAGCCCCGCGACCGCCCCGACAATGTCCATCGCGCGCTTGGCGCTCAGCTTCCAGCCGCGCATGGCGATGTCACGCACGGTCAGCAGCGGCGTGCCGCCGAGGTCATCGACGTTCAGATCACCGGCCATATAGGCGAAGATGTCCGGCAGCACCTTGATATCGACGCGCCCGCGCTGGCACCGGATGACCAGATCGGGGACTTCCTGCCGCCGGCCGTCCGGCAGCGCGATGATGACTTGCTCGATCTGGTACTTGTCGATGATCGTCGGCAGGTCGTCATAGGTGCCGAGGAACGGGACGCCGGGCGTCTTTTCGCGCGGGTCGGCTTCGCGGTCGACAGCGCCGACGAGGTTATACCCCAGCTCGGCCCGGTGCTGGATGCTCTGCATCAAGTCGCTGGCCGTCTTGCTGCTTCCCACGACGAGCAGGTTGTCGGCGGTGATCTTCGCGCGGCGCAGCCGGTTGATGATCTGCCGGTGGAGTTCGCGCCCGATCACGACCAGAATCAGGCTGTACAGCCACACGTAGAGGAACATCGTGCGCGGATAATCGACTTCCAGCAGCGTGTTACGCAGGAACAGGTCTTGGATGCCGCTGACCAGCACCGTGCCAAGCGTGACGACGCCGACCACGCTGCGCGCCATGTCGAAGCGGCTGAACGTGCGCCGCTGGTGATACAGCCGCACGCTGTAGAACATCAGCAGGATGACGATCAGGTTGAGCGCGAGGATTGGCAGATAGCGGTCGAACGTCGGGAACAGCTCAAGATTCGCGTCGAGCGAAAGGCGGCGCGTCTCATAGCCGAGCAGAAAGCCGAGCGTCAGCGCCCCACCGTCCAGCACGAGCAGCAGCGCCGACAGCATCCGCTTGATGCGCGCCGACCGCTGCACGTTGACGACGCGCGGCGCTCCGCCGTTGGGCCAGCGCGGAAGCGAAGGGGGCTTGAAGATCGGCGCAGGCGTACTCATCGGAACGGCTCCGGTTTCGGCTCAGGCGACGCAGCCGGCAGGGGGTGAGGTGTCGGGACGAGCGGCGATGGCACACGAACCTCGTGCAGCAGCGGTGATCCGCCTTTGACCGCGACCGCCGCCAGCACGAGCAGATGCACCGGCAGCGGGGTCTGCTTGCGGAAATGCTTGCGGTAGAAGATCAACATGGCCCGGTAGAACTCGAACTTGGCCTTCGCGCTGCGCCGGCCGACCGTGCCTTTAAGGTGCAGCAGATGATGCGCGCCAACGTACATCACGCGCCAACCCGCCTGCTTGGCGCGAAAGCACCAGTCGAGGTCTTCGCCATACATGAAGAACGTCTCATCCATCAGGCCGATCTGAGTCAGGCACTCGCGCCGGATGAGCGTGAACGCGCCGACGACCGAGTCGACGTCATACGTGCCGCACTGATCCTTGAATGTGAGGTTATAGCGGGCGAAGCGCGGGCTGTTGGGGAAACGCTTGGCGAGTCCGCTGAAGTGCGTAAAGGCGACCCACGGCGTGGGGAAACTGCGCCGGCACGCTAGATCGAGCGATCCATCGGCTTGCAGCAGGCGCGGCCCGCTGACGCCGACGTCCGGATTGGCGTTCATGAACTGCACCATCGCCGGCAGTGTGCCGGGCGGGGTCTCGGTGTCCGGGTTGAGCAGCAGCACGTAGCGCGGCATGTCCGCCGTCGCGCCATCCTCGCGGAAGCCCAGCCAGCGCAGCCCGTGATTGTTGGCGATGCTGAACCCGCCGTTGACCTCGCTGGCGATAACATGCGTTTGCGGGTACTCGCGCCGAACCATGCCGACACTGTCATCCGCCGAGGCGTTGTCGACCACCACGACGCGGATCGACAAGCCGCCGGTGTTTTCATACAGGGTTTGCAGCGCCCGCCGCAGTTGATCGACGGTGTTATAGTTGACGATGACGATACCGAGGTCGGTCATAAACGCGTGCAGATGGCAGCCAAGTGTGGAAAATTATAGCACAGCGCCGAGACGCGGCCTGCAAGGGACGCCTCACCTACGGCGTGATGTTACGGGATTGGAACGGCGCGCGCTTGGGGGATAAGGCGGCATCGAACCGTGATGCGCGTCTCGAACTCGATTCGCGTCACCCGCGCCCCGCATCAGCGGACGATATCCGAACGACACACACGCGACACGTATAATGTAGGCATGTCCTCTTACGGTTATAGAGGTGGGATCATCCATGAAGATCGCCATTCAGCATCACTTACTACCGGGATCGTCACTGACCGAGCAGTTCCAGTATGCCGCCGAGTTCGGATTCGACGGAGTCGAGCTGACGGCATGGGGCCTGCCGTTTGTCGAGTTCGGCACGTTCAGCGACCACATGAACGCGATCAGCGCCGCCATGCGGGTATCGCGCCTGCCGGTCTCCAGCCTGTGCAGCATGGCAAAAGACGACCTCGTCCATGCGGATCCCGCCGAACGCGCGGGCCGTCTCGATGGGTTGGTCAATGCGCTGCGTGCTGCCGAGACGTTAGGCGCGGCCGGTGTGATCGCGCTCCCGCTGCGCAAGCAGTATCCCGTGCCGGATCTATCCCCGATTGGTGACGCGGCGCAGCTCTCTGAACGGCTGCTCATCCACGCGCTGAAAGAGGCTGTCCGGCAAACGCCGAACGGCACGGCGCATATTCTGCTCGAACCACTTAATCGCTATGAGACACCGTACCTCAAGACGCTGGCGCACGCGGCATCGATCTGCAAGATGGCGGACAGTCCGCGCGTGAAGATCATGGCCGATCTGTTCCACATGGGGTTGGAGGAGAGAAACCTGCCCGCCGCGCTGGCTGATAACGCCGCGCTGATCGGCCATGTGCATTTGGCCGACAGCAACCGCCAGCTGCCGGGGCACGGGCATACCGACTTCACGGCGTGTTTCAAGGCGCTGCGAGCAGCCCACTACGAGGGATGGTTCGCGCTCGAATGCGGCGTGACCGGCGATCCCGTCGAGGTGCTTCCGGCCGCGGTCGGGGTTCTGCGCGCGTGCTGGGACGCCGCGGGATAACGCGAGGTGGTATGAACCGCATGACATCCGCTGCGCGCGGGATCTGGCGCCGGGGTTAGGCGCGTTCGCCAGCCGCGATCCGTGGCAGGGGAGCACATAACCTACCCCTTTGGTGTCCATCGTGTCCTTTGTGGTTCAATCGGCTGATCCGCTTTGGCCCGTGACTCACGACTTGGCACGCGGCACTCAGCACTTGAAGAATCCTTCTCCATGACCACTACGGAGCAGGTTTGGGAGTGAGACAGCGCCCCGATGCGTTACTTCGTGGCGGCGCCAGTCGTGCGGTATTCGCCGCTGCCCCATACCAGCACGTAAATGCCGGGCTGCTCGTGGCTGACGCGCTGGATACCCTGCTGGCGATAGCCTTCCTGCGCCCACTCGAACACCCAGCGCGCGTCGCTAATGCTCATGTTGACGCACCCACGGCTGCGGCGGTATCCGAAGTTGTTGTGCCAGTACGTGCCGTGCAAGCTGATCGAGTCGTCGAAGTACATCACCCACGGCACGCCGCTGAGGTCATACGCGTTAGGCGCGCCGGCAAACCCGCTCATGCGATCCTGCGGTAGGTCGGCCCAAACGCGGAACAGCCCTTCGTTGGTGTCATTGCCGGGCAGTCCAGAGGAGATCAGCGTGGCGAACACAGGCGTATCCCCGTCGTAGGCGATCAACGCCTGCTCGTACAGATCGATCGACACCCACCGGCCCTCAACCCCTTCCGGGCGCGCGGTCTTGACCGGCTTGCTGATCACGCGCTGCTCGACCCACTGATCGGGGCCGACCATGTACCAGAGCCAGCCCTCTTCGTCGGGGGCCTCGGCGAACAGCGTGATCGTGTCGTAACGGTAGAGCAAGCGTCCGCTGTCGGCGTTCTGCGGGCCGCCGGGATAATCCGACGTATACATCGTGTCCAGCGCCCATGCGAACTGATTCTGCAAGCCGTCCAGAATCTGAACGCCGCGGAACTCCGACGCCGGCGTGTACTTAAGCGACGCCGCCGTCATCCAGTTGCCGTCCTCGATCTGCACCCAGCCCTCGACGCTGGTCGAGTCAAGCGACTGCACCGCGTGGAAGCCGGATGGAATCTCGCGCACGACATTCCCACCCGGAGCATCGAACACCGGCGCGCGGCCGAGTCGACCTTCCAGAAGCTGTAATTATTGATGGTGTAGCCATCGCGGCGAACCTGCGACAGCGTCGGAGTCGGAAAAGCCCGCATGTAGTCGAGGCATGCGCTCGGCACGCCGACGGATAGGTCGATGCCCGCACACGCGGCGGAGTCGAGATTGGCGGATGCCGGGGCGGCGGTCAGCACGGCCGTGAACACAAGGCCAAGGAATATCAGCACTCGGGACATAGGATAGGGTTCAGCCTGCTCTCAATGATTGCCCGTATAATAGCACAGCGGCCGGCATGCGTTTAGATGCGCACACGCCGCCTGACCCACTGCTAACATGCGACTGACGGACGCACCATGACCGGCATCCTATACCTTGTCCCCACGCCCATCGGCAACCTCGAGGACATCACCCTCCGCGCGCTGCGCATTTTGAAGTCTGCCGCGCTGATCGCCTGCGAGGATACACGCACGAGCCGCGTTCTGCTCAATCACTACGAGATCGATACGCCGCTGACCAGTTATCACGAGCACAACAAGCTGGTGAAACTCGATGCCATCCTCGACGTGCTGGATACCGGCGATGTCGCGCTTATCAGTGACGCTGGCACGCCGGGCCTCAGCGATCCGGGCTTCGAGCTGGTGCGCGCCGCCATCGAGCGTGGGTATCCGGTCGTGCCGCTGCCCGGCGCCAGTGCCGTGATCACCGCGCTGGTCGGATCCGGCCTGCCGACCGATTCGTTCGTTTATCTCGGATTCCTGCCGCGCAAACATCTGCCGGAGTACTTCGCCGCCCTGAAGAACGAACGCCGGACGATGATCTGCTACGAGAGTCCGCATCGCCTGACCGACGCGCTGGATGCGATTGTGGACGGCATTGGCCCCGACCGGCCGGTGGTGGTGGCCCGCGAGCTGTCGAAGAAGTTCGAGGAGTTCGTGCGCGGGACGGCGGCCGAGGTACGCGAACACATGCGCCAACAGCCCCCGCGCGGAGAGATCACGCTGTTGATCGCGGGCGCGCCAGCCGAGGCGCTCCACTGGGACGCGGATCAGGTGCGCGCTGCATTCAGGGCACGCCTCGACGCCGGTGAAAGCCGGTCATCCGCGGCCAAGCAGGTCGCCGCCGAGAGCGGGTGGAAGAAAGGCGACATCTACGCCCTTGACGTTTAGATGCGCGGCCGGAGACCGGGAAAAGATAACGGGGGCGATTCGGCGGGTCGCCCTACGAATCCCTCTCCGTGTCCTCTACGCCCTCCTGCCCCCTGCCCTTTGCCTCCCAACCCCTGACCCCTGCCTCCTGACCCCTGACAACTGACAACTGCCCCCTGACCAACTGACCACTGACCCCTGACCCCTGCG
>JZRA01000047.1 GCA_001567485.1 Chloroflexi bacterium OLB13
TGGTTGGCGTATCGGTGCTGGTAGGCCGTGGCCGTGTAGGTCGGTGTGTCGGTTGCCGTAGGCGACGGCGTCACCGATGGTGTGTAGGTGGGAGTGCTCGTCGCGGTGTACGACGGCGTCGGCGTGTGGGTGGCAGTCGGTGGACGGTGCGTCGCCGTCTCGGTCAGCGCCTCGAGATACACGTTGGTGATCTCCGCCCGGATCGTGGCTTCGAAGTCCTCGGTTGGCGTCAGGGCGCGCTGCGTTTCGGTCAGCGCCGGCGCGGCATTGACGGTCGCCAGTGCGGCTTCGCGGGCACTCAGGGTCGATGTCGCCGTCGGCGGAATGGTCTGCGTGGCGGTACGCGTCGCGCTGGGCATGTCCGTGATCGTCGGCTCAGGCGTGTCGGTCACAAGGACCTCGATCCCGCTCCGCTGGGTGGCCGCGCTGTCGGTCGACAGGCCGCCGGCGATCAGTGTCAGGTGCTGGGCGGTCACGGTCATCTCCACGTCGCCGGTACCACGTCCACCGAGCAGCAAGGCGGCCACGATCGCCGCGGTCGCGACGATGCCGATCACCCCGATCAGCAGGCCGCGCGAACGCTGCGCCGGTCGCGCTGTGGGAAGCGCCTGCATCGACGGACTGCTGACGGGTGTGGGCGTCGCCGGTGGCGGTTGGCTTGGTGTCGGTGTGTAAGGCAGCCCGGACGGTTTCGCTGCCGCCAGCTTGAACGTAAAGTATTCGGTGCTGCCCGCCTGTGTTCCACTCACCGCGGCGCCGAAGGCCTGCGCGAACTGCGTGCAGTTGGGGAATCGCTGGTGATAGTCTTTGGACAGCGCGCGGTCGATCACGAGCAGGAGCGCCGGCGGGATGTCGGGCCGGAAGGTGCTGATCGGCGTCGGCTGATCGTTCATGTGCTTGTACATGACCTGCAGCGGCGTCTCCGCCTCAAACGGCAGGCGACCGGAGAGAAGCTGGTAGGTCATGATGCCGAGGGCGTACTGGTCAGCCGCGGGTGTGAGTTCCTTGCTCGCCCACTGCTCGGGCGGCATGTAGCTCGGTGTCCCCATCGCCATGCCGGAGTGGGTCAGGTTAGTCGATCCGGAGATCAGCTTGGCAATGCCGAAGTCGACGATGAACGCCTGTCCCTGATTGTTGAACATGACGTTCTGCGGCTTGATGTCGCGGTGGATCACCCCTTGGGCATGGGCGTAGTCGAGCGCGCTGGCGAGCTGGTCCAGCAGTAACGATACTTCGCTCAGGCTGGCGAGCGGGCGACCCTGCCGCACCGCCTGCTTGATACGCTCGGACAGCGATCCGCCGGTCAAATGCTGCATCACGACATAGCTGATCTCGCGGTCGATGCCGTAATCGTAGACGCGGACAATGTGGCTGTGCTCAAGTGCGGCGGCGGTCTGCGCTTCGCGGATGAAGCGGGCCTGCAGTTCGGGGTCGTTCTTGGCGAGGCTGATGACCTTGACGGCCACCTGCCGGTTCAGGCTGTGGTCATAGGCACGATAGACCGCGCCCATTCCGCCTTCGCCCAGCAGGTCGCGCAGTTCGTATTTGCCGAGGGTTTGGCCTGCCAGGTTGTTCGACATGAGGGCAGCAACAACAGCTTGCAATAACAACTCTATACTATAGCCCGTAAGTACCACTGCACCAATAAGGCTTGCTTCGGGAATCCTGCGCGGCGTGTAATGAAAGAAGACGGCACAGCCGGTGACCGACTGCGCCGTTCGCGTGTCTAGAACTCGATTTCGGCCCGCGAGGGCTCAGGCGGATACTCGTGCGCATACACCTGCGTCAAGTCGTCGCGCATCTCGGTCCGGCGAGCCTGCACGTGCGCAAACAGCAGTGGATGAGGGTCCGTCCAAGAGACGAGATGTTACAATCAACTTGTCCCGGTCGCGCGGCAGGCCCAACCACCAGGGAGGTCTCGGTCATGAACCCCCCATCGTCGGTCTTGCTTGACCTTCCGCTCGATGAGATCCGAGCGTTTTGCCAATGCGATCTCATTCGGCGAATGGCCTTGTTCGGCTCAGCCCTGCGGTCCGACTATGTGGCCAAGTCTGACATTGACCTGCTCGTGGAGCATAAGCTGCGACGGAAGAGTACGATCAATACGCCGTGGCCGTCGTGACCGGGTTCAGGATCGACGACAGGGACACGTTGATTCGCGCGGGATTCGTGCCGCGGCTTCTGAAACGAGCAGCCCATGGCTGTGTCGTGATGTCGATTGAGGACGTCGTGACGAGCAACACGTCCGAGACAGCATTACGCCTCGTACGTTTGATTCGTTTGCACTACGCGCTTGGGTCTCCAGGTGACTGACTTGTCACGATATAGCCTACAATGTAGGAGTGTGAGCCGTACGCAGCTGAAAGGATTGGCATGAACCTCGGGTCATTACGACGCGTACCGTTACGGGAAGTCTGGAGCAGCGAGTCAGCCGACTTCACGCCGTGGCTGGCGCAAGAAGAAAACCTCAAACTTCTCGGCGACACCCTCGGGCTCGATTTGGCGCTGGAGGCGACCGAGCAGCAGGTCGGGCCGTTCCGCGCCGACATCGTCGCCAAAGACACCACGGACGGAAGCTTCGTCCTGATCGAAAACCAGCTTGAACGGACGGATCACAGCCATCTCGGCCAACTGCTCACGTACGCGGCGGGGCTGTCGACGGTCACGATCGTGTGGATCGCCGAACGGTTCACCGACGAACACCGGGCGGCACTCGACTGGCTGAACGAGGTCACGGCGCAGGACATCGGCTTCTTCGGGCTGGAGATCGAACTGTGGCGCATCGGAAACTCGCCCGCCGCGCCGAAGTTCAACATCGTCAGTCAGCCGAACGAGTGGGTAAAGACGGTATCCAAGGCGCGGTCGGAGACCCCCTTGTCTGACATTCAGCAGCTTCAGCTTGAGTTCTGGACGGCATTCAAGGAATACTTGCTTGAACAACGGTCGCCCCTCAAAGTCTTGAAGCCGGCAGCTCAGAGCTGGACATCAATCCCGATTGGCCGATCGAATTTCTATGTGGAGGCTGTCATCAGAGCCAAGGAATCGATGGTCACGGTTCAGCTTGACCTTTACGGATCAGACGCGAAAGGGCACTTCCGTAGACTGCTGCAGAATCGAACGGCCATTGAGAGTGCAATTGGACAGCCCCTGGCGTGGAACGAGAGGCCAGATAGGAAGACGAGTGCAATTGCACTGGATATGCACAACGTCGATGCGTCGGATCACAGTCGATGGCCGGAGATCTTTGCGTGGTTCCACACATATCTTGCAGTGTTTGAGAAAACCTTCCGGCCGATCGTGAAATTGCTAACGCCGCTTCCACCGCCTGACGACGAGAGCGACGCATGAAAGTGTTCAACTAGGACACGGTCGAAACCCCGGCGATCGACTGGCTGCGATAGTGTCAGGCGGTTGAACTTAACCTGCGATACACTGATTGACGCAAGCTGATTCTGCGGTCACACCCGAACGCGCTCATGAGGCCATATCGATCCCATGGCAAGGAGTGGTCTGACAGGTTCCTGTCTCGCACGGCTGGGCGATGTAGGCCAACTGACTGCCTACCGAATCGTGTGCTACAACCACGACCCATTGCGTGACACGCGCACCACGGGCCAATTTCTGCTCAGTCTGTCTCCTTTTTTGCCGTGCTTGCCCGCCTCTGATCAGAAGTAGTCTTGGGTGGCCACTCTACCACCTCAGAAGTCATCATCGGAATCATCGTCGAAAATCGGTTCATCATCATCCCAGGAAATGATGGTTCTTGATCCGTCGAGCCCGGCAATTCGGTCTTCGTCGGGATCTTCGCCGAGTCCGTAGTAATTTTCGTCGTCGTCCTCGTATTCGTCGAAGAAGTCGTCCTCTTCGTCGAGGTCGTAGTCGTCGTCTTCAAATTCGTCGTCTTCGTCATTGCTGTAGTCGCTCATTGTCGTCAAGTCCTTCGAAAATGCTGTCGTCAACTACGAAAACCGGAGCTAATGAAGCAATAGGGGGTGGCCTGGCTGACTTTGCCTACACGGGTTTATCTACTCGTCCCACCACTCCTTTGGTGGTGGTGTTGTACGCCGGCTTTCGGAACTCGCTACCGCGGATTCGCCAAGCGAAGACGGTGGGGGGACATACCTAGGGGGCGGCAACTCGGGTACGCCACGAATGCTGTTCAGAAGCCCCTCCGGTAAGCTGTGTCCCGTTGATGGCAAGTACTCTTCCACGAGATTCGTTATGATCGGTCGCCTTCCCGCGTGCGTCACCGCGGCAGCAGACAACTTGACGAGGGCGGATCTGTCCCCTGCAGCAAGTCGCTGGAATGCCCCCATCACCTCGACTGTAGGATTGAGCAGCATCTCCGCAATAAAGCGCGAGGCAGCAGCTGGCTGACCTTCACTTGCATTTGCGCTCGGTTTCTGTGTCGTGGCGCCAATGAAGACCGACTTACGCGCCCGCGTCAGCGCAACATAGAAGAGTCGTCTCTCATTACTTATTGCGTCTGACGACGGAGGCGAAGTGATTAGCCCCCGGGTATCGAAGATCTCCTCTTCGCTCGTGAAAAGGCAGGGCATATAGCCCTCCTCACAATCTGGAATGAACACATAATCGAATTCCTCACCCTTCACCCGGAAGACGGTGGTCATCAGAATGACCTTCTCGTCAGGCAATCCTTGTGCCGGATCCAAGCGGTGAATGTGGCGCAGGAAGTCCTGTGGTGTCATCCTGAGCGACTCCGCATAGGAGCAGAACGTAGCCACGGCCAGTTTGCGATCCTCTGAATGCTCACCCGCACCGTAAAAGTTGTTGAAGTGCTCGTAGTAATCAACCATCTTCACAAGCCACTGAAGGAGGTTGCCGGCATTCAGAGATGGCTCCGTCAGAATTCGTTCATGGAGACGTTCGAGTAACGTCTTCAACTCACCAATTCGTTCGCGCGATTGCCGGGTCAATGGGGAATCATTGGAAGACTCGACATAGTTCATGAATTCATGCAATGAACGAGAACCGGCCCAAGATCGCGCCTTGTCCAGATGATCTCTCGAGATCCGGCGATTTGGCACATTGACGATGCTCATGAGACGCTTGAACTTGGCATCGTCATCAAGCGGCGCGTCGAGATCGATCGACACCCGGAGGTATTCGAGCAGAACCTCGATCTCGCGTCGCTTGAAGAACGGTGCGCGACCAAGAACACGGTACGGTATCTTGTTAGCAAGGAACGCTGCTTCAAGTCCAATGGACTGTGCATACATCCGGAACAGGACTGCGATGTTGGCAGGATCGATAGTCTGTTTGGCGAGTGCTTTGACTTGTTGCGCCAACTCGTTGTTGACGTCAACCTGGTTCGCGGCGTCACTGTGGTGGAGGCTTATTCCTGTATGGAGTGCTGCCTTGTGCGCAATCAAGCGCTTATCGACCCGAGTCGGGTTCAGAGAGATTACGTTTTGCGATACCTGAGCGAGCACAGGGCCGAACCTGAATGTTCGGGACAGTGTGTAATCCACGACGGGCTTGTTTGAGAACGCCTTGCCAAACTCCTTTATGATGTAGTTCGGCCGCGCGCCACGCCATTCGTAGATGGTTTGGTCGTCATCACCGACAACCATGACGTCGGCAGTATCGCCTGCGATGAGTTCGATCAGCCTTTGCTGGCCGTAATTCACATCCTGATACTCATCCACGATAACGACCGAGGACCGGCTCAGGAGCTGGTCGCCCAACCCGGATTTTCTTTCCAGCAGGCCGACGGCGTAAGGCACAAAATCGTCGAATGTGAGGGCATTCTTCTCGAGACGTAGCCGTTCGAACTCAGTGTATACCGATGGCAAATACTGATTTCGTCGATGCCCAGCACGTTCAGGCGTGATGAGCGAACCCTTCCACAAGCTGATGCTCTCGAGCGCATCATCTGGATCTACCATCTCGGGCGGACCTGCGCGCTGTTTCTCGAGATTCTGTATGGCTCGGTGAACTGTCCTTCGGACCAGTTCCTCCTTGTCGTCGCCCCATACCTCGCTCATGGACGCCATCCACCCACGTTGTGACGCAGTCGAAAGGAGTCTGTATGCGAACGAATGAAATGAATCGACGCTAGGGCGCCGATTCTCTGGCAGAACTGCCGAGAGTTTATCTCTGAACTGCGCTCGCGCTCTCTTGTTGAACATTAAGATCCGGATCGAAGCAGGTGCCATGCCGAGCGCGTCGACGAGGTACTTGACTCGCTGCACCATCGTCGTTGTCTTGCCAGATCCCGCGACAGCCAGTACCCGGGCATGCCGACCAAGCGGGTGCTTTACAACGCGCTCCTGTTCCGGGGTCAATGTTTCCGAACTCAAAGCTCATCCTCCAGGTTCGGCATGGCTTTCGCCGCGGTGTTGGACTGGGCAGGCAGCTGAAACCGTATCTTCAGACCATGAGAGTAGTCGGGATTGTCACCGCCCAGATGAGCGATGACGATCGCATTGACGGGTGCGCCGAGTTGGTCAAACCGCGAAGCGAGTTGTGCAGCAAGGTCTTTCGCCAGAAACCCAACCTGAACCCCATTGAGGGTTTCGACCCGAATCGCGTTACGATCGTAGCGGTTCGCTGGATCGCGTCGCAACAGCAGCCGGTCGTTTGCCTGGATACTCCTGACAACCTGCTGGCGCCCCTCGAACGTGACGCCAACCACGTGAACATCATATGTGTCCACGCCTGTCGATTGCTGCTTAGCCAGCCTCTGATGTCTCTGAAAGAACGACTCGCCACCGTCCATGATCCGTTACAGCTTCCGCAGACCGTGTTGATAGAGTATCGACATACTAGCACATTTGTCGGGTCGCTTCCCGCTGCCTCGCTTACCCGTAACTGCTGCAAGGCAACGTTATGATCTGTGCCTAGTCCTCGAACCCGTAGTGCTTGAACTTCAGCGTGCGGCTATTTTCACTCACTGTGCGAATCGTCCCGTCGTCGAGGCCGGTCGGGCGATCGGCGCTGATCTCGACCGTGATCCGCACATTCGTCCCGGTCAGGCTAATCAGCCGCTGAATGACCTCGTCGACGATCGTCGCCATATCCTTATTGCCACGCCGCGGATCAAGCGTCACCGTGCCGTGATAGCGCGTGGTCAGCTGGGCCTCGGTCTCGACCAGAGCCGCCGGTGTCTCTCCACCGCCGAATAGCGGAGTTGGTCGCTCGGTGGGTTCTGGCGCGCGTTCGTTCGCTTCGCGTTCCAATTGATCACGCGCCGCGTCCGGTCGGACGATCACCGACCTGTCGTCGAAGTACACGCGGGCCGGGTTATCGAATGCCAAACCCTTATGATTGCCCTGCGCATCAACCATGGTCGCGTAGCCGAACGGCGCATCCCAGCGCACGACGCCGTCGGCGATGGTGTCGATCAGCACGTTCTCGTCGTATAGACGCGGCAGGTAGCAGTAGGACTTCAAGTACTCCCACAGCTTCTTGATCGAAAGGTGCGGATTGCTGACTAGGTTGATAGCGTGTTCCTTGGGGACTTGAGTATAAGGATGAGTGATACCCACAGGAGTCAGGGGCCAAGCATACATAGTGAGACGAGTGCACCCGTGTCCTGCTACCGTGTGGGCGTGACGCCGGACATGACGAATGCCATTTCGATCATCTTCGAGTCGTTGCCGGCAAACAGCATGCGCGCTTCATCGCGCCAGTTGTGGTATCCAAACTCGCGGAAGATACCCGCATACCTGGTCGGCAGCACGGAGGACATCCGGAACAATTCCTGGACGAACGGGTTTGAAATCTCGCTCTCGGAGGTGAGCCCCGTCCAACTCGTCGGATCGGTCACCGTCTGGCCGAGTGGATTTGGCCCGATGTAGATGTTCTCCACCAGCACGTTGCCGTCCGGCGTCGACATGTTCATGATGCCCTGCGCCACCGGGCCCGGATCGCCGCCGTTGTATTCCCCGTCGGTCAGGTGACAGACCATCGGTGCCGGGCTGTTGGGCGGCAGATTGGGGATCTCCGCCAACAGAATGCGTTCCGCTTCCAGGAAGGCCGACTCGGTGTTCGTCATGTTCTGCGGCGAGAGATTCGGGACGCCCTGCTGCGCGAACTCGTCCACGGTCTTGATTCCGCCGAGCACATCCCACACCTGACCGGAATAGGCGAGCAGCGCGATGCGATATCGCGGCTGGATCGACGTGCCGCGCGTTGACCGTGCAACCATCGATATCGCGACGTCTTCGAGGCACTTCGACACGAGTTCGATCCTACTGATTCGGTTGCCTTCGGGCATTACGATATCCGGTGTGCCCATGGAACCGCTTACGTCGAGCAGATAAATGATGAGGGCCGGAGTCTTGCTGGTCGCTGCGGCGGTGTACGACCCGGGTCTCGGCGTAGGCGCGGTGGTCGTCGGTGCGCCGCCGAGGTTACCGGTGTTCGACCGCTTCACCGACTGCTTCTGCTCGGCCTCAAAGCGCAGGCGCAACAGGTCAGTGGCGATGTCATGGCAGATAGCCGCTTCCTTCGAAGCGCCGACCGCTTCGAGCAGCCGCGTGGCGATGGAGGCCGCTTCATACGCCTGATCGTTCGTGAACGGCTTCTGGTGCGCCCAATTGTTGCGCGCGTCTGAGAGGATACCGACGTAGCCGCGCTCTGACTTGCCGAGCGTTGCCTTGAACACCTGCTCCCAGCGCCGGCTCATGGCATTGAGACAAGCCTGCACGTCCATCTCGCTGACCGCGTCCTCGGCGGTGCGTGCCGCCAGCCCGCCGTGGGTGCCGGAGGTCAGCGCGTCGCTGATCTCGGCGAGCATCGTGCTCTTAAAGACCCGCTCGTATTCGGTGACGATGTACGGCGCCAGCCCGGCCTTCAGGGCATCCAGCAGTTCACTGACACGATCACGATTTGATTTGGCCATGACTGACACTACTCTTTCGGGCTTACGTTTGTCGCTTCAAGCCCGAGTGTCTCTAGGAACTTGAAGAGGTCGTTGATGCCGCCCTCACGGGATTTGTGCGCTTCCATGTAAACTCCGTCAATTTTGACTGGTTTCAGGAATGCATTGCCTCGCGGATGTATCGGCTCAGCGGCAATGAGATGTCGCCCATAACCAGTGGACATCGGAAGCTGTAAGTTCTGGAGGTAATCGCCCTCCTTCAGGAACTCAAGCGTCTTTGTATATAGCTCCGGAATTGATGTCGCTTCGATTGTCTTGCCATCGATCTTTATCCTAATGATTGGTTTCTTTCGCTGGATTCGTCTTCCAGTTGTGCTCGGCTCACTAAGATCTACGTCCAACCGTAGCAATTCAATTAGCGCATCGATTGCGTTGCCGTGTTTGCCGTAGATCTTGTGAGCAAGTTCGACTTCCCTGTCCGTTGTTGCCATGCGTCGGTTACCTTTCTTTGGATTGGGATACTTCAATGTCTTCGTATACTCATCAAGAAAGACCCTGCCGAACTCAGAGAGCCTGCCACTCTGCATGCACGGTGCAATCAAATCATCGTAAAGTGTCTGAAAATCGATAACGATCCACTGATTGCTACCAAAAAGATGGAAGCGATTGTCACCAAGATTCCAGTCAGGCGACACAAACACCGGATACAATACTTCACGGTTCTTCTTGTCCTGTTCCCTTTCCCGAATATACGCGATGTATTTCGCGCATTGATCCTGATCGATCTTTGAATTCACCTTCATCTCAATAAGGATCTTCACCGACATTCGCAAGTGGACAATACCTTCGACGAACACATCGATCTTACCTCTGTTGTTCTTTCCTGATGCTATCGACGAAATTGTGACCTCTTGCAGGTCAGACTCATTGGGTCTAGCTCGCGCGGCGGATAGATCACCGTCTATGGTGATATCGCTGAGCGAAACCTTGCGATTTGCCTTGGGGTCTTCTTTGTTCATCATGGTTAAGATGAACCGGCGAAGCGGGAAGTCGCCCAAGCCGTGGTTGCTCGAGGGATTTAGCAACCAACCTAGCGTAGCGCTATGCCACGTCTCTGTATGAGTTCGCCCTACAACGTTGAAGAAGCTTGTCTCTGCTTGCATATCCTCAAAATCGGCAAAGAGAGGATCGTTGATGAGATGCATTATCGCACTGTGGCGATTGACTTCGGACATTGTCTATCTCCTCCTACTCTACTCAAACAACCCCGGCTGCCGGCGCGCATCGCCGGACTCGGCGGCGGTGCGCTGCTGGGCCGCGACCTCGTCGATGCCCGACCAGCTCACCACCAGCGCGTTGTAGTCCCGCGCATGATCCGCCCAGCCCTTTGGCTTGCTACACTAATAACTTCCAGCGGCAGCGCGACTTCGATCAGCTTCTTGCGGGGGGCACTCGATGGCATGAAATTACCTGTTCATTCAATTCGGCTGAAGGTATCTGGGGCGAATACTACCATTGAACGGTTGGTCCCCACTCGCTGGTCACATGATCGCCAACGGCTCGGACTCGGAAGTAGTATGCCGTATTCGGTCGGAGAGTCGTGATGTCGAGGGATGACGATTGTGACTCCACGATCCACGATTGATCGAAATCCGGATCGGCACTGTACTCCACTTCGTATAGCTGGGCGCCTTCAACCGGCAGCCAACGCAGCGAGGCCCTAGTGCTGCCAGCCATGCGGAACGGCGGATTAATCGGCATCAGGCGTGGTGCGCGCAGTACCGTCGGTGCGCTTTGCCCTCCAAGCGATCGAAATGCTGTGAACGGATTGGAGGGTGTCACGATGGTAAGCGGGCGCCAGCCGGACACGGGCCAGGCGATGTCGGCATCGGTGAGCTTCAAGCGGGTACCGGCTCGTGAGACGGCGCTGAGCGCGGCATGCCAGTCGGCAAATGTCGGGCAGTCGGCCAAGGTCGCGGATTGCCATGCCGCGGTAAACAGATCGACCAACTGCTTCGCCACGTGTGCGGGTACATCGGGCATCTTCGACAGGACTTGGGTCGCCAGAGCATACACCGGACTCTTCGCGTCCTGCAGCGTATCGGCGTCGAATACGTGCCCGTCTTCCGAGGCGGCATCACGTGTGCGATCATCGTGCCACAACAGCGCCTCGACGATCAGTATGGCGCCGGCGAAACGATCCGCATCGGCTGACCAGAGGCCCGAACCAGCCGTCTGATGGGCGTAACCTGCCGTTCCGGCGGGTACCTGCGCCGGTCGTGGGAGCCCCGGCGCGTAGATGTCTTCTACGTCGATGAGCTGGAAATCCAGCGTATCGGGATCAATCAGGACGTTGCCACACGCGATGTCGCAGTGCGCAATCGATCGCTTCTCGAGCTCGACCATGACCTCAACGATGTTGCGGGCGACCTCGACACTCACGCGGGGAACGACCGGCGCCTTGTTCTGCACGATATCCGCCCACGTGCGCCCCTGTGACCACGGCATCAATACCGCGAACTCGAGATCGGGTTCCTGTTTGACAGCGTCAGCGCCGTACCCGGTCTTTTCGAGAACTTGTCGTTCGCACACCTCCATGCCTTTGATCGACGCAAACTGACGAAGCTCCTTGGTGTTGTTGACGAGCTCGGGCTTGCGATGGCCGGGCTTGAACACCTTAAGCGCAAACGGCTGCGCGTTCGATTTCTGCTCAATCTTGAACACCATGCCTTTGGCGCCTTCTTGTTGGAAGGGCATCTTGGGTGCCGCCGGATGCGGCGCAACCGTGAATATCTCACCGGCAATGGTTAAGGTGTCGTGGGGCCTAACCTTCATTCTGATTGCCTTCGGTCTCTGTATTGATGATCACGGTGTTCGATTTCCGACCAGCCTGCGCCTCGATCTCGGAGTACGGCGTAACGGACACGCTGTACACGCCGCCAACAACATCCGAGTCGCTCAGCGTGAATTCGTTCGTGTCCCCATCGAGTCGAACCGTGTTGGAGAAGGGCCCACGAATCGACAAGTCGTAGTGCGTGGCGCCCGAAACGCTCGACCACGCGATGTACCAGCCCCCCGCGATGCGTTCAACGTTCAGTGTTGGCGTCGACTTCGGATTCCAGACTATGTACCTTCGACTGTCGTGCCTGGCCGTCTTCGGTTCAACGACTCTGGGCTCGTCGATTGGATGCTCGGGTCTCTCGGCGGCTTCGCTGACCGGTGGTGCCTCCGTGGCGGGTTTTTCGAACCGGATTTCGTGCATGTCGCTGAGGTCGCCGGCGAAGTCGTTGCTGTCGAATGGCTCCACCTGAAACACGTGTACGGTGTCCCAGCTGCGCTCGCTGATGAACGTGCGCCACGGTTGGGCACACGCCCATTTGTTGAGCGGCGTCAACGTGTTGTCATCTCTGCGGAGTTCATGCAATACATAGCGACTGGCGCCTTCGACTTCCTCCCACTCCAGCGTGAACTTCGCGCCAGCGGCAACCGTGTCCGGTGCGTGCTTGAACGACGGTTTCTGCAGGGCAAGGCGTATGGTGGTGCCCTGTGACGATGCGATGGTTCCCTGGTCGCTTTCCGCGTCGACGTAGACCTCATACGTGCCTGGCGCGAAGGTTTTCGAGAAACGGGTGTCTGTCACCGTTTCGATGTGGGAATGCTCGCCGGCATCTTCAGTGTTACCGACCAGCACCGTGTATTTCGTGGCGCCCAGAACAGGCTGCCATGTCACGTCCAAGCGGAGTCCAGTCGTCGAGACACCCAGCTGGAGACTGCCCGCAGGGATCTCCACTTCATATTCAGCGCTTGGCGCGCTGTGTTGATTTTTCCGCACCGCCTGAACCGTGAATACGTACCGACCGGCTGGAAGGTACAGGACGGCCTTCTCCGTAAACGACGCAACGGTGCCAGACTTCTTCGCGCTCCGCCACTCGATCATGTAGCTATCGGCTTCGGACACCTTATTCCAACGGAGCGTTACCGAGCCGGGAGCCACCTCGATCTTCTTGCGTGCCCACTGCGGACTCTTGGGCGCAAGCTTGAAGTCGTCGACGATCGGTTTGCCCGTCACGCTGTGCGTGGGGTCCACTCCCGACACTTTGGCAGTGAAATGGTCGAAGTCGAGCGAAATGTGCAGTCGCGCCAGGTCCAGCCGCGTATCGGTCGTGACTTGCTGGTAGCTCGTACCGTCGGGGAGGGCGATGTCGACCTGATAGGAACGGGCATTGGGAACGGATGACCACACCAACGTGCCATCCTCAAACGCGATCTGCTTGGGTGCGGGCAATGGAACACGAACGTCAAACGCGGACGTGCGGGTAACGAGGTTGACGGAGCCGAAGCCACCGACCTGCGACTGCTTAAGGTGCAGCCTGTACGCGCCGGACTTTAGCGCACTGTAGGGAAGCGACAGAATGTACACGGTTTGCTCGCTTCCACCGCTCGCGCTACTCATGGATACCTTGACGCTCTCTTGACTTCCGCCTGAGCTGAACACTTGGGGTTCGGAGAATCCGACTTTGCTATCGCATTCCCATCGTAGGCTGAAGGCGTCGCTGTTGCTTAACCGTTGGAAGTTCGGCGGGTATGCGACCATGACGGCGAACGGCTCGCCCCACCGGCCGCCCAACGATAGTGCCGCCGGCCGAAGTCGAATGTGATGGACCACCCCCGGCTTGGCATCCTCAACCCAAGTGAACTGCCCGTCTTGCGTCCGGCCACTGGCGACCAGATCGCTGAATGTCAGCGCTTTTGCGACCTGATACTCAATGTCAGCATTTTTGGCATCCGGAGTCAGCGTAACCACAAATGTGTTGTCCACGTACTCCACGTCGACGATCTTGGGCACACCAACAAGCGGCGTCCGCGGTATCGATGTAATGGTCGATAGTCCGCGCGCAGTCATAGCGTGGATTGCCGTGTGCCATTCGGCGATAGACGGGCATGCGTCGAGTGTCTCTGCGCGCCACGCTCGGGCAAACAGATCCGCGACGTCAGGCGAGCCAACCCTGAGGGCCGCCAGTAGGAGGCGGTACTTCTCATTCTGCTCGGAGGGGGACGCGAGATCGTTGTCATCAAAGTATGACGATGCGCCGTCGCCGGCCGCAGCACGAACTTCACCGAGATGCCAGGTGAGCATCTCAGCGAGCAATATGGCGCTGGCAAACCGATCACCGTGCGGGCTCCACTGTCCCTGTTGTCGGCTGGTGCGATGCTGATAGCCCGACGTGCCTGCGGGTATTTCGCCGGCTTCGGGACTGGGCAAATATGGGACGAAGCAGTCCTCGATATCGATTAGCTCCACACCACCTCGCTGCAAGTCATTGAGGTCGATCATGATGTTCGAGCCTGCGATGTCACAATGTGCGAAGCCGGCCATCTCCAACTCGAGCAGCGTCTGGCTCGTTCGACGGGCGACCTGCAATCCCGTATCAGCCTTATATGGGCGTTCTTCACCTTTGGTCCAGAAATTCTCCCAGTTGTCACCAGATATCCACGGCATCAAGACCGAATGATCGAGATCAGGATACTCGGTCACTAGCCTCGCTTGTGTCATCCTATATATCGCGATGCGCTGGGCAACCAGTATGCCTTCGACTTTCCAGTCGTTCAGGACACCACTGACGACCGATACTCGGCCGCTCCGATGTCCGGGTGCGAAGACCTTCAGCGCCCAGTCCTGCCCCTTCGGATCCTTAAGGTGGTAGACCGTGCCCTTCTTGCCTTGCGCCTGATAGACCATCTTCAGCCGCACTTGCTGCGGGTGCGGCTGAAATCTATAGACTTGGCTGTTGATCTCTATCGAGTCGCCGACCTGGGGTTTGAACATAGACCCACCTGCTAAAGCAGTTGCGGTTGACCCAGATCATTGGTGAACTCGATCTGGATGTACGTGATGTCGTCGGAATCTTCGCGCTTCTGCAGCATCTCGATGTGTTCCTGCAATTCGGCATCGGACAGCCACCATAGCTCGGCATCCTTCAGTCCATCTGAGTGCGCGATGATGTGCCTGACGCGGTTCATGGTCTCCGGATCGTCGATGACGTGGGGGACGATTTCACCGATCACGCCGCGTTTGGACGACCAACGAGAGTCGGTGTCTGGTCGGTAGGTGTAGAGCGAGTTGAAGTCGCCATCCAGCACAGAAAGGCGGAGGTCGCCACAGCTGGCAAAGGACAACTTGCCTTGCGTCATACGACCCCCAATGAACATGGTCTGGCTGCCGACTTCGCGCTGACGGTTCAGCGCGCTTCGCATAAGTGATGGAATGTCGTCGGGGATCGGTTCGTCATCGATTGGGTTGACGACTTCAGGCGGCATTTCCTTGAGCCGCTTCCACAGGTTATCGCCGAGCTGTACCGCGGAAATCGTGTCTCCCCATTTGCCCCACATCGTATTGCAGAGCCAATCGCCCATCGTTCGGGCGGCAACATCGCCGCGGTACGAGCTCCCGACGCCATCGCAGATCGCAAACACGAACTTCGGATGTCGTTTGCTGTCTACGCCAAAGCGGAGCTCCAGGTAGTCCTGTCCGTTTTGCTGCGTGGTCAACGATTCTGTAGAAGGCACGTACCCGAGGCGATACCGCCAATACATTGACGGCAGATCGGTCCACGGGCGTACATCTAAATGAGACTGTCGGAATTTGATCGTGTCGGTTAACGCCGTCGAGGGTGCCATGGATGGCAACTCTGTCCGTTTACCGGGTCGGCGTGACGCCGGACATGACGTACGCCATCTCGATCATTTTCGAGTCGTTGCCGGCGAACAGCATGCGCGCTTCATCGCGCCAGTTGTGGTATCCGAACTCCCGGAAGATGCCCACGTAGTTGGGCGGCAGTACGGAGGACATCCGGAACAGCTCCTTGACGAACTGGTTTGAAATCTCGCTCTCGGAGGTCAGCCCCGTCCAACTCGTCGGATCGGCCACCGTCTGGCCGAGCGGATTCGGCCCGATGTAGATGTTCTCTACCAGGACGTTGCCGTCCGGCGTCGACATGTTCATGATGCGCTGGGCAACGGGCCCCGGATCGCCGCCGTTGTATTCCCCGTCGGTCAGGTGACAGACCATCGGCGCGGGGCTGTTGGGCGGCAGATTCGGGATCTCCGCCAACAGGATGCGCTCCGCCTCAAGGAAGGCTGACTCCGTGTTGGTCATGTTCTGCGGCGAGAGGTTCGGGACGCCCTGCTGGGCGAACTCATCCACGGTCTTGATTCCGCCGAGCACATCCCAGACCTGGCCGGAATAGGCGAGCAGCGCGATGCGATAGCGCGGCTGGATCGACGTGCCGCGCGTCGACCGTGCGACCATCGATATCGCGACGTCCTCGAGGCACTTCGACACAAGCTCGATCCGACTGGTACGGTTGCCTTCGGGCATCACAATGTCGGGTGTGCCCATCGAACCGCTGACGTCAAGCAAATAGATAATGAGGGCCGGAGTCTTGCTAGTAGCCGCTGCCGTGTACGACATGGACTTTAATCCCATCTGTTCAGGGTAATCTCAGAATAACTATACATAACGTCGTCCCATATTTACATTAACGTGGTGACCACCTGGATACAAGCGCTCGGCTGCAGATGACAAATCGCACGATTTATGGGATGTATGTCACGCCGTGTTCGAGTGCATCCACGGTGTGAATCCACAGATCGGTATGGGAATCGGATGCTTAGACGCAGAGCCGAGACGCTGACCGCTGTGCGCCGCTCATTCCCCGTCCCCGAACATGCGCGTCTGCCGGCGTGCCTCGCCGGACTCGGCCGCCGCGCGCTGCTGGGCTGCGACCTGCCGATGCCCGACCAGCCCACCACCAGCGCGTTGTAGTCCCGCGCATGATCCGCCCAGCCCTTGCGCTCGCAGATGTTGTACAGACAAACCGATCTACAACTGCTGGAACAGCGATGGTCACGGGAGTTCCAGCCTTTACCTGATAGTGCCGCATTACGGGGCAGTCAGCTGGTCCATCTCGTGTGTTCGCTCGTTCACTTCTTTGATGCGGTGCGGCTCAATCGGGCACGCGACCGCTATGTGCGTCTCGCCATCAACGAGGCAACCCACCTCCGGAGATTCGCTATACGGTCTGGGCGGATTGGAGAAGCAAGCTACTGGCTGAAACTCGAGATGCTGCTACGAGTCGACGGTTTCGGATTTAACCTAGTGAAGCTGCAGGATCGGACAAGTTCTCAGACTGTGCTCGAACAAGCGGGCCGCGACATTGAGGAGCAAGGTGGATTGCAAGACAGCGATCTACTTAGCACTTGGGTGCTCGCTCATCTCCATCTCGTGCCAGTCCGTCTCGAAGACAATGCGCAGGCTGGGCGTGATCGCGCGCAATCCGTTATGGACTCGGTCGCCAAATACGAGGAACAAGTCAATCCGTTTGTTCGCATCCGCTATCTGAATCAGCGTGCCCAACTCGAGCTATTACAGGGAAGACCCGATACCTCTCTGGCTTGGCTCAATCGCGGCGAGCGACTGTTGGTCACCATGCCCGTTATCTCCCACACTGAACAGATCGACCACTATTTCGCCCGACGCATAGGAAGTCCCGCACTGTTTAGGCTACTCGGCGGACTCTCCGGAAGTTACGACACTGTTCGACAAGCTCTCCCAACGTCACATTAACTCGCATTCGATTGGCGGCACCTGGATGGACGGCTATCTCATCCTCGCCCGGATGTTGAAGGAGTGCGGGCGCAACCTTGAAGCCGTTCAACGTGCTCGTAAGGTAGAAGATGCGCTGAACCGTTTCCGGGACCACGATCGTGAGCTAGAAAGCGATGGTCCGAGACGGACCGTGATCGCCTCAATCGTCGGCGCGTAGTGCTTCGGTCACTGTCAGACTATCCAGCACAAGTGTCAAGCGCCGGCAACCCATAGGGGCACAACCAACTCCTCTGGTCGTGCGACGCGGACTAGGTCGCCAATATTGCCTCGTGGGACGAACCCGCACTACGGCGCTTCTCCACTACCCGTGGCACCTCGCCTACGTCGAAGGGGAACAGCCCCTGCGTGATGCGTGTGGCAACTAAACCCCGCAAGGTATGTTGCCCGCTTTGTGTGCAACAGGATGGAGGTGCGGTAACGTCCCGCCTCACGCCCTCGTTTCGGCTAACATCCAGCAGCGCCGAGCCTGTGCTCGACCTTCGTCACCGCAACCGATCCTTCGTTGCCAAGAACCTCGCGGCTTGCGAACGCCACCAGATGCCGCTGTGTGCTGGTGAGGACCGAATACGTGCGCGGATCCCCGACCTCGATTGTCAGAACACCGTCCTCGAGACTGACGGCGGTCGCCATCCGGCTGAGTCGGCCCAGCTGCGGCATCCGGTCGCAGATTGTCCGCCACGCGACCGCCGCGGGATCCGACCTGTTCGGTGCTGCGCCAGCGTCGCGCACAAGATCGGGCGGCGGCCAGACGATGTCCGTCGCTGTGTGAGCGGCTTCGCTCTGCGGGACAGGAATCGGTTCAAACCTGATCGGCAAGATCTTCCGTTCGCCGGCGCGACCAGTCTGCTTCCACGCGCGCAGGATCCGGCGCACGTAAGCGAGGCTGCGCTTCTCGTAGATCACCGCTTCTTGAATCGCGTCGCGAACCCATCCGGAACCGCAGTCCTTGACCAGGTCTGTGACGACCTGCATGGCCATTGCAGTCAGCGCGCCGATGTTTTCCTGATAGTCACTAAGCACGGATTGAAGCTCAGGATCGGCGGATGCGGGCGCGGGCGCGGGCTCGCGCGCGTTCTGGATCTCTTGAGTCTTATTTCTCTGAGTCTGATTCTTTGATTCTGGTTCGGGTCCAAAATCTGCACCACCGTGGTTCAGAATTTGCACCACCGGTAGTGCAGGATCTTTACTACCGTGGTCCAAACCGTGTACCAGGGGTGGTACAGCAATTGCACCACGTGGTGCATAGATTTGACTCCCCTCGCCGCAGATCGTGTACCGGTTGCTAGTCAGATCGCCCTGACCGCTCGGCTGCGCCTGCTTGCACAGATAGCCGAGCTCGATGAGCGCCTTCACTGCGCTGATCGCCGACGTACGGCTGGTGTTGGCGTCGCGAGCGATCGTGGCATAGCTCGGGAATGCGGACGCGGTGTCGCTGCCGAGGCGTCGGGCGATGACGGCATAGATGCGCAGCTGGACCGCGGTCAGCCGCGGATCGAGCAGGACGGAATCCGGGATGCGCGTGAACGGAATGGTCGTCGCGCTCATGACGCACCGCCGATCGGCGCGGTGTTCTCAGATCGATCGTGGCGAGCGTTCGGTTCGCGATTCGTCCAGTTCGGCACGATCGGACCATCAGATGGCAAACAGGCACGGGGCAGTAGCAGGTCGACGGACATGTCAATCCCTCCAGCAGCAGGCAATGTGGAATAGGGGCCGCGTCGAAAAAACGCAGCGCGAATTCGGATGTCAGTTGCAGGAGGACAGGGGCTGTGCTACAGTGTGATTGTCTAGGTCACATGTAGCACAGTGTTTCCCTGCCCACCTGCTTTCCTGCATGTGGGCCTTTTGTTTGTTCAGGGCGGATCGCGTGCTCGTTTCATGCCGTTGCCTCCATAATGTTTGCGCGCGCAAACAATTTCTATTTCGCCGACAGAACCTGCAGCGCTTCCGAGATCACTCGCTGCAGCGCCTGCAATCGTGCGTAGGCAATATCCGCATCGCCCTCCTGCCGTATCAGCGCTCGCGCTACATCGTTCGCGGACATCGCCGTGACAGTCTGCGTTAGACGGGCCATCTTGACCGCCAAAGCCGGCAGCTTCTCCAAGAACTCATCGTTGTTGTCGCTCATATCGTTGGCCTCACACAGCTCCTTGACTTGCTTGCTGGATAGATTGTGGTCGATGATCTGACGGACGACTTCTGCGTGATACTCGGGCGCCAAGCTCAAGACATGTCTCAGCTTGAACTCCTCGATGTTGTGCCGGTCTGCCAGCTCCAGCGCATCGTCTGACAATCGCAGAAGGTTCTTTGTCTGGCTGAAGTACGCTCTCTTCATCCCTCCCATGGCAGTGAGGATCACCTCAGAGAACTCACGTTTAGTGCGCAGGTCGAGGTCGAGTGCCTGCCGGTAGAATTCGTTGGTGACGGCGCCGTCCGGGATCTCGTAGCCATGCACGGTGAGCAGCAGAAGCGCGGCTTGCCTCGCCATGGCGACCGCCGAAAGCCCGCTGCGCGCCGTGTTCTCGCGTGCCTGCCGGAACACCGATGTGTTCTCGGTCGGGATCACGATGCATGGGATCATGCCGTCGCCGGAGTAGTTCGGGATGAAGTCGCGCAGCAGCCAGCTCGCCCAGTAGCGCCGCTCTCCGGTCTCGATCCGGAACTGCTGCACCACACCGTGCGACACATCGACCACGGTCAACGGATTGACCTGGCCGTCGTCGCGGATCGTGACGGCGAGGTTGACCAGATCGTGCAACAACTGTTCCTCCGGAGAGAGGAGGACATCCGCGTCGTCGGGTGCGTCGTCATCGGGATTTGGCAGCAGCTCCAGCACATTGCTGAACGGCCGTCCGCGCTGCCGCGCCGAGACCTGTACCAGCTGAACCAGTCCGCGCAGGGCTTGAGTCGGGGTCATGCGTCCGGCGTGGAAGTCGAAGTGCAGATGCTCGGGCAGCACGCGCCGTGGCTGAATGGGATCTGGTCGCACCATCTCGAGCAACAATCGCTCGACGCGAAGGCCCGTATCGGTGAACTGTGGTTGTCCGCCTGCCAGCATGTCGGCGGTGACGCTGTCGAGGAGTTCGTCGATGCGGTGGCTCTGGCGTTTCATGCCGCACCGCCTGGCACAAGTGAATGAACGAGCTTGGCGATCACTGCCATATAGGCTTTGCTGGCGGGCGCGTTCGGATCGTACGTGAAGATGCTCTGATGGCACTGATGCGCGTACGAGATCGCCTCATTGACCGGCACGACGCCGAGCAGCAGCGGCCCCAGAACGCTGTGGGCCTTGAGCTCGTCAAGCAGGTACTTGTGTCCACGCACACGCGTGTTCATCTTGGTGACCAGGATGCCGCTGACGCGCAGATTGGGTTGCCGCCATCCGTCACGGATCTCGTTGATCTTGCCGATGACGCTCATCAGGCCGACCGTCTCAAGGTAGCGCGGTTCGACCGGCACGATCGCGTCGGTCGCGGTGATCAGACCCATCTCCGTCATCAGCGAAAACGACGGCCGCGTGTCGATGACGATCGCGGCGTAGCGATTCGCGATCTGGTTGAGCGGGTCGGCGAGGCGGTACGGTGCGCCGGCCAGCCCGTTCAGTTCGCGTTCGGCGCCTTCCAGCATTGTTGAGGCCGGCAGGACGTGCAGGTCCGCGTCCCACGTCGACGGCACGATCGACCGCAGCAGCGTCTGCGCCGCGTTCTGCCGGTCGGCCATCAGGACGGTGTACAGGCTGTTGTCCGCGCCGTAGTCTTTGGTGCCGGTGGTGACCAGCGTGGCATGCGCCTGGCTGTCGGTGTCGATCAGCAGCACGCGCGGGTTGGGTGCGCCGGCGTGTCGCAGCATCGAGACGATGCCGTAAGCCGTGTTGGTGGCGGATGTGGACTTCCCGACGCCACCCTTGTGGTTGGTAAATACGAAAACGCGAGTCATGTGCTATACCTCTCGAACCCAACATCCTGTCGATTTCGCTGCGGCTGGCGAGTGCTTCCCGGACCTGTGGTACAGTGGCATCCGGAAGCCTTGCTGACGCGAGCAGCGAGCTTCAAGGTGGGTGGGGGAGGGGCACCTCCTCCGCTCACCGCTAAAGCCGATTTTCGTTAGGGCAGACAGGAAAGCGGTTGTTGACGCTTATGGTAGGCAATTGAGGCGAGGAATTGAGCGAGGCTCAGACGCGTGTTGCGTTCGGATTGACTCCAGGCTGTGGAGCATGCGAAATCCGGCGTTCACACGAGCGCCGGATTTTTTTATTCCCTCGCGCCCGTAAGCGATCAGCGCGACGGCACGCGCAAAATCCACAACGGATAGTGGCACGAACTGCGGCGCTTGCGTGACGAGTAGGTTTGAGAACCGAACCATCGCAGCCGTTCCACCCAACCGTTGGAGGTTGTAGATCGCCTCAACGAGGACAACATCCGGGATGAGCAATCCCGTTTTATGGATGGTGGCGAATGTTTTTGCCTTCTCATGGTTGCGGTCGTGCGGATAACCCAATGCAACGAGATAGCTGGCATCAACGAGAATCCCGGTCGTCTCGTTAGGCATCGCCCCCACCACTACTTTGCATGCGTTCCCACTTTTCGCGCAGGTGCTGCTGGAAATACGCGCGGCTGTTCAGTGATGCGTCGTCGTCGTCGATCCAGTCGATATCGGCGGCTTCCATACCCTCCGCGACCGTCAGCGCCCAGTGTCCGCTTGCTGCCGGCGCATAAGTATTGAGCAGCTCGCTGAATACGTCGTCCAGCGACCGACCCTGCCGTTCAGCCAGTGTTTCTAAACGCTCCACCAGATCGGAGCGCAGCGTAATTGTTCGGTCAGTCATTAAGCTGGGTCTCCATCTCGTTTGGTTTCTATTATAGTGCATTTACGGCAGCGCGATGATTTTCAGTTCAAATCCGCCGGTGATGAGTCGCGTCCACGCATTCACATCCAGATCGATCCTCAAAAGGGCAGTCCCACCTGCCGAGCGAAGCTTGCGATCGGACATTACCCACTACATGCACGGCCCGCTGGGGATGTTCGCCCAGCGCAACCCGGACGCCTCATGGGACTGGATGCTGCACGATGGGCTGGGGAGCGTGCGCGGCGTGTTCGACGGGACGCTGCAAAGTGCGGCAGAGTACGATCCGTTTGGCGACCCGATTGTCGCGTCCAGCGGCACCGCCTACGGCTTCACCGGCGCGCTGACCGACGGCAGCGGGCTGGTGTACCTACGCGCGCGGTATACCTGTCCAAAACCTGCGCTACAATTGGAGTCAGACCAGAAGCCAGCGATCCGTTGCGAAAAGGCAGGCACATCATGGACACCATCGGAGAGATGACATACGCCGAACTCCAGCGCCTGATTGACGAGCGGGTCAAGGCGCGCATAGCCGAAGTGATCGGTCGGTTTGACGTGTCCGAGTCGGAGGTCGTGGCTGAAGGCGAGCCAGACCCTCACGCGTGGGAACAGGTCAAGCACGACATCGAGCAGGATCGGTGGATTCCGCCGCCCGGCGCAAAGTCGTCACTGCAGCTCCTCCGCGAAGATCGCGATCACTGATGACGCTGTTGGTTGTCGACGCGAGCGTTGTCATTGAATACCTTATTCAGGGGCCGTACACGGATAGCGTGCGGGATTTCTTCGCGCATGTGGCAGCGGATGATCGGCTGCTAATCCCCGAGTTCGGGCTGCTTGAATGTACGAACGTGATTTGGAAACAGATCCGATTCAATCAGATGCCGGTGGACAATGCACAGACACTGGTCGGGCACCTGAGGCGGATGCCGCTCCAGCGCGTGCCGCTCAAATCAAGCCTCGATACGGCGCTCACTTTAGCGATCAGGCATACACTGTCGGTGTATGACTCGGCATACATTGCGATCGCCCAGCGAGCGGACGCGCCGCTTGTAAGTCTTGACCAATCCCAACGGCGTGCAGCCACGGCTGAAGGGGTATTGCTCGCTCCGGTTGGCGATCTCTAGTTGCATGTTGCATATTGCACTTCCACACGAGACAGTCTACAACCCGGCGGGCCGCGTGACGACGATTCACCACCACAGCGCGGCAGAGTACGATCCGTTTGGCGAGCCGATTATCGCGCCCATCGGCACCGCCTACGGCTTCACCGGCGAGCTGACTGACGGCAGCGGGCTGGTGTATCTGCGCGATCCGCGGACGTGGAACGGCTGCGCGTGGGTCGAGGGGAATGTGATCGCACGAATCGCCATGTCGAGGCTCGCTATCACATCCTCCAGCGTTACGTCAAGCATGTGAGACGGTTTGCGAACCTAAGAATTCAGCTTGACGTCCTCGGTGATGGGCGAAGACGCCGAGGGATATCCCCGCTTAGCGCTGGCCGCAGCTTTCTTCTGCCGCGCAAGTTCGACGGTGAACACACTGCCCTGCCCGAATGCACTGTCAACGCGAATTGTGCCGTTGTGCAGGTCAATGATCCGTTTGGTGATGGGAAGCCCCATGCCCAATCCGCTGGCATTGCTAGAACGCGCTTTGTCGACTTTGTAGAGTCGTTCGAAAATGCGGGTATGTTCGGACGGATCGATGCCGATGCCCGTATCGTGCACGTTAATCCGAACGGTGTCCTCGTCTGCGACGACCTCCACGGTAATTGTGCCGCCGTGAGGGGTGAAGGTAATCGCGTTGTCGATCAGATTTGACAAGGCCTTGAGCATGGAGCCTTCTTCGCCGTTGATATACACCGGCTCATCAGACGCCTTCAACACTATCTCGAGACCGGCCTGCTGCACAGACTCGATGGCACGGTCGACAGCGTTGCGCACGAGCACGTTAACGTCGATGATGCCCATACTCGGCGTCGATTTGTCGAGCTCGAGCATCGTCAGCAAGCCGTCGATCAGGCGGCTCAGCCGCTGCGCCTGCTCGCCGACCGTCTCCAACCTGCTGATCTGATCAGGCGATTCAGCCTTGCGCTTGAGCAGATACACACTGGTTTGAATAATCGACAGCGGCGTGCGGAAATCGTGGCTGGCGTCGCGGATGAAGTCCGACAAGATGCGCATTTGCTCCCGTTCGAGCGAGAGCCTCAACTCACGCTGTTCGAGATGGCGGCGTTCGGTGATGTCGGTCAGCACTGCATACGAGCCGTCGGGTTGACCGTCCACTACCCGCGTGACGCCGGTAATGATGACATCGCGCAGGCCGCCATCGGCACGGCGCAGGCGGGCGGTGTAGGTCGATGCGTGCCCAAGCCGGCGCAGCGCGAAATTTATGTCATATTGCGGGGCCGTCGCCTCGTCGTAGTACTGGCGCGCCATCTGGCCGACCAGATCGTCACGTTCGACGCCGATCAGTTCTGCCATCGCCGGGTTGACGAACAACAGCCGTCCCGTTCCGTCAACCACCGCGACCCCCTGACCGAGGTTATCCATGATGGTGGTCAGGAAGTCGTGGTTCGTCTCCAGTTCACGCTCGACCCGTTCGCGATGGATGGCCGCGCCGAGGTTATCTGCGGCCAACTGGAGCGCGTCGATCTCCGAATCGCCCCACAAGCGCGCGTTCACGCAGTCATCAAAGCCGATCATGCCCCACCACTCGTCCTGCACGTAAATCGGCATGATCGCCAACGAACGGATGTCTTGGGTGGAGAGGAATTCGCGCTCGCTGTCCGGGAACTCGTCGATCAAGCCATATACCGCAAGGCGCTGCGACATCCGTTCATGCCACCGCGCGAATCCGACCTCATGCACATCGAGGTTCTGCAAGTCGGGATTATCCACCTCCGGGACGATGCCGGGCGCGCACCACTCGTACAGCTGCGACCACAGCAAGCGTCCAAATGGGCTGTAATGAACCCGGAACACATAGACCCGGCTTACGTCCACGGCTTCGCCTAACAATCGCAGCAGTGTCTCAACTTGAAGCTGCCAGCTGCCGGAGTGTAAAAACGCTTCCGAGGTCAAGGTGACAGCACGCAGCACCGCGTCGCGCCGCGCCAGCTCGATCTCGGCGCGCTTGCGCCGTGTGATGTCCATATACGTCCCGATCAAGCGGGAACTGTTGGCGTCCAACATCGCGCCTCGGGCCATCATCCAGCGCGGGCCGTCGTCCGAATTGACGCGGAACTCAACCTCAAACTGGCTGCGCGCCCCCCTGCGGTATTCATCCAGCGCGGCCGTGATCCTTCGGGCGTCGTCGTCGGATACAATCCGTGCATAATCGTCGTAGTGGGTAAACAACTCGATTCCGGCCGTTCTCAGGATTTCGCGTGTGAGTTCATCCGTGGTCACCACGCCGCTTGCCATATCGTATTCAAATACACCGATATGGCTGAACAGGATCGCTTGGCTGAAGCGCGCGTTGATCTGGCTTAACTGCGCGCGTGCTTGTTCAAGCTCGGTCAAGTCCTGCGCGACCAGAATCATGCCGGTCGTCTCGCCGCTGCTGTCCGTCAGCGGTGACGTGGACAACGACACCGACAGCAAGCGGCCGTCTTTGGTCTTAAGGCAGCGGTTCGCTTGCGCTTCCGAGCGCCGCACCCCGATCAGCGTTTCGATACCGGCCTGATCTTCGGCGCCCTCCATCAGCATCTTGAGCGGTTCGCCATACAGCTCGCCTTCGGTATAGCCGAGCACCGCCTGCGCAGCGGAATTGGTGCGCAGAATCGTGCCGTCGAGATTGACCACGATCAGCAGGTCGGCCATCGAACTGAGGATCGCCGCAAGCTGGCGCTCGCCGTACTGCACGACCTCAAGCGCCTCGGCAGTGACCTTGCCGATCTCCGTGCGCCGCTGCGTATTGAAGACGAGCAGCACCGTCAGCACCAGCATCAACGCATACAGCGCCATCTCGATCACAAGGATCTGCGTGTCGTTGAGCAGCAGCAGCGGGCCGGTGTTCATGTCAGCGATGATCTGCGAATGCTGGAGGAACAGATACACGAACCCGCCCAGTCCGAGCGTTAACGCGCCGGCCCATCCCAACAGCGCGCCGACGCAAATCGCCAGCGCGACGTGGTTGGCGGCGATGATATACAGGTTGACGCCCATCAGGTCGGGACACGTCGTCAGCGCCAGCCACAGCGAGAAGATTTGCAGGGTGCTGCCGAGACGCAGGTTTCTATGCGAGAGAAGATAGAGGCTCCAAACACAAAGAAATAGGTTAATCGTAAGAACTAGGCGCTGGACGTTGACGAGCGTCGCCTGATACTCAGGAAACGGCACAATAAAGAGCGCGGCGAGAAAGGCCGCGGTTGCAAGTAACCCTGCGTAGGCAAGCGCCCGCAGCACATAGAGCAGATGTTTGGATTGCTCATCCTCGATGGGAGGAGGAACAGGAAGATGTTTGAGGAGAAATGCCATCAGTAAGATCGCTCGGCCTAGTTCGTGCATGCGGAGATGATCCAACATCCCAGTGTACAGTGCTTTTCTCTGTGATAAATCAGTGCTGCCTTAATGCTTCTGCGCCTGCCCCCGTATTCATCAACGCGCTGACAAATGATGGGCGAAACGTCTATAATTCGTGCTATGGTGACCGACGACCGCCGCCGTGCGCGGCCCCGCTGGCTTGCCGCCACGAGCCTTGCGGCCGCGCTGGTTCTCGCGGTGCTGGCCGGTCGTGCGGGAACCACCGTCTTCGGCCCACCGCCGATATTTGAGTTCGTATTCGGCGTAGTGGGCGCGGTGGCGATGCTGCTGCTGACAGCGGTACTGTGGCGGATGCGGCGTGGGAGTGCGGCATGGGCGCTGGCGTTGGCGGGATGGAGCGGGCTAGCCGCCGCCGTGACAGTGCGTCTGGCGTTGTTTGCCCGCGCCGATTACGATCGTGCCCGCTTGCCGTTCTTTAGCGTAGTGACTGTGGCGCTGTTGGCGGCCGCTGGGGTGACCGTATTGTGGCGCCGTCACCGAGGGCGGCCGTCTTGATGGGAGTATGTTTATGACCTTGGTTGAGAAGGACAGCATCCAGCACGCCGATCCGAAGGTCGAGGCCCTGCGCGCCAAGCGTGCGCGGGCGCTGGCGGGCGGTGGTGAGGAACGGATCAAGCGGCAGCACGAAAGCGGCCGCAATACCGCGCGTGAACGCCTCGACATCCTGCTTGACGCCGGCAGTTTCCGCGAGATCGGCGCGTTTGTCGAACACCGTTCCAGCAACTTCGGCATGGACAAGCAGCGCATCCCCGGCGACGGGGTCGTGACGGGCTGGGGGACGATCGACGGCCGGCTCGTCTACGTCTACTCGCAGGATTTCACGGTCGTCGGTGGCTCAGTCAGCGAAACGCACGCGCAGAAGATCTGCCACCTGCTCGAAATGGCGATGCGCAACGGCGCGCCGGTGATTGGCCTCAACGACAGCGGCGGCGCGCGCATTCACGAAGGCGTCGAATCGCTCGCCGGTTATGCCGACATCTTCCTGCGCAATACGATGGCGTCGGGCGTGATCCCGCAGCTCTCCGTCATTATGGGGCCGTGCGCGGGCGGGTCGGTGTATTCCCCGGCGCTCACCGACTTCATCTTCATGGTCAAGAACACCAGCTATATGTTCATCACCGGGCCGGACGTGGTCAAGCAGGTCACGCACGAGGAGGTCTCGTTCGAGGATCTCGGCGGCGCGAGTGTGCACAGCACCCGAAGCGGCGTGTGCCATTTCGTCGGCGAGAACGAGACCGAAACGCTGTTGATGCTGCGCCAACTGCTGAGCTACATGCCGCAGAACAACATGGAAGACCCGTTGTTCGTGGCGACGCCCGACGACCCGCTGCGATCTGACCCGGCGCTCGACACGCTGGTGCCGGACAGCCCGAACAAGCCCTACGACATCAAAGACGCGGTCGACCGCATCGTCGATCACGGCACGTTCTTTGAGATTCAACCGGACTACGCGGCCAACATTGTGGTCGGGTTCGCGCGCCTCGGCGGGCACAGCGTCGGCATCGTCGCTAATCAGCCGATGGTGCTGGCCGGTGTGCTTGATATCCCGGCCAGCGAGAAGGCCGCGCGTTTCGTGCGCTTCTGCGACTGCTTTAACATCCCGCTGATCACCTTCGTCGATGTGCCCGGCTACCTGCCCGGCACCGATCAGGAGCATCACGGCATCATCACCAGCGGGGCCAAGCTGCTGTACGCCTACTGTGAAGCGACCGTGCCCAAGCTCACCGTCACCACGCGCAAGGCGTACGGCGGCGCGTACTGCGTCATGTCCAGCAAGCACATCCGCAGCGACATCAATCTGGCATGGCCGACGGCAGAGATCGCCGTGATGGGGCCGGAGGGCGCGGTCGAGATCATCTATCGTCGTGAGCTGCAAAAGGCGGAAGACCCGGCAGCGCTCAAGGCCAAGCTGGCGGCCGAGTACCGTGAGAAGTTCGCCAATCCGTATATCGCCGCGAGCCGTGGTTTTGTAGACGACGTGATCGAGCCGCGTGACACACGCGCCCGCCTGATCAACGCGCTGGGCGTGCTGCAGAACAAGCGCGACGAAAACCCGCCCAAGAAGCACGGCAACATCCCGCTCTAAGCGCGAAGTTGAAAGTGATGAGTGATGAGAAAACGCCGCACCGTAAAGCTCAACTAACGCTGCAAGATGGGAGACCGAATCTCTCGACTTACGAACACCGGCTTAGGATAGTGCTGAGGGCCGGGTGCTGAGTGATGAGGGATACGGGCCGGCGCGAGGGGTGGGTAAGGTACGGAGATGAGCACGCAGGATCTTGAACTGTCAATCGATATCGACGATGAGCAGGTCGGGTCATTCTGCCAGCGCTATCTCAAGGCGGGAACGGGGCTTGTGTGGGTGTTATACCCTGAAACGCGAACTGTTTACGAGTTTGGGCCGGCCGGTGCTGGTCAATTACTCAAAGTAAATGACGCATTTAACGGAGGCCCCGTACTGCCGGGATTGTACATTCCGATCGCTGATCTCTTCGCAATTTTGGACGGATAGTCTACGCGATGACCAAGTTTCAAGACCGTGCCTACCTCACCGGCCAGCAGTACAGCGGCGCGAACAATCTTTCCGCGCGCATCCGCCTTCACGAGCAGTTCACCGTCACTGATGTCGATCTGCATCGCTATCTGTTCGACCTGCTGCTGGCGGCCGCCGGCTCTCACGCCGGTGTGTTGGAGGTCGGGGCGGGCCGTGGCGATCTGTGGCGTAAGAACAGCGACCGTGTGCCTGCTGGTTGGAACGTTACGCTGACTGATCTTTCCGACGGGATGCTGGTCGATAACCGCGCCTACATGGGCGAATTGGCCGCGCGTTTCACCTATCAGCAAGCCGATGCCGCCGCGCTGCCGTTCCCTGATGCCGCGTTTGACGTCGTGATCGCCAACTATATGCTGTATCACGTGCCTGACCTGCCGGGGACGGTGCGCGAGCTGCGGCGTGTCTTGCGACCCGGCGGTGTGCTGATGGCGGCGACCAACGGCCACAACCACATGACCGAGATGAACGCATTGGCCGTCCGCGCGGGCATAATCGCTGAGACGGAAGCGTCCGGCCTCATGGGTGTCCATCTCGTGTTTACCTTGCAAGACGGCGCGCAGACGCTGGGCGCCGCGTTCGATGACGTGGCACGGCTGGATTACCCGACGCATCTCCGCGTGACCGAAGCACAGCCGTTGATCGACTATATGCTGTCGATGGTCGATCGGGCTGCGCCAGAGAAGATCACTGCGCTGCGGGCGTGATCGAGGCGGAAATCGCGGCCAACGGCGCGATTCACATCCGCAAAGAGACCGGTGTGTTCTTGGCGCGCTGAGCGCGGTAAAGTGTGTCGGCGTATCGTGTATACGTTGTTTTGGAGTTGACGATGTTTGGCTTGATGCAAGATTATCCGCTGACAATCGACCGCATCTTGGAACACGCCCGGCACGTTCACAGCCGCCAGCGCGTGATGACCCTGCTGCCCGATGGGTCGCTGCACACCACCACCTACGGCGAGATGTACCCGCGCATCAAGCGGCTGGCGAAGGCGTTGGTCAAGCTCGGCGTCGAGCCGGGCGACCGCGTGGCGACCTTCGCGTGGAATACGTACCAGCATTTTGAACTGTATTACGCGATCCCCGGCGCGGGCGCGGTGTGCCACACCCTCAACCTGCGCCTGTTCCCCGACCAGCTCGCGTACATCGTCAACCACGCCGACGACAAGATCGTGTTCATCGACGGCACGCTGATCCCGCTTTATGAGCGCTTCGCCGACCAGACGCCCAACGTTCAGCACTACGTGTTGATGAACGCGCCGAAGGGCGTCGAGACCAAGCTGCCCAACGTGCTGTATTACGAGGACTTGATCGCCGGCAGCGACGACGACTTTGAATGGCGCTCGACCGACGAACGGATGGCCGCCGGCATGTGCTACACCAGCGGAACCACCGGCGACCCGAAAGGCGCGCTCTACTCGCATCGTTCGACCGTGCTGCACGCGATGGCCGCCAATCAAATGTCGGTGCTGGGCATCGGCGAGCGTGACGTCATCCTGCCGGTCGTGCCGATGTTCCACGTGATGGCATGGGGCATCCCCTACGCCGCGCCAATGGCCGGGGCGGCGCTCGCCATGCCCGGCCCACATCTCAAGCCGGAGCCGCTGGCGAACTTGATCGAGTCGCAGCGCGTCACGATTGCGGCCGGTGTGCCGACCATCTGGAACGCGCTGTATCAAGAGGTCAAGGCGCACGCACGCGACATCAGCTGTGTGCGCAGCTTGGTCGTCGGCGGATCGGCCATGCCGCGCTCGCTGACCGCCGCCTATGAAAGCGAGCTGGGCGTCAACGTCCTGCACGCGTGGGGCATGACCGAGATGTCCCCGATCGGCACGGTCAATATCCTGCGCGCGGAACAGGAATCGCTCGATCAAGAGGCGCGGTGGGACATCAAGGCGTCACAGGGCATCCCGGTCTTCGGCGTCGAGGTGCGCATCGTCGACGAGGAAGGCCGCGAGCTGCCGTGGGACGGGCAGAGTATGGGCGAGCTGCAAGTGCGCGGCCCGTGGATCATCAAGCAGTACTTCAAGCGGGACGTCGCGCCGGAGAGCTTCACCGCCGACGGATGGTTCCGCACCGGCGACGTCGTGACGCTTGACCCCGACGGCCTGATGACGATCAAAGACCGCACCAAAGACCTCGTCAAAAGCGGCGGCGAGTGGATCAGCACGGTCGAGTTGGAAAGCGCGATCATGGGCCACCCCGACGTGTTGGAAGCCGCCGTGATCGCAGTGCCGGACGCGCGCTGGTCGGAACGTCCGCTGGCGGCAGTCGTCGCGCGGCCGGGGTCGAACTTGACCGAACAGGCTATCATGGAGTATCTCAGCACACGGGTCGCCAAGTTCTGGCTGCCGGATCGCGTGCTGTTCGTGACCGAAATCCCGAAAACCAGTGTCGGCAAGTTCGACAAGAAAACCCTGCGCCGCCGCTACGCCGAGGGCGAATTGAGCTAGCCTGCGGCCCATCAGCCCAAAGGAACCCGTGCATGAGCGAGACCCTGAGCATCAACAAGATATTGATCGCCAACCGCGGTGAGATCGCCGTCCGTGTGATCCGCGCCTGCCGCGACCTCGGCATCCCGAACGTCGCGGTCTACAGCGACGCCGACCGCGCCGCGCTGCACGTGCGTTTCGCCGACGAGGCCGTGCACATCGGGCCGCCGCCCGTGCGCGAGAGCTATCTCGACATCGACCGCATCATCGCGGCCGCCAAGAAAACCGGCGCTGACGCGATTCATCCCGGCTACGGCTTGCTCTCCGAGCGTGAGGCGTTCGCGCAAGCGTGCGCCGACGCAGGCATCGTGTTCATCGGCCCGCCGCCCGCCGCGATCCGCACCATGGGCGACAAGCAGGCCGCGCGTGAGGCGGTCAAGAAATACGGCGTGCCGGTCGTGCCGGGGACGGAACCGGGCATGCACGACGAGGACATCATCACCTACGCCGCCAAGCACATCGGCTTTCCGCTGATCGTCAAGGCGGCGGCCGGCGGCGGTGGCAAAGGGATGCGCGCCGTCTATTCTCTCGACGATCTGCCGGCCGCATTGGCGACTGCCCGCCGCGAGGCCGAGAGCGCTTTCGGTGACGGCCGCGTGTACGTCGAAAAACTGCTGGTCGGCGCGCGCCACATCGAATTCCAGATCCTCGCCGACATGCACGGCAACACGATCCACCTCGGCGAGCGCGAATGCAGCATCCAGCGCCGGCATCAAAAGCTGGTCGAAGAAGCGCCGTCGCCGTTCATGGATGACGAACTGCGCAAGCGCATGGGCGACATGGCGATCGCCGCGGCGCAGTCGGTCGGCTATGTCAACGCCGGCACCATCGAGTGCCTTGTCGACAAGGATCGCAACTACTACTTCCTTGAGATGAACACGCGCTTGCAGGTCGAGCATCCGGTCACCGAGTTGGTCACCGGCGTCGATCTGGTCAAAGAGCAGATTCGCATCGCGCGCGGCCGGCGCATGGGGCCGACCGAGAGCGTGCTCGACCCGAAGGGCTGGGCGATCGAGTGCCGCATCAACGCGGAAGACCCGTACAACGGGTTCATCCCGTCGGTCGGCAAGATCAACACGCTGATTACGCCGACCGGCCCCGGCGTGCGCGTCGATCACGGCGTGTACAGCGGCTACGAGATCACGCCGTACTACGACAGCATGATCGCCAAGTTGATCTGCTTCGGCGAGACGCGCAGCGAGGCGATGTTACGGATGCGCCGCGCGCTCAACGAGTACACGATCATGGGCGTCAAGCACAACATCCCGTTCCACATCAACCTGCTGAACTCGTTCAGTTTCATCGCCGGACAGTTCGATACCAAGTTCGTCGAGGAGCGCTTCTCGATGACGACTTACGAATCCGACCCGAGCGAGGAGGAGATCGAGCACGCCGCCATCGCCGCGACGCTCGTCGCACACCGCAATCAACAACTGGCCGCGCAGGTGGTCGCCCCTGCCAAGCGCGACGCCAGCAACTGGAAGTGGTTCACCCGCTACGAGCGTATGCACCGCTAGCGCTCCGCGCTAGCGGAAGTGACGAGTGATGAGTGATGAGTGATGAGTGGGGTTGATCGTGGCGGGGGTTGACGGATTTGAGGAGTTGATCGCATGGCAGAAAGCGCGTGAATTGACAAAACGTGTGTATCAGGTCACACGCGAGGGCGCGTGGGCGCGTGATTTCGGGTTAGGCGGTCAAATTCAGCGCGCCGCAGTATCGATCATGTCCAACATCGCGGAAGGAAGCGAACGCGGATCGAAGGAGTTTCACCAGTATCTCGTGACCGCGAAGGCTTCCGCGGCCGAAGTTCGCTCGCAGTTGTTCGTCGCGCTGGATATCGGGTATATCGATCAGAACACGTTCAATGAACTTTATGACCTCTCTGTAGAGGTCGGGCGCATCACCGGTGCGCTTCGCGCATCCGTCGCACGCAGGCTTGCGCAGTAGTACACTCAGCACTCAGTACTCAGGACTCATCACTTATGAAATATGTGACGACCATCAACGGCAAGAAGTTCGAGATCGACATCCGCAACGACGGCTCGGTGTGGGTCGACGGCAAACAGCGCGAGGTCGATTTTCTGGCGCTCGGCCCGACGCTGTACTCCGTCATTATGGACACCGTACAGCACGAGGTGGTGGTCGAGGGGCAGGACGAGGACGTCGAAGTCCTGCTCAACGGCCGGCTGTACAGCGGCACCGTGCTGGACGAGCGCACCCAGCTCATGCTCTCGCGGCGCGGCGGCCCGGCGGCAGACAGCGGCGAGGTCACGCTGCGCGCGCCGATGCCCGGCCTGATCGTCAGCATCCTGTGTGCCGAAGGTCATGCGGTCGAGACAGGGCAAACGCTCGTGATCCTCGAGTCGATGAAGATGCAGAACGAACTGAAAGCGCCGCGCGCCGGCACCGTTCAGCGCATCCATGTCGCGGAAGGCACAACCGTCGAACAGCGCAAAGTCCTCGTCACCCTCACGTAGGGGTCAGGGATCAGGATTCAGGGGTCAGAGCATGTGTTGACCTATCCCCAATGCAACGGACGGTCAGAATGTCAGGGACAAGCAAGCTGCTCGAATTCGGCCGGACGGAGATAGCCCACAAGGCGGAATGCTGCCGCGAAAATACGTCGTGAATGCCCGCCGGGTCGCCCCTACGACTCCATCCCGTTGTGTCCTTTGCGATCTTTGTGGTTCCATCGGTGTGCCCGTCCCGCCCTTGCCCTTCTCTCATCACGTTCCACTCAGCACCCGGCACTCCACTTTTGGGGCGTAGCCACACGCCCCAGCGCGCGCTATGCTGATGTGATGCGCCGCCCCGTTCGCTGATCGACACCACCGAGGATACCCCCTCACATGGCTTACTTTGACGAAGCCGAGCTGTACTCTGGATTTGCGGCCGAAATGTGGGCCGCGTATGACGAAAAAGGCTGGGATCACGCGTACTACAAGGCGGTGATCCTCGCCAACGGCGGCCCCGCGCTCGACATCGGATGCGGTACCGGACGCCTGCTGCGCAGCTACCTTCAAGCCGGCATGGACGTCGATGGCGTCGACATCTCCGCCGACATGCTCGCCCACTGCAAACGCCTCGCCGCCGAACAGGACCTGCGCGCGCCGACCCTCTATCATCAACCGATGCAGGCGCTCGACATCCCACGCCGGTACACGACGATCTACATCCCGTGCGGAAGCCTCGCCTGCGTGATGAAGCGCGACGAGGTACGCGAGACACTGTGCCGATTCCACCGGCATCTCGAACCGGACGGCGAGCTGGTGTTCAACCTGTTCATCGAGGAGGAGCAGACGGCCGGCAAGACCTTCCCCTCCGAGTGGGTGGGCTGGTCAAAGGCCGACCTGCCGGATGGTCGCAAACTGCAAGTCGACCGCCGCGTGATGAAGGCCGACCGCATCGATCAAGCCGTGACCGAGCACCGGCGCTATCGCATCTACGACGGCGAGGCGCTCGTCCATGAGGAGATACGCACCGGCGGCTATCGCTGGTATACACACAACGAGGCGCTGTGGATGCTGGAAGCCACCGGCTTTCGCGTCGAGAAGGTCAACGGCGACTACAAAGACGAACCGTTCAGCGAGAAGCACACCGGCACAATGGTGATCCATGCGCGGCGGGTGTGAGCCGTCTGTGCCTCTTTGCGATACGACAAAAAGCGGAAGCATCCACACGTCGTTCGCTTCAAGCGGCGGCGCATCAACGCCGGTATTCAACAGTGTGGAATGCCCCCGAACGTCGCGAAGTCATCCACGACATCCGAGGCTTCGAGTATCATCGAACACACGTGATACGCTGACAGATGACCGCCGGATCCTGCCCCCCAATATCTCACCCGGAGGACGCCATGTCGATCGATTTTGGGAAAACTGCGTCGGATTACGCCAAGCACCGGCAGGGATTTCCGCCGTCATTCTTCGAACGCCTGACGTCGCTGAGGTTGATCGGCCCCGGCGTGCGCGTACTTGACCTCGGAACCGGAACCGGCACGGTCGCGCGCGGATGTGCGCTAGCAGGCTGTACCGTCACGGGCATCGATATCGCAGAGCCGCTGTTGAAACAGGCCGCGCAGTTGGATCACGAGGCGGGCGTGCATGTGACGTATCGCGTCGCGCCGGCGGAGGCCACCGGCCAAGCCGATGCCGCGTTCGATGGGGTCACTGCCGGCCAGTGCTGGCACTGGTTCGACCGGCCCAAGGCGGCGCAAGAGGCCCGGCGCGTGCTGGTTCATGGCGGCGCGCTGGTGATCGCGCACCTCGACTGGATTCCCCTGCCCGGCAACCTCGTCGAGATGACCGAGGCGCTCATCGTTAAGCACAACCCGGCGTGGACGATGGGCGGTGGAACTGGTTTACATCCGGCGTGGCTGGCCGATCTGGCGACCGCGGGATTTACCGGGATCGAGACGTTCTCGTACGACATCGACTTGATGTACACGCCTGAGGCATGGCGCGGGCGCATCCGGGCCAGCGCGGGCATCGCGGCATCGCTTCCGCCGGACGCCGTGCAGCGCTTCGACGACGAACACGCCGCGCTCATCGCCGCGCGGTTCCCCGGCGACGTGCTGCGCGCGCATCATCGCGTTTGGGCGGTCTACGGGCGCAAGCCGTAATGCGCGCGCTGGGCCGCCGCAATCACCGCACGCGGACGATTCCCAGCGTGATCAGCCTGTCCTGCGCGCGCGGGCCGTCGGAGATGACAGCGAGGCGCGTCACATCCGGCAGGCGATACCACCCGGCGACCAGTTCATAATCCCCCGGCGGCAGATCGGCGGGCAGGGCGAGCGATACGCGATCGGCGCGGACGGACTGCGCCGGGATCGGCCCAAGCGCGACATCCTGCCCGGCGACCTCACTGCCTTCGGCGTCGAGCAGTTTGACGAAGCGCACGGTCTGAGCATCCAGCGCCGCGCCGAACGCCCACCACAGCGCCACGTCGAGCGATCCGCCCGCCTGCGCGTCGTCGGGAAGGCGCGCGGCGTGCAGCGTGATTCCCTGCTCCAGCGCGGCCGTCGTGGGCGGCGCGTCAAGCAGGGCGATGCCCAGATCGAGATTGCTGGCGCCAAGCGAACTGCACGAGAGATAGGCGCTGGGGAACACCGTCGGGCAGTCCGGCGACAAGGCCAGCGTCACCGTATGGAAACCGGCGTCCGCCGCGTACAGATCGACGTTCAGCCTATCGCGGCCGTTCAGCGTGCGCGTCTGCACAGGGACGTCGTCCAGCGCGATGGTGAACGCGCGCGCGGTTGATGTGCGCACCTCGCCGGTGAGCGTCATCCAACCGGGTTCGGTCAGGTAAGCGTACACGGTGACGCGCGTCCCATCCGCCGATGTCGGGCCGACGACGGCGCCGGACGTCGCGGCATGAGCCGGTTCCGGGACTTCAAACATCGCGAACTGCGCATCCTCATACGCGGGCGGGCCGAACACGTCGGAGATCCGGCCGAACAGAACGCCGCCGGAGTCATACGCCCGATGCACGATCACGACGTCAACGCCCACCGCGTCGAACAGCGCCGGATCGACCCACGTCTCAAGCAGGTCGAGCTTAGCCGGGCTTACCGGCGTGCGGCGCGTGACCTGCCCGGCGATCAGCGGCTTTTCGTGTCCGGTCTGCAAATACATGCCGTGTTTCGCCGCCAGTAGGTTGCCCCACGGCATATCCATCACGGCGCGCACGTCGGCGCGGTCGCGCAGGGCGAGGATCGGCGCGGGGATGGTCGCGTCGAGGGTCGGCATCGGCCAGAACGATTGGTATTCGGCGACGATCAGCACGCCAAGCAGGACGGCCAGAACCCGCCAACGCCCCTGCCACAGCACCATCGTCCCCATGCCGATCAGCACCGCCGCCGCAAGCGCCACGGTGAAGCTGAAGCGCCCCGGCGTGCGCGCAAGGCTGAACCCCGGCAGGTTATAGGCGAAGCCCCACGGCAGTGTCACGAAGCTGTCGACCGTGTCGAGGCGCAGCGTCGCCGGTCGGCCGAGGATGTTCACGACCGGGCCGAGCGCCAGCACCGCCGCGATCACCGCCAGCAGCAGCCACCAGCGCGATTCACGCAGCCGCCAAACCGCCAGCGCGGTCAGCCCCGCCGCGATCAAGCCGTAGTACGTCAGGCCTTCGATCAGATTCGTCCCCAGCACCGCGCGAGACCACGACGCGCCGCCCAGCAGCGGACTCTCGAACGACGGCGTGACCAGTCCAAGCAGGTCGGCGCTGAACGCGACATAGCCCTGATCGCCGCTGTACGTCTCGCTGAACGCGTCGGCGGCGACCGGCAGCGCGAACACCGCGACCAAGATCACCGCGCCGAGCGCTGCGGCGGCAGTCACGCGCACGGCCGCCCGCCACTGCCGCGCCGCGATCAACGCCAGCACGAATAGGCCGGTCAGCGGCAGCAGCACGTAGATCGCTTGCAGCATGTGTCCCCACGGGCTGACGACGAACCACAGCACGGCCGCGCTGAAGCGCCGCCGCGTGAATCCGTCGCGCAGCGCAAGCAGGGTGGCGGCGTACAGCGGAACCGGCCACATCACCATCAGGCCGCCGTGCCCGCCGAATAGATGGCCTTGAAACACGGGAAACGTCAGGAACGCCGTGCCAGCGATCAACGCAGGGCCGCTGAGCAGACGATCCGCGCACGTCCAGCCGGCGCGCTGGCCGATCCGCGATAGCAGATACGCCATCGTCACGCCGTTGAGCGCCATCGTCAGCAGCACTTGCAGGTTATACGCCAGCGCCACCGGCAGGGCCATCGAGAACAGCCACGCCGGGAAGAACTGCAGCGGGTTGCTCCACAGGCTGATCCCGCCGATGCCGTCCGGATATCCGAGCAGGGTTTGCGTGAACACCGGCTGGCCGGTCTTGAGCGCGTAGCCCATCCACCACAGATGATGGCCCATCTCGTAGGCGTCGCCGGTGTGATGCCCGATAAACGCGCCGGAAAGGTTAGTCACGCCGGCCATGTAACGAGGCATGCCAGCGCGAGGTACAGCGCGCAGGCGATCAGCGGCGGGCGGACGGCGCGCAGAAGCGATGCGGAGCGTGAATGAGTCGTCATGCCGCGCATTGTGGATGAGGATTCGGCGCGGCGCAAGGCAGCGGCGGGGACACGCCGAACACGCATCGACGCCGGGCCGGTTCGCCCCATTCGGATCGGTGATACGCCGGAGCAGCGACGCCAAGTGTTGATGAACAATTGAGGCGTGTAGACAAAATCTATACAAGGTTAAGTGTTACGATGTCGGTGTGAACCGTTCGAGCAGTCATCGGGGCAGCCATGCCGAAGTCTCGCACCACCGCACTCCTTCCCTTCACCCTTCTCAGCGCGTTATTGATTCTCATCACCGGTTCGCTGTCGGCGCAGGGCGCTGGCGGGCCGCTGGCCGGATTCATCGGCGTGCGTTACTGGGACGCGCCCGATCCTGCCCTGCACAAGACCAGCTACACCTTGACTACGTTTAGCGGCGAAACCCTTCCGCTTGAGATCCCCGACGACGTGATCCACGCGGCAGGGGGACTCATGGCGCTGCGCAGCACGCCGTTCGAGGTCGTCCTCGGCGTTCCGACCCGCAGCGGTGGGGTCACGGCCGCCGCGCTCGTCCCGACCACTGCGCCGCGCTGGTTCAACGCTGACCCAACCGGCACGCAGCATTGGGACATCCTGCTGTGTAAGTTCAGCTCCGGCGGCACATCGACGCTGCCCACCAAGGCGGACGTCGAGACGATGACCAGCGGCACTTTCCCCGGCCTCGCCAGCTATTGGTCGACGGTCAGCCGGGGCGCAAGCACGATGACGCGCACGGTGTACGGCTGGAAGACGCTGGCAAATTCACAGGCGTATTATCACGGCCTCGGCGATTACGCTGCCAATGCTTATGTCAACGACTGCGCCGCCGCGCACGGGAAGTCCACCAGCGGCGCATACAACTACGTGATCGCTTTGAACGGGCAGATGTTCAACTATGACTACGCGCTCGGCGGCTACAGCACTGGTTATGGCGGCACACAGCGCGTCGCGTGGCTGCCGTTGTGGGCGCTGAAAGATCAGACGTACTTCGCGCATGAGATGGGCCACGGCTACGGGATGCCCCACAGCAACAACAGCGACGGTGACACCGATTCGTACGACAACCCGTGGGACGTGATGAGCGATGCGTTCTACAACTACTCGATCTCGCCTTACGGTTATCTCGCCACGCCGAGCAACCTGTGGTACCTGCGCCAAATCGGGCTGCTGCCGGCCGGCGAGGTCTACACTTTGCCCAACAACCGCGCCGAGACGCTGGTGATCGACGATTGGCTGGCGTCCGAAAGCGGCAGCTACAGCGCGATCTTCATCCCGATCCCCGGCACGTCACGCCTGTATGTGGTCGAAGTCCACAAAAAGAGCCTCGGCGGGTTCAACAGCGATTACGATACCGATGCGGTGGTGATCTACGACATCAACCCGAATCGCACCACCCAACCTGCGTGGTTGGTGGGCAGTGACAGTTACGGCCCCGGCGCGCAGTGGGTTCCCGGCGAAACCTACACCAACAGCGCCGACGACGTGACGATCAGCGTGCTGGGCGCCACTCCCAACGGCTATCAGGTGCGCGTTGAACTGGGTACTCCGATCAACGTGTTTGACCTGATCTCGCCGGCGAACGACTCTACCATCGCTGAGTTCAACCCGACGTTCAGTTGGAACGCAGAAGCCGGCGCAGCGTCGTACAAGCTCAAGCTCAAGAACACGGTGAGCGGCGCGAAGATCAAGATCACGGTGGGCAGCGCCGCATGCAGCGGGACGTGCAGCGTCACGCCCGACCTGTCCGGGCTGGGCTGGACGTGGCAGGAAGGCACGCTGCACAAGTGGTCGGTGAAAGCCTACAACGGAAACGGCCTCATGATCGCCAAAGGCAGCAGCAAGCACCGGATCACGCCCGACCTGATCCCGTCGTCACTGACACTCAACAATCCGATCCAGAACGCCACGGTCAACGTGAACGAACTGACCGTGCAGTTCACCGGCGACACACGCCTGACCGAGTACAAGTTCAAGTTCAAGACGGTCGATGGCTCGGTATCGGCCACCATCAGCTGGACGCCTGCGGGCAGCATCTGCAGCGGAACAAGCTGCACGTTGGATGTCAGCCCGAGCCTGTTCCCCGGCGGCGCACCATCCAACCCAATGACCGTCAAGATCGAGGGGCGGCGTGCGGGCGTCGGCGGCAAGGCCAAGTCCGTAAAGCAGACCTTCACGCTGGTCGATTAACCGGCCAGCACAACCCAACGCGTTTGAGGCGGGCGCATCCTTTCTGAATGCGCCCGTCGCGCTGCATGGATGGGGAGAATATTGGCGCTGTGCGCATTCTCTGGGTAGAGTTACTCACACGCTAATTTCGACCCATTTTATGTCATCACTCATCCGCGTCACGGTCACGCAGCTGCACGACAGCCCCCATCGACTCACGACGGACTGGGCCGCGTTGGTGGAGCATGTACGGGAGAATCAGCCCGACCTCGTGCTGCTGCCGGAGTTTCCGTTCTCGCGCTGGTTCTTCCAAACGCGCCGGTTCCAACAGGCGGTCTGGAACGACTCGGTGAAAGAGCACGAACGCTGGCTTGGCCGCCTGCCTGAGCTGGGGCGCGCGGCGGTGCTGGGATCACGCCCCGTCAACGATGGTGCATCCCGCTACAACGAAGGTTTCGTGTGGGATGCCGCGCGCGGATACCGCAGCGCTCATCGCAAGTGTTACCTGCCCGATGAAGACGGGTTCTGGGAAGCGTCGTGGTATCACCGTGGCCCGCGCGAGTTCAACCTGATCGACGTCGGCCCGGTCAAAGTCGGCTTCTTGATCTGCACCGAGATGTGGTTCACCGAACACGCCCGCGCTTACGGACGGCAGGGCGCCCATCTGATCTATACGCCGCGCATGAACGAGCCGGCGACCGTCAGCCGCTGGCAGACCGGCGCGCAGGCCCTCTCGATGGTCAGCGGCGCGTATGTCGCGTCGTCGGCGCGATATGGCACTCCATCGTCCGGCGGGGTCGGCTGGATGATCGCACCCGATGGCGATGTGATGGCGACGACCAGCGAAGATCAGCGGTTCCGCACCGTGACGATTGATCTGGCGGTGGCCGACGCGGCCAAGCGCACCTATCCGCGTTACGTCGATGACGCATAACCGCAGACTCTGGCTGTATCCTTCTCCATGAGGGAGAAGGGCAAAGTGCATAACACCCTCTAACCGCCGGCTAACTCACGGCGGACGATGGCGGCGCCTTCAGCCATCGCCTTGAGCTTGCGTTGGGCGGCCCAGCGGGCGGTCTGGCTGAATCCGCAGTCCGGCGTCACGCTCAGCTTGTCCGCGCTGACGTACTTGAGCGCCGTGCGAATCCGCGCCGCCACGTCCTCGGCGGTCTCGCAGTAGTAGTTCTTGACATCCACGAGGCCGGCCGCCAGCTCTTTATCGTTCGGGAACTGCTGCCATAGGTCGATCTCGGACAGCTCGCGGTTGGCGAACTCCAGCGCGAATTGGCTGGCGTGCATGTCGAGGATGTACGGAAACAGCGGATGATACGTGCGCTTGGCGACTGGCCGGCCGACGAAGTTGCCGAAGCACAGATGCACGCCGATCTTCGCGTTCACGCCAGCGACGGTCTGGTTGAACAGGTCGACGAACTCGCGCGGAGTCGTGGCGTGCACGGCGTAGGACGGCTCGTCCAACTGGATCAGCGTCGCGCCTGCGGCCACGAGCGCCTTGAGTTCCGCGTTAATCAGCGCCGACAGCGCGTAGGCGACTTCGAGGCGATCCTTGTACACCGCGCCCGGCTTGATACGCCCGGCCAGCGTGTACGGCCCCGGAATCGGCATCTTGACCGGCTTTGCGGTGCGTGTGCGTACGTAATGATATTCCTCGACCAGCCCCATGCCGTGCGGCGCGGCGAGCGATTCGACGGCTTCGTAGCTCTCGCGTTGATCGTGGCCGGGGATGCCGATCTTGCGCTGAGGTGGCAGTTCCTTCAGGCCGGTGAACTTGCTGTAGAAGTCGGCGGTGAAGAAGCCGATACGGCGCATCTCGCCGTCGGTCACGATGTCGATCCCGGCGTCCTCTTGGTCTCGCAAGGCGAGGTCAACGGCGTCGTTCTGCGTTTCGAGCCAATCACGCGGGCCGTACTCGCCGCGCTGCATCGCCTCCAGCGCGCTGAACAACCATGCAGGCCATGCGTGTGAGCCGATGGTGTGGGTCGGTATAATGGGCAGTGCGTCCGGCATAACGTCTCCTAGAAGTGACACAATGATCGAACCGATCTTGAAAGGCGCGGCTCTGCTGCGCGATATTGAATCGGCAGCGCCCGGCCCGCGCGAACTGGCGATTTGGTGGCTGGGCCAAAGCGGTTTCGCGCTTAAGTCCGCCGCCGGGTTGGTCTACGCTGATTTATACCTCTCTGAGCACCTTACCGCGAAGTACGCCAATTCGCCAAAACCCCATATCCGCATGACGACCGCGCCCATCCGCGGCAGCGAGATCGACAACGCGCGCATTGTGCTGGCGAGCCACAAACACAGCGATCACCTTGATCCCGGCACGCTGCCCGGCCTGTTCGCCGCGTCGCCGCAGGCCAAACTCGTGCTGCCCGCCGCGCTGATCGAACACGCCGTGGGGCTGGGGCTGGATCGTGACCGCCTGCTGCCCATGTGCGGTGACGATTCGCTGGAAGTCGACGGCATCCAGATCAGCGCCCTGCCCGCCGCCCATCCTGAGTTCGAGAAATCGCCCGACCACGGCCACGCCTTCTTGGGCTTCGTGATCGACCTCGGCGGCATTCGCGTGTATCACAGCGGCGATACCGTGGTCTACGCCGGCCTCCGCGACCGGTTGATCGCCCTCTCGCCGCATGTCGCGCTGCTGCCGATCAACGGGCGCGCCGGCGGCGAAGGAACCCCGCCCAACATGAACGCATTCGAGGCCATCGCGCTCGCCCGCGAAGCCAAAATCCCGCTCGTCATCCCGCACCACTACGATATGTTCACGTTCAACACCGCCGACCCCGCTAAGTTCAGCCAGCTCGCCGAGGACGCTGGTCAAGCCGCTTACGTCCTGCGTCCCGGCGAACGTTTTACTTGGCGCGTGTAGGGCATCGAGACGAGATCGCTTCGGCCCCGTCCGCGTGATGAGCGTCCATCGACATCATCCCGTCATACTGGTGGCACGACTCTGGCCGCCCCACGCTCGCGCAAGTGTGCCGCGTGCCGCGCGATTACGCAGAGATGGGAGTCCAGAGGGCGCAAGCCCTTTGAAAATCCCTTCGCCCCCTCTTTTTCTCTGCGCTTGCTGCTCTACGCACGGCGACGGGCACGGATACGCTCGGTCATCCATGCGTCGCCGGCCCATGCGCGGACGAGCGCGGCGAGGTCTTCGTAGGCGACATCGGGCCACACGTCGGCGGAAGCGAGGGTATCGGGAGTGGTGACGCCGCTGAGGACAAGCGCCGTTTTCATGCCGACCGCCTGCGCGCCAGCGATATCGGTGTCGAGCCGGTCGCCCACCATGAGGACGTGCGCGGGATCGGCGTTGAGCGCGTCGATGGCCGCGTCGAACATGGCGCGATGCGGCTTGCCGATCACCGTCGGGGCGACGCCGGCAGCCGTTTCGATCAGCGCGAGGATGCTGCCCGCGCCGGGGCCAATGCCGTCCGCATCGGGGAATGTCTTGTCGGCGTTGGTGCCGAAGAACGCCGCGCCGCCGTGGATCAGGCGCACAGCGTGGCGGGCTTTGGCGTATGTCAGGTCACGGTCGATGCCCACCACGACCAGCTCGGCGGGCTGTCCCTCGCCCACGACGTCGAAGCCAGAGTCGTCGAGCGCCTCGCGGATGCCGGTCATGCCGATGACGTAGACGGTCGTGCCGGCGGGATAGCGCTTGCCGAGCCACTGCGCCGTCGCGATGGCCGACGACAAGATGCGATCAGCCGGCACGTCCGGCACGCCCAACGCCGCCAGCTTTTCTTGATACTGGACGGCAGTCTTGCCGCTGTTGTTGGTCGCCAGTAAGTACGGCATCTGTTTTTCGGCAAGCCATGCGAAGATGTCGGCAAAGCCGGGCAGTGCGACATCGCCGCGCCACAGCACGCCGTCCATATCGAGGATCACGCCGCGGAGTTCGTGAAATTTCATCCTTGCGACCTCATCGTGTGCACGCCGCGTACTGCGTCAGGTCAATCAGCCACAAGCCGCCATGACGCCCCTCGGCGGCCAGCGCCAGCAAACGACCGTCGGGCGAGATGGCCGACCAGCCCGATTCATCCGGCGCGAGGCGAAGCGGAAGAACTGTCAGGCTGTTGAGTGTCTCAGCCCGCAGATCATAGCACTGCAAGCGCGCTTGGCCGTCGATGTCGCGGATGACGAAGATGTCCACGCCGCCGTCGGGTGCAGGCGCGTAGACCGGCGCCGGGTAGTTGTTGCCCGGTGCGCTGCCTTCAAATAAGCGGATCACCGCGCCGCCGGTGGTCGATGCCAGATCGTAGCCGACCACGCCGTCGACCTCACGCGCGATCACCACCCGCCCGCCGTCTGGAGTCGACCCCGGCACGATCAGCGACGGGATGACCTCAGGCGGCGCCACGCTGATCTTCTGCCCGGCGATGCTGCCCGTGTAGTAGATGACCGGATCGCCGAACGCGCCGAAATAGTAAGCCAGATAGCGCTCCTCCGGCAGCCAGAGGTACCCGGCGAGGCTGTAACGCGAAAGCGCGTCCCATAAAAGGCGCTGGAACGTCCCGTCCGGCTCGGCGGTCAGCGCGGTGTTGATGCGATCTTGAAAGACGAACCGGCGCGAGTCCGGGTGAAAGGCAATGCGTGCGTTACGGATTTCCTGCGGCGTCTCCAGCGCGAGGCGGTCGAGGATCTCCGGCGTGTAGACATCGGGATACGGCAGATCGATGGCGGACGCCTCGCCGGTCTCGGTATCGACCGTGTACCACTGCCACGTCGTGTAGAGATCGCTCTCGCAGCCGGTGGCGAAGCGCAGTTCGCCGCGCCGCGTCCATTCCACACGGGCCACGTCACCTTGATAGACGGTCGTGATGTCGGCGTAGGTCAGGAACGGGTTGACCGGCGCAGCGGGGATGCTGGTGGCGGTCACGTCGATGTCAAGCGCCGCCGGCACGAACTCCTCGTCGTCCAGTTCAATCGTCAGCAGATAGCGCGACGAATCGCCGGGTTCCAGCGGACGGTCGGGCGGCGCGCCTAATCCGCACGCATCGACCAGCACGCCGAACGCAAACCCGATCGCTTCGCCGTCGGCGTCGCGCACCTCGCCGCTGAGGTTGATGTCGACGGCCGCGGTGTCGCCCTCGTTGATGAGGATCCCTTGCGCGACCCATTCCTCGAATCCGAACGGGCTGGCCCGCCGCGAAAACTCCGGCTCGCTTACCGTGAGCGTGAGCTGATCTTGGGATAAAACTTGGGATAATCCAAGCAGCAGATACGCCGCAAGGACTGCGACGACTGCAAAACGACGGATCACCAGCCGGCTGCCTCTCTACTCGCCCAAGACGATACTCGTCCCTAAGTCGATCCCGGCGACAAGCAGAGCCTTCACCGCCTCAGTGGTCGGCGCTTCGGCGTAACAGCGCAGCACAGGCTCTGTCCCGCTGGGACGTAAGAGCAGCCAGCCGCCGTCGGCCAGCTTGAACTTGACGCCGTCGAGCGTGTCGATCTTGACGACCGTCTCGCCAGCCAGCGCCGTCGGGGCGGACTGGACGAGTCGTTCGCGTATTTCGGCTTTGGGCAGGGTATGCGTCAAACGCGTATCGATGCGCCCGTACAGCGCGGGGCCAGTCTTCTTCTGCAAGTCTTCGACGATCTCGTGCAAAGGCGCGCGGGCCGCCGCCATCACCTCCAGCAGCAGCAGGCCCATCAGCACGCCATCGCCTTCGGGGATATGTCCGCGCACGCTGATCCCGCCGCTTTCCTCGCCGCCGATCAACACGTCGTTGCGGGTCATCAAGTCGGCGATGTGGTTGAACCCGACCGGCGTTTCGTGCAAGGTCAGGCCGTGCTGTTCGCACAGGCGGTCGATCATGGTAGTGGTGCTGATGGTCTTGACGACATCGCCGCGCAGGCCGCGCTTTTCGACCAGATGGCGCAGGGTCAGCGCGAAAATGTGGTGTGGGTCGATGAAGTTGCCCAGCGCGTCTACGGCCCCGATCCGGTCGGCATCTCCGTCGGTCGCAAGGCCGACATCGGCCTGCCGGTTCTTGACCGCCGCCACCAGCGCTGTCAGGTTCTTGAGGATCGGCTCAGGGTGAATGCCGCCGAAGCCCGGATTGAGGTCGGAACGGATATCCGTGATCGAGCAGCGCGACCGGCGCAGAAAGCCGCTGAACGCGCCCCGCCCCGCGCCCCACATCGCGTCGGACACGATATGCAGCTCGGCCCCGCTGATGAGGTCGATGTCCACCAGCGTGCCGAGATGCTCAAAGTACGTCCAGTTCGGGTCAAAGCGCGTGATGGCGCCGCTTTCGACCGCTGCGTCGTAATCCACAGTGTTCGGCGTGACGCCTGCCGCGAGGTTCGCTTGCAGCCGCGCCTCGATGCGTTTGCATGCGTCGTTGGTGGCGCTGCCGCCGTAGCTCGACTTGACCTTGTAACCGTTGTAACGGGGCGGGTTGTGGCTGGCGGTGATGACGACGCCGGCCGCCGCGCCCTTCGCGACGACGTTGTAGCTCACCGACGGGGTCGGCGTGTCGGAACGGGTCAGCAAGACCGGCAGCCCGTTGGCCGCCAGCACGCATGCCGCTTCATTGGCGAAGCGGTCACTCAAGAAGCGCGTGTCATAGCCGATGACAACTGAGGGCGCGGTGTCGCCTGCTGCGTCGGCTAACAACGTGTCGGCCAGCGCCTGCGTGACGTGGCGCACGTTCTCGAAGGTGAAGGTGTCGGCGATGACGGCACGCCAGCCGTCTGTTCCAAAATGGATCATGTGGCCCTGCCTATAAGGTCGGAAGATAAGCGTGTTCCTGCATGATACAGGCGTTTAGGTGGCAAGCATACCAACCGGCCTACCCATTGGGCAGGGCTGGATTATCCACCCAGAATCGCGATCAGGACGTCAACCGCCCGCTGCACAGCGCGCCACGCTGCCGCCAATCCGGTCGGCGTGCTCGGCCAAAACGTTGTCCAGAATCCGCTGATTGTGCGATTCTAGCAGATCAATCGACGAGAGGATCACCGACAGCGGATCACGCAGGTCGTGCAGCAGGGCGCGAGGATCGTATCCAGCGGCGGATCGTTCAATCCTCAGGATAGCCCAAAGTGGCGGGGCCGGGATAGAACCACTGCTGTGCGATGGTGTGATGCAACCGGCGTTCCCCGCGTGTGGATGACCCACTGCGCCGCACGTCCGGCGTAAACCGCATGGTCTATCCGTCCCGTCTGTTTGTGCCTAATTGAAGCTCAGCGCCTATACTTGAGCATAGACATCACGCGTGTGTGTCCGGCATCACGCGGGGATAACTTAGGATCGGCCTCAACCGGAAACCACTGAGCGCTGTGACACTCCAGTTGAATCGAACACAGGCAAAGGACAGTACAAGATGGATATTCAGCGCAGCGGCACGCAGCCCTCGGCCAAAGGCTCCGCGGACTGGTTTACCGGAACCGTGCGCATCGATCCGCTGTTCCACGTGCATGAGCCGGCACGAACCAGCGCGGCGTATGTCACGTTTGAACCCGGCGCGCGCACGGCATGGCACAGCCACCCGCTCGGCCAGTCGCTGGTGGTGACGGCGGGATGCGGGCGCGTGCAGCGCTGGGGTGGGCCGATCGAGGAGATCCATCCCGGCGATGTGGTGTGGATCCCGGCCGGCGAGAAACACTGGCACGGCGCGGCCCCTACGACCGCCGTAACACACATCGCTATTCAAGAGAGCGTCGAGGGCCAAGCCGTGCATTGGATGGAACACGTCAGCGATGCGCAGTATCAGGGGTAGCGGCACACAGGCCATCCTCCAGACCGCCGACCTGTAGAAAACGCGAGTGGGGGTTGCAGCGCAGTGTGAAACGCGACCCTCGTGCTTTTCAGCCAAGACCGCCAGCGGACGCGTTACAAAAACGGTAGGAAAGGCCGGAAACAGCCGCACATGAAGTCATTGAGCGCGAACGTACAGGGAATCCTCTATCTCGCCACGGCGATGTTCATCCTCTCGCTGCAAGGGGTGGTGGTGAAGTGGATCGGCGGCGACTACTCGATTATCGAGATGGTGCTGCTGAGAAGTATCGTCGCCATGCCGCTTACCCTGCTGCTCTTTCGGCTGGAAGGCGGCCGCGGACTGCCCACGACACAGCGTCATGTGCTCGAATATCTGCGCGGTGTCTTCCTGTTTCTCTCGTATACGACCGCCTTTATGGCGTTCGCGGCGCTTCCGCTGGCGGAGGCCGACGCGATCCGGTTCTCCGGCCCGATGATGATTACGATCCTCTCGGTCGTCGTCTTGGGCGAGAAGGTCAAGGTGTACCGTTGGGTGGCGCTGATCGTCGGGTTCGCCGGCGTCCTTTTCATGGTGCGGCCCGGCACGGCGACCTTCAACCTCGGGTCGGTGTTTGCGTTGATCTCCGTGTTGTTTTACGCCCTGTCGGTCATACTCACACGCAAGCTGCAGCACACCGACAGCAGCGCGACTCAGACGTACTACAGCTCACTGGTGTATCTGATCGCGGCGGTCGTCTTAGCGCCGCTGTCACTGCTGATCGCCGAGACGCCCGATACCCACCCCAGCATCGCGTTTCTGCTGCGCGCATGGAAAACGCCCACCCTGATCGACGCGCTGGTCATGTTCGGGTTGGGGTTTGCGTGGGCGGGTGGCATGTACTTCGTGGCGCGTGCTTACAGCGCAGCGCCGGCCTCGGTGGTGGCCCCGTTCGAGTATGTGTCGCTGCCGATCAACGTGATGTGGGGACTGCTGTTTTGGCAGGAGATTCCGGTGCTGGCGACGTGGATTGGCGCGCTGCTGACGGTTGGCAGCGGCTTGTATATCCTCTATCACGAACGGCAGCGCAGGCCCGCAGTGAAGCCATCGTGACCTATTGCGCAAAGGAGAACCCCTCATGCAGAAGCGGACATTAGTTCGTGGACGCTGCGGACAGTGATCTCAACGACCGGATCGACGCCGCGCACAGCCTCAAGTACCGGCATTATCCGTCTATCACGCCGTCGATGTTGGTTCCCGATGTGCGCGCCACGACGATCAAGCTGATACCGCGCGACGGGTAGCTTCCCGCTGCACAGCGCGACCATTGGGGCGGTCAACGCGCTCGACGATCTACCGCTGTTCAGGGATAGCGGTGAGTCGGACGTGCTGCGTGCCGAGAGAAGGGTAAACCGATTGAACCACAGAGGACACGGAGGACACAAAGGAAAGGAGTCGTAGGGGCGATCCATTCCGTGTGCTCTGCGTCGTTTGTGGTTCAATCTTCCCCACCACCGCGGCCTTACACCACATCAACAGCATGGATTGACAGGGTTTGACCCTCGCCCGAGTCTGTGCGAGAATCGCACACGACCATCACGAGGGACATCGACCCGCACATGCCAAAACGCACCGACATCCAGAGCATCATGATCATCGGCTCCGGCCCCATCGTCATCGGGCAGGGCTGTGAATTCGACTACAGCGGCGTGCAGGCCTGCAAGGCGCTGCGCGCGCAGGGCTACCGTATCATCCTCGTCAACAGCAACCCGGCAACGATCATGACCGACCCGGAGTTCGCCGACGCCACCTACATCGAACCGCTGACGCCCGAAATCTGCGAACAGATCATCGCCGTCGAAAAGCCCGACGCCCTGCTGCCGACGGTCGGCGGCCAGACCGCGCTCAACCTCGCGCTGGCGCTGTCTGAGCGCGGCGTGCTGGAGCGTCACAACGTCGAGCTGATCGGCGCGTCGATGACCAGCATCCAGCTGGCCGAAGACCGCCAGTTGTTCAAAGACGCCATGACCGAGATCGGCCTCAAGTCGCCGGCCTCGGAGGTCGTTAAGTCGGTGCCGGATGCCCTGCGCGCGGCCGCCACCATCGGCTATCCGGTGCTGGTGCGGCCCAGCTTCACGCTCGGCGGGTCGGGCGGCGGCGTGGCCTATACGCCCGACGAACTGCGGCAGATCGCCGAGCGCGGCTTGCAGGCCAGCCCCGTCCACTCCGTGCTGATCGACTACAGCTTGATCGGCTGGAAGGAGTACGAGCTGGAGGTCATGCGCGACGCGATAGGCAACTTCGTGATCGTCTGCACGATTGAGAACCTCGATCCGATGGGCGTCCACACCGGCGATTCGATCACCGTGGCCCCGGCGCAGACCTTGACCGACAAAGAAGTCCAGCGCCTGCGCGACATGGCCCGTATGATCTTCGACAAGGTGGGGCTGGCGACCGGCGGCGCGAACGTCCAGTTCGCCATCGGCCCGGATGACGGCGACGTGTACGTGATCGAGATGAACCCGCGCGTGTCGCGCTCGTCGGCGCTGGCGAGCAAGGCCACCGGATTCCCCATCGCCAAGATCGCCGCGCTGGTGGCGGTCGGCTACACGCTCGACGAAATCTCCAACGACATCACGCGTGTGACGCCCGCCAGCTTCGAGCCGTCGCTGGATTACGTGATCGTCAAGATTCCGCGCTGGGACTTCGAAAAGTTCGAGGGAGCGGACACGGTGCTCGGCCCGCAGATGAAGGCCGTCGGCGAAGTGATGGCGATTGGCCGCACCTTCCCCGAAGCGCTGCAGAAGGCCGTGCGCGCGCTCGACATCAAGATCGACGGGTTCGGCAGCAAGCTCGACCATGTGCCGTCCACCGCCCTACACGTTCCGACCGCGCGCCGCTTGTTTCAAGTCGCCGCTGCGCTGATGGACGGCGCGTCGTCCGATGAAGTGATCGCGCAGACTCAGTTCGACCCGTGGTTCGTGCGTCAAATGGTCGACAGCATCGGCCTGCACCAATCGCTCAAGGCGCGTGGAGCGACGCTCGACAGCCTGACCGCCGACGACTTCCGCCAGCTCAAAACGATGGGCTTCGCCGACTCGTACATCGCGCAGATCGTCGGCGCGACCGAACGCGGCGTGCGTGACCGGCGCAAGGCGTTGGGCGTCGCGGCGAATTTCTATCGTGTCGATACGTGCGCGGCCGAGTTCGAGGCGCACACGCCTTACCTGTATTCGACCTATGAAGCGGACGACGAGGCGTTTCCAACTGACCGGCGCAAAGTCGTCGTATTGGGCGGCGGGCCGAATCGCATCGGGCAGGGCATCGAATTTGATTACTGCTGCGTGCATGCGTGTTTCGCGCTCTCCGAGATGGGCTTCGAGACCATCATGGTCAACTGCAACCCGGAGACGGTCAGCACCGACTACGACACCGCTGACCGGCTGTACTTCGAGCCGCTGACCGCCGAGGACGTGCTGAACATCATCGACCGTGAGAAGCCCGACGGCGTGCTGGTGCAGTTCGGCGGCCAAACGCCGCTCAACATCGCGGGCAAGCTGGCCGATGCTGGCGCGCCGATCTGGGGCACGTCGGTCGATACGATTGACCTTGCCGAAGACCGCAAGCGGTTCAACAAGCTGATGGCCGATCTCGACATCACTCAGCCGTTGGGCGCAACCGCCAGCAGCATCGAGGAGGCGTTAGCCGCCGCCAACCAGATCGGCTATCCGGTGCTGGTGCGGCCAAGCTACGTGCTGGGTGGGCGCGGCATGGGCATCGTGTTCGACGACGTCTCGCTCGTGGACTGGCTCGAACGGCACATCACCTGGGGCGAGCATCCGGTGCTGATCGACCAGTTCCTCGACGACGCTTTCGAGGTCGACGTCGATGCGCTGTGCGATGGGCAGAACGTCACCATCGGCGGCATCATGCAGCACATCGAGGAGGCCGGCGTCCACAGCGGTGACAGCGCGTGTGTGCTGCCGCCGTATAAGATCAGCCAGTATCACCTCGAGATCATCCGCGACGACACGCGCCGGATCGGCTTGGCGCTGGGCGTGCGCGGATGCTTCAACATCCAGTTCGCCGTGAAGGACGACGTGGTGTACGTGCTGGAGGTCAACCCGCGCGCCAGCCGCACCGTGCCGTTCGTCAGCAAAGCGACCGGCCGGCCGCTGGCCCGCTATGCCGCGATGATCGCCGCCGGCAAGACGCTGGAGGAGATCGGCTTCACCGAGGAGCCGCACGTCGACGGGTTCTTCGTCAAAGAGGCCGTGCTGCCGTTCCAGAAGTTCCCCGGCGTCGATGCGCGCTTGGGGCCGGAGATGCGCTCGACCGGCGAGGTCATGGGGCACGCCAGCAACTTCGGCCACGCGTTCGTCAAAGCGCAGATGTCGACCAATGTCTCCCTGCCGCAGTCTGGCACGGTGATGATCTCGGTCAACGACTATGACAAGGGCGCCGGCGCTAAGATCGCGCGCGACCTGCATCTGCTCGGCTTCAAGCTGATGGCGACGGAAGGCACGGCGAATTATCTCAAGCACGTCGGCCTACCGGTGGAGCGCGTGAACAAGATTTCGGACGGTTCGCCGCATGTGGTCGATATGATGACCGCCGGCCGAATCGACCTGCTCATCAACACGCCGTTAGGCGGTCAGGCGCACGAAGAAGGCGCGGTGATCCGCGCGGCGGCGGTGTCGCTCAACATCCCGATCATCACGACGATGAGCGCGGCGGCGGCCAGCGTGCAAGGCATGAAGGCGCTCAAGAGCAAGCCGCTGAAGGTGCGCAGTTTGCAGCGGCATCATCATCCGGTGTAAGCAGAGACGCCGGCAGGGTTCGAGCAGCTCGCTTGCCCCTGACATCCTAACTGTCCGTTGAATCGGGGATAGGTCATGGTGTCACGATTCGGACGGTCTTACCCACCGACTTTCGATAACCTACTTTGAAGTAGGTTATCGAAAGTTAACAGACTCAATCCTCTGCTTCAGAGGGTTCCACGAGCGGTGAAGGCTGGTAGTCACTCAGCACTCAGCACCTTCAACTTCTTACATTTAGAAAAGATTGAGCTGTGTGAACCCATCAGGGTCTTGGCGCGGATAGTCCTCGTCGGGCGTCTCGTCGGGCGCGGCGCTGTCCAGTTCGTCGGCGATGGTCGGCGTGGCGACCAGCATGCGCGAGCGTTCCGCCGCCCAACGCGCCTCCTCCTCAGCCGCTTGCAGCGCATCGCCGGTGAGGGGTTGGCCGTCGGCGTCGTGTGGCACGAGGTTCTCGCCCACGCACGACGGACACTGACATTCGGCCGGGTGCCGGTTCTCCATCTGCGGCGTCAGGATGTCGAGGTTCGGCACGAAGTCGTCAGCGACGTCCTCAGCGCGCATCGTCGCTTCGAGGGTCAAGGCGCGCAGTTCGTCCTCGCGAAAGCCCACGTTGGTCAGCACGCCGGTCAGGGTCGTTAGGGTCGCGTGATCGTTTTCACGCACGGTCTGTTTGTAGTGCTCGCGCAGGCAGGCGCGCCACTCGTCAGCGAAGGGACTGCGGCTCATGACTTCGCTCCGTTCTCGTGTTTGGCGATGACGGACAGGATTTCGGGGCCATAGGTGCGCGTGCGCCACGGCCCGAGTCCTTCGATGTCGTCGAGGTCTTCGAGGGTCGCCGGTGTCCTGTAGGCCAGCGACCATAACGTCTGCTTGGTGACGATCACGTCCGATTCGACGCCGCGTTCTTCGGCGCGTTTCTTGCGCCACGCGTGCAGCGCGGTATAGCGGTCGGCGATATCCGGCGGAGTTTGGGTGATGGCTGGAGCGCTCGGCGTCTCGGCATGTTTGCCGCGCGCGATGGCCGCCAGCAGCGCGTCGCCCCAGCGCCGAACGCCGTGGTTCGATAGGCCGAAGATACCGCGCAGCGCGTCGCGGTTCGTGGGCTGTTCCCGCGCCAATTCCACCAGCGTGCGGTTCTGCACAACGTTCATGGGGGGGATGTTGGCGCGTTCGGCAAGCGCCTCGCGGGCTAGGTACAGCTCACGCAGCACGGCCATCTGGCGCGGGGTCAGGCGGGCCGGATAGCCGATCCGCCAGTAGCCGTCGGGATCGAAACTGCGGCCCTCGTGCGGCGGGGTCATGCGGCCCATGTCGTCAAACGTCTCGCGCGCTTCCTCTAAATGCCCGCGCGCTTCCAACTCGGCCAGCAGTTGATCGTGCAATTCGGGCAGGTAGTGCGTATCGAACTGAGCATAGCGCAAGCTGGAGTGCGGCAGCGGACGCCTGCCCCAGTTGTCGCGCTGATGGCTCTTGTCAAGGTCAATACCCAGATAGTCGTGCACAAGATGATTCAGCCCGACCTGTCGCAAGCCGCAAATCCGCGCCGCGATCATCGTGTCGAACAGGCTTGAAAACGTGAACTGATAATCGCGCTTGAGGCACATCAGGTCGTATTCCGAGGCGTGAAACACCTTCTCAATGCGTGGGTCGGCAAACAGCGTGCCGAGCGCGTTCAGTTTCGGCAGCGCCAGCGGATCGACGATGTAATCGGCGCTGCGGCTCGAAATCTGAATCAGACACACCCGCTCGTGATAGGCATGCAGGCTGTTGGACTCCGTGTCGATTGCGAGCAGTGATTCGTGCTGCAGCGCATCTACCATCGCGTCGAGCTTGCGTGGATGATCGACATAGGTGGCGGCGGGGATGTTTGCGGGATGTGGCATCACTCTAATGTACGGGATCGTTGCGAATTTCGTTTCTGCGAGTCATGATCTAGGCGCATTATAGCGCGACACAGGAACTCTGTTGAGACGGAGTCTGAGTTTTGACATGCCTCTCGCGCTTGTGATAAAATCCACACAGTCAGGTCGAGCGGAGGCAGCCGAGGGATTGGCGATCCATTTTCCCATCTGCGGCCTTGGGCAATGAGTGAAGGATATCCAGCGTATGGCGACAGCAACACCGGCGCAAGGCGCGGCATCAACCGCACCTACCAAAGCGCAAGCCGTCGAAGTTAGTGCAGTTAGCCGCCGCGAGTTTCTGTACTACATTTGGGGCGCCAGCATTGTGCTGCTGCTTGGAGAGGTCGGGGCGGCCACGATCTGGTACGCTCTCCCTCGTTTCCGTGAGGGAGAATTCGGCGGCACCTTCCGCTATACGCCGTCGGATGTCGTGCCAGCCGCAGGCGAAGCGCCGATCACCGTGCCGGCGGGCCGGTTTCACATCGCGCACATGGCCGACGGCGGCCTCGTGGTGCTCTATCAGGTCTGCACGCATTTGGGCTGCCTGCCGAAGTGGGAGCCGGTCAATACGCGTTTCGCCTGCCCGTGTCACGGCTCGCAGTATCACCTCGACGGCCGCTGGATCACCGGCCCGGCCCCGCGCGGCCTAGATCGCTTCCCGCTGACGGTCGTTCTCCATAACGGGGAGACTCGCAGCAACGGCGTCGATGGCTGGCCGATCGACATCTCGGACATCACGCTTGACGACATCGCGCAAATCGTCGTCGATACCGGCGCCCGTGTCACCGGCCCTGCGCATGGTGCGGAAGCCCGGTTTACCGGTAGTGCGTAAGTAGAGAGTCGAGGAGCGCTTTAATGTCAGTTCTTCCGTTTCCGTCCTTCCTAGATGACATCAAAGAGAAGGGCTTGAAAAAGGCGATCTTCGAGGGCGTCGACAACATCGTCGAGCGCGTTACGTCGGGCATGAACATTCAGGATGTCCGTGAAGCGCTGCGCGGTGAAACCCCGACACGCCGCCCGAACCCGCGCCTGCAGCCCCATGCCGACGGCTTTTGGCTGCACATGCGGCCCTCGTTCTTCCATCGTGATATGACCGGCCTCTACCCGACCTTCCGGTTGGGCTGGCTTTCGACGTATCTCGTCGCTTTCGAGACGATCACCGGTCTGATCCTGATGGTGTGGTATACGCCGTCGCCGGAGATCGCCTACGGCAACATGCTCAACATCCTCGGTAACGTGCCGCTCGGCCAGCTCATGCGCGACCTGCACCGCCTCGGCGCGGAAGCGATGGTGCTGATCGTCACGCTGCACATGCTCCGAACATTCTTGACGGGCAGTTATAAGAAGCCGAGACAGTTCACGTGGTTTACCGGCGTCGTGCTGCTGTTCGTCACGCTGTTCCTCAGCTTCTCCGGCTACCTGCTGCCGTGGGATCAGTTGAGCTTGTGGGCGGTCACCATCGGCGCGTCGATGGTCGAGGCGACCCCGCCCAAGATCGTCGGCGATAACCTGAACCTGCTGCTGCGCGGCGGCCCTGAAATGGGCGCCAACGGTCTGCTTCGCTTCTACCTGCTGCATGTGCTGCTGGTTCCGGCGGTGCTGTTCATCTTCACCGGCGTTCACTACTACAAGGTGATCGTACACGGCCACAGCCTGCCGCCGAAGTCCGAGAACATCGGCGAGGACACCGCCAAGCGCGTGCCGTTGGACAAGCGCGTGTACTTCATCCCTGACGTGCTGACCAGCGAGATCATGTGGATCGCTGTCACGACGCTGGTGCTGGTCATCCTGTGCGTGTGGTTCTATCACGCGCCGCTTGAGAACCACGCCGACCCGCAGATCACACCGATCGGCACAACCGCGCCGTGGTACTTCCTGTGGATTCAAGGCGCGCTGAAACTCGGCGACAAGGTGTTCTGGGGCGTGATCTTCCCCGGCGTTTACCTCGTCTTCCTGATGGTCATGCCGTACCTCGACACGACCAAGAGCCGCCGCTACGCCGACCGCCGCTTCGCGCTCAGCGTGGGCTTCGTGCTAACGTCGTTCACGGTGATCCTGAGCTACATGGGCCTGCCGGAATACGGCGTGGCGACCTCGGCCGACGCGCGCGTCATCCACGAGATGACGATGGAGCCTGCTCACAATCACATGGGCAAGCTGCTGCCGGTGCCATACGCCGAGCTTGCGCCGGGAGCGTATACCACCGCGCAGTTCGAAAGCGACTCGCCGGACATGGACGTGGCCGAGTTCAACACGCTGATCGACGAGACCAGCATCCGCACGGATCTGATCGCCCAGCTTAACCTCGCGCATCTGAACAACGCCCAGAGCTATGAACGGATCCCGTTCGTGGTCATTCCGGACTCGTCACCGACCCTCAACGCAGCCATCGAGGAGTTCCATCATCTGCTCGAAATCGAGAGTATGGAACTCTACAACGCACATGGCATGGTGATCGTGACCGACAATCAGGCGGGCTTGAAGCGCCTCGACGTGCTGATCCAGTGGGAAGAGGTCGAGCTGAACGAGACCGGCGGTGTTATCGTTGACGATCAGGGCAACCCGATCCCGGTGTTGAAGGATGACGGCACGCCAGTGTATCGCTGGAGTTCCGATCACATCTTCATCCACGAGAACAGCGCCTACTTCCAGAACTAACGTGGAACCGCCCCTCTCCCTGAGCAGCGCGCTGCCCCGTCCCGCAGGGCGAGGGGATACACCAACAATAAGCCCCCGGCTTCGCACAGCAGCGATGCCGGGGGAATGGGTCGAGGGGCATCGATTGAGCACTAAAGGGACTCGCTAATGCATCTATTCGGACGAATGCTCATTGAGCGCATCGAGAACCGCATTCTGGTCGGGACCATCGCCTTTGTCGGCATCATGGTCTTGGTCGGATGGGTTGCGATCAACGAGAACGCGCGTATGGCCTCGTTCACCCGCCAGTACAGCGCCCGGTCGATCGAGCGCGGCGCCGAATTGTTCGCGGCCAACTGCTCGACCTGCCACGGCACCGACGGCCGGGGCGCACAGCTTCGCGCGCCAGCCCTCAACAGCCCGCATCTGTTCGGGTTCGACTACCTCGCCCAGTGGGATGACGAGATCGACACGCTCAACCGCGAGGTCGAGACGCTGGAAGCCGAGAAGCTCACGCTTCAGGACGAGCTGGCTGGCGAGGGCGTGACCGAACGCCGCCGCGAAGCAATCGAGACCCGCATCGCCGAGATCGACGCCGAGATCGCCAATCCAGAGCGTCAGGCCCGCATCGAGGAGCTTCAGTCCGAACGGGAGCAGCAGATCAGCGCCATGTCGGCGGCTATCGATCTGGGCTACGACCCCGACGTGCCCTCGCGCCTCGACCAGCTCGGTTGGGGCGGCACCCGTGAAAGCTTCATCCAGACCACCCTGATCCACGGCCGGCGACCAGTATCAGCTATTGGCCCGCGCCGATGGTGTCATGGAGCCAACGCAGCGGCGGGCCACTGCGCGACGACCAGATCAACGACATCGTGAACTACATCATGAACTGGGATAAAGGCAGCGACTGGACGCTAGACGATCTTCTCGCTGTCAAGCAGTTCGCGATCGTTCCGGGCGTCGGCGGCGGTGACAGCGGCGAGGTCACTGCCGAAGCGGTCGGCACCGACGTCGATGCCGTGCTCGCGCAGTTGGAGACGGTCGTCGGCGATCCGGCGCATGGTCAGCAGCTGTACGAGGGCAAAGAGCAAACCCAGCTCGCTCAGCGGCTCAGCTGCTCGGGCTGCCACTACAACGGCGTACTCGGCCCGAACTACGACGGGATGTGGCCGCGCATCGTCAACGAACGGCTGACCGATCCGGCGCTGGCAGCTTTACGCCAGAGAAGTACGTGGTCGACAGCATTCTGCTGCCCAGCGACTACGTCGTGTCCGGGTATCAGGCCGGGCAGATGCTGACCATCTATCCGCAGCAGCTTGGCATTCAGGATCTCGCGGACATCATCGAGTACATCAAGTCCACGGATCCGAACTACGTCGCGCCGTAACGGCCGGCAGAGGTCGGCTAGAGCGGATCGCACCCAGACGTTGACGTTTACGGTGCGCCACTGCAAATGATGCGAGACCAGCCCCCATGACGCGATGTTGTGGGGGCTTTTTGTCGGGTTGTGCCGGGTTCGCGGCCAATGGGAAAGGACAACAAGGTGTACCGCACACTGATCGTTTTCGCCGGCCTGCTGCTGTTGATCGCCGGCCTTGTGCTCGCGCAGGAGCCGGCAGCGACCGAAACACCCGCTGCGGCGGTCTCGTGTGATCCTGCTGACCTCCATGCCTACACAACGGAACGCGTCGCTGATGCGCAGGCCGCGCTCGCTGAAAGCACCGACCCCGAAGCGATCAACGCCGCGCTGGGGCAGCTGTATCTTATCGGCGAGGAGTTCAAGGCGCGCGCGCTGACGTGCGGGTACATCCCCGAAAATATCGGCCAAATGCCGATCGACGAGGATACGTCCATCGAGCGCGTGATCGAGGTGATGGACACGCTCACCGGCGATCCTCTGCGCGGTCAGCTCTTGTATCTTGGACAGGAACGCAGCACACAGAACGCGACGCTCGGCTGTTCGGGCTGTCACGCGACGGGCGATGTCGCGCCGATCACCGAAGGCACATGGACACGCTGGGACGAGGAACGCCGCCTGCTGCCCGAATACGCCGAGCAAGACTTCGCGCATTACGCCGCCGAGGCGATTCTGCACCCCAACGTGTATGTCGTGCCGCCCTACGGCGAAAACCTCATGCCGGCCATTTACACGCTGGCGCTCGGTTATCAAGATCTGCTCGACCTGATCCGCTTCCTCGAAAGCCAAGATCAACTTCCGTAAGGGCGGGGAGGGAGACAGCAGGCGCAATCGCGCGCCACATTCCTCCGGCCTGCGCCGGGGTGCTAGTATCACATGTGATCGTTGGTGTTATCATCTGGCGGGTTCTTCGCGCATCGATGACGACTATGGCTTGTTAGCTCAGAGCTATATCCTAGCACAGTGTTTCATCAAATGAGTCTTGGTTCGGTGCAGCTTCGCGGCCTACTCGGATGAACTGTTGAACAACGGAGGCAACCGTGTCTTCGTGCCAAACCATGGCGAGCTGTGATGAACCGGCTGCAGGTAGCTTCATGTAACTTACCTCGGCGTGAGGCAGGGCCATAACCGAAGCAGGCAGTAGTGAAACACCCAATCCGGCCGCGACAAGGCCGACGATGGTTGTCATCTGGACGGCTTCTTGCGTGATGTTCGGCGTAAATCCTGCCTCTTGACAGGCTCTGATAATGTGCCTGAACAGTGCTGTTCCAAACTGTCGGGGAAACAGAATAAACGACTCATCAGCCAACTGGTGAAGTTGTAGGGTGTCTTGCTGCGCTAGTGGGTGACAACGTGGCAATACCGCACAAAAGGTCTCGGTGAGGACGGCTTCTATGTGTAGAGCCTTGTCAACCTCATCATCTACTACCCGACAAAAACCAACGTCGATACGTGCTTCGATCAACGCGTTCAATTGTTCGTTCGAAGTCATGCTGCTCAATGTCAATTCAACCTTAGGATACTTGATGCGGAACGCCCGAATGATCGCTGGAAGGAGCCGATAGGCGGCGCTCTCGACAAATCCGATGTGAAGATGTCCGATTTCGCCTCTGGCGACCTGCTGGACGCGCTTAACACCGCCATCGACCCGATCGAGAATGCGGTAGGCCTCGGTCAGAAAGACTTCCCCTGCGACCGTTAAGGTAATCGAGCGTCCTTGCCGGTGAAATAATTCCAAGCCAAGCTCGATTTCTAACCGCTGAATCTGCTGACTCAGAGGAGGCTGCGTCATATTGAGAGCCTCTGCCGCCCTTCGAAAGTTCATCGCTTCTGCCACGGCGACGAAGTAGCGCAGGTGTCGCAGTTCCATAATTGATACGTTCTCCATATCAGAACCTATAAAACAATATATTGGACATCTCAAGGATTGTCCAATAGAGTCGATCATAAACAGCAGAGAGGAACAACGCTGATGCAGGCTGACCGCGTCATCGTCGTCACCGGGGGTGGTAGTGGGATCGGGCAAGCGATTGCAGGGGCATTTGCTGCTCGCGGCGATCATGTAGTCATTCTAGGACGCACAGAAGTGAAACTGCGCACGACTATGGATAATCTCGGCGACCGAGTTTCGTTCCAAGTCACCGATGTAAGCCAGCGTGAGCAGGTCGAGTCCGCTGTCCGTTCAATCATTCAACGATTTGACCGAGTCAATGTATTAGTGAATAACGCGGGTTTGGTTAAAGGTATCACTACCGATATGCCTCTACCTGAAGCAGAAATTGTGTGGGAACAAGAGATCGGCTCAAACCTGAAAGGAGCTTTCTTGATGAGCGTCGGCCTTGCGCCGTATCTGGTGCGTCCTGGCGGTCGTATCATCAATATCGGCTCCATTGCAGCCTACACGGGCGGTAGCCGGGGCGGAGTGATCGGTTACGGCACGGCAAAAGCAGGACTACATGGCCTGACCTGCGCACTTGCCAGAGAACTTAGCCCACAGGGAATTACGGTCAACACCGTCGCTCCGGGATTCATCGCCGAAACGGACTTTTTCGGCGGCCCTTTAACTGTTGAACAGGTTCAGAGCAAAACGATGCATATTCCAATGAGGCGTGCCGGAAAACCCGAAGATGTGTCACATGTCGTGTGTTTTCTAGCGTCTGAATCCGCATCATACATCACAGGTGAGGTTATCCACGTTAACGGAGGATGGCTGTTTGGACGGTAATCGGCACCCTCGCGTTCTACGCTGCGCAGTGACGCTGACGAACGGTAAAGTATATCCGACAAAATAGCGGATTTAAGGTACGACAATGACTAATCTCGGAGTACGCAGATCTCAAGACGTACAACAGTCTGAAACGGATGCTTGCCATATCGAACAACCTTGTCGATTACTGCGCAGTTGGAATGAGCGCGAGTCGATCTTCACCGAAGGACTCGACGCGCGGCCGTTGGTTTTCCCAGTACTTGTCACAGATCGGATGCCTTATCCGTCTTATCTCTTAGATCTTGAAACACCCTGAGGTAAGCGAAGGAGTATTCGATGTCCCTCCATCCCGCGATACAGCGTGCCGCCGCCGGAATTGTCGTTCTGCACGCGGCAATCGGCTTTCTGCACGCGATGACTCACCTGCTCATCCCGGTTCCCCTCGATTTGTGGGGATATGTGTACGTTGCGCTGGTCATCGGCGTCGCGCCGCTGCTCGGCGTGTGGCTGATGCGTCCGCCGCACGTTCGACTCGGCGCGTGGCTGCTGCTTGTCGGCATGGCCGGGGCGCTCGTGTTCGGGCTGCTCGAACACTTCATGCTGCCCGGCGCGGATAACATCGCACACGTTTCGTCCGGTGTATGGCAGGGGACGTTTCAGTGGACAGCAGCAGCGCTGCTCGTGATTGAAGCGCTCGGAACGCTGGTTGGCCTGATCGCTGTCCAGCCGCGCCTGATGAAGAAAGGAGCGCAGTGATGACGCGCGTATTGGTAACCGGAGGAGCCGGAACGTTAGGCACAGAAGTGGTCAAGGAACTGCTCACCAGCGGATGCTGCGCCCGTGTGATGAGCCGCAAACCCGCGCCGGCGACACTGCCGGAAGGGGTCGAGTGGGCGCAGGCGGATGTGCTGACCGGTGACGGTGTGATGCAGGCCGCGCAGGGCGCAGACGTGATCGTCCATGCCGCGACGAATGCGATGCGCAAAAACGCTTATGACACCGAGGTCGAGGGCACACGCCGGATGCTCGATGCAGCGCAGGCCGCCGGAGTCAGGCACTTCATCTACATCTCGATTGTGGGGATTGATCGGGTGCCATTCCCGTACTACAAGGCGAAACTGGCCGCCGAACACGTCATCAAGGACGGCGCGACGCCGTACTCGATTGTGCGCATCACGCAGTTTCACACGCTGATCGACCTGCTGCTTGGCGCTGTGACGCTGCTGCCGGGGGTCTCTCTGACGCCGATGGATTTCCAGTTCCAAACGATTGCCCCGCACGACGCGGCCCAGTCTGTCGCGCAGGTGGTCTGTGGACGGCCGGGGGGCCTGCTGCCGGACATCGGTGGGCCGGAGGTGATGACACTGGGCGCGATGGCTCCGGCATGGCTAAAGGCACGCCGCAGACGCCGCCTGATCGTCCCACTCTGGATGCCGGGCGCGGTCGCGCGGGGGTATCGGGCGGGGCATAATACCTGTCCAGATCGCCGTGTTGGTCGGCAGACATGGCAGGAATGGCTTGCCCAAACCTATCCCAACGGGTGGACATGACACAGGCACAACTCACCCTTTTCGACCGTTATCGGCCGCTGCTGTTCTCGATTGCTTACCGGATGCTGGGCAGCGCGATGGACGCTGAGGACATCCTTCAGGAGGCGTATCTACGGTGGGAGCGGGCCGACGCCGTGCAAACGCCGAAAGCGTTCCTCTCGACAATCGTCACGCGTCTGAGCATTGATCGCTTGCGAACCGCACAGGTCGAACGTGAACGGTATGCCGGCCAATGGCTGCCAGAGCCGATCTTCACCGAGCCGGACGCCGTAGAACACGCCGAGCTGACCGACTCGCTCTCGATCGCCTTCCTGACCGTACTTGAGAGCCTGACTCCGGTCGAACGCGCAGTCTTTCTGCTGCACGATGTCTTCGACTTCGACTATGGAGAGATTGCGCGCATCGTCGATAAGACCGAAGTCAACTGTCGTCAACTGCTGCGCCGTGCACGCCAATCGGTCGCGCAGCGCCGTCCGCGTTACGCCGTGACACGCGAACAGCACATGCAGGTGCTCGACCAGTTCATGCAAGCGTGCATGGACGGTGATCTCAACGGCCTGATCGCGCTGCTGACCGATGACGCGATGGAGTATTCGGACGGTGGCGGCGTGCCGGGGGTGGCGCTGAACGTCATCCACTCCGCGGAACGTGTGGCGCGGTTCTGGATCGCGCTGGCCCAGAAAACCCCGGAAGGCATGGGCATTCACGTCAGGGACATCAACGGACAGCCCGCCGTGCTGATGGATTTCCCTGACGGCCGCCTGTACGGCGCTGTCATGCTTGATCTGGCCGGCGGTAAGATCAGGGCCACGTACACGATTGTGAATCCGGATAAACTGCGGGCGCTGCGTTGACTCACGGTACGCCGCGCGGAGGCCTCAACCGACATGAAAACAGAGGGCAGTATCACACAGCGATGGTTTTACCGTTGGAAGCAGTGGCTGTACCGCGATCAGCGGCCGAATTGGCTCGCCCGCGTGCAGAACAACTTCTGGGCGTTCATCCACTCGTCGGGGATCGCGCCGAACTTCCTCGTCACGCTTGAAGTGACGGGCAGAAAGTCGGGCCGGATCATTTCGCTCCCCGTCGTCGTGGCGCTCGTCGACGGACAGCGTTATCTGGTCTCTATGCTAGGCGATGATGCGCAGTGGGTGCAGAACGTACGGGCCGCGCACGGGAACGCGTTCATCCGCAGCGGCCGGCGCACGGCGGTCGTCCTCGAAGAAGTCCCCGTGGAGCAGCGCGCCCCGATCCTGAAGGCGTACCTGAAGCGGGCTATGGGCGCACGGCCTCACGTTCCGGTGGATAAAGACGCGCCGCTGTCGGCGTTCGAGGCTGTGGCGGCGGACTATCCGGCCTTCCGGATCGTGTCGAAACCGGCGGAATCATCGAAGGCCCGTTAGGTTCCAACGCCGGCCGCGCTGCGCTCACGACATCACGCGTCCCCGTCCTGCTGGGTTGAGACGGCTTGCAGGCGGCGCAGCTCGTCAACCTCGATGTGGCAGCGGATGAAATGGCCGCCGCCGGCGTCACGGTATGGGGGCGCTTCAGTGCGGCAGATGTCGCCGAGATAGCGCGGGCAGCGCGTGTGGAAGCGACAGCCCGCCGGGATATCGCGCGCGCTCGGCACATCGCCCTCAAGCCGGATACCGGAGCGCGGCGCGGACGGGTCGGCCACCGGCGCTGCCGAGACGAGCGCCTCGGTGTACGGGTGCGACGGCCCGGCATAGACGCTCGCCGACGGCCCCTGCTCGACGATCTCGCCGAGGTACATCACGCAAATCCAGTCGGCCAAATACGCCACGACATCGAGATCGTGCGAGATCAGCAGATAGCTCGTGCCGGTGCGCGCGCGCAGGTCTTTGAGCAGGTTGAGCACGACGGCCTGCACGCTGACATCCAGCGACGAGGTCGGCTCGTCTAGCAGGATCAGCGTTGGTTCGGCGGCAAACGCGCGGGCGATGGCGACACGCTGTTTCTCGCCCCCGCTGAGTTCGGCCGGGAAGCGGTCGGCGTGTGAGACGGGCAGACGCACGCTGGTGAGCAGTTCAGCGACCTGCGCCTTCACTTGGCTACCGGTTAGCGTGCGGTCGAACATCCGCACCGACCGTCCGATCGCGTAGCCGATCGACTGATACGGGTTGAGCGCCTCCTGCGGGTTCTGCATCACGAGGCGCAGGTGGCTGAGCATCTCCGGCGTGCGCTGGCGGACATCGTACGGGATGTCGGCGCCGAGCAGTTCGATCGTGCCGGAATCCGCTGGCTCCAAGCCGACGATCAACCGCGCGAGCGTGGTTTTTCCACTGCCAGACTCGCCCACCAGCCCCAGCGTTGACCGCGGGTTGACGTGCAGCGATGCGGCATCCACGGCGCGCACCGGCTTAGGCATCTGTCCCATCAGGCGCGCTAAGACGCCGCCCTCCTGAAAATGCTTGGTCAGCCGGTCGATTTGCAGCACTGCGCCCTCTCGCGCTTCGTCCTGCGCTGGCACGTCGCGTTCCGGCGGATGCGTCAGCACGAGTTCGTCGCGCGCGATCTCCTGCCAGCGGTGACAGCGCACCATCCGGCCGTCCGGCGTGGAGTCGAGTGCCGGCTTGACTGCACGGCAGACCGCCAGCGCCACCGGACAGCGATCCACGAACACACAGGCGGCGTGCCGGTCGGCGAGGCTTGCCGCAACGCCGGGGATCACTGGCAGGCGCGACTCGTTCTGATCGGCATAATGGCGCGGCAGGCTTGCCAGCAGGCCGGCGGTGTACGGGTGCAGTGGGCGATCATACAGCGCGGACGCGGGCGCGGTCTCCATCACCTCGCCGGCGTACATCACCGTCACGCGCTCACACAACTGCGCGACAGTCGCCAAGTCGTGCGAGACATACAGCGCAGCGGCGCGGTTCTCGTGGATCAGCTCGCGAAACAGGTCGAGGATCACCGCCTGCGTGGTGACGTCGAGGGCGGTCGTCGGTTCATCCAAGACCAGCAGGCGCGGCCGGGTGCTGAGCGCCATCGCAATCGACACGCGCTGGCGCATGCCGCCAGACAACTGATGCGGGTAGCGCCGCGCGACGACGTCCGGATCGGCGATCTTGACCTTGCGCAGCATCTCGACCACCGCCGTCCACGCCGCCCTGCTGCTCAGCCCCGCGTGCAGGCGCGTGATCTCGCTGATCTGCTCGCCGATAGTGTACGACGGGTTGAGCGCCGCCAGCGGGTTCTGCGGCACGAGGTTCAGCTTGCGGCCCCAGATCGCACGCATCTGCTCCGGCGTTTTGGTCGTCAAGTCCTCACCGTCGAGCAGGATCTGTCCGCCGCTGATGCGGGCATTGGGCACAAGATAGCGCATCAGCGCCAACCCCAGCGTGGTCTTGCCGCTTCCCGATTCTCCCACCAACCCGTGGATCTCGTCCGGCTGGATGTGGAGCGTAATGTCGTTCAGCGCGTTCAGCCAGCGCCGGTCGATCTGATAGTCGACGCGCAGCGCGCGCGCCTCAAGCACAGCGGACATGGTTCATCTCCGTTATCCCCCCGACTCCAATATAACCCATACGCCCGGCCCCCGAACCCTCACCCCCAGCCCCTCTCCCACAAGGGGAGAGGGGAGAACGACGTGTGCGTAGGAGTGTGAAAGTCGCTCTGTGTGCTCGTGTTTGCTCTGTGTCCTCTGTGGCCTCTGTGGTTCAATCGGTTTGCCCTTCCCTCAGCACTCATCACTTGACACTCAGCACTTCGAGAAGCCCTCACCCCCAGCCCCTCTCCCTCAGGGAGAGGGGAGAAGGACGTGCGTGGTAGTGGGGGGGCGTGGTGGGCGAGCCGGCGGGGCGGCCCTATAAGGCCCCTTTGTGTGCTCGAATGCTCTAAGTCTGATCGGGTCTTTTGTGGCTCACTCCGTCGCCGAGTCAATCCATTCCCGCCGTCCAAACAGCCTCTTTAGCAGGCTTTGAACGTATTAGCCGTGCGTTTCAACGCTCGGCGGCCTGCGGCGTGAGGGGTTCCACGCGGCGGACGGGCCGTATTCGAGGATCCCCTCTGCCTCCTCTGTGTTCTTTGTGTTCTTTGTGGTTCAATCGTTTTGTTCTTCACTCACGACTCATCACTTGACACTCAGCACTCCGAGAAGCCCTCACCCCCGGCCCCTCTCCCTCAGGGAGAGGGGAGAAGGACGTGTGTGGTAGTGGGTAGGGCGTGATGGGCGAGCCGGCGGGGCGGCCCTATAAGGCCCCTTTGTGTGCTCGAATGCTCTAAGTCTGATCGGGTCTTTTGTGGCTCACTCCGTCGCCGAGTCAATCCATTCCCGCCGTCCAAACAGCCTCTTTAGCAGGCTTTGAACGTATTAGCCGTGCGTTTCAACGCTCGGCGGCCTGCGGCGTAAGGGGTTCCGACGCG